>CAYSRG010000003.1:0-150648 GCA_964433555.1 uncultured Atribacterota bacterium | reverse complement strand
AATTTTAAACTTTAAATCATGTATAAAAGTGTGCAGTTTTAATTTTTAATTGACAGAGTTAATTCAAAATATTGACAACAGAATAACATTCATTTATAATGAAAACGATTACAAATGTAAACGTTAACATAGGTGTTTTTTCAAATTTTAGTATCAATTATCGGTAAAGAGCAATGAGAATAAATATAAAAAATGTAGCTGAAAAAGCAGGATTTTCTACAGCAACTGTATCAAGAGTTTTAAGAAATTACCCCGGTGTCAGAGAAAAGACTAGAAAAAAAGTACTTAAGGCTGTATCAGAATTAGATTATGAAGTAAATGCAGTTGCCAGAAGCCTGAGACAAAAGAAAACCAATTCTATCGGGATAATTGTGGGCAATGTTCTCTCTCAGTTTTATTCTGAAATAGCAAAGTCAGTTGAGGATACCGCCAATAAGTTTGGATATAACACCATATTGTGTAATGGAGATGAAAATCCTGAGAAAGAACTAAATTATCTAAAAGTTTTAAAGTCTAGTAGAGTAGACGGAATAATACTGACTCCTACTGGTAAAAACTCAGAGTATATTAAACATCTAATAGACTTAGGAATTAAGGTTGTGTTGATAGATAGGCTGGTAGATGGATTAGAATGTGATGCCATATTGGTTAATAATGTAATTGGTGCTTATAAGGCTGTGAGACATTTAATAGAACAAGGATATAGAAAAATTGGAATAGTAAATGGTTACCTCGACCGAACTACTGGCGCGGAAAGGCTGAAGGGTTATTTACGTGCATTAAAAGATGCCGGTATAAAAAGAGATGATGATCTGATTAAAATTGGTGATTTCAAGAAAGAAAGTGGTAGAAAATTAACTAAAGAATTATTGAATCAATCAAACAAACCAGAAGCAATCTTCACTACCAATATAGATATGTCTATTGGTGCATTGTTTGCGATTAAAGAAATGAATTTTAAAATACCTAAAGATATAGGCATTGTCTGTTTTGACGATTCAGATTGGGCAGTAATATTAGAAACACCAATTACGGTGATAAGACAGCCTGTTTATCAAGTTGGCTCTACAGCAACTGAATTGTTGATAAGAAAGATTGAAAATAAAGAAGAAAATTCAGAACGTAAACCTACTATTACGACTCTAAATACAGAACTTATTGTCAGAAATTCTACTATAAAGAAGGCAGAATAAATTATCAACTAATAAATAGTAACCGTGGTTAAATTATGCTTATGAAATCTAAGAGCTTAAAATACCGACAAACTAATTGCACAAAAATATACAAAGTAGTAAAAAATTATTAAAGCTTTAAGTAGCTAAGATAGATCTGCTCATGGTAAACTTTTACAAAAGGGGAGGTATGTCTTATGATTTAAAGTGTGGTAATAAATCATAGGTAGAACTGCAGAACGTAGAAAAATGACAATTTTATGTCTGTTTTTAAACTTTCTTTTTAAAATTTTTTAATTTTAAAATATTACTAAATTAATTTGTTCTATAAAATGCAGAATTCAATAAAAAAACGGAGGTATTTGAATTATGAGAACTGTTACATTAAATAGGGGTTTTTTAAGAATGGTTTTTGGTCTATTATTAATATTCTTATTCTTAACCATTACTATAAATCCAATTGCACAATCGGAAGAGAAAGTATTTCGTATTGCCGCTAATGCAGGACTGGACAATTTAGATCCACGTGTATTGCTATCCCTGCAGCATGCTGTAATTCAAAGTGCCATCTTTGAGCCTCTTGTGCGTATACGTGATGGCAATGTTTTCCCTGGATTAGCAGAATCTTGGGAAATATCTGATGACGGAATAACCTATACTTTCCATTTACGAGATGCAAAATGGTCTGATGGTAAGCCAATCACAGCTGGAGACTTTGTACATGCCTTTGTTCGAATGTTTGAAATTTGTCCAGCAAGTCAAAATGTAGATGATATTAAAAATGGAGCCAAATTAAGGGCTGGAGAGGTTTCACCAGATGAATTAGGTGCAAAGGCAATTGATGATAAAACACTGGTGATTACTCTGGAAAACCCGGCTCCTTATTTCATGGGTGTTATGGACTATTACTCTTACCCTGGTCGGGAAGATCTGGTAGAAAAATATGGTGATGGATATGGAGCAACTGCAGAGTCTTTAGCCAGCTGTGGCCCATTTATCTTAACAGAATGGAAACAGGAAGATAAATTAGTCATGGTAAAGAATCCGGATTACTGGAATAAGGATGAGATAAAACTGGATAAGATTA
This sequence comes from uncultured Atribacterota bacterium, assembly GCA_964433555.1. Lineage (GTDB taxonomy): Bacteria > Atribacterota > Phoenicimicrobiia > Phoenicimicrobiales > Stramentimicrobiaceae > Stramentimicrobium. The sequence continues at coordinate 148,389 of CAYSRG010000003.1, read as the reverse complement.
TTGTCTATGTTATACCCGAGGAAAAAACCAGACGTAATATGTTTGACAACGGAGAAATTGAATACTACGAGCCAACCAGTGGGACTGAAATACTTGAATATGAGGAAAAAAGACTTTTATTAAGATACGATAAGGCAATCGTCAGATATATTGCTCTAAATAGACATGGGCATAATGACCCGGTGAAGGGGAAAATACTAAGCAATCCTAATTTTATGAAGGCTATATCATGTGCACTTGACCGTAAGGGCTTTGTTGAGAATGTGTTGAAGGGAAATGGATCACCAGCAACAGTTCAAGTTCCAGCAGGAATAGCAATATACTCTGGCAAGACCTGGGGTGAAGTGAGCATGAATATCGGGAAATATCATCAGGAGACACCTGATCTTGCCAAGTCCAAGGAGTATATGGATAAGGTCCTGGAAGATATGGGATACACCTCTGTTGACCAATTCCCCACCTTTGATTTCCTGACCAGTCAGGGCGTTGACGATCCAACAACTATATCAGCTTATTGGTTGAGTATTTTTAGAGAGTTAGGCCTTAAGGTCAATGTGACTCAGGCAACTGGGAATCAATTCTGGAATAGCTTGTATAAACCTGCTTTAGCATATGATTTTGCTCGATCCGGTTGGGGTGCGGCTTATGATGATCCCAAAACCTTTATGTGGTATTGGAATTCTGGATCAATGGATATGGGTGTTACTTTTGAAAATCCGGAGTATGATGCACTGATGGATAAGGCAAACCAGGAAACTGATTTAGTTAAACGAGCTGAAATCCTTAATCAAGCAGAAGCATTATTTGCCGATATCGCTCCTTGTATCCCCTTCATGTATGATAGGGGTGCAGTAGCAGTTCAATCCTGGGTTAAAGGATTGACCACCTCTATTAGTGGACAGTATATCAAACATATTTATTGTGATATAGAGAAATAACCTGAATTTGTTGTTAGAGGAATTAGTTAGGAGCTGCTTGATTGAACAGCAGCTCCTAACGTTCTTTCCTTGTAGAATTAACCTTCTTTTATGAACAAAGATCAAATTGGAAAGAAATGAGAATTAGATTAACTAATTTATTGAAAGCAGGAAGACTAAAACATAATGACAAAATATATTCTTAACCGCATTTTAGTTGCCCTTCTTACTATGTTTATTCTTGCAACAGCTACCTTCTTTCTCGTTCGACTGGTTCCGGGAGATCCTTTTGCTGGTCCATCGGTAGCACCTGAAGTAAAAGAAAGATTAAGAATTCATTATGGTCTTGATAAACCTCTGGCTCAACAATATCTTATCTATATGAATAATATTCTTCATGGTGATTTTGGGTATTCTCTAGCAAAACGTGGGCATAGAGTTAATGATATCATCAGAGACGCATTTCCTAAGTCGATGGATCTGGGAATACGGGCAATGGTAATATCAATCTTTTCTGGAATCTTTTTTGGAATTGTTTCTGCTTTGAACAGGGGGAAACCACTGGATTATCTGACCGTAATTTTAGTACTTATCGGGATTTCGGTACCCAGTTTTGTTTTTGCTGCACTACTTCAGTATTTTCTTGGCGTTTATTTAAAAATTTTGCCAGTTGCTCGCTATGAAAGTTTTAGGCACACAATCATGCCCTCTTTTGCCTTGAGTCTGGGTACATTGGCTGTGTTAGCCAGATATATGCGGGCAAGTATGCTGGAAATAATTAATGCTGATTACATTAAAACAGCAAAATCAAAAGGTTTAAGCAAGACGCAAATCGTTATTAAACACCAAATCCGTAATGCTTTATTCCCTATTTTGACCATATTAGGTCCAGCAGTCGCTCGGGTTTTAACAGGATCATTCATAATTGAATCCATATTTGCCATCCCGGGCTTGGGACGTCATTATGTTATGTCAATACAAAATCTCGATTATACAATGGTAATGGGATTAACTCTGTTCTTTGGATTTTTCCTAATTGTGATCAACTTGGTGATTGATTTTGTATATGGAATTATTGATCCACGAGTACGTATTACTACTCGGAAATGAGGTAAAACATTCTATGCATGACAACGAACAAAGATTGTTTACTCCCCTAAATAAGAGAGTCGATAAAGTTAGGTCAACTTTGCCAAGTGAGACAATAGGTTTCTGGGATGATGTTTGGCATCGTTTTAAGAAAAACAAGCCAGCATTAATTGGTGCTGTTTTAATTACCTTCTTTATTATTTTTGCAATTATTGGTCCTTTGATTGTACCTTATGAATACTCTAAAACAGATTTAATCAGTACTTATCAAACTCCTAGTAGAATGCATTGGTTTGGAACTGATGCTCTGGGTCGCGATATCTGGAGCCGAATCTGGATCGGTGCAAGAGTGTCACTATTTATTGCTTTCGTGACGGCGTTAACCCAATCGATTATAGGTATAGTTATTGGTTCAATTTCTGGTCTTTCAAGCAGTAAGGTTGATACAATCATTATGCGTTTTGTTGACATCTTAATTGCAATCCCATTCTTGATTTGGGTTACCATATTTATGGTAGTTCTAGGGCCGGGTATTCAGTCAATTATTTTTGCTTTTTCTTTTACCGGATGGAGCGGATTGGCAAGGTTGGTTCGAGGAGAAACTCTACGACTAAAAAATATGGAGTTTGCCATTGCCGCAAAAACAATGGGTGCATCTCACCTATGGCTAATGAGAAAGCATATCATTCCAAATGTTTTACCTTTGGTGATAGTAATGGCTACTTTTCAGGTAACTACTGCTATTTTCAGTGAGGCTTTTTTAAGTTTTATTGGAATTGGGATACAACCACCGTTAACTTCTTGGGGTATTATGGTGGCTAATGGTATTGCTGAAATGCATTACTACCCCTATATGCTTTTTATTCCTGCAATATTTATCAGTTTAACAATGTTATCGTTACAATTAATTGGAGATGGACTTCGTGATGCTATTGACCCAAAGATGCGGGTATAAAGGAGATGTTTAAGTGAAAAAAACAAACTTATTGGATGTACAAAATCTGACCATCTCTTTTCATACTTATATAGGAGAGGTAACAGCAGTTCAAGAGGTAGATTTCTCTTTGGGAAAAGGCGAAGTACTTGCTATCGTTGGTGAGTCAGGAAGTGGTAAGAGTGTTTCAACCCAAGCCATATTAGGTCTTACACCCATTCCTCCGGGAGAGATAAAAAGTGGTCAAATAAATTTTAAAGACAAAGATTTATTGAAATTAAATACGAAAGAAATGAGCAAGATATGTGGTGCGCAAATTTCGATGGTCTTCCAGGATCCAATGACCTCTCTGAATCCAACGATGACAGTAGGGAATCAGATTAGAGAAATCCTTCATCAACATACTGATATGAGCCGAAAGCAAAGCAGAGAGCGAGCCATCGAGTTAATGGGTCTGGTAGGGATACCAGAGCCAGAAGTACGGGTTAGACAGTACCCCCATGAACTTTCTGGTGGAATGAAACAGCGTGTCATGATAGCTATAGCAATGGCTAATCGTCCGGATATTATGATTGCTGATGAACCAACTACAGCGTTGGATGTGACGATCCAATCTCAGATATTTCGTATGCTAAAGGAACTTAAGACAAAATTTGGGACAGCTATCATTTTAATTACGCATGATTTTGGAGTTGTCGCCGGAATTGCTGATCGTGTTGCTGTGATGTATGCCGGAAGAGTGATAGAGGAGGGTGAAGTAAATCAGATATATTACCAGCCTAGGCATCCCTATACAGCCAGTTTATTAAAAGCTGTGCCAAGCTTAGCTGATAATGAAGATCAAAAATTGAGAACCATTGATGGGACTCCGCCTTTTCTCTTGAATATACCACCAGGTTGCCCGTTCGCCGATCGTTGTGATTACACAATGCAAATTTGTAAAGAAAAAATTCCCAAATACCTGTATTTAAAAAATAATAGCAGGGTATTCTGCTGGTTATATCACAAAAAAGCATTAAGACAATTAGAGCACTTTAAGGAAAGAGAAGGAAGAGTATGATGAAGGAAAAAATAGTAGAGGTAAAAAAGTTAAAAAAATACTTTTACCTTTCTGGCAATAGAGTTCTTCATGCTGTAGATAATATTAATATTGACATATATAAAGGTGAGACTTTTGGGCTTGTCGGTGAATCGGGATGTGGAAAATCTACTTTAGGCCGGACGATTAAAGGAATTTACAAACCAACAAATGGACAGGTGATTTTTGAGGGGAAAGATATATCGAGAATGGATAAAAAGGATATGAGGTCTTTTATGCTTCATATGCAAATGATTTTCCAAGACCCTTATTCTTCTTTAAATCCAAGAATGATGGTTAAGGAGCTGGTTAGTGAAGGATTGGAAATACATAAAATTGGAACAAAAAAAACACAAGAACAAAAAGTGATAGAAATGTTGGAATTAGTAGGGCTGACTCCTGAATATATTACCCGTTATCCTCATGAATTTTCAGGAGGTCAGAGACAACGGTTGGCCATTGCCCGTGCTTTAGCGGTGGGGCCAAAATTTATTATCTGCGATGAACCCATATCAGCACTTGATGTGTCGATTCAGGGACAGATTGTTAATTTGCTCAACGAATTACAGAATAAATTTGGACTGACCTATCTATTTATTGCCCATGATTTATCTATGGTTAAATATATCAGCACTCGTGTTGGCGTCATGTATATGGGGAAATTAGTTGAATTAGCAGGGAAAGAAGAGCTATTTAAAAATCCGAAGCACCCGTATACCCAAGCCCTTTTATCTTCTATTCCTATCCCCAATCCACGAAAAGAACGGGAGAGAAAGGAAATTCCGATTGAAGGAGAGATACCTAGCCCCTTGAATAAAATTACCGGTTGTACATTTAAAACCCGATGCAAGTTTGTGAAACCAGTATGTGATTATATGGAAGATCAATTAATCAATATTGGGAATGGCCATTTTGTAATGTGCACCAGGTATTGTGAGTAAAGTTTTTACTAAGCACTTTTTAAAAGGATAAAAGTCTTTATTTAATTCAGAAAACATGAACTAACTGAATGAATATAAAAGTCAAGGAAAGGACAAATCATTATAATATCTATTTAAAAAGCTAAATAATAAATATGGTAAGGAGATATAATGTTTGAACGAGCTGATATTAGAAAAATAGGTAAATATTGTGTCCCGGATATTCTGCCTATAAAAAAACGGGCAGAACTAATTAAAGGATTACTGGAAGATCGTTTAGGAATAATATTGCCTTTAGCTATGAAAGATGCTGATATTGATATGTGGATTATTCTTTGCCAGGAGGACAATCTTGATCCTATTTACAGGACTATGATTCCCTTAGATTGTTGGAGTCCTATTCTGCAGATGTTGATTTTTATTGACCAGGGGAATGGAAAGATAGAAAAGTACAATGTATCTGGCACTGATACCAAAGATTTATACCAACGGCCTTATATCGGACAACTGGAAGAAGAACAATGGGCAGTTCTGCTAGATCTGGTTAAGAAACGAGATCCCAGACGTATTGGGATTAATATAGGCAGTGAGAAGTGGTGTGGCGGAGGTCTTACCCATAATCTATACCAGCAACTTAAAAGCAAGCTTCCAGAGAAATACTCCATACGCCTGGTAAGTGCCGAGGAAGCAGCAATACGATGGAGTGCAACCTTAACCGACAGTGAAATCAATATTTTTCAGCACGTTATAAAGATTGCCCATTATATAATTGCTGAATGTTTTAGTCGCGAAACAATTACTCCGGGAGTTACTACAGTAGATGATTTGAAGTGGCATTATTGGCAAAATGCAGTTGATTTGGGATTGGATTTACCTTTTAATCCCCATTTTAATGTTATCAGAAATGAAACAGAGATTACAAAACATGATAAAAATATAATTTTACCTGGAGATGTCATTCACTGTGATGTTGGAATTAAGTACCTACGACTGAACTCGGATAATCAACACCTTGCTTATGTTTTGAAGAGAGGTGAAACAGATGCCCCGGCAGGACTTCGATCTCTTATGACTCAAACCAATCAATTGCAAGAAATTTTCATGGATGAATTTAAAGAAAATATTTCAGGGAATGAATTACAACAAAATATTCTTAAAAAGGCTCACAGGGAAGGCATTTTACGTCCCCGGATATATTCACATTCTTTGGGACTATTTCTCCATCAGCCAGGACCACTGATTGGATTGCCATGGGAGCAGGAGAATCCCCTGCCCAGAGGCAAAACGCTTATGAAGCATAACTATGCTTTTGCTATGGAGTTGAGCAGTGAAAAATTAATAGAAGAGTGGCATGACCAGAATGTCAGATTTGGCATGGAAGAGGCAGTCATCTTTACTAAAGACGGATGCCATACTTTAAATGGGAGACAGGCGGAATTCTATTTAATCTAATATGTATAGCAATTATATAAAACCTTGCTTAATTTCAAGTTAAAGAGATACAGTAAAATTAAGAAAAATACTCATTTTATATTTATTATTAATCATTTTTTGTATGGGATTTGTAGTATATGAAATAGGATTTTTAAATATATTATTACATAACATGACATGAGGTAAATGATGCATGAAGAATATTCAGGAAAAAGATGAAATTTTCAACATGAAACAGGCATCGCAACTTCATAATAGTAATTTTGTTGTAGATGCTCATTTTGATTTACTTCCCCTTGTTTTTGCAAAACGTCTTAAAGGGAAAACCCAAGTAATTGAGAAGGAGTATCTTCCATCTTTAAAGGCTGGAGGCATAGATCTAATTGTTTCTTCTCTTTTTATTTCTAATGAATTTTTACCGGAAATGGGACTTCGGAAAGCCTTGGATTATATCAGTGCACTTTATTCGGAAATGGAAGAAAGCCCAAAGCTTTTCTCTCTTTGCCGGAATACAAAAGAGATTGAGCAGGCAAAAGAGAAGGGTGAAATTGCGATACTTCTTTCATTCGAAGGACTTGAACCGATTGGAAATGATCTGTCTCTTCTAAGAATTTTCTTTGAATTGGGAGTTCGTGGACTTGGTTTAACCTGGAGCCGACGAAACTATGCAGCTGATGGATGTTTTTTCAATCAAGTAGAAGAAGGCAAAAAGGGAGGCCTTACAAACTTTGGAGTAAGCGTGATAAAAGAAGCCCTTCGGTTGGGAATGTATCTTGATATCAGCCATCTTAACGATGAAGGTGTAGAAGATCTTTTCGCTTTGTATGATGGTCCGGTTATGGCTTCCCATTCCAATTGTCGGAGTATTACTTTTTCGATGCGTAATCTTACAGACAGACAAATTCAGGTTTTAGCCTCCCGGGGAGGTGTAATGGGAATGAATGTATGCAGTAGTTTTGTGGGCTACTCCGATCAAGAAAGCCTGAACGAAAAAGATCTTGCAAATCATATTAATTATATTAATAAACTGGTTGGAATAGACCATATCGGATTTGGTTTTGACTTTTGTGATGAAATGAGAGACTTTTCAAAGAAAATTCCCCATCAGAAATATGATTGCATAAAAGGTCATTCACAATGCAGCAGACTAACGGCAGAATTGTTAAGCCGTGGTTATAGCAAAGGTGATGTTATAAAGATTATAGGTGGAAATCTTCTGCGCTTTTTTGGGGAGACTATTCATTGATAATGAATTGATGAATATAAGAGGAGAAAGATTTATTTTCATTAATACCATCAATTGATAGTGGTTTGCAACAGACAGTAAGAATAGGATATAAAATTTATTCTTAGATGTAGAATGTAATTTTAGAGATTTTTAATTGATCTAAAAAAAATGGAAGAAAGGAATTGAATCAGATAATAAAATGATAGAGGAAAATCAGAGTTTAACCAATGTAGGTTCACTTAAAAAAAGGGGAGGAATAATAAAAAACGTACCAGGACCATTGTGTATATCTACTTGGGCGCATGGCTATAAGGCTACTGAAATTGCCATTAACGCAATGATGAATGGTAAATCTTCTCTCGATGCTGTTGAGTTTGGAATTAATGTTGCCGAAAATGATCCGAATGTAACCTCAGTAGGATTTGGTGGGTATCCTGATGCTGAAGGCAATCTTACCCTTGATGCTTCAATCATGGACTGGAATGGCAATGCCGGCGCAGTTGCTTTTCTAAAAGAAGTTAAAAATCCTATTTCAGTTGCCAGATTGGTCATGGAGAAGACGCCACATGTCATGCTGGTTGGAGAAGGTGCCCTTAATTTTGCATCAAGGAATGGATTTAAAAGACAAAGACTTCTAACACCGAAAGCAGAGGAAGCTTGGGAGGAATGGAAGAAAGAGCAAGAAATGGCTTTAGACGAAAAAGAGAATCATGATACGATAGGACTTTTAGCAATTGATAATAAAGGAAATATGAGTGGCGGAGTTTCCACGAGTGGGATTAAATTTTCTTTGTATGGCAGAGTAGGTGATTCACCGATCATTGGTGCTGCTTTATTCGTGGATAATGAGGTAGGTGGAGCTTGTTCGACCGGTTTTGGTGAGATATCCATGAAAGCTGTTGGTAGTTTTCTAATTGTCGAAAAGATGCGAGAGGGCTATTCTCCAAAAGAGGCTTGTAAATTTGCAGTTCAACGAATTAAGGGAAAAAATTATTATAATAATACACGTCAGATTTGTTTTTTAGCAATGAATAAAAAAGGGGAAGTTGGCGCATGTGCTTTAAAAAAGGGTTTTGTATTTGCATTTGCAGATGGGCAGGGGAACCAACTATTACAGGGGGATTATTTATTGGAAGAATGATTTAAGCTATGGTCTTCTGCATTTGACATGGAAATACATGAAAATAAAAGAATAATGAAAGAAATAGCTTATTATTAATAAAATGATACTGAATTTAAAAGGGTAATTATTCAAACATATTTTATAGGAAAGGTTTTAGCTGTGCTGTTTTAATATAGTTATTATGAGACAAATTTGTTTTTATTAACAAAAAGTTTTACTCCATATCAGGTAAATTAATTTTAGAGGGACTAAAAATAATGTTTCAGGAGAAAAAAGTATCTGTACAAATTTCAAAAAAGAATACTCAATCACGTCCTCAAAAAATAATATTAGCAACTAATAGAAGACCCAGGGCACGTGATATTGGAATTGAGGTAGGAATTTATAAACCAGGTCAATGGAATGCAATTACGGACGTAAAAGGAGTTTTGGTTGGGCATGAAACTGTCTGGAAAGGAAGAAAAATTAGAAGTGGAGTTACAGTGGTAATTCCTCATGAAGGAAATCTCTTCCAAAATAAGGTTGAAGCAGCGGTTTACATTTACAACGGTTTTGGGAAAATGACAGGTATAGGTCAGATTGAAGAGGTGGGAAACATTGAAACTCCTATTGCATTAACTGATACCTGCAATGTGCCAGTAGTAGCTGATAGCATTGTTGAATATATCTTAAAGTTGCCAGGAAATGAAGCAGTTACTTCTGTTAATCCTGTTGTTGGAGATACTAATATGAGCTTTTTAAATGATAGTCGCTCAAGGCCAGTAAAAAGAAGCCATTTATTTAAGGCGATCAAGAATTCCTGTTCAGGTCCAGTTGATGAAGGAGTAGTTGGTGCTGGTACGGGTACCTCTACTTTTGGCTGGAAAGGCGGTATTGGTACCTCTTCCAGAATCCTTCCCGAGAAAGATGGTTTTTATACGGTCGGAATTCTTGTTCAGACAAATTTTGGTGGCATACTGACCATTAATGGTGCACCTGTAGGAAGAGAGTTAAATTGTTTTTCTTTTAGTCAAGACATTCCTTATTATACCGATATAGATGGTTCATGTATGATCATAGTGGCAACAGATGCTCCTTTATGTACCCATAATTTAAAGAGATTAGCCAAAAGAGCTATATTAGGTATGGCTCGGACAGGAGCTATATCCAGTCATAAAAGTGGAGATTTTGTTATTGCATTTTCCACAACTAATCGCAAATGTGATATCCCAAATTGTATAACACAAGAGCTCAGATTATTATCTAATGAAGCAATGAATCCATTATTTACAGCTATACAGGAAGCGACAGAAGAGGCTATTTATAACGCTATTTTAAAAGCGGTAACTGTAGTCGGATTGGATGGGAGAAAACGTGAAGCAATCGATGTTGAAAAGGTAAAAAAAATTCTGGAAAAGTATAACATGCTGGATTTGCATTCCAAAATCCTTCCCTGGAAATCAGAAAAATGAGTTTATAAACAAACATTAAAAAATATTGAAAAATTAGTCAACCATTAAGGAGATTAAAAGAGGTCTTATATGAAAGTCTATATTAGTGCTGATATCGAAGGAATTACCGGTGTTGCCAGTCGGGACGAAACGACCAAAACACAACCTGATTATCAAGATTATAGAAAACGAATGACTGAGGAGGTAAATGCTGCCTGCGAAGGAGCCACTAAGGGAGGAGCTCGGGTTATTTATGTTAAAGATGCTCACGGGAGTGGAAGAAATATAATAGCTGAGAAGCTTCCACCAAACGTAACTTTGATACGGGGATGGAGTGGACACCCTTTTTCCATGGTTCAGGAATTAGACAAATCTTTTGATGCTTTAATTTTTATTGGCTATCACTCTTGTGGCGGATCAGATACCAATCCTTTATCCCATACTATGAGTTCAGCAACTTACAACTATATTAAAGTCAATGAAAGGTTAGCCAGTGAATGTTTCATTTTTAGCTATGCTGCTGCCACTGTTGGTGTGCCATTGGTTTTTTTAAGTGGCGATGAAGGTATTTGCAAAGAAGCTCTTGCTCTGAATAAAAATATTCATACTGTTGTTGTAAATACTGGGAGAGGAAATTCAGTTACCAGTATCCATCCACAACGATCTGTTAAGGAGATTAAAGAAGGAGTGGAATTGGCATTAAGAAGTGATCTTAATAAGTGTCAAATAGATTTGCCCAAATACTTTAAAGTAGAATTATCATTTAAAAATCATGCACATTCTTTCAGAATATCTTTCTATCCCGGGGTAAGGCAAATTTCTGCAACGAATGTTGTTTTTGAATCCGAAAATTATTTTGAGGTGCTTCGATTGTTTTCATTCAGTAACTTGGTTGGAAGGAGTATCTGATATTTTCCATAATGGAAAGAGGGATATGCTTTCAATTAAAAAAAGTCTGACTAAACAAGAGTTTGTGAAAGGTACAGAAGTATGAGTCTATTATTGATAAAAAGTGGTCATATATATTCTCCGGACTATAAAGGGATGAAAGATATCCTGATCATTCATGAGAAAGTTTTCTCTATTGGTCAGGATATTGATTTAACAGTTTTTGATATGATAAACGGGTATTTAAAAATATTGGATGCTTCAAAATGTATCATTATTCCAGGGCATATTGATCAGCATGTTCACCTTGATGGAGGTGGTGGAGAGGGCGGGCCTCAATACCGAACTCCTCCAACCCAATTCAGTGAATTTGTGAAAGCAGGCATTACTGCGGTTGTTGGTTTGTTAGGAACAGACGGAATAGCGCGTTCGCTAAAATCTCTTTTTATGAAGGCCAAAGAATTGGAGCAAGAGGGTATCAGTACCTGGATCTATACTGGTGCATACCAATATCCTTCTCCAACAATTACCGGGAGTATTACATCTGACTTATTGTTCGTTGATAAAGTTATTGGTTTAAAAATTGCCGTATCAGATCATAGAGCCTCTCATCCTACAATAGAGGAATTTATCAGGGTGGTTTCTGAGTCAAGAATAGCTGGTATATTAGCTGGGAAGGCAGGAGTAGTTCACATACACATGGGAAGCGAAAAACAAGGTTTGGGTTATCTTTTTGAGATTATAAACAAGACGGATATACCCATAGGGCAATTTGCTCCAACTCACCTGGCAAAAAATGAGGAATCATTCAAAAATGATATTGCCTTCGGAAAGATGGGAGGTTATGTCGATTTAACAACTGGAGCATCTGCCGGACCTCAATCAACGGGGAAAATAAAAGCCTCTAGAGCAGTAAAAAGGTTGATAGAAGAAGGAGTATCCATAAATAGAATTACAATGAGTTCTGATGGAAACGGCAGTATTCCCCGTTGGAATGAACATAAAGAATTGATCGGTATGTCCGTTTCCTCTCTTTCTTCACTGCATCAAGAATTCAGAGACCTGATTCAGCAAGAAAGACTATCGATAGAAAATGCTATCAGGGTTACTTCTACAAATATTGCTGAACATCTAAAGTTCGAACATAAGGGAGAAATCAGGGAAGGTAAAGATGCAGATTTATTGGTTCTTGATCAGGATTCATTACAAATTAAACATGTTGTGGCTAAAGGAAAAGTATTGATGGAAGATGAAAAAGTCATTAAATTCGGTACATTTGAATGATAATGAAGGGAGCAGTATCTTTAATCTTAATATTTTAAGCTATTATTTAAAAAATAATGAGAAACAAAATACTGATTGAAATGATTTAGAATTATGTGAGTCGATATTATAACGGAATGATTCAAAATTAAATTTTTAAAAGGTCTATAGGCGAAAATAATATAAATAATATAAAGGAGATAGTTTGTCATGAAAACAGCTATTAAAAGCAAGCAGCTTATTATAGATCCGGAAAAGCCTCCTATTCCGAAAGGAGTAGTAATGATACAAGGTGATCGGATTATAGAAGTGGGAACTTTAGAATCTGTCATTATTCCTCAGAATTGTCAAGTAATTGATTGTACGGAAGAAACTGTACTGCCAGGTTTAATTGATTCTCATTGTCATATTACAATGAATAGTCAATATTGTCCAGAATTCAAGACCTTGTTAAAGGAACAACCTCCTTCTGATCTTACCACAGCTATTTTAGGAGGTTGTGTTAACTTGCAGCATGATTTAACGTCTGGCGTAACAACGATGCGCACGTTGGGTGCTGCAGGAGATCTCGAATTAAGATTTAGAGATGCCATAAACACTGGGGAAATTCCAGGTCCACGCTTGGTAATATCAATTCGTCCATTACGTCCGAGCCATGGTACAGCATATTTTCTTGCTGCCCCGGCAGATGGTCCAGAAGAGCTCAGAAAAATGATTAGACAAAATTTTTCAATGGGTGCTGATGTGGTTAAGTTATTTGTAACGAATGTATCTCACGGCAATACTCGCGAGGACTACCGTAGAGGTGATCTGACTCAGATGCCTGCCTACACCCGGGAGGAATTATTTGCGGCAATTGGTCAAGCGCATGATCTTGGAATGAAAGTTGCCGGGCATGCAATCGGTGGGCCAGCTATGCGATGGGCTATGGAAGCCGGTATTGATAGTATAGAGCATGCAAATATGCTTGAGGAACAGGATATCGAATACTTTATTAAGTATGGAACAAGGCTTAGTGATCCCAATTTACAGTTGTTTTTTGATGAAAAAACTGGATTTCAGGCGGGAGAAGACTATAAAAAAGATTGGTGGAGAAACAAAGTGATAGAATCTGCAAAATTAACAAAGAAGTATATGTCACAGGGAATTAAGGCTGGTGTAAAATTTTGCCTGGCAGTTGATTCAGTACATACTTTTTTATGGAAAGAGGCTAAATATCTTGTTGACCTTGGTGCCTCAAATTTAGAAGCTCTTATGGCAGTTACTAAGAATAGCGCAGAACTTCTTGGTATGGAAGATTTGATCGGAACGTTAGAGAAAGGTAAGTTCGCTGATCTTATCTCTGTAAAGGGAGATCCATTAAGTAACATTACTGCGCTTAAAAATATAAGCCTGGTAATGAAGAATGGTAGGATATATAAAAATCTTTTGGAATAATATCAAGAAAAGAAGAAGCGACATACCTTTATTGTAAAGGGGAACCTCACGCATTAAAAATAGAGGACCAAGGACCCGATAAATAAAGAAAAGACTTACTTTATTTTTATAATATCTTAAATAGCTATGATTATAATGATTGTTATTTTTATTCAGTCATTAGTCTATCAAGACTTTACCAGAAAAAGGGAAAGAAGTGTTTGCTTTACCAATAGCACAGCTTGCTTAGACAGTATTTATGACCAATTACGGCGGTATGCTTGTATAAATTATAATATACCAGGCTATTTGTGTTTACTTGGAGCATTATTATACTGGAGTTTTGTTTTTTTAAAGAATAGGAATTTATATCATTTATAAAACAAAAAAAGGGAAAACAGATTCATGCCTAACAAATTGTATCACGTTATGATATTTATAGATTTTAATGATAAAATAATATAAAAGCTATGTGAATAAAATAAGGTAAAAGATACATTTTAGTAGTTAAGAATAACTGATTCATAATAAAAATAAAGTGCAAAGAATTATTCACAATCCTTGTGGTCAAATATTATTACCTTGTTTTGGTTTAAATATAGACTGTATAGAAAGGAGAGTAATTATGTTGAAGAATATTCCAGCGATTATTTCTCCGGAGTTAATGATGGTGTTAATGGAGATGGGACATGGGGATGAGATTGTACTGGCGGATGCAAATTATCCGGTGGAGTCTGCTGGCACCTTGAGCGTAAGAGCCGATGGTCACGGTATTCCAGAGTTGTTAGAGGCAATTTTACTTTTTCTACCCCTGGATCAATATGAAGCTCATAATGTATTTTATATGGATACTGGTAAGGAAGCCAAACCCCAGATATGGCAGTGTTACGAAAATATTTTTAAGGCATCTAAAGAAAATTATAGTATTAAAACTCTGGAAAGATTCCAATTTTATCAAAGAGCTGCTCAAGGTTATGCTATTGTGGCAACCGGAGAAAGGTCGCTATATGCCAATATTATTTTAAAGAAGGGTGTTATTTCTTAATATATGTAGTTATAGAGTATTTTTATTTTGTTGTGTCATTACTACTGAACTAACAGAACACCCTCTTACTGGTTAGTATGATTAAAAAAGTTTATACTGCAATTATTAGATAGAGAGGAGTCAAAAAATGGGTTTTAAAAACAGACTAATTGGTACACTTCCCAGAGTAGGGATAAGGCCAATTATAGATGGAAGAAGAAGGGGGGTACGTGAGTCTTTAGAAGAGCAGACTATGAAAATGGCGGAAAGAGCTGCTAACTTAATAAGTTCACATTTGCGTCATCCTAATGGTTTGCCGGTAGAATGTGTTATTGCTGATACTACTATTGGTGGAGTGGCAGAAGCAGCAAAATGTGCGGATAAATTTGCTCATTCCAATATAGGGGTATCTCTTAGTGTTACTCCTTGCTGGTGTTATGGGATGGAAACCATTGATATGGATCCCTATTTACCGAAGGCTATTTGGGGATTTAATGGAACTGAAAGACCTGGTGCTGTCTATTTAGCTGCAGCGTTAGCTGGCCATGATCAGTTGGGATTACCAGCCTTTGGTATTTATGGAAAGGAAGTAATGGATGCTAATGATGAAACCATTCCAGAAGATGTAAAAGGAAAGATATTGCAATTTGTCAAAGCAGGCTTAGCGGTGGCAATAATGAAGGGGAAGTCTTACCTTTCTTTAGGCAGTGTATCTATGGGTATTGCTGGTTCAGTCATAAATCCAGAATTTTTAAAAGATTATCTGGGAATGCGTACTGAATTTGTAGATATGTCAGAATTTATACGCAGGATGAACGAGGGAATCTATGATCAGGAGGAATATCAAAAAGCGCTGGCTTGGGTAAAAGAAAATTGCCGGGAAGGTGAAGATAGAAATAAGGAGAAGATAAGGCACTCCTGGCAACAAAAAGAAAAAGAATGGGAAACAGTAGTTAAGATGACCATAATTGCTCGAGATTTAATGATCGGTAATAAAAAGTTAGCAGAGATGGATTATCAGGAAGAATCCGAAGGACATAATGCTATTGCCGCTGGATTTCAGGGACAAAGACAATGGACTGACCATTTTCCCAATGGAGATTTCACCGAGACCATACTTAATACTTCTTTTGACTGGAATGGTATTCGGGAACCATTCATATTTGCTACAGAAAATGATTGTCTGAATGGAATTGCTATGTTATGGAATCATCTGCTGAGCAATCGGGCACAGATGTTTTCAGATGTGCGCACCTTCTGGAGCCCTGAGTCTGTGAAAAGGGTTACCGGAAGAGAATTAAGCGGAAGAGCAAAAAATGGTGTTATCCACTTGCTTAATTCTGGTGCTACTACCCTTGATGCTACCGGTCAGCAGAAAGAAAATGGACACTCAGTTATGAAGCAATTCTGGGAAATAAATGAACAAGATGTCAAGGCATGTCTGGAAAATACTCACTGGAGTCCAGCCAACTTAGAATATTTTAGGGGAGGGGGTTATTCTTCCACTTTCTGGACTCGCGGTGAAATGCCAGTAACCATGTCTCGTATTAATCTCATAAAAGGATTGGGTCCTGTACTCCAAATTGCTGAAGGATATACGGTTGAGTTACCTGATGATGTTAGCTATGTTTTAACAGAGAGGACTGATCCCACCTGGCCTACTACCTGGTTTGCTCCCATAATTACAGGAAAGGGAGCTTTTCAAGATGTTTATTCTGTAATGAATTATTGGGGTGCCAATCATGGAGCAGTAAGTTATGGGCATATTGGGAAGGATTTAATTACCCTAGCTTCTTTATTACGGATTCCAGTTGCTATGCATAATGTATCCGAAGAGAATATTTTCAGACCCAAAACCTGGAGCGCCTTTGGTACAGATAATTTAGAAAATGCCGATTTTCGAGCCTGTCGGAATTTTGGACCACTTTATAAGTAAGTATATAATATACCGTATAAAGTATAGCGTATATGGTATAGCATTTATATGGGAATAAGTGAATGAGATTGCCACACTTGCTCTTAACACTAGTTAAGGGTCAGGTCGCAATGACACTTTAGTTATATGTAATGTGTATTGCCTATATCATGTAATATATACAGTATAACGTGAAGAATATATAGTAATGGGTAATAAGTCATTATTAAGTATTAAGAATTATCATTTAAAAATCCAAATCTAATGGTCTTAACTGAAAACCAATAATAACCTACCATCTACTAACGACTAGATACTTTCGACTAACGACTAAATTGTCATTGCCAACGAACATAGGGAGTAAATAAATCTACCTTTTCTATACCTGCATGGAATTAAACTAAAACTGTAAACCAAAAACCATATAATAATGATATAATTAAACTTAGATTAGTAAACAAGCTATATTTGTTTGACTTGCACCTAAAAACAATAGGGGGTGGCGAGTTATGGTAACCAGGGTGATTGTCCCACAAAAGGGACTTTCCGATGAAAGCTGTCTAATACAGGAGTGGAAAAAGAAAGAGGGAGAAGGAGTAGAAAAAGGAGAAATTATCTGTGCAGTTGAAACTAATAAAGCAGTTTTCGAAATTGAATCTCCAGCCACAGGTATTTTGTTAAAGATATTACATAAAGAAGGCGAGGAAGTACCGGTAATGGAGACTATTGCTGTTATCGGGAAACCAGGAGAAGAATACCAACATCTCTTAAAAAAAGAAAAGACCAAAAAAGAAGTATCCCTAAAATCTGAGACTGCTGTTGGAAAAACCACTCTGGATCAATTGGAAGGTAAAGGTGATATTGATCAACATATACATATCAAGATTTCTCCCAGAGCCCATACCTTAGCCATAACTAAGAATTTAGATATCTCTACTATCAAAGGAAGTGGCCCGGAGGGGAGGATAATTGAGCGAGATGTGCAAGAGACAATTCAAACGATGGGGCATCTGACAATATCCACTTCCGAAAAGAAAATAAAATCTGAATCATATCAGAAAATTCCTATGAAAGGAATTCGTAAAATTATTGCCGAGAGGATGTTATTTTCCATCCAGAATTCTGCTCAACTAACCCTACATTCTTCCTTTTTAGCAAAAAGGGTAATGGAATATCGCGCTCAATTAAAAGAAACAAAAGAAACATTATCCTATCCAGATATCAATATTAATCATCTTATTATGTTTGGAATTATTAAAGCATTGAAGAATAATCCTGCTATAAATAGTTATGCTCAGGAAAGGATGATAATCCAGTTTAAAGAAGTTCATCTGGGTTTTGCTGTAGATACTGCTGAAGGATTGAAAGCACCCGTTCTTCATCAAGCAGAGCAATATTCTCTGTTGCAATTTGCTCGGAAAGTACAACAATTGACACAGCAATGTATAGATAAAAGTATTCAACCTGAAGATCTGGAAGGAGGCACATTTACAGTTACTAATTTAGGAAATCTAGGAGTTGAATACTTTACTCCAATTCTTAATGCCCCACAGACAGGAATTATTGGTATCGGGTGTCCCCAACTACGACCAATTAAGAAAACCAATGTTATTGAATTTTCACCTTATATTGGTCTTTCTCTTACCTTTGACCATAGAGTTGTTGATGGAGCACCCGCTGCACGTTTCTTGCAACAGGTTATTACTATTTTAGAAAATTTTTCCTATCAACCTGATGAGACACCATAGTTAAAAAAATCTATTATGCTATGCTTTTCTTTACTGAGATTGCTACAGGAAGGAGTGATATAAATGCCCAAATCATTATTTGTTGATCCTAAAGAAGTCCGGCAAAAAGGTTATATTCATATTGATAGTATTCCCCTTAATCAATATCAACCAGATATTAAGAAAGAGTTAAGTCTTTATGGAGAATCAACATTGAAACAAATATATTACGATATGCTGATTATTCGCGAGTTTGAAACTATGCTGGATAATATTAAAACTAAAGGTTCCTACCAGGAAATATATTATAAACATGCGGGACCAGCCCATCTTTCTTTAGGACAGGAATCAGCAACAGTAGGAATGTGTCTTAACTTAGAACCTGATGATTATATCTTTGGTTCTCACCGTAGCCATGGAGAGATTCTAGCTAAGTGTTTTGCTGCTGTAAGAAAATTAGAGAAAAAAGAGTTATGGCAAGTTATGCAAGACTATCTGGATGGTTCATGTTTAAGAGTAGTGGAAAAACACCATCAGGGAGAATTTTCAGATCTGGTAGAGGATTTTATTTTGTATGGAGTATTAGCAGAAATATTTGGACGTAAAGATGGTTTTAACAGGGGAATGGGAGGTTCCATGCATGCCTTTTTTGCCCCATTTGGCAGTATGCCCAATAATGCTATTGTAGGTGGTTCTGCGGATATCAGTGTAGGGGCAGCTTTTTTTAAGAGAATTAACCGAAAACCGGGAATAGTCATAAGCTGTATAGGTGATGGTGCTATGGGTTGTGGACCAGTATGGGAGGCAATTACTATTGCTGCTATGGAACAATTTCATACCCTATGGAACAAAAAGATCGGAGGAGCTCCTCCAATTTTATTTAATTTTTTTAATAATTTTTATGGCATGGGTGGACAGACCTCTGGTGAAACTATGGGCTTTCAGTATCTGGCACGGGTGGGAGCAGGAGTGAATTACCAAAATATGCATAGTGAGAGAGTAGATGGATACAATCCTTTAGCAGTCGCTGATGCCATTAAACGTAAAAAAAAGTTATTATTAGCCGGAGAAGGGCCTGTATTATTGGATACTATTACTTATCGCTTTTCCGGTCATTCTCCCTCTGATCCTTCTACCTACCGGTCTAGAGAAGAAATCGAAAGTTGGCAGGCAGTAGATGGTTTGGAAGGTTATCGGAAATATCTGCAAGTGCATGGCCTCATAAATGATGCGGAATGCCAGAAAATAAAGGAAATAGTAAGAAAAAAAATAAAACATATTACTCAATTAGCTTCTTCTGAGGAAATATCACCCAGACCGAATGGTGACTTGATTGAGAGGTTTATGTTTTCCAACCAACTGATGGATAAAATGGATGATCGGAAACCTGAGTTATTAATACCAGAGAATAAAAATTCACGCGTAAAGTCTATAGCTCAGAAAAAGCGTTATTATCTTGATGAGAGGGGAAAAGAGGTACCCAGAATGCGCCAGCTTACCTATCGGGATGCTCTCTTTGAAGCCATGCTATTTCGTTTTTCTCAGGATCCTACGATGGTTGCCTATGGAGAAGAAAACAGGGAATGGGGTGGAGCGTTTGGTGTGTATCGCGGATTAAGCGAATCGCTTCCTTATCATCGTTTGTTTAATACCTCAATTTCAGAAGGAGCTATTGTTGGTTCCGCTGCTGGTTATGCTTTAAGCGGAGGACGGGCAGTAGTGGAATTGATGTACTGTGATTTTATGGGTAGAGCAGGTGATGAAATTTTTAACCAAATTTCCAAATGGCAGGCTATGTCCGCTGCTGTATTGAAGATGCCACTGGTAGTTCGAGTTTCGGTAGGTAATAAATATGGTGCGCAACATTCTCAAGATTGGGCTTCTTTAGTGGCTCATATCCCGGGCTTAAAGGTAATGTTTCCAGCAACTCCCTATGATGCCAAAGGTATGTTAAATCTGGCTTTAAGAGGAACTGATCCGGTTATCTTTTTTGAGAGTCAAAGATTGTATGACATTGGAGAACAATTTGTTAAAGAGGGAGTTCCTACCGGTTATTATGAAATCAATGAAGGTGAACCCATAGTTAGAAGAGAAGGAAAAGATGTGACCATAATTACTATTGGTGCTACCTTGTATCGTGCTTTAGAAGCAGCGCAGTTGTTAGAAGAAAAGTATCATCTTTCTACTGAAGTTATAGATTTGAGATTTATTAATCCCCTCGATTACCAGATATTGATTAATTCTGTTCAAAAGACCGGAAAAGTATTATTAGCTTCAGATGCCTGTGAAAGAGGTTCTTTTCTCCATACAGTGGCATCTAATCTCCATCAACTGTTATTTGATCTTCTGGATGGACCAATTGTGATATTGGGTTCTAGGAACTGGATTACTCCCCCTGCTGAGCTGGAAGAAGTATTCTTTCCTCAGAAGGAGTGGATTATTGATGCCTTACATGAACGAATATGTCCACTTCCAGGACATGAAGTTTCCACCAAGCAGAGTATTAAGGAGATTATTCGGAGAAATAAGCAAGGTGTATAAATTTTTACCGTTTCTAATAATTCTAAAAATATTTTACACCACTATATTAAATTAAGAACTAATCAAAGTAAGGTTATATGGATATTTTAATTTATCTTACAGAAAAATTAAATAGTACAACTAAAACAGAGCGCTTGCAAGCAATTACCGAGATAGGAAAGATGATAAAAAAGGGGAAAATAATTAGAAAGAAAAGCGAAGAGGTTAACAATCATGTTCATACCATTTATTCTTTTAGTCCTTATTCTCCTTCCTGCACAGCCTTTCAGGCCTGGAAAGCTGGACTTCAAACTATCGGTATTATGGATCATGATTCTATCGCAGGATGTGAAGAATTATTGTTCGCCTGCAAAAGTATAGGAATATCTTCTACAGTAGGTTTTGAATTGAGGGTTAATTTTAATCAGACTAGACTACAAGGAAGGCGAATAAACAGTCCTGATTCTAAAAATATAGCCTATATTGCCATACATGGTATAGCGCAGAGCCAGTTTAGCAGAACAAAAGAATTTCTTAAATCCATCAATGAAAGACGTAATGCCAGAAATTATTTAATGGTAGAAAGAATGAATCAATTATTATTTGATTTTGGTATTGAAAAAATTGATTATTACCAGAATATTTTCCCTCTATCTAAGGCTGATGAGGGGGGCAGTGTTACCGAGAGACATCTTCTTCTTGCTCTAGCCAAAAATTTAGTTCAGCAAATTGGCAAGGGTAAAAAATTGATTAGTTTTTTACAAGGAAAATTAAGAATTATCATTCCAGAAAAAATCAAATCATACTTAATTGAATCCAATAATCCCCACTATCTTTATGATTTATTAGGGATTTTAAAGAGTTCATTCATGGAAAATATTTATATAGAACCTGACTATCAGGAGTGTATTTCAGTTTATGAAGCAATAAATTTTGCTAATTCTATCTATGCTATTCCAGCCTATGCCTATTTAGGTGATGTATTAGAATCTCCTACTGGTGATAAGAAGAGCCAGAAATTTGAAGATGATTATTTAGAAGAATTATTTGCTGAGATAAAAAGTATTGGTTTTAAAGCAGTAACCTATATGCCACCTCGCAATACCATCCAGCAATTAAAAAGAGTACAGCAGCTCTGTCAGGAATATAATTTGATGGAGATAAGTGGAGTGGATATCAATCAATCCAGACAAAGTTTTAATTGTCCTGAAATACTAAAACCACCATTTCAACATTTAATTGATATGACCTGGGCTTTAATTGCTCATGAGAAATTAGCAAATTACAATCTACACTACGCTCTTTTTAATGAGCAGAATCCTTTGAGAAACCATTCCTTAAGATATAAGCTAAAAGTTTATGGTGCTATTGGCCGACAAATTGATCCTTATAATCCAGAGAACGTAGCTCATTTATTACCATATGTATAAATTATTCTCTGGTTAATCTTTACCACTGGGAGGATTTTATGAAAAATTCATTTCTAAATATGCTTATTCCTCTGATTAGAGGTCTTAGTTTTGATGGTGAAAAGGGTAGGTATATAAAATATGAGAAGAATCCAGGAAAAATTTTACAGCTCAAGGACAAAATTAATGAACTTTCCAGAACTGGAAAATTGTTAAACCCACCTCTTACTATTGAACTTTCCATTGATGAAGAGTCCTTCTTAGAAAAAAAATATGATATCATAAAAAGACTTTCTCAGGATTATCAGCAGTATCTGAAGGGACATAAATATCATCCTCATATTATTACATTAGATAATGATATGATTTTATTTTCAGGTTCTAACTATCAAGAATGTCTGGATACACAGAAAGAGCCTTTAACTGAACTAATGCAGGTGTCTGTTCCTCAGAAAAGTGTCTCAAAACCAGACTATGAGATTACCTGCAGTGTAAAAGGAAAGATCATTGTAGTTACCGGAGGTGCCCAGGGAATTGGCGCCTGTTTGGTCAGAAACTTGGTTAAAATGGGTGCCTTCTTATTTGTAGCTGATATTAATAGGGAGGGTGCTGCAAAATTGGTGGAGGAATTGAATTATCTTTATGATAAAAAGTGTGCTTTCGCAGTAAGCGTTGATGTGACCAATGAGAAATCAGTACAGGAAATGACTGAGGAGATTGTTAGAAATACAGGTGGAATGGATGTATTTATTAATAATGCAGGTGTACTGAAAGCCGAAAGTGTTAAGGAAATGAATTTTCAGGATTTTCAGTTTGTCAATAAGGTAAATTACTTTGGTTACTTTTTATGTACCAAACATGCCTCCCGGGTAATGGCTTGGCAGAACAAGGGTCATTCTGATTATATAACTGATATTATTCAAATTAATTCCAAATCTGGATTAGAAGGTTCCTATAAGAATTGTGCTTATGCTGGAAGCAAGTTTGCCGGTATAGGATTAACACAAAGCTTTGCTAAGGAATTATTAGAAGATAATATTAAGGTAAATGCAATATGTCCTGGTAATTTTTTCGAAGGTCCTCTCTGGTCTGATCCCCGAAATGGTCTTTTTGTACAATATCTAAAAAGTGGCAAAGTACCAGGGGCTCGTAATATTGATGATGTTAGGCAATTCTATAAATCCAAAATACCTGTGGGTAGGGGTTGTAGTTGTGAGGATATTGTAAAAGCAGTATTGTATGTTATCGGACAGAAGTATGAAACAGGTCAGGCGATACCTGTTGCCGGTGGGCAGGTCATGTTAAGATAATCAATGATATAAATGAAAAGGGTAATACTATGAAAACGAAAGCTGTTCGAATTTACGGAAAAAATGATTTACGGCTGGAAGAGTTTGAGTTACCTCCTAGACAGGATGATGAAATATTAGCTCATGTTATTACAGATAGTTTATGTCTTTCATCTTATAAAGCAGCTATTCAGGGTGAAAAACACAAGCGGGTACCAGAGAATATTCGTGAGAATCCTACTATTATTGGACATGAGTTTTGCGGTGAAATTATTGAAGTAGGGAAAAAATGGCAGCATGAATTTCATAGCGGAGAGAAATTTGCTATTCAACCAGCATTAAATTATCAAGGAACGCTTGATGCTCCTGGCTATTCTTTCCCTTATATTGGCGGTGATGCTACCTATATAATTATCCCCAATCAGGTAATGGAAATGAATTGCTTGCTTCATTATAAAGGTGAAGCTTTTTATAGTGGTTCTTTAGCAGAACCAATGTCCTGTATTATTGGTGCCTTTCATACCAGTTTTCATACTACTCCAGGAGAATATATTCATTATATGGGAATAAAAGAAAAAGGGAATATGATGATTATGGGAGGGGCTGGACCGATGGGTTTAGGCATGATTGATTATGCACTACATCGGGAAAAGAGGCCAGGATTACTGGTAATAACAGATGTTGACGACCAACGATTGTATAGAGCTGGAAAGATATTTTCTGTTTCTAAAGCTGAGAAAATGGGAGTTAAACTTATCTATCTTAATCCTCTAAAAGAAAAAGATATAAGCAAATCATTACTTTGCATCAGCGAAGGGAGAGGATATGATGATATATTTATCATGGCGCCCATAAGGGAAGTTGTTGAGTTGGGTGATTCCTTATTAGCCAGAGATGGATGTTTAAATTTTTTTGCCGGTCCCACAGATACCCATTTTAATGCAACTGTGAATTTTTATAATATTCATTATTTATCCACCCATCTAGTGGGAAGCAGTGGTGGAAATACAGAGGATATGATTGAAGCACTGGAAATGATGGGAAAAAATGTTATTAATCCTGCTGCTATGGTTACTCACATAGGTGGATTAAACTGTGTGGTTGAAACCACACTTAATTTACCCACGATTCCTGGGGGGAAGAAATTAATATACACCAATATCAAAATGGATCTTATTGCTCTTTCCGAAATACCGCAAAAAGTAAAGGAAGAACCTGTAATGAGAGGATTGGCTGATATTCTGTCAGTAACTAATGGATTATGGTCACCACAGGCAGAAAAGTATTTGCTTGCCAATGCTCAACCAATTTAAAAGTCATAGATAGATTTGTGAAGAGGAAAAAGAACAGTGAAAGTTTTATCATTTGGTGAATTATTATGGGATATCATTGCAGGAAAGGCGTATATAGGTGGCGCACCATTCAATTTAGCCTGCCATTTAGCTGGAATGGGTGTTAAGTCAACATTTATTTCTGCGGTCGGAAGAGATAAATTAGGCAGGGAAGCCTTAAGAATTGCCAAAAAGTATGGACTTGATACTCGGTATATTACCACTAATCTGAATTTGCCAACCGGAAAGGTTGAGGTGTATGTAGACCAGCAGGGATACCCAAAATATAACATACACAAAGGAGTAGCATGGGATCAGATTATGTTAAGCAAAGAATCTAAGGATAAATTATTAAAAGAGACCTGGGATGCCTTCTGCTTTGGTACTTTAGCTCAGCGTTCAGCAGTTAATAGAGATCTTCTTTATGAATTATTATCAAATTTATCCTGTAGAGAGATGTTTTATGATGTCAATCTTAGACAGAACTTTTATCAGAGAGAATGGATTGAACAATCTTTACATTTTAATACCATTTTAAAACTGAATGAAGAAGAAGCTATTAATATTTCTAAACTATTATTTGGCAAAATCTACTGCAGAGAAGATATCTTTCAGGCGTTATCTTCAAAATACAAACTAAAAATCTTATGCCTAACCCTGGGAGAGAAAGGTTCTTTGGTCTATGAAGGAGATAATTGTTATTCTATTCCTGGTGTTAAAACAAAGGTTCAGGATACGGTGGGGTCAGGTGATAGTTACAGTGCGGCATTTTTGTTTGCCTTTTTATCTGGAGCAGGTGCTGGAAAATCAGCAATATTTGCTAATCAGGTAGGAGCATTTGTAGCTAGCCGTTCTGGAGCCATTCCAGAATATTCTGCCCAGCTAAGAAAACAGATTAGAAATTTTTGGCACCAACAGGGAAAAATATATCTAAAAAAAATTACTTAGTACCCTTGACATATTAAAAATAAGTGCTAAAATTTTTATCAATTAAAAAATATCTTTTTAAATAAACTTTTTCATTTTTAAACCTCCTAAATAAATTACCCGGCAACAGTCGGGTAATTTATTTTTACCAAAATTAACTATTAGTTCTAAAATTAATTCTTAACAGCAATAAAGAAATCTTATTTATAAAGCAATTACCTTAGAACTTCTAAAAAAATAGTAACCAGGTCTGGATCAAACTGACTGCCTGCATTTTTCCTTACTACCTCCAATGCTTCCTTCTGGTTTAATGTTTTTTTGTAATTCCTACTGGATTGCATAGTATCATAGGCATCAACAATAGCAATAATCCTGGAGAGCAAGGGAATTTCTTTCTCTTTCAAACCCACCGGGTATCCGGTGCCATCCCATCGTTCATGATGGTATAAAATTTCTTTGGCAATAGAAGAGAAGTCAGGAATATTTTTGGCAATACGGTAACCAATCTGGCAATGATTTTTTAATTTTTCCCATTCTTTATTAGTCAGAGGATCAGCTTTGAATAGAATGTCTTCGGGAATACCAATTTTACCAATATCATGTAACAAAGCCAATAAATGAAGTCTATTTAGTTCATAATGATTTAAGCCAATTTTTTGACCCATTATAGAGGAAATATTTGCCAAACGTTGGGCGTGACTTTCTGTATGCACATCTCTTTCTGCCAGTATGGTTAGGAAAGCGTTCAGAAGGTATTTTTCTCTGCTTTTGGCGTTGAATAGTTTATTTTGATACATTTTATGGTCAGCTTCTTTTATAATTTCTTCACAATTAACTAAGGCACCCTCTTGAGTAGCAAATCCTATAGAAATGTTAGGATTAAGATACGCTGGTTGGAAATAGTTTTGTTTGCAACTATTATTTATTCTCTGACTGAAAGCTTCCACGTCTGATATAGAGGTAGTGGGAAGAATGATAGCAAATTCATCACCTCCCAAGCGTGCCAGAACATCAACTTCCCGAGAATTGCTTTGTAGTATTTTAGCTAAATTTTTTAATAACTCATCTCCCTGATGGTGTCCAAAGGCATCATTAACTGCTTTCAATCCATTAACATCAATCATTACTACACTCAGAGGGAAAAACCTGGGATGATTCATTCTTTTTAATTCTTCTTTAAAATAAGCCCTGTTGTATAGACCGGTGAGAGTATCATGAAAACTGATATAAGTAATCTTCTCTTCACTTTGTTTTATTACAATAGCGGTGGCAACCTGATCTGCCACTATCTCCATAAGTTTAATATCCTTTTCCGAATAACTAGTAGGATTGTAATAATTCTGGACAGTCATAGCTCCGATAACTTTGCCTTCCGTTTCCAGAGGGACACTTAACCAACATATCTCCTCAGTAACAGCTCCTGGATCTTGAACCTTGCCTCCCAGCACTAATTCCTGAATCTGATTATAATTTAATAGGAGAGACTGCTGATGCACAATGAGATAATCGGTGAGAGTAATCCTTTGGCTAATATTTTTCGAACAGAAATCGGTTTCTTTTTCATCATTATAATAGACAAAGCATAATTCATTAGTACTTTCGTCTAAAAGGGCAATATAAAAATTATCAGCATTTATGACTTTTTTTAATTCCATATGGATAATACTATAAAGTTGAACAAGGGTTATCTTAGAGTTAGCAGCTTGAGAAATATTATAGAGAACCTGCTTCAATTTCTCATTTTGTTTTTGCTCAGTAATATCTTCATAGAGTGCAATAATTCCTCGCACTTGGTCCTTAATTTTTACTTGAGATGTTGAAATTTGAACAGGAATATCCCTGCCGTCTTTTGACCTGCGGTAAGTTTCATATTTAATCAAGGTTGAGCGGGAAGCACTTCTGGTTAACTTTTTCCCTTCCTTTGTTTTTTCCGGGGGATAAAAATTGATTTGATCGATATTTTCACCTATAACATCTTCTCGCTTATAACCAAATAATTCAGTAAATCTAAGATTAATATCCAATATTGTGCCTTCCTCATCCTGATAAAGAGTAGCTGGAGGATTACTTCGGAAGAGGGAAACGAATTTTTCTTCATTTTGACGCAAGGATTCTTCTGATCTCTTTCTTTCAATAGCGGTGGCTACCTGTTCGGAAACAAATTCCATTAAATTAATATCTTTTTCAGAATATATATCTTGTTTATCATAATTGACAGCTGCCATGGAACCGATAATTTGATTGCCACTTTTAAGTGGTACTCCCAACCAGGAGGTTTTCTCAGTCAATGTTCCAATATTGGCAATGTTAACTTGCCCTGCTTCAGCAAACTTTAATATCTGATCATAATTTGCCAGAAGAGATTTACCATATTTTATATTGTAATTAGCCAGAGTACCCGATACTCCCCGTTTATTTTCCCTTTCATCTAGCTTATCTTTTTCGTCAACAAAATAGGTAAAGATAACCTTGTCTTTTTCTTTATCCCAGAGGGCAATATGAAAATTTTTGGCATCGATAATATTATTAAGCTCCTGATAAATAGTATCATAAAGTTCTTGTAAAGAGATATTTGAGTTAGCTGCCTTGGAAATATTATATAAGACCTTGTTTAACTTTTCGTTCTCGTTTCTCTGGGTGATATCCTTAAAGGCTAATAAAATTCCTTGATGGTTTTGCTTAGAGCTATAAATGTGAGAGGCAGAAATTTCTATTTCCACAACAGAATGGTCTTTCTTGGTTAGTATGGCTTCAGAGATGTAAAACTGTTGACCGAGCTTTTTCCAAAAATCTGCATAACTTTTCTGTTTATTATTGGCAAATAGAATAAAAGCATCGATCTTTTTACCTTGCACGTCTTCCAGCTGGTAATCAAAAAGTTGACTGAATCTAGGGTTTATTGCCAGCACTCTTCTGTTTTTATCTACAAAAAGCATAGCTTCTGGATTATATTGGAAGATTGTGCATTCCTGAATCAAACTATCTTTAGAACAAAAATATACTTTTTGTTTTTCTATTTTTTTATCTGAATGTAACAAATACTTTTTCATACTTTTTAGATTTCTTATTATTTGTTTATTAATAATTATAAGTTAGATTGAGGTCATATGTAAAGTCAATATCTGGAAGTATGTTAAATATGTTATCATTGGCGGCTCTATTCGTTTAGTTGAAAAGATTAAGATGTGAAAAATCAGTATTATTTGCTCGAGGTTCCAGGTATGAGGAAACATTATCAGATGAGGCTTTTTTAAATGAGCTATTATTTTTAGTTGAATATATTGTAATGAAAAATATATGCTATAATCAATCAAATGTTATTAGAATTTAATTAACAGGTAATTAGAAAAAAGAAAGAATAGAGAAGCTGATGTCTCATACTAATATTAACCAGAATAACATGAACTATAAAGCAAGTTCTCACTTCAGCTGTGCATTGGGCACTTTGATTTATCAGAAGATTAGTTTTTCAAAGGCTGAGACCGTAGAGATAATTAAAGAAGTAACTAAGTTGATTGATAGATTAGAAAAAATAATGAGTTTTTATAATATAAATAGCCAGATAAGCCAAATAAACCAGCGAGCTGGAAAAGCATGGACTTCAGTTTCTCCTGAGCTTCTTTTTGTAATAAAAGAAGCAAAGAGATATGCTCGTCTCACTAAAGGGCTATTTGATATCACCATAGCCTTATTGGTTAATCTCTGGCAACAATATGGTAAAGAAGGGCAGCTTCCGCCTTACCATTTAATAGAAGAGGCTTTAACAAAGATAAATTATGAGGATATACTGATAGAGGAAGAAAAGGGTAGGGTGAAGTTACAGAAAGAAAAACAGAAAATAGACCTAGGAGGAATAGCAAAGGGTTATATAGCTAATTGTGTGATAGAACTTTATCGGAAAAATCGCCTTCATTCCGCAATGGTTAATCTAGGAGGAAACGTAGCTGTACTTGGCAAACGAGAAGATGGTAAATTATGGCAGGTAGGAATACAAGATCCTGAACAGGAGAGAGGTAAGTGTCTGGCAATTGTTGCGGTTAGTGACACCTCTGTAGTCACCTCCGGGAATTATGAGCGTTTTTATTTGGAGAATAATCGGAAGTATCATCATATCCTAAATCCATTTACTGGTTACCCATCAAATAGTGGATTGACTAGTGTTACCATTATTCATCCCGATGCAATGCTGGCTGATGTACTATCTACTGCTATTTTTATAGCAGGACTGGAAGAAGGAAAAAATTTGCTCTGTCATTATGCTGATGTAGAAGCAATTATGATAAATAATCATAGACAAATATATTTTTCTTGCGGTATACTAAGTAAATTTCAATTGATTGAAGAAGGTTATAATTTATATCAATTTTAATAATACTGTCAAGGAGTAAAAAAATGTTTGGAGGGATCAAAAATAAAATGTTAAGAATTCTCGGTTATATTGTCTTAGCAATTCTAGTAATCGGTTTAGGTGGTTTCATCTATGCCACTCAGAGTATGAGTAAATATAGGAAGATGGTAATTAATGATATAGATTTGAGTAAGTTAAAAGATGGAGTTTATCAAGGTTCATTTACCGGGGGACGCTGGAAAAATGAGTTGGCAGTAACAGTTAAAGATCATACCATAACTGATATTAAAATGGTTAAAGCTTCTGATTGGTCAGGAATGAATGCTCTTGGTGAAAAGGTATTTCAACTGGTAAAAGAAAAACAGTCACTGCAGATTGATACAGTTTCCGGCGCTACCGTTAATACAAAAGCAATTTTGAAATCTATTGAAAATGCTTTAACACCAGAAAGTCAAAGCTAATATTCAAAGGGAATTCTTCCCCTTGAGAATCCCTTAGATATCCTGTTAATTAAGTTAGTATTATATAAATTATTTATATCCTATTTATGCTGATTATCCCGAGGAGTGGTATTCTCAGGTATTAACTGTCCTTAGGATAATTAAGGGGAATTCTTCCCCTTAATTATCCTAAATATGATTTATTTAAAAAATAGAATTTAATAGTTTCGTTTCACTATTTATTAAAAAAAGATTATCCTTCCTTAATCCAGGGTATCATGGCACGTATCTTCTCGCCTACTTTTTCAATGAGAAAATTAGACTCTTTATCCCTCATAGCTCTAAAGAATGGTCTCCCTACCTGGTTTTCCAGAAGCCATTCTCTAGCAAAAGAGCCATTCTGGATTTCCGCTAATAATTTTTTCATTTCTTTTCTGGTTTCCTCAGTAATAATACGTTTACCTGATTTTAAGTCACCATATTCTGCAGTATTACTGACATTATCACGCATATGGGTGATTCCGCCGGCGTAGATAAGATCAACAATTAATTTTAATTCATTTAAGCATTCAAAATAGGCTACTTCAGGTTGATAACCTGCTTCCACAAGAGTATCAAAACCGGCTTGAATTAAAGCTACCACGCCTCCGCATAAAACAGCCTGTTCTCCAAATAGATCAGTTTCAGTTTCTTCCTGAAAGGTGGTTTTAATTGCACCGGCACGAGTTCCGCCAATAGCCTGAGAGTAAGCTAGAGCCGTATCTTTAGCATGATTGGTGAAGTCCTGATGCACCGCAATCAAGTTAGGCACACCACGTCCTTCAACATACATCTTTCTGACAATGGCTCCAGGTCCTTTTGGGGCAACCATTATAACATCAACATATTCAGGTGGTATAATCTGTTTAAAGTGAATATTGAACCCATGTGAAAACATCAAAGTGTTTCCTTCTTTCAGATTTTCCAGAATCCTGTTTGAGCGGCAAATCTGTGGCTGGACTTCATCTGGTATTAAAATCTGTACAATATCTGCTTGTTGCACAGCCTTCTCAATGCTCTCTACCCTTAAGCCATCATTTTTTGCTTTTGACCATGATTTACCATTTTCTCTTAGTCCCACTACAACATTAATTCCACTGTCCTTAAGATTTAGAGCTTGACTCCTTCCCTGACTTCCATAACCAATGATTGCTACAGTTTTGTTCTGTAAATAACTCTTGTCAGCATCCTCATCATAATAAATTTTTGCCATATTACAGTTCCTCCTTATAATTTTTATTTTTAATTGATAAGCATTAATTTAAGATTCTTTGTGCTCCCCTGGAAAGAGATATTTTACCAGTACGGGCAATTTCTAAAATACCAAAAGATTCCAGTAATTTTAATTTGGCATTTATTTTTTCTTGTGTTCCAGTGATTTCAATAGTGAGAGCCTGTTTCTCAATATCTACAATATGTCCCCGGAAAGTATCGACCAGTTGCATGATTTCAGTTCTCTGATCAACCGATTTGGTGCTTACTTTAATTAAAGCTAATTCTCTTTCTACTGAAATATCCCTGGGAAGATCTCTTACCCTTATAACATCAACCAATTTATTAAGCTGCTTAGTAATTTGCTCCAGAATATGCTCATCTCCTTCTGTTACAATGGTAATTCTAGTGATGCCTTTCTTTTCTGAATGCCCTGCTGCGATACTATCTATATTAAATCTTCTGCGATTAAAGAGACTGGAAACACGTGCCAATACTCCGGGATGATCTTTTACTAGAATAGCAATGGTATGTTTCATGATTCATTCACTCCTAACATTTTATTAATTGATTCGCCGGGTGCCACCATAGGAAATACATTTTCTTCGGATGGAATGAGGCAATCTATTAAGAAAAAGGTTCTTTCGGACAATGCTTGAACCAGAGCAGTGTTGAAATCTTCAATCCTGGAAACTCTTATTCCTTTTCCACCATAAACCTGAGCAACCTGAGCAAAGTTAGGACTACCTTCCAGGTTGGTTGAGGAATATCTTTTTCCAAAGAATAATTCCTGCCATTGGCGAACCATACCCAGATAACCATTATTCATAATCAAAACTACAATGGGTATTTTGTTATAAATGGCAGTAGCTAATTCCTGGATATTCATCTGAAATCCACCATCTCCCGCTATGCAAAAGACTCTTTTCTCTGGACATCCGATTTGAGCACCTATAGCTGCTGGTAGACCAAATCCCATTGTTCCCAATCCTCCTGAGGTGATAAAGCTTCGAGGGTAGTTGAATTGATAATATTGGGCAACCCACATCTGGTGTTGACCAACATCAGTCACAATAATAGAATTCTCTTTGGTTGATTCATATAATTTTTCAATAATATATTGGGGCCTTAACTGATCATCATGGTGGTATTGTAAAGGGTAACTTTGTTTTAAATGAGCCACTCTATCTACCCAATCCTTTTCCTGTTTGGATTCTGTAAATTGTATTAGTTTAGTCAAAACATATTTCAGGTCTCCCACAATAGGAATATCTACTCTAACATTTTTACTGATTTCAGCTGGATCAATATCTACATGAATAAATTTGGCATCAGGACAGAAATCTTTACCGCTTCCGATTACCCGGTCATCAAAACGAGTTCCCAAGGCTATGACTAAATCTGCTTCACTTATGGCAGTATTAGCATAATATGTACCATGCATTCCCAGCATGCCTAGCGCTAAGCTGTGTTCTTCGGGGAAACTTCCTAATCCCATCAAAGTAGTAGTGATAGGAATATTTGTTTTTTGAACAAAATCTTGTAGTTCTTGGGTAGCATTGGAGTTGATTATTCCTCCACCGGCATAAATAATTGGTCTTTTCGCTTTCTGAGTAGCCAGAGCCGCTTTTTTAATTTGATTTAAATTTCCTTTTAATATTGGCCGATAACCGGTGCATTTATCCTTTTCCGGATAAGAAAAATCTGTTCGGGCAAGCTGAACATCTTTGGGTAAGTCAATTAAAACTGGTCCTGGTCTCCCATTTTTTGCCAAATAAAATGCCTCTTTGATAGTAGAAGCAAGGTCTTTAATATTCATTACTAGATAATTGTGCTTGGTGATAGGGAGAGTGATGCCGGTAATATCTACCTCCTGGAAAGCATCTGTACCGATAAATGGTGAAATAACCTGTCCGGTGAAAGCAACTATTGGTATAGAATCTAAATAGGCATTAGCTAGGCCAGTTACCAGGTTGGTAGCTCCCGGACCGGAGGTGGCGAAACATACTCCTACCTTACCAGTTGCTCTGGCATAGCCGTCAGCGGCATGTGCTGCCCCCTGTTCATGTTTGGTCAAGATATGAGTGAAGGAGGCTTTTTGGTAAATAGTGTCATAAAGAGGTATAATAGCACCTCCGGGAATCCCGAAAACCACCTCGACTTTCTCTCTCTTTAGACATTCCACAATAATTTCGGTCCCACTTAGTTTCACAACTATCCCTCCTTATTAAAGATATTTTTATTTTTGTTGTTTTTAGTAATTACCATAAATCTCAATCCGTTAGAATATACAAGGGGACTACTTCCTCTTGAGAATCCCTAAAATTAAGTTCAAGTGTAATATTAATTAATCTTTTCCATATCTTGTTTTTAGTATTCTTTTATAATAAATACTATTTATCTCAGTTAGCTAAGGTGTAAAAATTTATAGGAATTATATCCCCAGCCATAAAATATAATCGAGCACATTGATTCCTTAATTTAACATTAATAGATATAGTTAAACCCCAGAGATAGTTCCTTAATTGTAAATATTGGGACCTATCCGCTGGGGTCTTTTTTACCCACGGTGTAATACGTTTTATCTGAAACGCATTTTATGCCACTTGGTCCAGACTTTTAATAAAAACGGAACCCTAGGCATACTCCCGAAAATAAAAAAATCCTTCTTCCCATTTTAATCTTACTAATTAAAATAGGGACGAAGGATTCGTGGTACCACCCTAATTTGATAAAGAAAATAATATTTCTTTATACTACTTAATTGGCATAACGCATTAAAAATGCGACGGGATTTATTTGATGGTCAGTTTAGATAATAGAAGTGATTCTCAACAAAGTAGAACTACCAGTTCACACCATTTTCTGGCTCTCTTTAGTTCATTGCTTTGCCTAACTGTCTTCTATTTTAGGATATATTAAATTTCTATGGATTGTACTAAAAAACCCAGCATATGTCAAATAATTTTTTTCTGGTGTCAATTAAAAATTAAAACTGCACACTTTTTTATATTATTTAAAGTTTAAAGGCGCACCTATGGGTATCAGGGGTAATATCAGCTTTATATTATTAGAGAGTAAAATCGAGCCTACTGAGACGATATTTTAACGTATTTCTTGATAATATGGTTTGCAATAAAACGTAAGTAATTATAAAATTAATATTGAGGAGTAGAAATTGGGGTAAGAAAAATAATGGTAAATAATTCAAAAAGAAAAATATTCTTCATTTTTAAATTCTGGTAAAATATAAGAGAGGCATTAAAATAAAATCTATAGGAGGGGAAAATGAATAATAAAAATATCTTTAACATATACTGGTGTATTTTACTGATAATATTTTTAGCAGGCACTCTATCCATTCAGGCGGAAGAGGTAGTTCAGGAATCCCAATATCTTGGCAGGATATTCCTGTGTAAAGATATAGAGGAAAACAATCCAATTTTCGAGACTACTTCTTTTTCAATCTGGGATGAGAAGGTAGTTTGCTGGATAAGATTTAATTATTTTTCTTTAGAAGAATTTAACATTACCTGGGAATGGGAAGACCCACAGGGTAATATTTATCATGTGGGTAAGTTAGGGATGGAACCAGGAAATTACCAGAATTATCGTTCCTGGTACTGGATTGGTATTAGGGATCGTTATTCGGTAAACCTGACTGGTGACTGGAAGGTAAGGATATATATAGGTGATGTTTTAATAGCAGTTAAAGATTTTACTATTAGCTAAGAAGACATAGCTTTACCAAAACTGTTGTTAATATAAAAGCAAAATAAAAAGATACCTTAGCAATAAAGTACAAAAATTTTATTTTTAAGCAAATATCAAAAGATAGATATTCTGGTAAATAGCGGGGAAATCTCTAACTCTTTTTAAAAAATAAAGGTTTCCCGCTTTTTATCTAAAAAAGAGGTAACTAGGTTTCTAAATAAGACTCGTCTAGTTTAGTAGCCACTGCCCTTCTTTCTGCTTCCCGATGTTCATTGATAATCTGCCATCTAATCCTATTAAACAGAGTAATTGCTAGCAGAAAAGTGAGAATATTGGCAAATGGTTGTGCATAAATAAATCCAGAAAATTCAAAGAATCTATTCAGGATAAAAAGAGCGGGAATATAAAATAAGCCCTGTCGGGCTAAGGCAAGGATCAAAGCTGGCCTTCCCTTTCCCAGGGCTTGAAAACTGACCCTTATCAGAAACTGAATACCCGCAAAAGGCAGCGCAATAATGATGGCGCGCATAATCTGAATCCCATAGGTTACGACCTGTTGGTTATTAATAAAGATTTGAATCAGCTTTCCGGCAAAAAGATAGAAGAATATGACAAAAAAAATGGAGATACTGGTAGCCATAACACCGGCTGTTTTAATAATCTTATTCAGGCGCTTAATATTTTTGGCGCCATAACTATAGCCGATCAAGGGCTGTGTACCCTCAGACAATCCGATTAAAGTCATAATGCACATGGAAAAAATACGATGATTGATGCCATAAGCTGCTACGATCATGTCATTGTAGCTGGCTGCTACGTAATTTCCCATTGTCTGGGCAATACTGATCATTAGAGTGTGTATGGATGCGGGAATCCCAATCCTGAAGATTTCCAGATAAATCTCTTTTTGTAAAGAAAAATATTTCCAATTAATAGATATGATACTCTTCTTTTTTATGTAAAAACTGAAATAATACAGTAAACCGATTGCCTGTCCTATCAGGGTGGCAACTGCCGCTCCTTTTACACCATATCCCCAGGTCAGGATGAAGATAGGATCAAGAATAATATTGATTCCCGTTCCGATAAACATACCAATCATGGCTACCTTTGCTGCTCCCTCTGAGCGAAGTAATTGGGTAAGCATAAATTTGGTCATCATCACGGTACTGCCCAGGAATATGATTGACAGGTATTCATAAGCATATCTTTGGGTTTCCGGGGTTACCCCGATTAATTTCAGGATTGGTGATATAAAAATCAAACTTCCGATAGTAACCAATAGCGCTGCAATCAGGCAAGCATAAAAAGCCGTTGCGCTGGTCTTTTTGGCCATCAGATAATCTTTTTTCCCCAGCAATCTGGAGATATATGATGCCGCTCCAAATCCGAACATGCCGGCGACTGACATCAACATCATAAAGATGGGAAAAGCTACCGAAACGGCGGCTACCTGGAAGGGATCATTTAATTTTCCTACAAAAAAGGTATCGGTAAGATTATAGAATACCTGAACCAGCATGCCCATAATGGTTGGAATAGATAAACTCAGAATGGCCTGTGTGGGGGGTGCATCCCTTAGAATTTTTATTCGCTTTTCATCCATTTCAATGCTCCTTTTTCCGTATTGCTCTGTTCCTGCTTCGATTTATGTCACCATCTAGATAATTAAGATCGGATTTTTTCCTTTATCCTGAGTAACAAATCATAGAATGTATCCATTTCCTGTTCCGAAAAGTCTTTTAGAAGATAGTTTTCAGATTGTTTCATATGATGCAGGCAGATCTTTTTGATCTCCATACCGGCTGCTGTGATTTTGATGATTTTATTCCTGGGATCATCCGGATCAACCTCTTTTTGAATTAAATCCTTTGCCTGTAATAATCTGATCAGTTTGGTCATTGAAGAGGGTTTAATTTCCAGAAAATCATGAATCTGTTTTTGATTGACTTTCTGTTGATGATGTTCCCATAAGTAGGCCAATACTTTGAACTGGGAGATGGTCAGGTTGTTTTGACTCAGTCTCTTGTCCAGGCGCAACTTTAAATGATGACCGATGCCCATAATGAGTCTGGGAATATCTCTGGTTTCACTTTTGATCATGACAGATGCTTTCATCTCTCTTAATATTTAGCCAGCTAAATATATTATAGAAGGGATTTCCTGTTTGTCAACCAGAAGATCTATTTTTTATAAAAATTTAAGATTTTGTTTAAGCATTTTTTAAATTTACCCACTATAATGAAAAGCAGCACAAGATCATAAGATTTAAGGGATTCAGCACGCATCGTTTAGCTGTAACTTAAAGGAGGAAGTGGATGAAGAAACAATTCTTTCTAATAGGATGCTTTTTTTTAATCTTTCTAAGTGGTATCGGGAGATTGCAGGCCTCGGCGCAAGAGCCGGTTACACTGGGACCTTCCCGGATGATCGAGCTGGCTGTTTTAAATAACCTGGATTTTAAAATTGCCCTTGTTCAGCTGGAAAATACCAGGCTGGAAGTTCAGAAGATGGAAGCAGAAAATCTGCTTTCGGAATCGACTCTATCTGATTTACAAAAAGAAATAACACTCTTAGGACAACAGAATCAATTTCAATTAGAAAAAGACCAGCTATTCATCAAAGTGGTAGATGATTATTTTCGTCTATTGATGGCTGAGAAGGAGATTGAAAGCCAGGAGCAAAATGTAGAATTGGAGGAGATCATCCTGGAGAGTGTTGAAAAACAGGTCGCAGCAGGATACAGTATCGATCTTAATCTGTTGCAACAGGGGAATGAATATTACGATGCCCTCTTTTCCTACCAGGAAAGCATGTTGAACCATCAGCAGCTCATCATGGAAGTCAAAAATTCACTGGGTCTTCCCCGCGAACAGGATATCCGCTTAACGGAAATGGCTTTACCGGGATTTCCGGAAATAAACCTGGAAGAAGCTATACAACAAGCCAGTAAAAACAGTGTTGCTTTAAAGAGTCAATCCCTTAAAATCAATCAAGCGGAGAGGGAGTTGGAAAAGGCAAGAGTGAGCGATGATTCAGGAATAGAAATAAAAAAATTAGAGAATAACTTTACCATCGCTCAACTGGAAAAATCTTTGTCCCAGCATGATCTTGATGATCAGGTTGAGACACAATGGTTGAAGTATAACCAGGCCAAAAATGCGATCACTTTAAGCCAGAAAAGCCTGGAAGAGATAAGGGAAAATGAATCCATGATTCGACAACAGGTTCAGGCCGGATTAAGAACGGATGAAGAATTACTTTCAGCAACTATCGGGGTACTGGATGCGCAATCCCGTCTTATTTCCTCTGTTCGGCAGGTTTATCAGGCATATCTGGAATTACACAGATTAATGGGAACTTTAGACAAAGGAGTCTTACCATGAGAAAAATTATTGATTTAAAATATCCTGATCAAATCATTCTTTTTACTATTATAGTCATTCTGGTACTGGTTTCATACAGCGGGAGCATCCTGGCAAAAGAGATGAATCCGGAAGAAGCCATCCGATGGGGTGTTGAAAACAACTATGATCTGAATACGATCCGTAACAGTCTTCTTGAGCTGGAACGGAATCTGGAAATTCTGGATGCTGCCCAATCCTTTCAGGTGGATTTCAGTGTCACACCCATCTGGTATTTTGGAAAGAACAGAGAGAATTCTGTTGAAGTGAATGATAATGCATTTTCACCCTCTACTGAAGTAAGTCTATCGGCAACAAAGATACTTTCAGATCATATTAATCTATCTACGGAAATAGCATGGGAAACAGATGATTTGATGCAGACAGATTACAGGAAGATAACCAGCGAGATGAATGCCAATATCAAATTGTCCAAACAGGTCTATCCTGATTCCTGGACTGAAAATGAAAAACAGGTTTACAACATCAAAAACAGCCTGAGGATGAAATTAGAAGAATTAGAGTGGGAAGAGATGGAAAAACAGATTGAATTTGTTCAGGGTTATCTGAATGTCATCCGTCTTCAGGAACAGGTTATTCTTGCCCGGGAGCGAGTAACGCTGGCCAGAGACACATTGACAAGGATCGGAAAACAGATAGAATTGGGAGAGGGCGGATACCAGCAGGAGACAGAAGCGCAGATCGCCCTGGAGGAAGCCGAAAATCAACTGGTAAACCAGGAGCAGGGTCTTTCTCTGGCTAAAAAACAATGGTTTCTTAACCTCAATCTACCCGAGGATACGATAGTCTATTTCGGGGATGGAACAGATTTTATCCAAAATCTTTTTTCACTTATGGAATCCCTGAAAATCAATGAGATAGATCGGCTCGCAATCATTGCGGATGCCCAAAAGAAGCATTACCGGATTAAGAACAGCGAAGTGGAGTTGGAGGCATTGGTGAAAGAACTGGAATGGATGGAAGATGAGGGAAAACCAAAGGTGAATCTTTCCGGTGGCTATCAGTATCCCGGTGACTGGTTTGCCATGGTGGATTTTTCGGTTAACCTGGCAGACGGCGGTGCACAGAAACTCAAAGAGCAGCAGAAGAAGGCCAATATTCAGCAAAAGGAAGTCAGTATTGCCTATTTGAAGGAACAATTAAGATTGGAAGGGGAACAGTTGATAGATCAGGATCTATATAACCGGCTTTATCTGGATACTCAGTTATTGATTCTAAAGAAGGAGCAGCATAAGGCTGAAATTCTGGAAAAGCAATACCAGCAGGAAGCCATCAGTGAGACACAATGGAAGAATGAACTGCTGGCGTTGAAAGAGAAGGAAATGAATATGAAAAAGGCTGAAGATCAGTGGTTTGTGGACCGTTTGAAGTTAGCCCATTTTATTGGTTATCTGCGGGAAGAAATTTGAGGTGAAAAGATCATGAAGAAATGGTTTATCTGGTTGTTTATCATTCTGTTAATAGCGGTTGGTGCATACTTCAGCAAAGATTACCTCCTACAGAAAATCAATCCTGTTGCAGGTTCAGTTTCAGACATTTCTGCTGAAGAGATAGACCTGGATACTGCTGTGGAAGTCACCAGAGGAAGCATCAAAGAAAAGGTATCCACCAGTGGTTACCTTCAGCCGGAAAATCAGGTACATTTGAGTTTTGCATCAACCGGAACAACGGGAGGTACGGTGCAAGAAATTTTTGTCGAAACAGGGGACCTAGTTGAGCAGGGACAGGCATTGGTCAAACTGGAAGATAAACAGGAACATTTGACCTATCTTAAAGCAAAGAATGAATACGAGCTGGCTAAAATCAGCAGTTCTCCCAGTACCATTGAAGAAAAACAACTTACCATGGAAGTTGCCCGGGAGAATTATGAATCAAAAACCTTAAAGTCTCCTTTTTTCGGTAAAATTGTAGAAATATTCGTAGAAAAGGGAGATTTTATCGAAGGCAGCAATGATGTTATCTACTTAATTGATGATACTTCCTATGAGGTTGAAGTGTCGGTTAGTGAAGTGGATTGCCTGAAGGTGGAAGTCGGTCAGAAGGTGGAAATTGAATTAGATATTCTGAAAGGTCAAATCTTTTATGGTATCGTGACAAAAGTATCGGAATATGCCAATACCGAAAGCGGTGTGGTAACGGTGCCGGTGACAATTTTATTGGACGAAGTATCTCCATATTTTAAACCGGGATTTTCGGCTACCGCAGAAATCATTGTTCATTCGGCGGAAGATGTGGTCATCGTTCCTGTTACTGCGATAGCAAACGGGAAACAGGGCGATATGGTGATCAGGGTTGACAACAATCAGGCTAAACCCATACCGGTTAAAACCGGCATCAGTGACGGCTATTATCAGGAAGTCACCGAGGGCTTACAGGAAGGGGACCGGATCATTGTTAACAATTATCAGCTGACCTCACCTGTCAATCCCCGTAACCAGGGTTTTGGTGGTCCCGACATGGGGATGCCGATGATCAGACCTTAAAAAGGGAATAGAGAGATGAATGATCGAGTTATCAGAGTTGAACATCTGAAGAAAAATTACTATTTAGGCAAAGTGACAGTTGAAGCACTGCGTGATATTTCATTTCAAATTGATAGCAGTGAGTTTGTATCTATCATGGGACCTTCCGGATCGGGGAAATCAACCCTGATGCATATCATCGGATGTTTGGATTACCCCACGGAAGGCAAATATTACCTGGCCGGTCAGGACGTGACTCGATTAGATGATAACCAGCTGGCTTTATTCCGTAACCGGAAGATCGGGTTTGTCTTTCAGCAGTTTAACCTGTTACCCAGGGCAACCAATTTGAAGAATGTAGAGCTTCCTTTGATTTATTCCGGTGTTAAGGCACATCGGAGGCAGGAATTAGCCAGGCAGGCTCTGGAGGAAGTAGGATTGGGCAACAGAATACTGCATCGTCCCAGTGAAATTTCCGGCGGACAGCGTCAACGTGTGGCAATAGCCAGGGCATTGGTAAACCATCCTTCTATTATTCTGGCGGATGAGCCTACCGGTAACCTGGATTCCAAAACCGGATTGGATATTATGAATATGATCAAAAAGCTGCATGAAAGGGGTAATACGATCATTCTGGTAACCCATGAGGCGGAGATTGCAAAATACGCCAGGCGTATTATTCATCTGAAAGACGGACTGATTGACAGGGATGAGGTAGTGGCATGATTTTGCAGGGATTAAGGATTGCCCTGGAGAGTCTATGGGCAAACAAGATGCGCAGTTTTCTCTCCATGCTGGGGATTGTCATCGGGGTCGGAGCGGTCATTGCCATTGTCTCAGTGGGCTCCGGTTCGACACAATCCGTAACTTCGCGCATCGCTGATTTGGGTTCTAACATGATTACCATTTACCCCCGAACACCGAGAGGACAATTTGGCAGAATCGGCGGCAGCAGTTCTCAAGAAAAATTTTCTCTTGAGTTGGCAGAATATATGGAAAAATTTTGCCCCTCCATCAGCAGCGTCATCCCGACCAAACAAGTCAGTGGTTTATTCATTTATAATGATGTGAATGTCAGTGCCAGTATCGTAGGAACGAATCCATCTTATATGGCAGTGAATAATTATAAGATTGAACAAGGCCGTTTTATCACTGAACAGGACCATGAACAGAGAAGTCAGGTCATCATTCTGGGCTCAGAATTGGCTGCCGACCTTTTTGAGAAGAATAATCCTGTGGGTCAAAAAGTGAGAGTGAATTACCAGGGAAGAATATTCATGTTTCAGGTGGTCGGTGTCATGGAAGAAAAGGGAGGCTCCATGGCCGGGAATCTGGATAATCAGGCCTATATACCTTTATCCATTGCCATGGATCGAATGACCAACAGCCATTATGTTTCGTCCTACATTGTCCAGGCTGCCTCCTCTGAAAAGGCCTCCAATGCGGTGAAGGAATTGGAAAATTTCATGGTCAAATTCCTGGATGACGAGAACAGGGAACAATTCCGGATTATGAGTCAGGATGAAATTCTGGATACCATGAGTTCTGTCACTAGGACAATGAGCCTGATGTTAGGTGGTATTGCAGCGATCTCTCTACTGGTCGGTGGAATTGGCATTATGAATATCATGCTGGTATCAGTTAGCGAAAGGACCCGGGAGATAGGTATCCGCAAAGCGTTGGGTGCCAAAAATAAAAATATATTATATCAGTTTCTGATGGAATCATTAAGCTTGAGCAGTGCAGGAGGGATAGCCGGCATCGGTTTTGGTTGGGTCGTTGCCTACTTTCTTTCCCGATATGGGGACTGGCCT
Source organism: uncultured Atribacterota bacterium (assembly GCA_964433555.1). Lineage (GTDB taxonomy): Bacteria > Atribacterota > Phoenicimicrobiia > Phoenicimicrobiales > Stramentimicrobiaceae > Stramentimicrobium. The sequence goes on along the minus strand of CAYSRG010000003.1, from coordinate 105,073 downwards.
CTGGTGATTTCCGGCATCTCCGTAATTCTGGCTTTTGGTTTTGCCCTATTTATCGGTATCTTTTTTGGTCTCTATCCGGCTATGAAAGCTGCCCGGATGAATCCAGTAGATGCGTTGCGCTATGAGTAGCACCGTTATAGTTAGTAATTGATAAAATCGTAGAGAACTAGTTTTCAGCTTTCAGTTTTATTTTATGCAGGTAAAACCAGATGAGACTGCTTCCCTCGCTTCATTCACTAGCAGTGACATTAAAGTTTTTAGTTTTCTATTTTCAGTTTTTGTAGAAAAAAGATAAGTAGTTTATATTTGTAGTGTTGACCTTCTTCCTATTAAAACGATTAAGATTAAATCCAAATAACTTGTTTAACGATTAATGGTATGAACTAAGCAAAATAGGCAAGAGATATTACACATCCCAAGATTGTTATTGCGAAAACTACTGAAAGCAGATCGGGGCAATCTCATCTAATTATTCTCATATAAACTTATAATATATTTGATATTTGTTAAATTGCATTTCAATACCATTTTAATTACTAAACTGGTGACTTACTGAACGAAAAATTGCTAATGTATTTCAGCTCTGCCCACAGTATTAAAATATCTTCTTTATAAAAACTAATTCGAGAATGATAACGGACTTGACAAAATCTATTCTTTATATTATTATGAACATAGATTCAGTGAATATAAGTTCATTTAAAATTGGTAGGTACCAAAATGCCAAAATTTATTGATGGAATAATAGAAAAGATTTATCAAGCAGCCTTTCATTTATTTACAGTGAAGGGATACCAGCAGGTTACAATGAAAATGATTGCTCAAGAAGCAGGTTTATCAGTGGGGACATTATATAACTACTTTCTTAACAAACAGGATTTATTCTTAAATGTCTTCCGACAGAGCCTGGAACAGACTTATGCTGTTCTGGATAAGATGATAGAAGAGAGTAAAGAAGATAGATATAACTTTATTGCTACCTTATATAATGAGATTGTAAGATTAAAAGAACTGGGAAGGGTAATCTTAAGGGAAAAACTTGACCATGAACTTTTTGAACATATGAAGGATTGTTTATTGGGATTAATTAGAAATCTAGTTTACAAAGCGGAAGAAAAGAAAGACCTGGACATTCCAGATAAAGATAAAGACAGAACAATTCGCTTATTGATAATGGCAATCTATGATTTTGCTCAGGAATTTCCAGAGGAACAAGAGGATAATATCAACTTTATCTGTCGATTGGTTGATAAGATAAAATAGAGGATTAATTTTTTTGGGATTAAGAGTATCTTGGAAAATCCCTGAAAAGGAGGGAGTTTAAATGGGTATTAATTTCAACTTTGCCAAGAAATTTGCTGCTGAACAGATTATCAAACAAGCTATACATTATCTGGAGAAAGATCCCGAGAAAAATCTCATTAAGGTACTTAACCTGGCTGATAAAGTTGCTCGCACAGAAAGACACCATGAAGAAATTACTGCCATTAAAAAAGCCTATCAGACTAATCCAGCTCTCCAGCAGTTTGTTCGCAAACTTACCAAAATTGCGCCTAGCTATAAGAATGGTATGATTATGAACTTCTTTGTCAATGCGGGATTGATGGGTATTCCCAGACAGGATGAGGCAATGAAAGAATTAGGAGTAGGTGTTCCCTGGACTATCTTAATTGATCCTACCAGTGCCTGTAATTTAAGTTGCATAGGTTGCTGGGCAGGTAAGTATAAGAAGAGTGATAGCTTGGATATAAATACTATTGACCGAATTATCTTGGATGCTAAGGAAATGGGCATTTATTTTATTGTTCTTTCTGGTGGAGAGCCTACCCTGTATCCACATCTCTTTGAAATCTTTAAAAAACATCCCGATGTAGGATTTATGATGTACACCAATGGTACCTTAATTGATGATGAGATGGCGGATAAGATGGTTGAGGTAGGCAATATCAGCCCGGCTATAAGCCTGGAGGGATTTAAAGAATCTACTGATACCCGTCGAGGAGTAGGCACCTACGACAAAATCATGGCCGCTATGGATCGGCTTCGGGAAAGAGGAGTTATCTTTGGCATCAGCGTTACTGTAACCAAACAGAATGCAGAAGAACTTTTTGGTACTGATGACTTTATTGACCATATGGCAGAAAAGGGAGCCATCTATGGTTGGTCTTTCCACTATATTCCCATTGGCAAAGATACTGATTTTGATATGATGATTACTCCCGAACAGAGAGCTATGCTGGCATATCGAATTCCTGAATTACGGGTGAAAAAGCCTATCTTCCTGGCAGATTTCTGGAATGATGGTACCTTTTCTGGTGGTTGCATTGCTGGTGGAAGAAGATACTTCCATATCAATGCCAAAGGTGAGGTGGAACCCTGTGCCTTTGTTCACTTTGCAGTAGATAACATCAAGGGTAAGAGCTTGAAAGAAGTATTAGGAAATCCTTTGTTCCAGGCTTACCAGAAACACCAACCCTTTACTGATAATTTGATGGCACCCTGCCCTATTATTGATCATCCTCAAGAACTAAGAGATATTGTTGCAGAGTCGGGCGCGTATCCCACTCATGAGGGGGCAGAAACTGTCTTAACCGGTTCCATTGGTAAATTCTTGGATGAACTTTCTGCTGACTGGGATAGGAAATCCAGACCAATCTGTAAAGAGAGAACAAAGAAAGCAAGAAAAGCACAAGAAAAATATCAGAGAAGTCAGAAAACAACTTAGCATTGAAAAATAAAAAAAGAAAGTAACATTAGATGTAGAGATTAACAAAAGTTAAATTATAGCAGAGAAAAAATATATGGAGCAGCTCTAAAAAATGTCCCACCTCTCCTCTATCTGGATTACGCAAAGGTATTTCAGAATCAGAAAAGTTCTCCCTATCAGGAAAATATCCTGTTAACCTTAACCAAGATACAGGTTATCCGGAATAAGGAAACTCAGGATTTTCTAAGATAGTATCATAAACAGGTATTTGTCTACTTGGATTAATGGAAAGAATACCAGGAAAGCAACTAAATCTTCCAAAAATTAAATAAAGTAATAGAATTAAGAAAGAATTATACCAAGCCGGTTTCCTTTCAAGAAGAGAAGAGAAGAAGGATATAATTTAAAAATATTAAAAAGGAATTTAAAAGTGAATTTATCTTATTCCTCAAAACACCAAAATCTTGCTGGTGAACACCCACTTAATGATCTAGGGCAGCTAATCCTCTTTCTTGCTCTGGTTTTGGTTATCGTTCTTGATGTATTCCTATTTAAATTCTCAAACAAGATTATCGGAAAACTACCCTGGATTATTGCGGCACCATTATTTTTTATATTTTTTAAAATTGGAAGTTATTTTATTTTGAAATCTCATAAAATAATTTTCAAAGAAACTGAGAAAGAAATAGGTGTTGTGACAAGCGGTGTATTTCACATAGTAAGACATCCTATGTATTTTGGTTCTGTATTCTTGTTTTTCAGCTTTGTTGTTTTAAGCTCTTCTATTTTAGCCTTCCTGATCTGGCTATTGATATGCTTGTTTTATTATTTCATGTCCCGTTATGAAGAGAAATTACTGATTAATAAATTTGGCAATAAATATAAAGAATATCAAAAGAGAGTCCCTATGATTCTCCCATTTCTATAAAAAATTCTTCTGGTTAGCTTGTTGAAAATTGATTTAAAATCACAAAATCAGGTCTTTTCATTTTGTATGGAAAAGTTATAATTTAGTAAAATTTGATTTTTTGCCTTTATTTCTCTGGAAAGATCAACATTATCTGTAAGGAATAGTGGAATTATGAAAAAAAGATTAATTACTTGAACCAGGAAAGATTTAATAAGAATAGTAATACTTGCTGCTGGTTGTCAGAAGAATAAGTAATGATCGAGAATTATACCTTTATGGAAAATATGCGAAAGATAGTGAAATATAGGATGAAGAAAAATGGCGACACAATATTTGAAAAAGTTGGTAGCTGTTTTATTATTTATATAAATATAGTGTTTGAAAAAGAAATCCTAGAGTAGTTATTAGTTACATAAAGTCAAAATAAAAAATATATTCTTTATAGAAGCCACAAATAAGAAAAGGGGAAATTTAGTATGGAATTTAAGGAATTAATTAAAAAAAGATATAGCGTAAGAGCCTATAAATCTGATGATATTCCTGCTGAAATTATTGACAAAATCCTGGAAGCGGCTAATCTAGCACCTACTGCCTGCAATAAGCAGAGTTTTCAGCTTTTTGTCATTAAAACCGCACATTTTAAAGATAAATTAATAAAGATATGCTCACAGGAATGGTTTGTTCAAGCTCCCTATGTGGTAGGTATTTGTGGTATACCAAAAGATTGTTGGGTGCGCAGAGATGGTAAAAATTATGTAGATGTGGATTCAGCTATAGTTATGGATTATATTATACTTGCCGCAACAGATTTGGGGATAGGAACCTGCTGGATTGGTGCTTTTAATCCCGATGCTGCTAGGAAATATCTTAATCTAACTCCAGATATGGAACCCATTGCTTTTACACCTATAGGCTATCCAGCAGATAATCCTGGAATTAAAAGGCGTAAGCCGATTTCAGAGATAGTTCATTTTATCAAATAATTTAGCTTATTTAGCTTGGGAAAATAGATATTTTGATACCCTGTCCGGCTAATGTTAACAGAAGTTATACCTTCCTTCTTTCTATACCTAATCATCTGTTCTTAGCCAGATGACATTTAATATTTTTTAATCTGAATACTATCCCTTTCTTATGACTGAACTATAAACATAAACCTCTCATCTTTTTAGACTATAGCTTTATTATGTTCACTTTTAATTTTTAATTCACATAAAAGAAAGGGATTGTTGACAAGTTAAATGATTTTATGTATCATATTAATGAAAATCATTATCAATAAGGAATTATCAATATGCCCAGAAGATGGTGCGGAAGTGGACCTGGAAAATGGTGGCACGGAGAATTTAGAGGTGGTGGTTATAGGATAACTGTACCGCGTCAGATTATTTTGCAGGTTTTAAATGAATCAAAAAAACATTTAAGTGCAGAAGATATTTACTTAAAAGTACATCAAATATATCCGACTATAGGTCTTACTACTGTTTACCGAACATTAGAATTATTGGTTAGGATAGGATTAGTTTTTAAGTTTGATTTTGGGGATGGTCGAGCTAGGTATGAGCTATCCCGGGGAGATAAAGATACCTCGCACCATCATCACCTGATATGCACCAATTGCGGAAGAGTAATAGATTATGATGATTTTGCAGAGGAAGAAATGGAGTTAATTAGAAAAACTGAGAAAGAATTAGCAAAGAAATATGATTTTGAAATCAAGAATCATACCATCCAATTTTATGGGCTATGTAAAAAATGTAGAACTATAAAGAATTAAGATATTTTTTTCATAATTTATTGAAAATGGTTATCATTATAAAAAAGACATATTAAAAAATAGAAAGGAATATTTACCAATAGCTAATGAAGCTTAAAAAGGAGATGAGATATTAACCGAAGAAACAAAAACTATAAAGGAACAACTTGAAGCAATTAATAAAATTACGAATTAATTAGAAAAATGAGCAAATAAATAAAGGAATAAGGAATGCATCTAATAGTTTCTTTATTTATAAAAAATTTAATCATTAAAAAGGAAGGTGCAATATGAAAATAGCAATTACCTCAAATGGTCCAGACTTAAAATCGCAGGTAGATCCTCGATTTGGAAGGTGTGCTTACTTTATTTTAATAGATACTGATAGTGGAAAATTTGAAGCAGTAGAAAATAGTGCAGCCCAGGGTATGGGAGGAGTAGGGATACAGTCAGGTCAAATAATGGCCGATAAAGGAGTAAAAGCAGTATTAACCGGAAATTGCGGTCCCAATGCCTTTCAAACTCTACAAGCTGCTGGCATAGAAGTTATTACTGGTGTAGTGGGTACAGTTCAGGAGGCGTTAGATAAATTTAAATCAGGTGGTTTCCAAGCAGTTTCTCATCCCAATGTTTCTCCTCATTCTGGCATAAAAAGGGGTAGATAAGGTTGATAAATTTTCCAAAGGTTAAAAAAAATCAGAAGGATAGGAGGATAGGATGAAGATAGCTATTTCTACTGATTCTGGTCTAGTATCAGAACATTTCGGAAGATGTCCCGTCTTTACCATTGCAGAAATTGAAGAGGGAAAGGTTTTAAAGATGGAAGAAATAAATAATCCCGGGCATCAACCAGGATTTTTACCTGCCTTTCTTTCTGAGAAGGGTGTAAAATATATAATTTGTGGAGGTATGGGGAATAGAGCGCAGGTACTATTTGCGGAAAAAGGAATTACTCCTGTTCTCGGGGTGAGCGGTAAGATAAATAAGGTAGTTGATGCATTCGTACAGGGAAGATTACAAGGGGGAATTTCTTCTTGTAAGCCTGGAGCAGGGAAGGGGTACGGTATAGAAAAAGAAGAATGTACTCATTCTGATAATCATTAAGAATATAGTATAAAAAATAGAAAGGAGAGTAAAATGCCAAGAGGAGATGGAACTGGTCCTGCCGGATTAGGTCCGGGAACTGGACGTGGTAGAGGTGCAGGGCAAGGACGCCGGGGAGGTGGAGGAATGGGATTAGGTGGAAATTGTGTTTGTCCTTCTTGTGGTACGACTGTTCCTCATCAGGCAGGCATAGCTTGTACCAGTATTAAATGTCCTAAATGTGGTACTATAATGGTAAGACAATAAGATTCTAAAAAAGGATAAAGTTAAATGATTATTTCGGTTGCTAGCGGCAAGGGTGGTTCTGGTAAAACCACTATTGCGGTTAATCTGGCTTTAGCTTTAGTTGGAGATCAAAAGAATAATGTTCATTTTCTAGATTGTGATGTAGAAGAACCCAATGCCCATCTTTTTTTAAATCCATTGATAAAGAAAAGAGAGTCAATAAAAATTCCTGTTCCTGAAATTGACTATCAAAAATGTAATTATTGTGGTAAATGTGCCCAGGTATGTGTTTATAATGCTATTGCGGTGACTAAGGATAAGGTTTTGGTTTTCCCTGAATTATGCCATAGTTGTGGAGCATGTACTCTATTTTGTCCCCAAAAGGCAATCAATGAAGAAGGTAGAGAGATAGGAATTTTAGAGGAGGGCAAATCAGGTTCTATTAGTTTTATAGGGGGAAGGTTAAATATCGGAGAACCGATGGCACCGCCTATAATCAAGAAAATTAAGAAGAAAAGTATAGAAAAATATAGGAATAGAGAAAACGAAGATATAAAGGTAAAAAAACAATATATTTTACTTATTGACGTACCTCCGGGAACTTCCTGTCCGGTTATCGAATCGGTAAAAGGTAGTGATTATACCATATTGGTTTCTGAGCCGACTCCTTTCGGATTGCACGATCTTGTATTAGCTGTAGAAGTGCTCCAAAAGTTACAGATTCCTCATGGTGTAATTTTGAATAAGTGTGATATCGGAAACCATGAAGTAGAGGATTATTGTAAGGAAAATGATATTCCTATCTTGCTTTTTCTCCCTTTGGACAAAGAGATTGCCATAGCTTATTCTAAAGGTATGCCTATAGTAAATTTAAATCGTTCCTATAAACAGAATTTTATCCAGCTTTTTCAAAACATTAGCAAACAGTATAAGATTGTTTAGGATAGGTATTGAGGTTTTTTAAATGAAAGAGATTGTTATTATTAGTGGCAAGGGTGGGACAGGCAAGACGGTTCTCGCTGCCAGTATTGCAGCTTTAGCAAAAAATAAGGTAATGGGAGATTGTGATGTAGATGCCTCTAATCTTTACCTTTTACTTCATCCTGAGGTAACAGAGAAGCATGATTTTTATGCCGGACTAATCCCAGCTATTGATTTGTCAAAATGCAATCAATGTGGTCTATGTCAGGAATTATGTCGTTTTGAAGCCATTAAAATTTCCCAGGAGCAGACCGTTATTGACTCTGTTTCTTGCGAAGGATGTGGTTTGTGTGCCCTGGTTTGTCCTCAACAGGCTATTCAAATGAACGAAAATCATTGTGGTGAATGGTATCTTTCTGAAACAAAATATGGTCCTTTGATTTATGCTAGATTAGGTATAGCAGAAGAAAATTCTGGGAAATTAGTTGCTTTAGTCCGTCAGAATGCTCAAGAAGTTGCCAAGAAAAAGAATCTAGAATTAATTATTATTGATGGGCCTCCAGGAATCAGTTGTCCACTAATAGCTTCTATCAGTGGTGCTAATTTAGCGATAGTGGTTACTGAACCAACTCTTTCGGGGATACATGATCTAGAAAGAGTGATAAAAGTTACTCAGCATTTTGGAGTGAAGGCAGTAGTAATAATTAATAAATATGATCTTAATTTAGAAAACTCTTCCAGAATAGAAAAGTTTTGTGGACAAAATTGTATTTCAGTAGGTGGTAAAATACATTTTGATAATGTAATTACCGAAGCACTGGTAAAGGGATTACCAGTAGTAGAGTATAGCGATAGTAAAGTGACTAAAGAGATAAGGGATATCTGGCAAAAAGTATTTTAAAATTTTATTCAACCAATTTTTTCTCTTAATCCAAAAATCGAAATTATTTATTTTATAGATAATGTTTAGTACCGGTTAGCAAATAAAAATATCAGCTGACCAACTATATGTTTATAATTTTTAAGATGAAGGAGAAATAATGCTTACCTTTGGTCCAATTCCTTCCCGACGTTTAGGACGTAGTTTAGGAATAAATAATATTCCCCCCAAAATATGTACTTATGCCTGTGTATATTGTCAGATAGGAAAAACTTCCCATATGAAGATGGAGCCACAAACTTTTTATCCTCCTGATCAGATTTTTGCTGAGGTTCAAGAAAAAATACATAAGAGTAAAGAAAAAGGAGAAACTATTGATTATCTTACTTTTGTACCAGATGGAGAGCCTACTTTAGATGTTAATTTGGGTAAAGAGATTAAATTAATCAAACCTTTAGGTATTAAAATAGCTGTTATTAGCAATAGTTCACTTATAGATCAGAAACAAGTAAGAGAGAGTTTAAAGGAAGCAGATTTGATTTCTTTGAAGGTAGATTCTGTAGAAGAGGAGATATGGAAAAAGATTAATCGACCCCATCGAAAGTTGCATTTAGATAACATTTTGAATAGAATGTTAGAATTTGCACAAACTTTTAAAGGGGAAATAATAACCGAAACAATGTTAGTTCAGAATATTAATGATGATAGCCAACATATAGAGAGAGTAGCTGATTTTTTAGCCAGGCTTAATCCAGGTAGAGCCTATTTATCAATACCTATTCGACCACCAGCAAAGAGATGGGTTCTAGCACCATCAGAAGAAGTAATTAATCAGAGCTATAATATCTTTAAAAAAAGAATTAATCAAGTGGAATATCTTATTGGTTATGAGGGAAATGCTTTTGCCTTCACTGGTGAAGTAGAAGAAGATATTTTAAGTATCACCTCAGTTCATCCCATGAGAGAAGAAGCGCTGAGGGATTTTTTAAATAGGGCAAAATCTGACTGGTCGGTTATCCTTAAATTAATTAGCAAAGGTCAATTAGCTGAAATAGAATTTGAAGGAAACAGATTTTATATAAGAAAATTAAATGCTAAATAGCTAAATTTTTAATATATTTAAATATATAAAAATCGTAGTTAAACAGGATCAGGTTTTAAAACTTTATTTTTTATTTTTGTTATGTTTCAAATCCTAATCCTATTTTTTTACATTATTTTTACTTTGATTTGAATATTGTGACAATTCAGGGTATTCTATTTATCAAATTAGAAGAAAGTTATATAATTAAAGAGCTAGTAGTTTCAGTTGCCTGCAGGGTGTTGTTTACTGGTACAAGTAAAATTTTAAAATAAAAGGAGTAGAGTAATGCCATCAGTTAAAAATGAACAATTATTTTCAAAGTTAGCTCAGCAAAGTAAAGCTTCCTCAATTAGAGAGATCTTGAAAATTATTCAGAGTTCCGATGTAATATCTTTAGCAGGCGGAATGCCTGATCCGGTAACATTTCCTGCAGAGGAAATAAAAGAGATATGCATAAAAATATTGGCTAATAATAGCTCTCTCGCTTTACAGTATAGCAGTACAGAAGGATTACTGAAATTAAGAGAATTTTTAGCTCAATGGTTAGAAATGGATGTTAAAAAATTTACTACAGATAATATTATTATAACTTCTGGTTCACAACAGGGTTTGGATTTAGTGAGTAAAGCGCTCTTAGATCCCGGCGATATAGTTATAGTAGAATTACCCAGTTATTTGGCAGCATTAAATGCTTTTCGTAGTTATGGAGCCGAGATAATTGGAATTCCAATGGATGAAGATGGTATGATTATGGAAATATTTGAAGATAAGCTTGCTACAATTAAAAGCAAGAGTAAGAAGGCTAAGTTTGTTTATACAATTTCAAATTTTCAAAATCCTGCTGGTGTTACCATATCCTTATCTCGCAGGAAAAAACTTCTGGAAATTGTAAAAAATTATAATCTTATTATTGTAGAAGATAATCCTTATGATAAAATCCGATTTGAAGGGACTCCACTTCCCTCAATATTTTCTTTAGACCATGAAGGTTATGTAATAAATTTAGGTACTTTTTCTAAAATACTATGTCCTGGTTTGAGGTTAGCCTGGGTTTCCGGTCATCAAGAAATAATTGAAAAGATTGTTATTTTAAAACAGGCTACCGATCTATGTACTTCTATTCTTAATCAATTGATTGCTTATGAATATTGCAACGAGGGATTAATAGATAAGAACATAGAGTCAAATGTCTTAATTTATAAGAAGAAACGAGATGTAATGTTAGAATCTTTGGAAAAATATTTTCCAGCAGAAGCATCCTGGACTAAACCAGAAGGAGGATTTTTTGTATTTGTAACTCTTCCTGAATACCTAGATACAGATACCATGCTCTATGAGGCAATAAAAGAAAAAGTAGCTTATGTCAGTGGCTCGTCGTTCTATGCCAATGGAAAAGGGAAAAATACTATGAGATTATCATTCTGTTATCCTAGCTTAGAAGATATTGAGGAGGGGATTAAGAGATTAGCCAGAGTTATTACTAATTATTCTTCCTCTCTGAAAGGTGGGAATGGTAGTTAAAAAAGACTGTACATCAAGAGAATAATATTTAAGACCTAATCCCGCTTATGCGTAAGAATACCATTGGATTTTGAGGATCATTGGTCATAATGCGTACTGCTTTGCGGAACTCTCCCTCTTTCAACTGGCTGGTGGAGAGGTATACTTCTGCCTGATACTGCTCTCCTGGGGACATGGTAAGGGGCAATTTCAAATTATGACTGAATATTTCTTCTACAACTACATCTTCAATCAATAGATCGGCGTCACCGGTATTAGTAATGGTAAATTGAAGAACAGATTGTTCTTGTCCGCTAATATTTCCTAGAACAAAGGTCTGTTGTGATAGCTTTATATCAGGATTAGGAACCCTTGTGACGTTGATAGTCAAATCAATTTTTTTTTCTGGATGCTCTGGATCATTGGATTTAATGGTAAGATACTTACTGACATCTCCTTCATAACCATAAGGATCAAAGATAGTTATAAGTTGTGTTTCTCCTCCAGCTGGTATCTCTTTTTCACCCAGCTCCAGACTGACACAGGCACAGGAGGAATAAACCGATTCAATAATTAGTTTATCTTCGCCCTCATTTTTTAAAGTAAATTGATGAGAGGCTATTTGATCGGGCATAACCTCTCCATAATACCAACTTTCTTCCGATACTGCTAATCTTGGCTGTTTGGTCTTACTGCAACCAGCTAAGTAAAACAAAAGTATACAGATAGCAAAGACAATGATTAATTGCTTTCTATTAAAAGACATTTACCTTACCTTTCTAATTTATTATTCAGATCCCGGAGGGGGAGGACAGACTCCGCCATCGCAACCGCTGCTATTGTCATTAATTTTTTTAGAGGTAAAGATAAATTTTAGGTATTGATAGAAGCTAGCTTTCTGTCTGGTTGTAAAGCGGTCATATACCTTTCTGACATATAGGTCTGATCTTAGTAAGAGTATAGTGGGATAGCTTTCAATCTCATAGCTGGCATTTGCTTTTCCATCTACATCCAACAGGATAATAAGAGGAATCTCTGTTTTTTCTTTCAGGTTAAAAAGCCTTTCCTGTATCACCTCTATAAGCTTATCCTGGTGGATAATGGCAATAATCTGATAGCTTTCCCGAGGCTGGTAATCGTTAAAGAAATTTACCATCTCCTCTAATTTAGCAATAGAGGAAGACTCATTGCTATGTACAAAACATAGTATAAGATGCTGTTGTTTATTTGAAAATTGGTTAAGCTGATAAACTTCTTCATCCAGCGTCTTCAGGGTAAAATCTGGTACCGGTGAACCGGTCTTGTATTGAGCCAGAACAGGACTGGAAGCAAAAAAGAGAACAAAAATAAAAAAAGTTACCATCCATATTCTGGAGAGATTGCTAAAAGTTGTTCTTTTATCCTTCAATTTTATCATTTTTTCTCCTTACCATTAGGTTAAAGATTATGACCTTACCAATATTATATAATATTTCAGTAAAAATTTCATTCAAATTAAGCTAGTTTAATAAAATTACTCACTATATTAACTAAATAAGTAAATTTTTTAAATCATTTTAAAATTAAAAAATTATATTGACAGAGATAATAATAGAATTACTGTAGAGCAAGCCAAATAATTAGGGGAGATCATTCCTGATGGAGATATTAGCAAAAATGTATGATATACTTTCTGATAAAAACCGACTTAGATTCCTGAAGTTACTGAAACATAAGCCCAGGTTTGTTTGTGATATTCAGCCAGAGGCAATATTGAGATAATTCCTAGACCAAGTTTTTTTGCTATCAAAAGATAAAATATGTATAATAAAAGTCATATTACCGTTTATTTTAGAGCAATAGTGGAGAATTGAAAATGAAGAAAACATATCAAGATACAATTTTCTTTAATCCTAATAAAAGATGTAATATTACTGTTATTTTCTTGTTGCTACTGTTTTTAGTTATTAATTTAAATATGCTAAATTTCTCTGCCTGGGGTCAAGAAATCAGTGAAGAGGATATTTCATACGAAATACCCATTTATATTGCTGATTTTTTTGAGCCTGGCTGCCATGATTGTGAAAAAACAGCAAGATTGCTGGAGCAGATTGCCTTTCAATATCCTAAAGTAGAAATCCGAAAATTTGATATCTCTACTCCAGAGGGCGTAGCACTTGCAGAACAACTGGGGGAGATATATAGAGTACCCGAGCATGATCGATTATTGGTCCCTTTAATTTATATTGGTGATAGTTTTCTTTTAAGAGAACAGATTAACTATGATAATATCGTTAACCTGATAGAACAGATAAAGGGAGAGGAACCTCCTCCATGGGAAAAAACAGAAGAAGACCCTACCTCAGTTCAACAGCGCCTTATTGAGCGTTTCCAATCATTCGGTATAGGTGCTATTGCCGTTAGTGGGCTCATTGATGGCATTAACCCCTGTGCCTTTGCCACCATCATCTTTTTTATTTCCTACCTGGCTTTGATTAAGAGAACCGGGAAGGAATTGCTTTTGGTTGGCAGTATGTTTACCCTGGCTATTTTCTTAACCTATTTTCTGATTGGTGCCGGAGCATTGAGGGTGGTAACTACCCTTTCCTTTTTACCTTTAGCCAGACTAATATTTATCTTTGTTACTGCCGGTATCGGTATTATTCTGGGAACACTCAGTTTGTTAGATTATCTGAAATATAAGAGAACTGGGCAGACTGGCGATTCTACTCTACAGCTGCCTCCTCGTATTAAGCAGATGATTCATTCCACCATACGAAAAAATGTCAAAACACATAATTTTGTTATCATGGCTGCGATAACTGGTTTTTTGGTCTCTATTTTAGAATTAGCCTGTACCGGACAGATTTATTTACCCACTCTCATTTTTATTAGTAATGTTCCAGAACTTAGAGCTAATGCTCTAATTTACCTCTTGATTTATAATTTTATGTTTGTAGTACCCTTAATCCTGGTCTTTTTATTTACCTACTGGGGAACTAGTTCCCAAAAATGGGCAGAGCTAAATAAGAGACACTTTGGTACGGTAAAAATTATAATGACTGTTTTGTTCTTTGGATTGGCCATCTTATTAATTATAACCGGATTACTTTTTTAATGTAAAATAGTGTTGACTTTATATTGTTTCTTTTCTGCCAAAAGCAATAAAATATTGTTTTTAAAACAGGCATCTAAATCAATTTTATTTATTTTATTACTCATATTACTTAATATCTATACTATATTTATAATTAAACCAACATCTCTGCTCTCTATTTTATAGTTAACTCATTATAATTTCTTTCCTAACTGGTATTAGACCAATAGTAAAATGTTATTTTCGAGATTAATATTAAATTATATAATTATAGTCTGATAGATTAAGAGAAAAGATAGAGGATTTTTGATCAGGATTTCTGGTATCATTATTTTTGAAAGATACTTGTATGCTTAAATATTTTTAGAAAAATTATTAGTAATTTCTTCAGAGACTAACCTTTTTTGAGGGGAAAATAATTTCCTCTTAAATTGTAAAGAATTTAAAAAATTATTATATAATATAAACAGGGTATACGAAATATTATACTATAAATCTTAAGAAGGTGAGGGAATTATCATGACAAATCAAAAGAATAAAGAGTCTTTTGTTGTTTCTGGTGAGAAAATTGTTGAAAAAGTAAAAGAAATCATTCAGGAAGGAAATGCTCGCAGGATAATCATTAAAAATGAAAAAGAAGAGACTATCGCTGAATTTCCACTTACGGCTGGAGCTGTTGGTGCTTTGCTGGCACCTGCCTTGGCTGCTTTAGGGGCTATTGCAGCATTGGTTACTAAATGTACTGTAGTGGTTGAAAAGAAAGATAGAAATATGGACAATTAACATGGAAATTAAAACATTCTCTCATCGTTTTATGTTTAACAATTATGTCAATTGTTATCTTATCAAGACAGGCGATAATTATTTTCTTATAGATACCGGTTTTACTCGCTATCGTTCAGTAATTGAAAAAGAGATAGAGAGAACTGGGTGTGGCATTGGTCAACTTAAACTCATTATATTAACCCATGGAGATCTGGACCATGCCGGCAATGCTGCTTATCTACATACCAAATTTGCTAGTAAAATTGCCATGCATTCTAGTGATATAGGCATGGTAGAATATGGAGATATGTTTTTTAGTAGAAAGAATCCAAATATTTTGGTTAAAACATTAGCTAACTTATTTTTTAGTCTGAAAAAGAAAGATAGATTTATACCTGATATAACTGTTGATGGTGACTATGATTTCTCTGAATTTGGATTGGAAGCAAAGGCCATATATATACCCTGTCATACCAGAGGCTCCATTGCTATCCTTACTGCTGAAGGTCATTTCTTTTGTGGCGATTTGATGGGAAATATCAAAAAACCAGCTGTATTTGATATTATGGATGATATGGCAGAGGCAAAAGCTTATATAAAGAAACTGCAAGGATTAGACATCAAAATCGTTTATCCAGGTCATGGTCAACCATTTACCATGAATCTACTGAGTGAATAGGTTGATATTTCTAATTATAGAAAAAACAAGTTCGATTTAATGACCTTTCATGATTATAAAATAACAGAAGTAGAAGATGATTACGACAATAAGAAGATTTTAAAATGCAACGAAAGGTACTATGTACCAATTGAGATAATGTGGCTGTTAAAATCATTAGGATATAAAAAAATCGATATATTTGGTGCGAAGCAGGGAGCTTTTTCCAGAGGTGATAAACTGACTACTAAAGATTTTGAAATATTAGTTATTGCCGAAAAATAAAATTGCATCAGATTCAGATGATAATCCTAATGTCCATAGAAAAATTATCCAGAATCATTATATCAATAACTACTTGAGCATAATAAGCAGGATATCCGGATTCTCAGAACGTGGTATTGCCAGATGATAGATCTATTTATTGAAGGTATTAGTCATAATGGGGAAGGGATTGCTCGAAATGCTGGTAAGGTTATTTTTATTCCCTATACCATTCCCGGAGAGACCGTACAGGCTATTATTAGTGAAGATAAGACACAGTATTCCCGGGGAATACTGAAAGATATTATTTTAAAATCACCTTATCGGGTGAAGGCTAAATGTCCTTATTATTATCATTGCGGTGGTTGTTCCTATCAACATGTTGATTATCAGCAGCAATTACTACTCAAACAAAGAATTGTTGAAGATGCTCTCAAACGCATTGGTGGAGTAAGTACAGTAGTAAAGCCCCTAATAGGTATGCCAGAACCTTGGAACTATCGTAATAAGGTAATATGGCATCTTGCTCAAAGTGATAACGGAATAAATATGGGTTTTTATAAGTTTCGGAGTAATGAAATTGTTGATATATACCAATGCCCCTTGTTATTGCCTGGATTAAATGAAGTAAGTTTAATCATAAGAGAAATGCTTCATGAGCTCGAAATTAGAGAAAAAACCTCTATTGTAATACGTCAGTCTAATCAGCAAAATGACGTTATGATTGAATTTATCAATTGCTTACCTAAGAAAATATTATTGAAAGAACTTAGCAAAAAAGTTCAGTCCATTTATGTTCAACAACAGGGAAAATTAAGATTATTATTTGGTAAGAGGGAGATTGTCCAGAAAGCCGGTCATTGCTTATTTACCATATGTCCTCAAAATTTTTTTCAGACTAATTCAGAGCAAAGTGAAAGACTAATTGAAATTGTTTGCCAGTATTTGAATTTATCAGATTCAGCGGATATACTGGATGCCTATTGTGGTGTAGGGATGTTTTCTATTAATATAGCTCAGGATGCTTGCCGGGTAACAGGAGTAGATTCCAATCATTCGTCAATAAAAAATGCCAGAAGAAATGCTAAAATAAATGGCTTGACCAACTGTCAATTTATTGCTGGTTTTTGTGAGAAGATTTTACTAACCTTAGAAAAAAGGTTTAGTCGGGTAATAGTAGATCCGCCAAGAGCTGGATTGGAGAAGGAGTTCATTACCAGAATTTTACCCATTACATCAGAATTAATAGTATATGTATCATGCAATCCAGCTACTTTAGCGAGAGATATTAAACAATTTGTTACTCATCATTGTCAATTGATAGAAGTTCAGCCACTTGATATGTTTCCACAAACTGGAAATATAGAAAATATTGCTTTGCTACAAAAAGATTAATATCCTTAAAAAGAAAATTCCGCAATGACTGTTGCTTTTATGATAACTGAATCAGGCGCTATTGGTGTTGGTGCATCACTTTTAGCTATTTCTGTTTGCAACATGGTATCCTGTAAACGGAAGGGAGCATAGAAGGTTCTTTCCTCTTTTATATTATATAATTGTTTAATGATTACTCCTGCACCTTTGGCAATTGCCTCAGCCTTATGTTGTGCCTGTTCAGTGGCCATAGTTAATGCCTGTAACATTAATTGCTGGGGATCTCTTATTTCGAAATTAATATATTGAATATTATTAATACCTGCTTCTACTGCCAGGTCTATTATCTGACCTACTGTATCCAGTTGATTGGTCAGAACTAGAATTTCATTGGTTGCTTGATAATAAATCTTTTCCGGTTCGTTTTGGGATCCCACCTTCCCCCATTCACGGTAACTGTTTAATCTATAGGAAGAGGTTGTTATTTCTTCCTCTGAAAGACCAAAATCTATCAAAGCCTTTAAAACGGTATTAGCCAGTTTGGCATTTTCCTCAACTGCCTCTTTCGCCGATTGGCTAAGGGTTTCAATGGAGAGACTTATCTTTGCCAGGTCTGGCTGAGCAGTTATTTCTGCTTCTCCATAAGTCTGAATGATTCTTTGCTCTTCAGTAGTAGCATTAGCTGTCATACTGAGAAATACTAAAATTATCAGTAGATAGAAAAGGCTAAAAAAACCATTTTTTATATTCATAATTTGAATCTCCTGGGATATTTTCCTGGGTATTAGTAAGATTTAATATTAACTTATCATTTTTATTATTAAATGTAAACTGATTTAAATTATGGGGGAAGATTATGATTAGTATACTTTAAAAACATTAGCTTCATGAAGTATAATAAAATTGGTTTTTGTTTATACCAGTGAAAGTAGAGGAACTGTTTTTTTCATCGAAAATACTAACAATTTTTTAAGCTTAAAATAAGTTTAGCTTTGAGGGCATTGAGTGAGAACAAAATAAGGAGAGAGATAATGAAATTTAATAATAAAAAAGTAGTTATAACTGGGGGTTCAAGGGGAATAGGAGAAGCTATAGGAAGAGAATTTAAAAAAGAAGGAGCCAGGGTGGCTGTTATTGACAAAGAGAAAACGCAAACAGATTGGGAGATATTTTACCAGGGAGATATAGCAGTGGAAAAAGATTTAATAAAGTTTACCAGAGTAGTCAGAGAACAATTTAAGAAGATTGATTATTTGATTAACAATGCTGGTTTAAGTAAGAATGGATTACTTTCCAATTGTAGTTTTACTGATTTTAATTATGTTTTAAAGGTAGGAGTTACTGCCCCTTATATTTTAACAAAATTATTCCTCCCTTATTTTAATAGTGGTGCTGCTATTATAAATATCTCATCCACAAGAGCTTTTATGTCTCAACCGGACACGGAAAGTTATTCAGCAGCAAAAGGAGGGATTGTTGCCTTAACTTATGCTATGGCTGTAAGCCTTGCGGGCAAAGTAAGAGTAAATTCAGTTTCTCCAGGCTGGATAGACGTTTCTAAAGATAGTAATAATTGGACTGATGCTGATAGGGAGCAACATCCAGTAAAAAGAATAGGTAAGGTGGAAGATATTGCTCACGCTGTACTTTTTCTATGTAATGAGAAAAGCGGATTCATTACTGGAGAGAATTTAGTAGTTGATGGTGGTATGAGCAGGTTGATGGTATATCATAATGATAATAACTGGATTTATAAAAGTGATTAAACTTAATATAGAGGAATGATTAATATAATTTTCATAGGGTAAGGATAATTTTATCTAATAATAATACGATAAATCAGTGAACCATAAATAAAGAAAGGATGGAAAAATTATTAAACAGGGAAATGAAGGGAAAAAGGAAAATCTTGTTATTCTTATACCAGCTTTTAATGAAGAGCCCAGAATTGGCATTGTTTTAGAGGGTAGTTTGCCAGTATAAGAGAGAAAAGAGAATCATTGTCATAGATGATGGATCCTCTGATGGAACTGCCAATTGTGCTGAACGTTATTCAGTTGAAGTATTGAAACATAATCATAATATGGGGAAAGGGGCAGCATTGCAAACTGGTATCGCTCATATCGGTGATGCTGATTACTGGCTCTTTTTGGATGCCAATCTTATCAATTTAAATGAAATACATATGGAAGCTTTGCTTGATCCCCTGAAAAACAATCCTGATACGGGTATGATAGTAGGAATTTTTCAAAAAGGTGGACAGATCGGTGTTGATTTGGTACAGAAGTACTTCAGTATTCTTAATGGGCAAAGAGCTCTTTCCGGACAATTTGTCCAGATTCTTCCAGACCTTTCCTGGGCTAAATTTGGAGTTGAGATATTTTTAACTAAATTAGCTCTATATCACAGGATTAAGATAGTTCATCCGGTATTGTCTGGCTTAACTCATCATACAAAAGAGAGTAAATTGGGTTATTGGGCTGGTTTTTGCTATCGCCTGCAGATGTACCAGGAATGCATTTATACCTTATTTAACTAGGGGAAATTCCTTTAGTGGCCTATTAGCATCAAGCGTTAAATCGGTAGCCAGATCCCCAGAGTGTATCAATGAAACGGGGTTTTTGGGGATCTTTCTCAATTTTGTCTCTTATCTTTTTTATATGAACAGCAATAGTGGCAATATCTCCATAAGAATCGTCCCCCCAAATATGTTCGTAGAGCCGTTCCTTGCTGAAGACAATATTAGGATGAGAAGCCAAAAAATTTAATATTTCAAATTCTTTAGTGGTAAAGATTATTTCCTTGTTATCCAGGAAAATACGTCTTGATACCTGATTTATAGTCAAATTTTTTATTTGAATCTCATGTTTTACCTTCTCAGTTTTCCCGGTTAAACGATCAAAACGACTTAGATGTGCCTTAACCCTGGCTACTAATTCATTTGGGCTGAAGGGTTTGCTAATATAATCATCTGCCCCCAATCCCAGTCCACGAATCTTATCAATATCTTCTCCTCGAGCTGAAATAATGAGAATAGGTATATTCTTATCTTTTCTTATTTTTTTGCAGATTTCGAAACCATCAATGTCTGGTAACATCAGGTCTAGTAGTATTAAATCATAGTCTTTACAAAGAGCATCTTCTAAACCTTCCAGTCCATTGATTCTTATATCGACCTGAAAGTTATTAATTTCCAGATAATCTTTTACCAGTTCAGCAATACTTTGCTGATCCTCAATAATTAGAATTTTTTTCATTTGCTATTTCCTTATGCATATTACAGTCCTTTTCCCTGATCTTAGATAGGGTAAAAAATATACTGGTACCAGAGCCAGCCTGACTTTTTGCCCAGATGCGACCACCATGTTCAAGAATGATTTTTCGAGCAATATAAAGGCCCAATCCAGTGCCTGGCGAACTATTGGAACGGGCTTTATCTTCTTTATAAAATCGGTCAAATATTTTATCCAGTATATCTTCGGAGACACCCCTACCATTATCTCTGATTTCAATTTGAGCTTCCTGTTCTTGTTCTGTTAATATCATTTCAATCTTGGGATTATTGGCATTGCTATAATTAATTGCATTGTTAATAATATTCAGAATTACTCTTTTTAGCTGTTGTCTATCTGCTTTAACCAGATTTTGTTCCTCATAATCTGCCTTATATTCCAGTTTAATGCCCTTTTCCTGCAGATCGAATTGTAATTCTTCATAAGAATCTGCCAGGTAATTTTTAATATTTATTCTCTCAAATTGATAAAAGGATTGATTTAAATCAAATTTAGAAAGCAAAAATAAATCTTCAATTAATGATTCCATATGTACAGCATTTTGATAGATTGTTCTTAAATATTTATCCTGTTTTTCTTTTGATTTGGGCACACCATCCATAATACCTTCAATATAACCTTTGATAGTGGTAATTGGAGTTTTTAAGTCATGAGAAATATTAGTGATGAGCTCATTGCGATTTTGCTCGTATTTCTTTTGCGTCTCCTCCGATTTCATTAACTGTTTTCGAGCTTCTTCAAAACTCTGAAACAATGCTCCAATTTCATCTTTAGTAGACGGCTTTAGTTGAAAATCATAATTTCCCTTTTGAATTTGTTGGGCTGCATTTTTCAGACGTATAATCGGACTGACAATCTGTTTAGATAAGAAATAAGTAATCAGGGTATTAATAATTATCATTATAAGTAAAAATAACACTAAAGTATAAATAACAGAATTCTTAAAAGAATTTAATTCATGATAGATAGAAGTTGCATCATTGATTAAGAATAAGGTTCCGGCAGTGTAGTCTCCAAAGGGTAAGTGGATAGTTTTCATAAACATAGTATCTGAAATTCTAATAACATAATCTGCTTTAGGAGTAGGTGTATTTATTTGTTGTTGTAAAAGATGCTGGTGATTAGCATCAATTTCAACAAGAAATGGGGAAAAATAAACTACTTTATCTTCTTTTTTCACAATTATATTGGTATTAAAAGAATTTAAAAAATCATCTATCTGCTCTAGAAAATCATTATTTAAGAATTGATCCGGTTCTGATTCAATTGTTTTCATTACTATTCGGTCTGCCCGGAGAAGAGCCCTATTTAGAATAGGGGGCTGCCTTTGGTCATCCGGAGGAGGGAATCCTATAAATTCACGGAAATTTTCTGTTATTATTAAACTTACGCCAATCAATAATAGTATAGTAATTAATATTAGTAATAAATTGGATATCCATAAACGTTTTTGAATGGTCATCATTTTCTATAACCTGCTAATCTTTATTTAAACAGATTAGTATTGTTTCTTACTATACATTCTTTCTTATTTTATTATATGATATTATTTTAAAATACTCATAAAATATTTATTAAAACTTTATAAAAATATTAATCCTGACCCTGATAAAGGTTAATGGAGTATTATAAGAAATTGACCAAATATGATAAAATCAGATAAGCTAAACATAGCATAAATCAGCCATATCGTTTTTTATTGGTAGAATTAAATTTATAACACTTTTTATATTTATATCTATTTTAGCTATGGATACTAAGAGTTTTAACTAATCTATGATAAAAAGATAATAAAGGGGAGGCAAAATGGAGGCAAGGAAAAGTTTGCTTTATGAACATGAAGAATGTATTAAAGGAGAAAATAAAATTGCCTATTTTTCAATGGAGATCTGCGTTGATACTAAAATACCTACCTATAGCGGTGGATTGGGAATTTTGGCTGGTGATACGATTCGCTCATCAGCAGATTTAGGTGTCCCCTTGATTGGTATAACCTTGCTTTATAAAAAGGGCTATCTTAGACAAGATATTGATGAACAGGGATATCAGCAGGAATTGCCGGAAGAATGGAATCCTCAGGATAAACTGATTCAACCTCCAGCCCGTATTATAGTAGAAATAGAGAAGAGAAAGGTTACTGTTCAGTCCTGGATGTATATGATAAAAGGTATTGATGGTGACAATGTACCTGTCTATTTTTTAGATACTGATCTACCTGAAAATAGTGAATATGATCGTAGCCTTTCTTATTATTTATACGGTGGTGATGAACGATACCGTCTGGCTCAGGAGATAGTATTAGGGATTGGTGGCGTGAAAATGCTAAAGGAACTGGGATATAAAAACATCTCAAGATATCATATGAATGAAGGCCATGCCAGTTTACTTGCTCTGGAATTATTATGTCAATTCAATAATTTAGAGAGAGATAACTGGGATATTGATCAAGTTAAAAAAATGTGTGTTTTTACCACACATACCCCAGTACCGGCAGGAATGGACCAATTTCCCTATCAACTAGTTGAGCAGGTCCTAGGTAATATAATTCCCTATGACCTATTAAAAAGCCTGGCTGGTGAAGAAAAACTGAATATGACTCAATTAGCGCTCAATCTCAGCCATTATGTTAATGGAGTTGCTAAAAGACATGGCTTGGTATCCCGTGAAATGTTTCCAGGATATCATATCGATTCTATTACCAATGGTGTTCATTCCGCTACCTGGACCGGGAAATATTTTACCAAACTATACGATCAATATATTCCCGGTTGGAAATCTGATCCTTTCAGTTTACGTTATTCCCTGAATATTCCTGATAGGGAGGTTTGGAAAGCCCATCAGAAAGAGAAAGAAGAATTGATTGCTTACATTAATAAACTTACCAATTTAAAGTTTAAGAAAGAAGTATTTACCATTGGGTTTGCCAGAAGAGCTACTGCTTATAAACGGGCTGATTTAATTTTTTATAATTTGAAGCAGTTAATTGATATTGCCAGCAAGAAAGGGGATATTCAGCTGGTTTTTGCTGGTAAGGCACATCCCAGGGATCAGAGGGGGAAAGAATTAATTCAAAAGATTATCAATACCTCACTGCAATTACCATGCCAGGAGAATATCAAAATTGTCTATCTGAAAAACTATAATATGAATTTAGGGAAAATATTAACCTCTGGAGTAGATTTATGGTTGAATACTCCCAGAAAGCCTCAGGAAGCATCTGGGACTTCAGGGATGAAAGCTGCTCATAATGGAATTCCCAGTTTTAGTATCCTGGATGGATGGTGGGTGGAAGGATATATTGAGGGTATTACCGGATGGTCTATAGGATCAGCAGCAAATATGGAAAGCATTGAACAGGAAGAGGCCGATTCTCTATACAAAAAATTGGAAATAGAAATAATACCAACTTATTATCATAAACGAAATCAATGGATCAATATGATGAGGCATTGTATTGCCATTAATGCCTCTTTCTTTAATACCCATCGTATGGTGTTACAATATGTTTCTAATGCCTATCTTTACAGTTAATAGAAAATAGTTAAATAAGGAAGGATGTAAGAAAGTGAATGGCAAAGAGTGGATAAATGATTTTGTGGAGAGATTAACCAGTATAGAAGGAAATTTTGAAATATTTGCTTCTCTTTTTTTAAAGTATGAGCATCAATTTGTATTTGGTTTAAAAGATAGCAAGGAATGGATTGAGGAATACGGTGAAAGAAAGGCATTTTTTTCTGCTATTGGCGGTCGATTGGATGAGGGTTCAGATATAATAAAGTTTCTACAAGATCGTTCTTCTCAGGATATCGGAGTGGATATTGATATTATAGATAGCCCTCATACTTATCTTGATTACCATCATCGTTTAAAAAAAATTCCCATCAATCTGGTAAAGGGAGAAATTAGACCACAAATGATCACCATAATTCAAAAAGCAAGATATGCTACAACTCCCAATATGCTTATCTTTAGTTATGCAGGTATTACTAAAAATAAACCTCGTTCTTTACAATATAGCGCTTTGTTTTTTGCTAGAGAATCAGTATTAGTGCAGATGTTTAAAAATAAAAAGACAGTACTGGAGCTAAAAAAAGCTGGTGCAACCTTTGAAGAACGGATTAAAATTCCCGATAATCTTTATCTTTATCCTGCCGGTTCCATAAACAGTTTATTGCGTTTTTTAAGCTATGAAACATTTTAATATTAGTGATTAATAAATGCTGAACCAATAATGTAGAGGGACTTTTAGGGGAACAAATTCCTTTAAGCATCTCTATAAAATTAATAATAGATTGTGAGGATTTATATTTGAATATTCTAGTTATTGGTAGTGGTGGTAGAGAACATACTATTGTTTGGAAATTAGCACAGAGTCCGTTAGTAGATAGAATTTATTGTACACCGGGCAATGCTGGTATTGCTGAACAGGCAGAATGTTTGGAAGTAAAAACAGATGATCTTGCTGGTATATTAGAAATTGCTCGCAATAAAAAGATAGACTGTACCATAGTAGGGCCTGAAGTACCTCTTTCGCTGGGCATTGTTGATCTATTTGAAAAATACAACTATCCCATCTTTGGGCCTCAACTCAAAGCTGCTGAAATTGAATCGAGTAAGGTTTTTGCCAAGCAAATAATGAGTAGATATAATATTCCCACTGCTCGCTTTCAGATTTTTGATGATTACTATAAAGCGCTTTCTTATATAAAAAAACAATCTTTCCCTCTGGTACTTAAGACAGATGGATTAGCTGGTGGGAAAGGTGTTCTTATTGTAAATAGTAGATCGGAAGCTGAACAAGCTCTTGCTCAAATTATGAAAGAGAAGAGATTTGGTGAGGCTGGGAGAAGGGTAGTAATTGAAGAATTTCTTACTGGAGAGGAAGTGTCTATGCTGGTCTTTAGTGATGGTAAACATATTTTACCTATGATATCCTCTCAGGATCATAAAAAAATTGGTGATAATGATGAAGGATTAAATACAGGGGGTATGGGAGCTTACAGCCCGGTTCCTTTTTTCAGTGAGGAACAGCAGAAACTGGTTCTCACTGAGATATTTAAACCAATTATAACAGGCTTAGCACTAGAAGGAAGAATTTTTAAAGGAGTTCTTTACGCTGGTTTAATTTTGACTGGAGACGGACCCAGGGTATTGGAATTTAATGCTCGCTTTGGAGATCCAGAAACACAGGTAATCCTTCCTGGATTGAAGACCGATTTAATGGAAATTATTCAGGCAACTATAGGTGGTTATCTAAACCAGATTGAAATTGGCTGGAACAATCAGTCAACTGTTTGTGTGGTAATGGCTTCTCAAGGCTATCCTGGAATATATGAGCAAGAGAAAACAATTATCGGTTTAGAAAAATTGAAAGATAGAGATGATATAGTAGTATTTCATGCGGGTTCCAGGGTAAAGGACGGTAAAATTGTTAGTGCAGGAGGTAGGGTATTAGGAGTAACTGCTTGGGCAGACACTTTAAAAGAATCAATTGATAAAGTCTATCAGGGAGTAAAGATGATACACTTTGATCATAGTTATTACCGGAAAGATATTGGAAAAAAAGGACTGTATTTTTCAACAGGTACTAATTGATTATATAATGAATTTTTGAAAAGGGAAAGGAAAGAAAAGTGGAAAAAACAAAGAGAGCAATTATTAGTGTTTCCGATAAATCGGGTATTATTGAGTTTGCCAGTGGATTAACAAAAGCTGGTTATCAGATTATTTCTACCGGAGGTACAGCCAGGACTTTGCAGGAAGCAGGAGTAGATGTTACTTTAATATCAGAAGTGACTGGTTTCCCGGAGATTTTAGAGGGAAGGGTGAAAACTCTACACCCGGCAATTTTTGGTGGGTTGCTAGCATGTAGCGACAGCCTTGAACACCAAAAGCAATTAAAGGAACAACATATCTTACCGATAGAAGTAGTGGCGGTCAATCTTTATCCCTTTGAGCAAACTATATCTCAAGAAAATGTGTCACTGGAAGAAGCTATTGAAAATATTGATATTGGTGGACCTTCTCTGTTGAGAGCTGCAGCCAAAAATTATCAGGATGTAACTGTAGTTGTTGATCCTGCTGACTACCCAGTAATATTAGAAGAATTATCCAGTTCCGGTGGAGAAATATCTCTTTCCACTAAAAAGAAATTAGCTGTGAAAATATTTCAATATACTTCCTATTATGATAGTATTATTTACCGTTATTTAACAAAAAAAATGGTTCCTAATGAAGATTCTTATCCTGATTATTTAGTAATTGGAGCAAAAAAAGTTGGTATTTTACGTTATGGGGAAAATCCTCACCAAAAAGCTGCTTTCTATCGTGAAAATTTAGTGGAAGAAGCTAATCTAGGTTCCGCCCGTTTATTGAGCGGAAAGGAGTTATCCTACAATAATCTGGTTGATCTGGAGGCCGCGTTAGGAATTATTAAAGAGTTTGAAGAACCTACTGTTGTTTTCATCAAGCATACCAATCCTTGTGGGCTGGCTACTGCTGAAAGCATTGAAATTGCCTATGAGAAAGCGTACCAAGGGGATCCTCTATCGGCTTATGGTAGTATCATAGGTATAAATAGAAGAGTCGAGGAAAAGTTGGCCTGTTTAATTCATGAAACCCCTTTTGTTGAATCCCTTATAGCTCCATCTTATAGTCAGGATGCCCTTTCTCTTCTAAGACAGAAAGAGAATCGACGGATAATAGAGGTTGGCGATCTGCGTACCCAAGACCGTCATATTAAGGAGTTAAAAAGAATTTCCGGAGGATTTTTAATACAGGATCGAGATTTTAAAAATATTTCCCCCGATGATCTGGTGGTAGTAACTAAAAAGCAACCCAATAAAGAAGATATTGAAGAATTATTATTGGCTTGGAAAACGGTTAAGCATGTCAAATCAAATGCTATTGTTTTATCAAGTAACAAACAATTAATTGGAGTTGGTGCAGGTCAAATGAGTCGAGTAGATTCGGTGCAAATTGCAGTTCAGAAAGCAGGAGAGCGCAGCAAAGGAAGCTATCTGGCTTCTGATGCTTATTTCCCTTTTACTGATGGGGTTGAAGTAGCCGGCAAGGCAGGGGTAAAGGCTATTATTCAGCCTGGAGGTTCCAAACGCGACGAAGAGGTTATTGCTGCGGCAAATAGTATGGGAATGATTATGGTCTTTACTGGTTACCGTTGTTTTAAACACTAAAAATAAAAAAATTAGAAATAGATGTTGACAGGACATCATGAAAGTGATAATTTATGAAGAAATTAATTTAAATAAGGTAATTTAAAAAAGTTTCAGAAGAGTAGGCTTCAATTCTTTTTTAGAGAGCTGAGTAGTGGTGAGAAATCAGCAAAGATTGGACCGAAGTCCATCTGAATAGTATCCAGGAGAAAGAAAAATCAATAATCCTGGGTCGCCTAAGGCGTTATTAGAAAAGAAGAGCTTTATATAAGTAATAGTTTTTCCATTAAACTATTTTTAATGGTAGCTAAATAGGGGTGGTACCACGGAGTATTCATTCGTCCCCGGTAGTTAGAAATAACTGCCGGGGATTTTGTTATTAATTAATTGAAGGATGGTAAACAAAATGAGGAAAAAATTATTTATTCCAGGACCCATTGAGGTTAAAGCAGGGGTTCTGAAAGAGATGTCCAAACCCTTGATTGGACATCGCGGTAAGGAAGCATCTGATTTACAAAAGGCTATTAGTTACAAATTACAAAGCTTAATGTTTACTCAAAATGAAATATTGCTTTCCACTTCCTCCGGTAGTGGTTTAATGGAAGGGGCTGTTCGTTCCTGTACCCGTAAATGTGCTGCTATATTAGCCTGTGGAGCTTTTGGGGAAAGATGGTATCAGATGGCTATAGCTAATCAGGTTAATGCTGAGCTCTTGGCAGTGGAGTATGGTAAACCGATAAGGGGGGAAATGATGAAAAAGATTTTAGATACAGGTAAGTATGATTTAGTTACTGTTACCCATAATGAAACATCTACTGGAGTGATGAATCCATTGCTAGAGATTGCAGGGGTGGTAAAAGAATATCCGGAAATAGTATTCTGTGTTGATGCAGTAAGTTCACTGGGAGGTGTTAAAATTGCGGTTGATGAATTGGGCATCGATATTTGTCTTACTTCCAGTCAAAAATGTATGGGCTTACCGCCTGGTTTTTCTTTTTGTTCTATTTCTCAGAAGGCACTTGAGGCAGCTAGGGGTGTTAAATATAGAGGTATTTACTTTGATTTATTGGGTTTATATGAGTATAAAATAAAAAAGGATTTTCAATATCCTTTTACTCCTTCGCTCTCACATATGTTTGCCTTAGATAGCCAGCTGGACTCTATAATGCTAGAAGGTTTGGAAAATCGTTTTAAAAGACATAAGATAATGGCGAAGCGAGTTCAACAATGGGCAAAAGACAAGTTTGCTCTATTCCCTCCGGAGCAATTTGCTTCTCATACTGTTACCTGTATTAAAAATACCCGTAAACTTAATGTAGCTGAGTTAAATAATAAACTTGGTGAAGTAGGCTTTGTTATTTCCAATGGCTATGGTAAATTAAAGGATAAAACTTTTCGTATTGCTCATATGGGTGATCTAACTTTAAAGGAGATAGAAGAATTATTATCTGTAATTGATTCAATATTAATTTCTGGAGGTGAACAAATTTATGCTTAAAATCCTTATTAAAGATGAGATTGATTCACTGGTAGCTGAAGAATTAAAAAAAAGGGGATTTTTAGTCCAGGAAGGAGATAATAGACTGGAGTCTATTTTTCAGGAAGTACAGCAGAGTGAAATACTTATAGTTCGTTCAACTACCCGCGTGACTAAAAAAGTAATTGATGCTGCACTGCAAACAGGTTTACTTAAGGTAATAATCAGAGCAGGGGTAGGAGTGGATAATATTGAAGTAGATTATGCTCGTGCTAAAGGAATAAAAGTTTTTAATACACCAGAAGCAAGCAGTATATCAGTAGCAGAACTTGCGCTGGCACATATGTTTGTACTAGCCAGAAAGATGATTCCCGCAAATTTTACGATGCGGCAGGGAGAATGGAATAAAAATAAATTTTTAGGCGTGGAATTATCTTGTAAAACATTGGGTATTATAGGTATGGGACGTATTGGCCAAGTTTTAGGTCAAAAAGCCGGTGCCCTAGGTATGCGTATAATCTATTGTGATGTTATAAATCATGAGGGAATAGACGGTAGCTGGCAATATCTTTCTTTACAAGAAGTACTCAGGCAGGCAGATATTATTTCAATTCACGCCTCTGCCGAGGGGAGTGATGGTTATTTAATTGATGAACCACAGTTTAAAATAATGAAGAAAAGTGCTTTTATAATTAATACAGCTCGAGGAAAACTAGTGAATGAGGAAGCTTTACTGAATGCTTTGGAAAAGAGAGATATAGCAGGAGCAGGTATTGATGTATATTGTGAGGAACCGTGTAAAAACATTGCTTTACTACAACATGAGCGAATTTCAGTTACTCCTCATATTGGTGCATCTACTCGTGAAGCCCAATTTAAAATTGGTCTGGAGATTATTCGATTAATTGAAGAGTATCAAAAAAGTAAAAATTGTGAAGAGCAGGAGTAAGAAATGGTATATATTAAGCCATTTAAGGCATTACGACCAAGGAAAGAACTGGTATCAAGAGTTAGCTCTCTTCCTTATGATGTCATAAATAAGGAAGAAGCAAGGAAGATTATTAGGAGTAATTCCTATTCTTTTTTAAAGGTTATTAAACCGGAAGCGACCCTAAGAAGAGAAAAATACGATTCTCTGCAGTTAGCTGAGATAGCAGCAGAAAACCTGCAGGAATTCATTAGACAGAAGATCTTGCTTAAAGACGAAGAGGACTGCTTCTATCTTTATCGACAGAGTAAAAATCTTCACCAGCGAACAGGATTAGTTGCTTGTTTGTCAGCGAAAGATTACCTGAGAGGGATTATAAAGAAACATGAGAATATTAATATAGAGACATGCGAGGCGAGAATTAATCATATTAAGGTTACCAGGGCGCATACTGGTTGTGTGTTGATTATTTATAAGAATAATCAACACATAGAGGAGTTACTAAATCGAGAAACCAGTTGTAAAAAAGCTATCTATGATTTTGAATCTGACGACGGAATAAAGAACAGTTGCTGGAAAATTAAAGAAAAGGAGATTATTGTATCACTTATCAAATCTTTTCAAAATATATCAAGTCTCTATATAGCTGATGGTCATCACCGGGCAACTGCGGCAGCGATGGTGGTCCAATTGTTGGAATCCCGGCAGAAAGAAGATAAAGAGAAGGAAGAAAATGAAGTTAAAGAGTATATGTATTTTCCAGCAGTATTAATACCAGACAATCAAGTTCGCCTTTTAGCTTATCACCGGGAGGCAAAGATCTCTCCGAAGTTTGACAAGGATGTTTTTCTTAAAGACTTAGAGCAGATGTTTCAAGTTGAAAAGGTTACTCCTAATGACCCTTTTTTACCAACCAGGAAACATGAATTTGGGATGAATCTTTCCGGGCAGTGGTATCGATTATTATGTAGAAGAGATATTCTTAGTAAACAAGATATGAATATTATAAATCAGCTTGACGTATCTATTTTACAGGATCTAATACTAAATCCCTTATTAGGCATTGGAAATCTCCCAAAAAGTAGCAGGATAAAATTTATAGGAGGAGAAAATTCCTTACTCCAAATAGAAGAAAGAGTTAAACAGGGATCCATTATTGCTTTTACATTGTATCCTGCTTCCGTAGATGAAGTGATTGAAATTTCAGAAATGCAGCAGGTTTTGCCACCCAAATCAACCTGGTTTGAGCCTAAAGTGAGAAGCGGCATCTTTGTTCATCTTTTTGATTAAAAAATTAGTAATCTTGCACCCGTAGAGCAGGTGGCTTAAAGAACTCCTGAAAGTAGTTAGAATTCTTATGAGTAGTTTTGTCACACTTTTTTCTTGATTTTTTATCTGTCTTTTAAATGAATTTCACATAAAGTAATAATTATTTGCTTTGGACTTTAGAGAAAATGTTAAATACCGAATATAGTTTCAATTTAAGCACTTTCCAGTGCTAAATATTACCCCGAGATATTTTAATCTTTATGTTAATATTATCCTTAGTGCCCTAATTGACATTGAGAAGTATTTATTCTATTCTTTAGGCAAAAGAAGAAATTTTTAGTTTTATGCTTAAAACGAAAACTAAAGAAAAAGGTAAAACTTAAAATATCATGAAATATAAAAAAGTTTATAAGAATTAAAAAAGATGAGGGAAAGGAAATTTTATGCCAGTCAATCTAAGAAATCGTCATTTATTAACTCTCAAGGACTTTAGTAAAGAGGAAATTTCTTTTTTACTGGATTTAGCTATTGAGCTAAAAAAGTCTAAATATGATGGGACGGAACAACAAAAATTAAAAGGGAAGAATATAGCTTTAATATTTGAAAAGACTTCTACCAGAACCCGATGTGCCTTTGAAGTAGCTGCCTTTGATCAGGGGGCTAATATTACTTATCTAGGCCCCACTGGTTCTCAAATGGGTATTAAGGAATCAATGGAAGATACAGCACGAGTACTAGGGCGTTATTATGATGGAATAGAATTTCGAGGATTTAAGCAAGAATCTGTAGAAATATTAGCCAAATATTCCGGTGCAGTAGTCTGGAATGGCTTGACTGACCTTTATCACCCTACTCAAGTTTTAGCTGATTTGATGACTATCAAAGAAAAAGTGAGCAAACCTTTAGAGGAGGTAATTCTGGTTTATATAGGAGATGGAAGAAATAATATGGCTAACTCCCTGCTCATAGCTTCTGCCATTATGGGAATGGAGATTCGTATTGTTTCTCCCCGATCTTTATTTCCTAAAGAAGATATATTAAATGAGACCAAAAAAATATCAGAAAAATCAGGAGTAATTATTAATATAACTGACAATATTTCACAGGGTGTAAAGGGAGTTGATGTTATTTATACTGATGTTTGGGTATCTATGGGAGAAGAGAATAAAATTGTTCAAAGAATAGAATTATTAAAAGATTATCAGATAAATATGGATGTAATTAAAGCCACGAGTAACCCAGATGCAGTATTTATGCACTGCTTGCCTTCTTATCATGATATTAATACTAAGATAGGAAAGGAGGTTTTTGAAAAATTTGGGTTAAAATCTATGGAAGTAACTGATGAAGTATTTCACAGTAAGCACTCTGTAGTCTTTGATGAGGCGGAAAATAGGTTACATACCATAAAGGCAGTTATGGTTGCTACTTTAGGAAATTAATTTCAACTATGATTTTGTCTTTCTAATAAAATTTAAAAAGTTTTTCCAGGAGGGAATAATTATGAGAAAATTTATTTCCCTGAAAACAGAAATACCTGGATCAAAATCTAAAGAAATTGAAGTAAAGAGAGAAAGATTCGTCTTACAACCAATGGCTGCATCTCTTTCTCCAGCCTATATTCAATATGGAGAAGGGGCTTTAGTTATTGATGTTGATGGGAATCATTTTATTGATTTAACCGGAGGATGGGGATGCCTGGCAGTAGGTCATTCTCACCCTTTTATTGTTTCTGCTATTAAAAATCAGGCAGAAAAATATACCCATACTGATTTTACTGCTGTTCCCTATGAATCATTTGTTTTATTATGTGAAAAATTAAGTCAGTTAGCTCCAGGTAATAGTCTAAAAAGTGTTGCTTTATTCAATAGCGGAGCAGAAGCAATTGAAAATGCAGTAAAAATAGCTCGTGGATTTACAGGAAGATCGGGCATTATTGTGTTTGAAAACTCCTTTCATGGCAGGACGCTATTAACATTAACAATGACTCATAAAGCAATGCCCTATAAATATAGATTTGGACCATTTGCTCCGGAAATCTATCGTCTTCCTTACCCCTCAGCTTATCATCCTTCTATTAGAATAGAAGATTGGGAAAAAATTATGAAAAATATGGTTAATCCGGAAACAATTGCTGCAATTGTAGTCGAACCAATTCAAGGTGAGGGTGGATTTAATATACCGGTTGAAGGTTTTTTAGAATTAATTAAAGCATTGTGTACTAAATACGGGATATTAATGGTTACCGATGAGATTCAATGTGGAATGGGTAGAACAGGAAAATTTTTTGCTATTGAACACTGGGAAATAGAACCAGACCTTATCTGTCTAGCAAAATCTCTTGCTTCCGGACTACCTCTTTCTGCTGTTGTTACCAGAAAAGAGATTGGTGACGCTTTGCCTGTTGGTTGTATTGGAGGAACCTATGCTGGTAATCCTGTTGCTTGTCAGGTAGCATTAGAGGTAATCCGTATCATAGAACAGGAGAATCTCCTGAATAGGGCAGTTAAGATTGGAGAGATAATAAAACAAAGATTCAAAAATATGGAAAAGAAGTATAATATTATCGGAGATGTTCGCGGATTAGGAGCTATGGTGGCGGTAGAGTTAGTTAAAGATAGGATAACTAAAGAGCCGGCAACTGAAGATACAGAAAAAATTGTGCAGTATTGTATCCAGAATGGTGTTTTAATTCCTACTGCCGGGATAAACAAAAATGTCTTAAGAATCCTGGTTTCTTTTGTTATTACTGAGGAACAGTTAGAAGAAGCTATGGATATTCTGGAAGAAGGAATTGCTCAAGTATAAAAAACCTTTTGACAAGCTAAGATTACGAAATCATTTTATTCAGTAACAAAATGTTGTTATAATAATAAGATAAATCCCTATTATTATATTTAATCATGGGGATTAATATTTTCTGATTATACTTTAGTATTAGAATTTTAATAAAATTCCCGATACCGATACTAAAGTAAATCCTTTCAGCTATCAGCTATATTTTGGAACATCAAAATTTTAAAAATTTGGATGTTCTAAAAGAATATTTTTTAAAAGGCAATATATTTTAACAGTATTATCAGGTAATTTTTGATAGAAAATTGAAGTTATGCAAAAAATTGAGAGAGATAATCTATCTTATTTGATAAATAAGATAGATTAAAGTGATTAATAAATATTAAACTTGATCTTAATTTCAAGGGTTCTCAAGAGGAAGAATTCCCCTTGAATTTCAGGTAAATCTGAAAGGAATAGGATTGTCTTGGAATATACTAATGCTGCTATTATTATGACTAAAAAGGATATTGATAGAACATTGCTCAGAATTGCGCATGAGATTATTGAGAAGAACAAAGGTGTAGAAGACCTGGGTATTATTGGTATTAAAACTAGGGGAGAGTACCTGGCAAAGAGAATTGCCAATTATATATATAATATTGAGAAGATAAATATTCCAGTAGGGGTGCTGGATATCACTCTCTACCGCGATGATTTAAAAGAAAAACAACCCCAGGCTATTGTAGTAAAGACCGAAATACCCTTTCAGGTATTAGAGAAAAAAATTTTACTGGTTGATGATGTTCTATATACCGGTAGAACTATCAGGGCAGCTATGGATGCTATTGTCGATCTGGGAAGACCCAGGAGTATACAATTAGCTGTCTTAATTGATAGAGGACATCGAGAATTTCCAATCAGAGCCGATTATGTAGGAAAGAATGTTCCTACCTCTCGCCGTGAATTTGTTAAAGTTAGATTAGGAGAAGTAGATGAGCTTAATCAAGTAGAAATTGCAAAATAGATTTTACTTAAATTGAAAGAGTAAGATTTTCTATTTTATTATTTTTTTCCTGAATCTAAAAACCTTGCTTCTATGGATGCTTTTTAAATAAATCCGCTATGAGAGAGATGAGCGCTACTAAATAAGAATCTAAATGATTTTTTAAGATTTATTAAGATAGTAATTCAGAAAATATTTCTGGAGGATAATATGTACTATGGTAACTGGGGAAGGATAGTAGAGATTGATATAAACAAAAAAATATCGAAAGTATTAGAGCTATCAGAAGATATTTATAATAAATTTCTGGGTGGTCGTGGCTTAGGAGTATATCTATATACTCAGTATACTCAAGCATTAGACATTAATCCTCTATCAGATAAAAATCCCGTTATCATTGTTACGGGTCCTTTGACTGGTACCTCGGCTCCTACTGCTGGCAGAGCAGTAATGACTTCCCGATCTCCTTTGACTGGAACAATTCTTACCTCTAACTCCGGTGGCATCTTTGGAGCTTTATTAAAGTTTACCGGATATGATGCCGTTGTTATTTTGGGTAAATCGGAACAGCCTGTTTTAATTTATATTAGTGATAAAAAGATAAGGATTGAAGATGCTGCTAATCTCTGGGGT
Source organism: uncultured Atribacterota bacterium (assembly GCA_964433555.1). Classification (GTDB taxonomy): domain Bacteria; phylum Atribacterota; class Phoenicimicrobiia; order Phoenicimicrobiales; family Stramentimicrobiaceae; genus Stramentimicrobium. The sequence continues at coordinate 69,296 of CAYSRG010000003.1, read as the reverse complement.
AAGAATACAGTAGCAACAACACAAATTCTAAAGAAAAAATATTCTAAATCCTCCAGTATTATTTCCATTGGACCAGCTGGTGAGACTGGAGTTTTATTTGCCAGTGTAATTACCGATGGTACAAGAGGTTTTGGCAGAGGTGGACTGGGAGCGGTATGGGGTTATAAAAATATAAAAGCCCTGGTAGTAACTGGTAAGAAGAAATCTCTAATTAAAGAGAAAGATAAGCTGAAAAGCGTAATATATGAAGCGCATAAATCTATTAATCAGAATCCGATTACCTCTAAAGCCTTGCCCATTAAAAACTTTTCTACCAATCAATTTCTAGCAATTGATCGTGTAGGTAGCAATGCTTTGCAGGGAGAAATATTAGCAAGGCCAATTTCCTGCTGGGGATGCCCTATTTTTTACGGTAGAATAAGCCGTGATTGTGAGGGGAAGATTACTGAGGGACCAGAATTTGAAACTATTTGGGCTTTAGGACCGAATTTAGGCATAAGCGATTTACCTCTTATCCAGAAAGCAAATAGATTATGTAATGAGTACGGTCTGGATACTATTTCTCTGGGTGGAGTAATTGCTTTTGCCATGGAAGCAACAGAAAAAGGGATAAGGAATTTTGGAATAAGATTTGGAGAAAAAGAAAAAATCGTGGATCTGATTAAAAAGATAGTTAAGAATAAAGGAGTAGGACGAGAATTAAAAATAGGTACTCGCAATTTAGCGGGAAAAATGGGAAAAGAAGCAGAGTATTTTGCTATTAATGTCAAAGGAATGGAATTAGCTGCCTATGATCCACGCATTATTAAAGGTATGGCAATAGGTTATGTTACCTCTAATCGCGGTGCCTGTCATTTACATGGAGGATATCCTGCTGGTTCAGAGATATTTGGACTACCCCGCAGGATTAATCCTAGAATGCAGATTGGTAAGGGGACCTTGGTTGCTAAAAGACAGAACGATTCAGCCGCGGAGGATAGCTTGATTGTATGTCGCTTTGCCAGTATGGGTGTTTCCTTAGAAAATTGGTCTAGAATATTATCAGCAGTAACCGGCAAAAATTATTCTGCAAAAACATTAAGCCAGATAGGAGAACGAATCCACAATCTGGAAAGAATGATTAATCTAAAGCTGGGATTCACCAGAAAGGATGATTCCCTACCTCCTAAATTAATACAAGAAGAATTAGGAGAAGAAAAGATAGAATTAGATGCCATGTTAAATGAGTATTATGAATTCAGGGATTGGGATAGCGATGGTATCCCTACCAAAGAAAAATTACGTGAATTAGAATTGGAGGATATCCTATGAAAAGGGTAGAGCAAAATATCATACAATATTTTCAGAAAATTGGATGGGCTTCCTATGTCGCAGGATTACAAGACACTCATAGTGGAAATATGAGTATGCGCATTGGTAATCACATGCTAATTACCAGAAGAGGTTCTATGCTTGGTTTTTTAAAAGATTATGATATTATAGAGGTAGGCTTAGAAAAGAATGACTGTGGAATTAGTCTTGCTTCCAGTGAAACAGGAGTACATAGAGCTATTTACAGAGAAACAAATGGATTAGCTATTGTTCATACTCATTTTATTAATGCTGTGATTCTTCCCCTGATATATAATGAGATTGTTCCGATAGATGTAGAAGGCTCTTATACCATCAGAAAAATACCGGTGATAAGTTTTGAATTTGGTAGCGGCTCTCAGGAAATGGAAGAAGAAATTCCTAAGTATTTAAAGGATAATAAGATTGTGGTGATAAAAGGACATGGTGCTATTGGAGAGACTCTAGAGGAGGCGCTTTTCTATAATAGTGTATTAGAAAATTCCTGTAAAGTGATAATAGGAATCGAATCTTTGGGAAAGAATCCGGAAGAATTTACCCCGAAAGAAATTTCCAGCGGGTGGTAAAGATAGTTTTTGTTTTGGAATCATATTTAATAACAATTTAAATTTATAATTATAAGAAGAAAATGTTACCAATAGTATTATACTAAACATCAAAATATAACACCATAATCTCGGAGATATCCTGCGGGATGAGATTATTAGTAGTACTGTGCATAGTGGATCAGGTTTATGGGAAAGGAAAGAAAGGTGTTATAATATTGAAGTTATATTGTGCTATTGTCGCAAGAAATAATTTAAAATAAAAAGAAGATATATTTCCAAGGAAATAGATAGGAGGAAAAATGTTAGCAGAAGTTGCTAAAATAATACGAGGTTTATCTGTAGATGCTATAGAAAAAGCAAATTCTGGACACCCTGGTTTACCACTGGGGTGTGCTGACATCGGTGCAGTACTGTTTGGTGAAATACTGAAATATGATCCTGAAAAACCAGATTGGTTTGATCGGGATAGGTTTATTCTATCTGCTGGTCACGGATCAATTCTGCTATATGTGTTGCTACATTTATCTGGTTATGCCATTACTTTAGAGGACATAACTAATTTTAGACAAATAGGTTCTATAACCCCTGGGCATCCGGAATATGGACTTACTCCTGGAGTGGAAGTTACCTCAGGACCGCTGGGACAGGGATTAGCTAATGGGGTAGGAATGGCTCTGGCTGAAAAGATTTTAGCTCAAAAATTTAATGAAGAAGGATATGACATCATAAATCATTATACCTATGTTTTAGTTAGTGATGGCTGTATGATGGAGGGTATTACCTCAGAGGCAGCTTCCCTGGCTGGTCATTGGGGATTAGAGAAGTTGATTGTAATTTATGATCAAAACCAGATATCTTTAGCTGGTAGGACTGATTTAACTTTTACTGAGTCAGTTGCTGAGCGTTACCGTGCTTATAACTGGCGGGTAATTGAAAATATAAATGGTCATGATATTGATGAAGTAAGATCATCATTGATGAAAGCTAGAGAGAAAAACGGGAAACCTGTTCTTATAATAGTTCAAACTCACATCGGTTATGGAGCGCCTACCAAACAGGATAGCCATTCAGCACATGGAGCACCTCTTGGTCCGGAAGAAGTAGCAGGATTAAAGAGGAATCTTGGCTTACCTGTTGATAAAAATATTTATATCAGCACTAAAGTTAAAGAATACTTTCAAAGTAGAAGAACGGAACTGAAGTATTTAAGTAAACAGTGGGCAGAAAAGCTTTCTCACTGGTCAGAAAAGTTCCCAGAAAAAAGAAAAGAACTAGATAGAGCAATTAATTTAGAAATTCCGGAAAAAATGAAATTTTGTGAAATGGATTGGACTGAGAAAATTGCCACCAGAGGTGTTTCTGGAGTAATTTTAAATAAAATTGCCGAAGAGCTTCCTTATATTGCAGGTGGATCAGCAGATTTATGCCCATCTACTATGACCTATCTGGAAAAATTCCCTGAGGTGCAAAAGAATTATTATGATGCCCGCAATATTCGTTTTGGAGTAAGAGAACACGCTATGGGAGCAATATGTAACGGATTAGCTCTTCATAAAGGAATAAGACCTTATTGTTCCACCTTTTTAGTTTTTTCAGATTATATGAGACCAGCAATTAGATTAGCAGCTATTATGAAATTACCGGTAATTTTTATCTTTACTCATGACTCATTTTATGTAGGAGAAGATGGTCCTACCCATCAACCCATAGAACATCTGGAATCTTTAAGGCTTATTCCAGGTTTACAGGTTATTCGTCCAGCTGATAGTGAAGAAGTAAAAGCCGCCTGGCAAAGTATTTTAGAAAAAAAAGAAGGCCCCTCTGTTTTGATATTAAGCAGACAAAAACTTCCCCTACTGAAAAAAATGCATGGTATAAGTGAATTTTCACGGGGAGGTTATATTATCTATGAAGGTGATAAAGATCCGGAGGTGGTAATTTCTGCTAGTGGAAGTGAAGTACAAACTGCGCTTCAGGTTAAAGATATTTTAGAAAGAGAGTATATTTGCTGCCGGGTAATTTCTGTTCCGGATCGAGAGGTATTTGCCAGGCAGGATTTGGAATATCGGGAGAGCATTCTGAATGGGAAGCATTCCTTTCAGGTTGCAATTGAAGCAGCAACCGGACAGGGATGGTATGAAGTTATTCCGGGTCTTTCTGTCGGTATCTTTATCAGGCGATTTGGAGAAAGCGGACCTGGAGAACAGGTAGCAGCATTACTCGGTTTTGAGCCGGGGGAAATTGCCAGATTAATTCTGGAAAGATATAAATCTAAGAAAAAGTAGAAGAAGATTTTTTAAATAGATAGAGATATTGTTAAATCTATTAATTATTTTTTAATTATCATTTTTTCATAAAAATTAATACAGTATAATTATATTTGACATTTTAAAATTTATTGTTAAAATGGTTAATAACAATTAAATAATGGGTTGCCTCACTTTTTATCTGAAGTGAGGTAGAGGCGCGAACGATCAAGAGTACTGATAGGTAACCTGAGCAGTTATGAACTATCAGGAAAGGGATCTTCGCCGAAGTCTGGAGTAGATGCTCTAAGCCCCAGGCTGGGACTATGGTTAATAACCATAGCACTGTCACCTAAGGAAACTCCCGTTCTTAGGTGGTGCGCTATCTCATCGAGGAGAGATAAAAGGGAGGTAAAAAGAACGCTTGCTATTTATTTAGGGCAATCGATGAGCCTGGCGCTTATAGATTGCTCTTTTTTGATTTATAAGATAATAAATTTTTCAGGAGGAAATAATGACTCTAACGTTGGAAAGAGAAATAATTAATAGAAAAGGTATCAATATTAATGATGAGGGTAAATTAACTTTTGATGGATGCTGTTTGGAGGATTTAGCGTTAAAATACGGAACTCCCAGTTATGTTTTTTCAGAAAACATTATTAGAGAAAATTGTCGGGAATATATGAAAGCCTTTGAAAGATGTAACATTGATTATGAAGTGCTTTATGCTGGTAAAGCATTTTTAGTTCAGGCTTTAGCACATATTATTAATGAAGAAGGTTTGAGCCTTGATGCTTCTTCAGGTGGAGAAATCTATATGGCATTAGAAGGGGGATTCCCTGCTGAGAGGATTTATTTTCATGGAAATAACAAATCGGAAGAAGAATTAAATTTTGCTATTGAGAGGAATGTGGGAACAATTATAATTGATAACCTATATGAACTAGAGTTAGTTGATCGGATTGCCAAAAGATTAAATAAGAAAGTAAATATTATAATTAGGGTTATTCCAGGAGTTGATACTCATACCCATGAAAAAATTAAAACCGGTCAGATTGATTCAAAATTTGGAATAAATATTCGTAATTTTCTGGATTTTTTTCCGGGCATTATAGCCAAAAATCATCTGATCTACCAGGGAATTCACTGTCATATAGGATCACAACTCTTTAATATTCAGTTTTATCATTTAGCTACTCAAGAAATGATTGAAACAATTAAGTCTATTGAGCAAAATTATAAGGTAAAAACAAATATACTTAATCTGGGTGGAGGATTGGGAGTAATATACACCCAAAAAGATACGCTGCTTAATATTAGTGACTATGTTCCTCAATTAGTAAATAAGGTAAAAGAAATTTGTAGTCAAAATAAATTAGCTGTTCCCAAGATTCTCATTGAGCCCGGAAGATCAATCATTGCTGAAGCAGGAATAACCATTTATCGTATTGGAGCAATTAAAGAGATAAAAGGATTGAGAAAATATTTAATAGTTGATGGAGGTATGGCCGATAATCCACGCCCCAGCCTTTATGATGCCCAATATGAGGCTTTAATTGTCAATAAATTTAAGAATAAACCAGTGGAAACTGTTACGATTGCTGGTAAATATTGTGAGTCAGGTGATATTCTAATTCAGAATATTAGATTACCCCAAGCAGAATGTGGTGATTTAGTGGTATTTTTTACTACAGGGGCATATCATTACGCTATGTCCAGCAATTATAATGGCTTCCCTCGACCACCAGTTATTCTCGTTAATAATGGGGAAAATGGGTTTATGGTCAAAGGTGAAACATATCAGTATCTGAATCAAAATCATGTTTTACCACAATGGCTAAATCAGAACATAATAAATGATAAAAGATGAAATAAGGTAAAAAGTAGAAGGAAGGAGATGACTATGGAAGTTAGTTTTATCAAAATGCATGGAATTGGAAATGACTTTATTATAATGGATTTTTATTCCAGAGCGCTTCCTGAAGATTTAAATTTTGATGAAGTGGCAAAAAAACTATGTGATCGTCATTTTGGCATAGGAGCTGATGGATTAATTCTAATACTTCCCTCAGAGATATATGATTTGAGGATGAGAATATTTAATTCGGATGGAAGTGAAGCTCAGATGTGCGGAAACGGGATTCGCTGTTTTGCTAAATTTGCCTATGAAAATACACTAATCAGGAAAAACAAATTTTCAGTGGAAACCTTAGCAGGTGAAATTATTCCTGAACTAATCTTTGATGAACAAAAAACAGGATCAGTGAAAGGTATTAGAGTCGATATGGGGAAACCACATTTAATGAAAAAAGATATTCCCATGATTGGAAATCCCGATCGGCAGGTTATTAATGAAACTATTTCTTTAGAAAATGGCCAATATTTTAGGGTAACCTGTGTTTCTATGGGAAATCCACATTGTATTATTTTCACTGAAGATGTGGAAAGTTTTCCGGTAACTGAAATTGGACCTGTTATGGAAAATCACCATCTTTTTCCTGAAAAAACAAATGTAGAATTTGTTCAACCTTTAAATGATCATGAAATTAAGCTTAGAGTGTGGGAAAGGGGGGTTGGCGAAACAATGGCTTGTGGAACAGGAGCTAGTGCTGCTGTAGTAGCAGGGGTACTTAATAAAAGAATAAAAAATAGGGCAGTTGTTTATTTAAAGGGTGGAAATTTGAAAATTGAGTGGACCAATGATGAACATGTGTATATGACAGGACCAGCTGAAGCCGCATTTTCTGGTATAGTTTCAATATAAGGAATTAAGATTTATAAGTAAAATTAATCAAAAAAGAGCATTATCTATTTATTCAATAGGTAATAAATTGCAGTAAATAGAAAGGATAAATTAATTATGAGGATTGCTAAAAGAATTGAGAAAGTACCGCCATATCTTTTTGCAGAAATAGATAAAAAAAGAGAAGCTGCCATAAAAAGAGGTATTGATGTAATTAATCTGGGAATTGGTGACCCGGATCAACCCACTCCTACTCACATTATTGATCAGTTAGCACAAAGTTCTCGTGATCCTAAAACCCATCATTATCCACCTTATGAAGGTACCAGGGAATTTAGGAATGCTGTTGCTGAATGGTATCTCAAGCGGTTTGGAGTGGAACTTGATCCTCAGAATGAGATAATTTCCTTAATAGGCTCCAAAGAGGGAATTGCTCACATTTTTCTAGCCTTTATTGATCCAGGTGATATAAGTTTGATTCCTGATCCAGCTTATCCAGTGTATAAGATTGGTACACTATTTGCTAATGGTGAGCCTTATCTCATGCCTTTGCTCAAAGAGAATGGTTACCTTCCTGATTTGGATAAGATAGATGAAGAAGTTGCCAAAAAAGCAAAATTAATACTACTAAATTATCCTAATAATCCTACCGGAGCTGTTGCTAGTCGTGATTTTTTTGCTGAAGTAGTAGATTTTGCACTAAAATATGATTTATTAGTATGTCATGATTTTGCCTATTCAGAATTGGCTTATGATAGTTACCAGGCTCCCAGTTTTTTAGAAGTTGATGGTGCTAAAGAGGTATGTTTGGAGTTTCATTCCCTTTCTAAGACTTATAATATGACAGGCTGGCGAATTGGCTTTGCGGTGGGCAACCAGAAGGCTATTTCTGCTCTTGCCATTATTAAAACTAATGTTGATTCTGGAATATTTAAAGCGATTCAAGAAGCCGGAATGACTGCTTTAACCGGTCCCCAAGAACATATTCCTCCATTAATTGAGATGTATACAGAAAGAAGAGATATTATTGTAGAAGGTTTTAATAAGTTAGGTTGGCAATTGGAACCACCCAAAGCTACCTTTTATGTTTGGGTGCCAACACCTCCAGGAATGAATTCTATCGATTTTGCCAATTATGTTTTAGAAAAGGCTGGCATTATTGTTACTCCTGGCGTGGGATATGGACAATATGGTGAGGGCTATATCAGGATTGCTCTGACGGTAGAGGTACCGAGACTTAAAGAGGCAATTAAGAGATTAGAAGAAGCAAATATATCATATATTTAGAATATCTTCCTATTTCAGCATTGAATAAATAGCTAATAGTTTAAAAGATAATGAGAGGGGCGATTATTATAAGAGTTGTTGTAAAATTCGGAGGAACAAGCATTCAAAATACAGAAAGAATAGAAAAAGCCATTCAATCAGTTATTAAAAAATTAAGAAATGGAAATGAAGTATTAGTAGTTGTCTCGGCTATGGGTGATACGACAGATTACCTGATATCTTTACTGAGTGGAGTTACCAAGTCTGGTTATGATAGACAGGATTATAGTGAATTTGTCTCCTTTGGGGAGAGAATGAGTGCCAGATTAATGTTTACTGCCTTAAAAGCAAATGGGATAAAGGCTTTTGTTTTTGATCCTATCAGAGCTGATTTTCCTCTCATTACTGATGCAGAAAATTTAATGGAAGCAAATATTATACTAGAAAAAAGCAAAGAGCAATGTCAAAAATATATGGAGCCATTATTGAAAGAGGGAATTGTTCCTGTGATATGTGGTTTTTTAGGCCGTAGCATCGATGGTGGAAGCATCACCTGTCTTGGTAGAGGAGGAAGTGATATTACTGCTTTTGCCTTAGGTAGTTTTATCAATGCTGATGAGGTTATTATTGTCACAGATACATCAGGAGTTGCTTCTGCCGATCCTCGTTTAATAAAAAAGGTTAAAACCTTACCCAGAATAACTGTAGAAGAGATGGGAATACTAGCAGAGGGTGGCGCAAAAGTTCTCCATCCCAGAGCATTATATTTTAAGGAAGGAAAGATGAAAGCGAAGATAATTAATTTTCAGAATGGAGACCTGGATTCTAATGGTACTGAAATAGAGGGTAGCTTTACCAGTATAATTGAAATTTTCCCGGACAAACTTTGTTTGCTTACAGTTATTGGAACTCAAATTCTGGAAACTCCTGGTCTGCTAAAAGAAATTATAACTCCTCTGGCAAAGCATAGAATCAGCATACAGGGAATTGCCACTGGTAGAAGCTACATTGGTATATATTTGCTGGAGCAATATGCTAAGAAAGCTTACGATTTAGTGCATCCTATTATTTTAAAAAATGATTTTTTAAAATCAGTCTCATTAAAAAAAGATATTGCCTTATTAGTATTGAGTAGTAGAAATTTTATTGAAACACCTGGAATTATTGAAAGAATAACCAGACCCTTAGCGCAAAATCATATTAACATCCTGGAAATATCAACTATGAAAACTGATATTCTGTTGTTTGTTGATTGGCAAAATAAAGATATTGTCTATAAGTTAATCAGTAGTTCTCTGGTGCAAATGGACCCTATTAATGATAAAGAAAAGGGTGAGAGTAAATTATCTAAGTGAATATTAAAGAATTTCATATTAAGTATAGTAAGGAGGTATTAATATGTTTAGTGGTTCGATTGTGGCTCTGATTACTCCCTTTGATGAGAACAATCAAATTGATGAGGAGGGGATTAAAAAATTAGTAGAGTTTCACATTAATAATGGAACTAATGCTATTGTACCATGTGGGACAACGGGTGAATCACCCACTCTTACACATGAGGAGCATAAGAAGGTAATTGAATTAACTATTAAAGCAGTTGCAGGCAGGGTACCAGTAATTGCAGGCACTGGTTCTAATTCTACTGCTGAAGCCCTAGACCTCACTGCTAGTGCTCGGGATACGGGCGCTGACGGAGTGTTGTTGGTGATGCCTTATTATAATAAACCAACTCAGAAAGGTCTTTATATGCATTTTAAGACTATTGTAGAACAGATTGATATCCCGGCGGTTATCTATAATATACCTTCTCGTGCCGGTGTGAATCTATTACCCTCTACTCTGGCTGAATTAGCTGAGCTTAAAAATATAGTAGCTGTAAAAGAAGCTAGCGGTAATCTGGAGCAGATGGCTGAAATAATGTACCTTTGTGGAGAGAAGATAACTCTATTATCTGGAGATGATAAGATCATTCCTCCGGTAATATCTATTGGAGGAAAAGGAGTTATTTCAGTAGTAGCCAATATCATACCGGATAAGGTTTCCTCTATGATTAAGGAATATCTGGAAGGAAATTCTCAAGAGGCACTGGAAATATTCCAGAAAGTAGTTTACCCCTTAAGTCGTGCCATGTTTTATGAAACTAATCCTATTCCGGTAAAAACTGCAGCCCGCTTAATAGGATTACCAGCAGGAGACCTGCGCCTTCCTTTAGTGAATATGGAGGAGAATAATTTTAAAAAATTAAAAGAAGATTTGAAAAGATTTGGATTACTGGAGGAGTAGAAGATGAATCGGATTGTGGTATGTGGGGGATGTGGTAAAATGGCTTCTCTGGCAGCCAGCTATATTTATGATGATCAGTTGCTGCAGTTAGTGGGGATAATCGAATCACCATCTCATCCAGCTTGTGGAAAAGATTGGGGAGAAGCAATGGGTAAGAAGAAAAACAATATCATGGTGGAGAGTAATCTGGAAAGGGTAATTGATAGAAGTGAAGCAGTGGTTGATTTCACTAATCCAGAAGTAAGTTTAGCTAATCTATCAATCTGTGAGGCTTATAAGAAAGCAATGGTTATCGGTACAACCGGTTTTACTGAAAATCAGATTAATAGGATTAAGTATTCTGCGAAGTCAATTCCAATTGTGCTTTCACCTAATATGGCACTGGGTGTGAATTTATTATTTGAACTGGTAAAAAAAGTTTCCTCTTTATTAGATGAGAGTTATGACATTGAGATTGTTGAAACCCACCATCGCTATAAAAAAGATGCTCCCAGTGGGACTGCTAAAAAATTGGCTGAGATTATTGCTCAAGAGAGAAAGATCAACTTAGAAGAGAAAGCAATATATGGAAGATTTGGAAATATTGGACAGAGAAGAGAAGGAGAAATTGGAATTCATTCCATTAGAGCTGGAAATATAAATGGAGAGCATATTATTATCTTTAATTCTAGTGGTGAAAGATTAGAGCTATGCCATAAAGCCTATGGTAGAGAAGCCTTTGCCCAAGGAACATTGAAGGCAATTCATTTTATTTTAAAGAAGCAAAAAGGATTGTTTTCAATGAAAGAAGTATTAAATTTATAAATTGCTTCAGATTTACTTATTCTAAGAAATAATTTTTTACTGATATTAAAATAATATTGGTATTTTACAAATATATTTTAATAAAACATTGACATTTATGTAATGTTATGTTATTTTTGAAAAGAATGTAGCTTTATGTTAACAAGTGACTCTTTTTTCCATTGCATCAGAAAACTTTCTATAAAGTATTTGTTTTTATATTCCATTAATTAAAAAGACATATTTAGTTATTAAAATATTGAATAAGATGGTTAATAAAAGATGAATCCTATCCTGGAAAAATTTATTCCAGTAGCCAAGGGTATTGCCCGGGCTTTTGGAAAAAATTGTGAAGTTATCCTTCATGATGTGCAAGATCTTGAGCATTCCATAGTATTAATTGAAAATGGTCATATAACCGGACGACAAGTTGGAGCACCCATGACTGATTTAGGTTTATATTTTCTAACCTCAGATCTCTTTAATGACATTGATTATGTAGCTAATTATCAAACAGAAAGTAAAGATGGAAAAAAGTTAAAATCAACAAGTATTTTTATTCGGGATAACAATAGAAAAATTGTTGGATTTTTATGCATTAATTATAATATAGAACCAATGATAAATATCTCCAGGGAAATAGATGAATTTTGTAATGTCAATAATAATTTGAATAGTGTAGAAAATATTATAAAGGAAGAAAGAGAAGAATCCTTTTCCCATTCCCTGGATGATTTGATGGAACGATTATTTTCAAAAGCTCAACAGAGGATAGGAAAAGAAATAAATAAAATGCAAAAAGAAGATAAAATAGAAATGGTTCGATATTTGCAGAAACATGGTATTTTCTTAGTAAAAGATGCCATTGATCGATTGGCTGAAAGATTAAATGTTTCTCGTTTTACAATCTATAATTATCTTGCTGAAATAAAACCCGAACATGATAGTGAGAAAAAATTACTTTAATCAAAAAATGGAAGGATGTGTTTTAAATAAGCCGAAAGATTATAAATACCAAAAAGGCCCCATCCGCTATTGGCCCTTATTCACAAGCAATTAAATTTAATAATCTGGTTTTTGTTTCTGGACAAATCGCCATTAATCCAGATAGTAATGAATTCGTGAACGGCAATATTACCAGCCAAACAAAGCAAGTGATTGAGAATATCAAAGCAATTTTAGAGGTTGCTGGAAGTTCTTTGCAAAATGTTTTAAAGGTTACTATTTTTATTACCGATATGAAAGATTTTGATAGTATAAATAAGGTTTATTCGGAATATTTTAATACCAGTTTACCGGCGCGAGTATGTGTTGAAGTACCTAATCTACCAAAGGGAGCAAAAATTGAAATGGAAGCCATTGCTGGCTGCTAATCAATTAGAATTTGTTAATGAATATCAGAGTAATACTAAAGTTGTTCTTTGACAATAGAAATCTGTTAATCTAGTTCCTCCCTTCATAGGATAACCAGGTTCTCATTTCAGTAGTTCAATGTACACCCTACTGGTCCAGTCTTTGTGGCATGTCTTTTTCCTTTGATACAACCATTTAATTCCCACGAGTAGGTAGGATGACATAAACAAACCAATAATGAGTACAATGATGATATTCTTAACCACTATTTTTCCAGTCTCGTTTTTTGTTTTTCATGGTTTGATCTCTTTCGAACTCCCCCAATGGTGGTTTATGGTTTTTAATGATACGTTATAGATAGCATTTCTACACATTCTAAAACATTTCTAGATAGCCAATAATCTCCCTTGGCTAGAGGGAGGAATACATCCCTTTTCCAGAGATTCTTAGAGATTATTTTATTTTGGACAACAAATACATCAATTTGTTTTCCATTAGGAAGAGACTAGAATGCTTACCGTTACCTGCTCTCTTTAGTATTGATTTATCCATGGTTACCCAGTTCTTAAATATAATTTAAGTATTAGGATTATTATAAATTTTAGCATTTCTACCATATTTTGTATTATTTTAAAATTAAAATAAAGTATAAAGGAAGTGAAAATATGGATCCTTATACTGGTGGATTAATTACCAAAAATCCCTATGGTCTGAAAAGAGCCATTCAATCTTCAGTAGTAGCAATTTTACAATTAGAGATGAAAGATCGTGGCTTACAACTGATACAAACAAAATCAAGGGCATTAAAGAAAAATGAAATTCATGAATTGATTATAACTGATGAAGTAAATGCTACGCCTGGAGCGGTTGTCAATCAGGTTGCCTATATTGCATTTATTGAAATAAATAAAGGAGGAGTCATGCTTGTTGGTGATGAAGTCTACTGGAATAATTATTTATTGGGAACTGTGGCTGGCTTTGATGATACGCATATGCCCAATCATCAAAATATTGTTTTATATTCACCAAAAATGGTAACCGGTAAAGATCTCAATATTAATGTGGAGGATCCTATTATTATTCAAGCCAAAAAAGGAAATAGTTAATATGAGAATAACAGGCTCATGGGTAGCAATCCCTACTCCTTTTCAGGAAAATGGGCAAATTGATCTGGAAAAGTTTAAACCGATTATTGATTTTCAAAATCATTATGGGACAGATGGCCTATTAGTACTTGGTTCAGCAGGTGAATCATCAATGTTATCAAAAGAAGAGAAAAAACAGATTATACAATTTGTTGTGGGATATACTCATAATAAAATACCTGTATTGGTAGGGACAACTGGTTCAAATACTCAGGATACAATTGAAATGACTAGATATGCCCAGATGGTTGGAGCTGACGGTGCTTTAATAGTGATCCCTTCTTATATTAAACCACCTCAGGATGACCTATATATTTTTTTAAAGACAGTAGCTGATCAGATTGATATCCCTATAGCAGTTTACAACAATCCAACCAGAGTAGGTGTTAATATCAAGCCGGAAACTGCCTTAAAAATGATTAGTAATATAAAAAATATTATTGCCCTAAAGGAGGCTATGCCTGATGTAAGTCAGCTGATTAAAGTACAGATGGGTATGGCAAGAAAAATAGATGTTTTGACCTGTGATGCACCACCTTATTCCATCATTTTACCGAATCTGGCTTTAGGCGGATCAGGAACTACCAATATTACCGGAAATCTAATTCCGGAAGAATTTGCACAGTTATCCCGCCCCTGGCAAAAATATGAGGATATGATAAATTCAAGGGAATTAGTGTTCAAATATTTCCCTTTGATGGAAATTTGTTATTCAGTTACAAATCCAATAGTAATTAAAGCTGGATTGAACATACTGGGACTGCCAGGAGGAAATCCCAGGCTTCCCTTACATCCTCTTGGTGGAGATAAATTAAAACAATTAAAGGGGATAATGGAAAAGCTTGGTGTAATCAAAAAGTATAAAGTGTAATATTTAATAGTATTGGGTATTGGAATTTTTAAAATATAACAATTCTATTCAAAAAATATTATGCAGTTAGATTTTGAGATAAAGTATAAAAGCAAGAAGACTATATTAATTATATAAAATAATAATGACAAAATGATTAAGAGAGGTATCTCCTGAAGCTACTCCGAGGGAATATATAATACTGAAATTAATGTTAATTTGAGAAGTTTTCCAGAGGAAGGTTTCCTCTTGCACATCATATAGGTGCATGAAATTGGTAAGAGTGCTATAAAATATATGTAAGTTACGGAATTATTTAGGTAAAAAGGAGAAATTACAATGTCAGATTTCAAGTACAAATTTCAAATGTATCGTCATTTACAAGAAAACATTCCCAATATTTATACTGAAGCCAGAAAAGCAGCAGATGAAATTGGTATTCCAAAGGATATCAGAGGGAAATTTGGGCTTACTGGAGCTATTTCTGGCTGTCACGGATTACCCTTTAAGGAAGTAAGGGAAGCAGAGTCATATTACGGTGAGAAGATTATCCCCAACAAAATATTTGATGAAGAAATTAGAGAAATAGTTAAAGATGTTTATGGTGATGAATATGACGGTGTAGCAGTAAATACATGTGAAGGTGCTCTCTGGGTTGCATTTGATGTGCTGGCTACACCACCCATGCAAGGCAGAGGCGATAATTATCGTTCTAGGTATATTATTCCTTATGAGAAGCATTTACATCATCATGGTGGCTATGGCCGTCCGTTTCCGGGAAAGTACAAGGATTTATTAGCCGATCGTGGAACAACTCCAGGAGAATTAGGTTTTTATGGAAAAAGGCAAAATAATTTAGATTGTGTAATTGTACCCCTAAAGCGCGCCAATTACGATTGTCATGGGATTAAGTATCATCCCTGTGTTCAGCTGAGTAATGTAGATCCAGAAGCTTCCATTAAGCTATTTAAAGAGAACGCTGAGCGACATGCCCCATACTTAACTGCTTTTACTTCCTTGGGCTACGACACACCTGGATATGGTTATGGAGTTAAGGATAAGGAGGGAACACCACTTTTACAGAAAATGCTCGGTGAGCTTGCTCAAGATTATAATGTACCTTATATTGTAGACAATGCCTGGGGTGCACCTTTTGTAGGTACTGATATAAGAAAGAATAATGCTGATCTGATTTGTTACAGTATGGACAAAGCATCATCTTCTGTAACAGCAGGTTTAATAATTGGTAGAGAAGATCTCCTGGTAGATATTAGAAGAGCACTGGGAGTTCATGGAGATCGATGGGGAACTGGATCTTCTCACGGTAAAGCTGCTTATGTTACAGTTGATCCTGGCAAAGAGGCTTTGGTTGGTGTCATAGCTTCTCTTAAGGTATTAAGAGATAATCCAAAAAGGTTGAAGGATCCTGTAGATCAGCTTTATCAGATTACCAGGGAAGAGTTTGCTAAAATTAATAAAAAGATTAGAGACGACTTTATAATTTCAAAATCGTATAATTCAAGTGCTGTTGAGATTAATTATGAAAATAGCTGGCAGAAAAACAGTTTGGGAATTCCTATTTTTTCCATTGAAGATATGTATTCTGGAACAAATATCTTCCAATCAGGCACTGCACAAATGGGAATCATTCCTACTATTGCCTATGACGGTAATATTTTTATATCTCCTGGATTGGGTACTACTGATAATGATGGTAATCTCATTGAGGAGAGAGCTCGCTGGGCAATCCAGGGAATGGTGCAATTAATTGAAATTACCTGTAAGTATGCTGGAATTTTATAGTTTCTTTTTGATTTTTTTCACGAGAATTGTATAAATGAGAATGAGATAATGATTGGGAGAAAGGATTGTACTTGAATAATATTAACACTAAAGAAAAAAAGGATATTGTGCTATCTGTTCATAATCTGGCAACTCATTTTTTTATAAAAGGAAAAATTTCCAAAGTTCTGGATGGCGTAGATTTTTATCTAGAAAAAGGGGAAACTTTAGCGCTTATGGGAGAAAGCGGCAGTGGCAAGACAGTTTCGGCATTATCAATATTAAAGCTTATTACTCCTCCCGGCAAAATAGTATCTGGAGAAGTGATATTTAACGGGAAAGATATTTTAAAAATGAACCAAAGCCAGATTAGGAAAATAAGAGGCAAAGGGATAGCGCTTATTTCACAAGAACCAATGTCTTCTCTAAATCCCTCCATGACTATTGGCCGCCAGATCATGGAAGCTATAGAGATTAATCAGGGATTTAAAGGCAAAGAAGCTAGAAACAAAGTACTAGAAATACTCCAATTAGTTAGAATACCTTCTCCTGAAAACATGATTAACAGTTATCCTTATGAATTCTCAGGTGGTATGAAACAGAGGGTGATGATAGCAATAGGCCTTTCCTGTCAGCCACAAATTCTTTTTGCTGATGAGCCAACAGCTTCTTTAGATGTTACTATTCAGGCTCAAATTCTCGAATTGATGAAATTGTTGAAAAAGGAAATAGGTACTACAATTTTTTTAATTGCCAATAATTTGGGTGTAGTAGCTGAAATGGCTGATCGGGTGGTTATTATTTACGCAGGCCAGGTTGTTGAAGTTGGAAATGTTTTTGAAATTTTCCACAAGCCGGCACATCCCTATACGAGTGGAATTGTAAAAACGGTAATGGAATTAAAATCTAAAAATAAGAGATTGGAGGTGATCAAAGGCCAACCACCTAGTCTCATTAATCCACCTGATGGATGCAGATTTCATCCCAGATGTCGATTTGCAAAGGATATATGTTGTAAAGAGAAACCAGCATATAAAATGATTAAAGGTTCTACAGGTAGGTGGGTTAGATGTTATTTTCCTTTAGAATAGTTTAGAAAATAAATTGGAGGTAATTTAAATGTTAAAGAATTGGAAAGTTATAATAACTGTTTTAGTATTTTTGTTGTTAACCGTTAATATGATATGTTTGGCACAGGAAAAAATAGTCATTGCCCTACAGGGTGAACCTACAACATTAGATCCCCAATTTGCAGATGATGGGAATATGAGGGCAATTACTGATAACCTTTTTGATAAACTTTTGGTACTGAATGGTAAAACCTTACAACCTGAACCTTGTTTAGCATTAGAATGGGATCAGATCAGTGAGATAACTTGGCAATTCAAACTAAGGGAGAATGTCAAATTTCATAATGGAGAACCTTTTACAGCAGAAGATGCGGTTTACTCCATAAAAAGGATTATTGATCCTGCTTTTAAATCTCAGATATCAGGAAACTTTTCTACAATTACCGACGCAAAAATAGTAAATACCAATACTATCATGATTATTACTGATGGGCCTGATCCAATTCTTCTAAAAAGGTTAACTTTTTTGGATATAGTAAATAAAAAATATTATGAGAATAGTGCTGATAATATTATCTCTACCGAGCCGATTGGAACCGGCCCTTATAAGATTGTTGAATGGAATAGAGGAAGAGACATTACAATTGAACAATTTGAATATTATTGGAATCAAAAACCCCCTATCCAAGATGTAACTTATAGATTTATACAGGAAAATTCTACAAGGCTGGCAGCACTAAAAGCAGGAGAGATTAATTTAGCAGTCAATATGCTTCCTGAGTATTTGGAGCAGTTGCCATCTTATAAGACAGTAAATAGTATTGAATTTTATTTTCTTCGGTTTAACACTATAAGAGGTATCATGCAAAATAAATTAATAAGGCAGGCTGTGAATTATGCTATTGATAAAGAAGCATTGGCGGAAGCACTGTTTCTAGGAAATGCTGTTCCGGCAAGAGGTCAGTTAGCAAAGGAAGCATATTTTGGATTTAACAGAAATTTAGATGTTTATCCCTATAATCCCGAAAAAGCAAAAGAACTACTAGAGGAAGCAGGATACAATGGTGAAGTAGTTGAGTTAATTTCTGAAAGAGGGAGATGGATGAAAGACGGAGAAATCAGTGAGGCAGTTGCTTCCATGATTTCAGATGTAGGTATCAATGTTAAATTGACCTTCTTAAGCTGGCAACAATGGCTTGATACTTTGTTTGATCTGGAAAAGGCCCCTGATATTATGTACAGTTCTAATGGTAATGACCTATTTGATATGGATAGGTTCTATCAAGCAATTATTAAAACAGGAGGACCTCAGTCAGCATATTCCAATCCCGATATTGATAAAAAGATAGATATAGCTAGAAACGAAATGGATCCAGTAAAACGGCAAGAAATGTATGAAGATTTAGCTCAGTTGGTGTATGATGACCCCTTTGGTGTTCCTCTCATAAATTTGAAAAGTATATGGGGTATTTCTGATGATTTAGAATGGGAACCCAGAGAAGATGGAAGAATGTTAGTTTCAGAAATGCATTTAAAATAATATATTAAAGAACTGAGAGGGGGCAATCTCCCCTCTCAACACATTAAGTATTGGTAAAAGGCGGTTCTGACATGATTAGATATATCATTTTAAGGCTAATTTATACTATAGTAGTCATATTTGGAGTATCAATTTTAGTATTTATAGTAACTCATGTTATTGGGAATCCAGTAAATACGATGCTTCCTCTTCAAGCCACAGATGCTGAAAGAATGGCTTTAACCCACGAATTAGGTTTAGATAAACCTATTTTAATCCAATTATGGGATTTTTTGCAATCTATCATTAGACTAGATTTTGGAAATTCATGGTGGCAACAGGTTCCTGCTTTAGGTATTGTTTTAAAAAGAATTCCGGCTACCCTGGTTTTAGTAGTTTCTGCATTTGCCTTAGCGCTTGTAATTGCGCTTCTTCTGGGAATCCTTGCAGCCTATAAGCCAGGAACTCTAATTGATCGTTTAATAACTAATCTTTCATTAGTTGGAATTTGTTTTCCACCATTTTGGGTAGCGCTTATGTTAATATTGTTTTTTTCTGTTCAAATGGGATGGTTTTATACCTCGGGATATGGAACCTTAAAACACGCTGTTCTTCCGGTTTTAACTCTGTCATTTATTCCGGCTGCACACTTAGTCCAGATTATCAGGTCCTCTGTGGCTGAACAACTTAATTCGCAGTATATTACCACAGCTAGAGCAAAAGGAGTAAAAGAAATAGTTATTTTATTCAATCATGCTCTAAAAAATGCTGCTAATGCTATAGCAACAATGTTTGGTTTTGATTTTGGACGTTATTTAGCAGGGGAAGCAGCCGCAGTAGAGGTGGTTTTTGGCTGGCCAGGAATAGGTACTTTAATTGTAGATACAATAGGAAAGCAAGATTTTCCTCTTTTACAAGCTGAAGTCTTTACGGTGGCTTTAGTTATTTGTATAATCAATCTTATTACTGATATATCTTATGGATTTTTTGATCCGACCATTAAGTATTAGGTTAAAAGAAGATGAGAGAGAAAGAAATAAGCAATTATAGTAACTATAAAGAATGTGGAAAGAAGGAAGAGTCAAGCAAACAGATCAATCTTTACAAAAGAATTTTATTCCGTTTTAAAGGAAACGGGATAGCTCTCATAGCTTTTATTATTTTAATATTTATTATGTTTATCAGCTTTACTGCTCCTCTAATTGCACCATATGACCCTGCTAAAAGCGATATAATGCAAAGGCTTAAACCACCGACTCTGACCTCTCCTTTAAAAGGAGGATTTCCTCATTTTCTGGGAACAGACCAACAGGGTAGGGATGTCCTTACCCGGCTTATGTATGGTGGAAGAGTATCTATGGGTGTTGCTTTTACTGTTGTACTAATATCAGGGCTAATTGGAATAACAATTGGAATTATTTCAGGGTACTATGGTGGTTGGGTAGATTTATTTTTAATGAGATTAGTAGATATTTCTTCATCCTTTCCAGGACTTTTAATTGCCTTAACATTTGTAATGGTTTTGGGTCCCAGTCAAGTCAATTTGACGCTTGCTTTATTAATGGTCGGTTGGATGGTTCATGCGAGAATGGCCAGGAGTCAAGTTTTAACAGTCAGAGAAACTACAATGGTAGAAGCTTGTCGCACCATTGGGTGCAGCAAGCCAAGAATATTTGTCACTCATATTTTTCCCAATATATTGTCTCCAATGATTACGATATATGTTTTAGAAATGGCTCATATGATTATGGCAGAAGCAAATATGAGTTTTCTTGGATATGGAATACAACCACCTGCCTCTTCATGGGGTCTAATGATCGGAGATGGAAGGCAATATATAACCAATGCATGGTGGTTGGTGGTTTTCCCTGGTATTGCGATCGCAATGACAGTTTTATGTTTGAGTATAATCGGTAATTGGATTAAAGATGAATTCAATCCCATAAAATCAGATCGCGAATATTAAGGAGAAAAAATAGTGGTAGAAAAAGAAACAATTGTACAGGTCAAAAATTTAGTAAAGTATTTTCCGGTAAAAGGAAAAGGCTTCATAAGAAAAATATCTTCCTGGGTACATGCAGTAGATAATATTTCCTTCGATATATATAAGGGAGAAACTCTAGGCTTAGTCGGAGAAAGCGGGTGCGGCAAAACTACGGTAGGAAAATTATTATTAAAATTACTAACCCCCACAAGTGGAGAAATATATATTGATGGAGTAAATATTTTTGATAGAGTACAATGTAATGAGAAGAAGTTTCGGAGTTGTGTGCAGATGATTTTTCAAGATGCATTCAGTTCCTTTGATAAAAGAAAAAATATTGAAAATATTATAAAAGAACCATTGTTGATTCACAAAAAAGCTAAGGGGAATAACTTGAAGGAGAAAGTAATTGAGTCGCTTCATTTAGTAGGTTTAAAACCAGAAATTGCTGTACAATTTCCACATGTATTGTCAAGTGGACAGAAACAAAGTGTAGGCATTGCCCGTTCCCTTTGTTTAAATCCAAAATTTGTCGTTGCGGATGAGCCCATCTCTTCTGTTGATATATCAGTAAGAGCTCAGATACTAAATCTATTGAAAGATTTGCAAGAACAGTTATCCCTTACTTACTTGTTTATTTCTCATGACATAAGAGTTGTACATTATATGTCTACTCGTATTGCAGTAATGTATGTTGGCAAAATAGTGGAAATAGCTGAAAGTGACGAATTATTTGTTAATAGGTTTCATCCATACACTGAAGCTTTATTATCTGCCGTTCCCGTAGAAGACCCTGGCAAAAGAAGGGATAGGCAGATTATTAAAGGAGAAGTGCCTTCAGCTGTTGATCCCCATCCAGGCTGCAGATTTAGTCCAAGATGCCCATATGCTTTAAAGAAATGCGAAGATGAAAATCCAGAGCTAATAGAAAAAACACCAAACCATTTTGTGGCATGTTTTATTGATTTTAGAGGGTCAGAAGATTTAGAAAAGTGAGTTTTTATTAATCATAATTTTTAATTCAAATTACAATTACCAAAACCATTTCTAACCTTCTGCTTAGTCAGACAAATTATCTATATAGACTAATAGGTGAATAAAGAGGTAATCAATGAAAAACTTCTTAAATAAAACAGTCAATCATATTTTACTCCTCTTTTTTAAAGAAAATAAAGTATTAAAAAATAATATTATAGATCCTGAATTGAGGAAGAAATGCGCTTACTTGGAAGCCTGGTTGAGTATAATGTGCAACTTGGTGTTATCAGCGATTATGTTCTTATTTGGTTTATCCTTAAACAGCATTGCCCTACTTGCCAATGCTACCCATACTGCTTCTGATGTGTTATCCTCATTAGTTGTGTTGCTTGGATTTAAATTTTCCAGTTTACCTGCGGATGACAAGCATCCCTTTGGTCATGGTCGCATTGAATTTCTGGCTACTCTGGTTATCTCAGTATTACTCATCATCATAGGCTTTGAGTTTGCCATCAATTCATATCACCGCTATCTAACCAATTCCCTGGTCCTGGGTAGTTATCCTGTAGTTGCTATCATGGTATTGGCAGCATTGTTCAAATTATGGATGGCAGAATTTTCAGCACAATTAGGTAGGAGGACCAAGACTGCGGTATTAATTGCCGATGCATGGCATCATAAAACTGATGGCTTTGCGATGATTTTAGTGGTCATTTCAATACTCTCATCGGAATATGGGTATTATCGAGTGGATGCCATATTAGGTGCCATTATTTCCATTTTGATTATTTATACCGGAATCACTCTTTTAAAAGACTCTCTTTCTAAGTTGATTGGCGAAGCTGCGGAAAAAGATATTGTAAAAGAAATCGAAAATTCTGTCCGGTTTATTCCTGAGGTCGTATCTATGCATAAAGTAAAGATACATGATTACGGATCGCACAAAGAAATAACCCTGCATATACAGTTAAGCAGTCATATGGGTTTGATCGAAGCTCATAATATTTCAGAAAAAGTTGAAAGAGAAATTGAGTCAAGAGTTCACTGTAAAGCAATTGTTCATCCAGAACCATTGAGCGATATATCACGCTCTTAGAAAATATACGCTTCCATTTTTAATATTTAAATTAAATTTAAAAGTAAAAAATTAATACATAATTCTTTCTAACTTCAACTGATAAGAAAATTGTAAAAAGAAGGAGAATAGGATTAGGTAAATGAAAAAAAATTGTAGAGTTGTAATTATCGGTGGTGGATGGGCTGGCTGTGCAGCTGCTATCGTTGCACATCAGCTTGGCGCTTCGGTAAACTTACTGGAAAGAACTGATATGCTTTTGGGTACCGGCTTGGTTGGAGGCATTTTCAGGAATAATGGGCGTTACACGGCAACAGAAGAGCTGACTTTGTTGGGCAATCCTATTTTCGAGATTCTGGATCAAAATTCCCTTCATCACAAGATAGAATTCCCGGGACACAAACATGCCAGTCTCTATAATGTATGGACCATGGAAGCAATTATCAGAGAATACTTAGAAAAGTTGGGAATTGATATAGTTCTTTCCTGCAGAATTACTGATCTATTGATTGAAGGTAGGGCTATCAAGGCTGTCTATTCCAAAGAGAAGGATCAAGAATATCATGGTGATATTTTTATTGATGCAACAGGCACAACTGCTGTACCCCGAAATTGCGCTAAATACGGTAATGGTTGTGCCATGTGCATGATGCGCTGCCATTCTTTTGGTTCTAGGGTTGATTTGTTAAGCAAGGCAGGGGTCAGGCAGTGGAATGGTCAGAAACCGAATGGTAAATTTGGTGCAATGAGCGGCTCATGCAAACTAGGGAAAGAGTCTATCAACCCTGATATAGTCGCTGAATTAGAAGAAAAAGGAGTAGCTTTAGTAAAAGTTCCCGAGGAATTAAGGGAAGATATCAGTATATTGACTCAAAAAGCCTGTCAGCAATATGCCCTGAAGGAATTTTTGGATAATCTGGTTTTACTGGATACCGGTCCAGTGAAGTTGATGACTCCCTTTTTCCCGCTTTCAGAATTGAGAAAAATTCCTGGTATGGAGAAAGCTCGTTTTGAAGATCCTCTTGCCGGGGGAATCGGTAACTCAATGCGTTATTTTGGATTTGCTGATTGTACGGAAACTTTAAAGACTCAAGGAAATGTTGACAACCTGTTTTGTGCAGGAGAAAAAGCCGGCGCGATGGTCGGTCATACTGAAGCCATTGTAACTGGTTCTCTGGCTGCCTATAATGCTGTTTCCAGTTACCTGGGGAAGCCATTATTACAGCTTCCTGATTCCCTGGCTCTTGGTGATTTTATTAATAGTACTGTGAAGAAAATGAAATATCCAGAAGGACGTATGTATAAGTATACCTTTTCCGGGTCTGTATATTTTGATCAAATGAAAGAAAAAGGCTTATATAGTATTAATCGTGACGAAATCAAACAAAGGGTTAAAGAAACTCAATTGACGGGAATCTTCACAAAAAAATTGTAGATTGATTGGCTTTAGACTTGTTTATAAGGGAGTAGAATGCAGTGAAAAAAAATAAGTTGATTTTAAGTCAAATCATTGACTCACTTGATATTGAAACCTTTATTGCCTGCCAAAGCGAAGAAGAAGGAAAAAGAATAGGACTGTCAATAATGGAGAAATTGGGATTCAGAGATATAGATATAGTGTTTATTGAATTTTTAGGTTCCGGAGTTCGTATCAGAATAAGAGCTAATATCTATAAGCCCGGAGATACTTACGGATGGTTAAATTTGTATAAATAAATGAGAGTATAAGAGCATAATTAGGAATGAATAATAGTATTAAGAAAAGAAAAATATTACTAATTCCACTGGATCCAGTTCATGATGTAGCTTTAAAGATTTTAAATAGAAAATTACAAGAAAGAGGCCACCACACTGTTTTATTGCCCCCTGATTTGCCTTTAGAAGAAATTATTGGTCGGGCAAGTGATGTTGATGCTAATTATGTTTTGGTTAGCAGAACACTGGGTTATAGCGTTGCAGAATTATTAGGTAAATTTATTGATATGGCAGAAGCTGCTAAGATCAGAGATAGAGCAAAAGTAGTGTTAGGAGGAAAGGCAATCACTCCGCAATTAGCTTCCGAATTAGGTTTTGATAAAGGATTTGGGGCAGGGACAGATTTTGAAGAGATAATAGCTTATATTGAGGATAGAGAGTTTCAAAGAGAAAAGGAAAAGTTATTCAGAAAAAAGATATCCATTCCTGCCAGTCATGCTTATCAATATAAGAACAACAGAATCAAGAACCTACTAAATGAAATAACAGATGAAATTATTCAATGGAGTCAGAGGAAAAGCAGCCCTGGAATTGAAAGAGCAAAATTAAGGGAAAAAATAATCAATGTTTATAAAGACGATGCCCTTACTGATGAGGATAAAGCTCGGAAAATAAAAGTTTTAAAAGAAAAATATCTCTCTTATTGTGATGATAAAATTAGTCGGTTCTATCAACAGGGATTATTGCCTGATAAAGTTCGATTATTATCTGCAGAAGAAATAAACAAGCTTGATGTTTATATACAAAAACAAAAAGAAAACACTAATTTTAAAAAAATGAGGCATACGCAGTCTTTACCTCTGGTATTTGTACAGTATGGTACTGGTTGTCCTATTATGGATATTGCTCATATTAAAACTAGTGAAGCCTGGGGAGCAGATGGAGTATTTCATTTTGATCCTTCATGGGGTGCACGTACCGAAGGACTATTGGAAGGAGTACTATCTCACGAAGAGGATGGTTCCATTATAACCTGGGAAAATTTAGCAAAAATAAAATCTTCACTTCATAAAGAAACAATTTGGACAGTTAGGGCACATCGTGGATTAAATACACCAGAAACAGCTGTCATAGCTGGCAAATTAGGTGCAGATTTAACCAAAATTCATATAGTATATGGTTCATTAAATGGTGGCACTGATCCCGCAAGATTAACTATTGATGGTCTTGAAGCAATAAAATATGCGGCAAAATATAATATGCCTTTTGATGAGCCGACCAATGAAGAGTTAGGGGGTGTTCCAGCATATAAATCATTTGCCGGTTTATTAATTATTGCTGATTTAGCTTTGAAATTAAAGGCTCAGCCAATATTAAAACCCCTCTTTTGTTATTCACCTGATGTTATGATTACTGGTAAAATGGATGATAATTATATTGACTATAATGTGGCTAAGATTAACAGTTTACGTTCCATTATCGATGCACCAATCTGGCCTGGGGAACCAATTGGTTTTATGACTCATTCTGAGGATAGAATACAATCTTCTTTAACTACTGCTTTGCATGCTACTCTCGCTATTTCTCTCAAGGTGAATGCCATTACCATAGCTTCTGCTGATGAAGCCTATTCTAGAGGGCCAATTTCTCTCTCTTCCAGGATCGATACTTTAAGAGCTGTACAGGAGGTATTTCGTTTCTTAGGAAAAGCAAAAATAAAACCGACCAGTAAAGCAAAAGAATTTGAGAAGGAGATTACAAAAGGAATACAAGCAACCCTCGAAAAAGTTGCTAAAAGAGGCAGTTTTATTAATGCTCTTTATGAAGGATTGTTGGGTAGCCCTCAGGATGGAGCTTACCCTGGTCGTGCTGGAAGAAATACCTTAATTGAAGAATAGAGAAATAGTATATGGAGATTAATAGTAAAGTAATTGGAATACTGGGCACAGCTAAAAATACTGGAAAAACCACAACTGCGAACTATTTATTAGAATGGTCAAATAAAGAAGGAATTAAAGTAGGTTTAACCAGCATTGGTTATGATGGAGAGGATATAGATAGTATTACCGGATTACCCAAACCCCGTATTCATGTTAAAAAAGGGAACCTGGTAGGAACTGCTGAACAATGCTTTTCTGTCTCTAAGGGGAAAATTGAAATAGTTGAAAAAACACCAGTTACAACATCCCTGGGACAAGTGCTAATAGGCAAAGTATTGCAAGAGGGATTAGTTATATTAGCAGGTCCAAATAAAGGTAAAGATCTTTTTTACATTCTGCAAAAATTGAAGAAAGAAAAAAGCCAACTTATTCTGGTTGACGGCGCATTAAACCGAATGATACCATTAATTCATTGTGATGCATTAATTTTGGCAACCGGAGCCTCTCGTCACACTGATATTGATTTACTTGTAGATGAAACAGAAAGTATAATAAGAGCATTTAATATACCCCTGAGGGAGAAACAAAAGATTTCTAATCAAGAAATAATGCAGCATCATAACAATAATATTGTCATTTTCCAGAAAAATGGATATAAAAGACAGCTGAAAAGCCATTCTTTGATTAGTCAAAAAATACTTAACAATTTAATTGATAGTATTGATGAAAAAGAAACAGAAGAAATATATATTCCAGGTATTGTTCAGGATAATATATTAAAAAAAATAGCTGAGCAATACTCTGAATTGTTTAAAGGAAAGACAATCCTTATTAATAATCCTACTTTTCTTTTAGTCGGTACCAGAGATATTAACCATCTTATGGATATAATTGAGGATATATTAAACAAGGGAATCAACATCAAGACACTTTATAATTTACCAATTTTAGCAGTTACCATTAATCCCTTTTATCCAAAATATAGCAGATTTGGAAAAGACAGTTATGAAATGGCTTGGATAGATGGATACCAGTTATATCAGAAAATGAGAAATAGATTAGCTCTTCCCGTAACAAATATTATGGGAGAAGAAAGCCCCAAATTAGTAACGGTTATAAAAAAATTTTTAAATATTAATAGGTAATGAATTCTTTTTCTATTATGGTGGGGTAATTTGGCAATACCCGGTCTTTGGGATTTAATTCTCCTGTTAATTTTAGTACTTACGGATATTGTTTCCCAAATTGCTACAACATTAGCTTGTCTATTTGCATAGGTAATTATGATAATATCATACAATTATACCCAGATTGCCTTTGCTGTAATTTTGGAAATTACCTATCTTAGAGCCATGCTATACTTGTTAACAACCATTAGTTTACTGATAATTATTGGAAGCAGTATATTTATTTACATGCAGGAATATTAACTCAGGTTAATTTTATATAATAGCAAATGAAAATAAGGAAACAGCCTAAGTAATATAAATCATTAACTTTCTAGAAAAAGATTTATTGTAATTCAAAAGTTGAATTATTTAAATTATTCATAAGGCTGCTATCGAAAAATCTAAAAAACTTTTTCTTAGCCAGGATCTCATATATATCTAATTCCTATAATATCTATTTTACTATTCTTCATGGAAAATTCTTAATACCGAAATATCGTTTTTTTATTCCAAAGATAATATGTTATAATAATTATGACAATAATTTTTAATATCTTTTGTACAAGTTACTTATGAAGAAAGGAGGAGAAGGGCATGATTCAGGTGAAGGTTTTTGGGGTAGCTATTGATCCGGTAACTAAGGGGTTTGTTGTTATTTTAAAAGACCAAGACGAAAAGAAGTGGTTACCTATATGGATTGGACCTTATGAAGCCAAAATGATTTCTTTGGTCTTAGAAAAAACAAAACCTAATAGACCCTTTTCTCCCGATCTAATTAAAAACATTATTGAATCTGCCGAATTATTTATAGAGAAAATTGTTATTTCTGATATAAGAGATAATACTTACTATGCTACCATATGGCTAAGAAAGGGAGAAAAACAGTTGTTAATTGACTCTCGGCCAAGTGATGCTATTGCAGTAGCCTTAAGGTTAGAATCGCCAATATTTATTGCCGATGAGGTTATGAAAAAGGCTTCTATTGTTCATTCTTCCAAAGAAGAAGAGATTGCTGTGCGTTTAGCCCAACTAAAAAATGAACTACAAATTGAAGTAGATAGAGAAAATTATGAGAAAGCTGCTCAGATAAGAGATGAAATTAAACGCTTGGAAAAAATAAGCAATATTCCACCATTGAAACCTAATTAATTATTAGCAAAAAATATTTTAATTAAAAATGATGTTGTTTGTAACAATAAATTATCAGGTGATTTGTAATCTTCCTGTTTGATGACAGGAAGATTTTTATAACAATTGATAAATTATATTAGGATTTTGGAGGTAGGCTAAATATTATAATGAAGAAGGTTATTATAAGCCCGGTTATTTTTGACAGGTTTCCCCGGTTTATACGTGGTATTATCTTAGTCAAAGACATACAGGTTATTGAAAAAAATAAAAGAATAAAAAAGCCATTAAATAAGATCATTGAACAGCGAAAAGTTGAAGGTAATAATTTCGTTAACCATCCTTATCTCAAAGCATGGGATGAGGCTCATATCAGATTTGGTTCAGATCCCGAGCAATATCCACCTTCTATTAAATCTTTATTGACCAGAATAATGGCAGGTGGTGGTTTACCTTTTATCAATTCTGTAGTCACTCTCTTTAATTACATTTCTATTAAGCATCTTGTTCCCTGTGGTGGAGATGATATAAAAAAAATTAACGGTAATCTTTGCCTGGATTTTGCTACAGGAGAGGAGCTCTTTACTGGTTTAGGTAGTAAGGAATTGGAGCATCCAACCAGAGGAGAGGTAATTTATTATGATGATAAAAGCAAGCAGGTTATGTGTAGAAGATGGAATTGGAGAAATGCAGAATTCTCTAAAATAGCCAATGATACAAAAGAGATGGTTATCAATATTGATGGAATTGATGGTATCCCGTCTTCGGTGGTAATCGAGGCGCGAGATGAACTATCAAATCTGTTACAAGAACATTGTGCTGCCAGATTAACGACTGATTTATTAACTAGCCAGAATAAGCAAATAAGTCTGGGAGAATAAAATGGTTTTGTTATAGTTGCCTTCTATGTTGGTATAATGTTACTTTACCATTTACTACCTATTTTTTATAATATCCTTTCATCTTTGTTTTTCGTTTCAAATTATTTAGTAATATAAGAATTAGCAAGTTACAGTTACTGCAAGATTATCAGGGGAGCAAATACCCTGATAATCTCAAAGAGGATACCTTTCCAAGAAAATCTATTTTGTATTCTTTTACCATAAATATTTCAATAATATACCTATTTCTTCTGAAAAAGTTTATGGTGACAAGAACGGGAAATAGGTTATTAATAATTAGTTCATACCCAATAATACAATGCTCCCTAAGCAACATAAACTAACGATTAAATTAATGGTACACTGAATGCCAGATACTTGTACTATAAGAATACCCGAGTTCTTCAGAGGAAGAATTCACTTTGAATAATCTGAAAACAATAACTTTTTAAATAAGCCACTATTCGTTATTATTACGATAATTGGATATTTGACAGTAGCAGTATAATTATGATGTGGGAAATAAAACATAGAAAGGAGAGAAACCGTGATGCAATTTGACAGATTTACCATTAAAGCTCAAGAGTCAATTGGTCAGGCGCAGCAATTAGCCTTACAGTATAACCATCAAGAAATAAAAAGCGAACACCTGCTGCTGGCATTAATCAGACAGAGAGACGGTATCATTCCCTCAGTCTTGGCCAAATTAGAAATGGACATAACTGATTTAGAAACATTTTTAGAAAGAAGATTGGAACAGCTTCCCAGCGTACAGGGAGGAGCAAGTGGCCAATATATTGGAAATGAGTTAAATACAGTTTTTAATAAAGCCACTCAGGAAGCCGCTAAATTGAAGGATGAATATATCAGCACTGAACATCTTCTGCTATCGTTAATTGAGTTAGAGGATAGCTCTTTTGCTAAGTATTTTAGAGAAAGGGGAATAAATCGGAATAATGTTTATCGAGCACTGATGAATATAAGAGGCAATCAAAGAATAACTGATCAGAATCCAGAAGAAAAATATCAGGCTTTAGAAAAATATTCTCGAGATTTGACGCAATTGGCCAGGGAAGGTAAGCTGGACCCGGTAATAGGTAGGGATGACGAAATCAGACGAGTCATGCAGATCTTATCACGCAGAACAAAGAATAATCCAGTGTTAATAGGCGAGCCAGGAGTTGGCAAAACAGCCATTGTAGAAGGATTGGCACGTAGGATAGTAAGTGGTGATGTTCCTGAGGGAATTAAAGAGAAGAGAGTTATTGCTTTGGATATAAGCGCAATGATAGCAGGAGCAAAATTCAGAGGAGAGTTTGAAGATCGATTAAAGGCAGTATTGAAAGAGGTAGAACAGGCTGCTGGCTCTATTATTCTATTTATTGATGAGATACACACCTTAGTTGGGGCAGGTGCTGCAGAAGGGGCAGTAGATGCTTCAAATATGTTAAAACCAGCTCTGGCCAGAGGAGAATTGCATTGTATTGGTGCTACAACTTTAAAAGAGTATAGAAAATATATTGAGAAGGATGCAGCTTTAGAGAGAAGATTCCAGATGGTGCTGGTAAAAGAACCTACTGTTGAGGATACTATTGCCATTTTAAGAGGCTTGAAAGAACGTTATGAAGTACATCATGGTGTAAAGATTATGGATTCTGCCTTGATTGCTGCTGCTACGCTTTCTCATCGTTATATTACTGATCGTTTTTTACCGGATAAGGCAATTGATTTAATTGATGAAGCGGCTTCAGGGCTGCGGATGGAAATTGACAGTATGCCAGTTGAGATAGATGAGATTCAAAGAAAGATAATGCAACTCCAGATTGAAAAGCAAGCTTTAAAAAAGGATAATGATGCTATCGCCCGAGAAAAAATGAAAAATATCGATCATGCTCTAAGCAATCTGGGAGAGGAAAAAAATAGTTTAATGTTAAGATGGAGTCATGAAAAAGAGATAATTCAGAAGATTAATCAAACTAAAGGTGAGATTGAAAGAGCTAGAACAGAAGCTGAACAGGCAGAAAGAAATGGTGACCTCAATCGATTAGCTGAAATAAAGTATGGTAAAATGCCAGAGTTAGAGAAGCAACTGGAAGAAAATAATAAAAAAATTGCATCCTTACAGAAGAATTCCCGAATGTTAAAAGAGGAAATAACAGAAGAAGATATTACCCAGATCGTGGCTAAATGGACTAATATTCCTGTGGGACGTTTAATGGAAGGTGAGACTGAAAAGTTAATTCGCATGGAACAGGAATTGAAGAAGAGAGTTGTAGGACAGGATGAAGCAGTAAGTCTAGTTGCCAATGCTATACGACGTTCCAGGGTTGGTATTTCAGATCCCAATAGACCCATAGGTTCTTTTATATTTATGGGTCCTACCGGTGTTGGCAAGACTGAATTGGCTCGCAGTTTAGCCGCTTTTTTATTCAATGATGAAAACGCTCTGGTAAGAATAGATATGTCTGAATACATGGAAAAGCATAGTGTAGCCAGGTTAATTGGAGCTCCCCCTGGTTATGTCGGTTATGAAGAAGGTGGTCAATTAACTGAAATTGTAAGACGGAGACCTTATGCAGTAATACTTTTTGATGAAATTGAGAAAGCTCATCATGATGTATTTAATATATTATTACAGATAATGGATGATGGAAGATTGACTGATGGTCAGGGTAGAGTGGTGAATTTTAAAAACACAATCCTAATTATGACTTCCAATATTGGTAGTCATTATATTTATCAACTTAACTCAGCTAATAGAGAGGAGATGACCAGACAGATTGATCAGGCATTAAGGGACCATTTCAAACCGGAATTTTTAAACAGAGTAGATGAAATTATAACTTTTAACCGCCTGGAGAAAGAGCATATTATACAGATTGTTGATATTCAGCTAGATATTTTAAGAAAGCGCTTACAGGAGAAGGAGATTGAATTAATAGTAAGTACCAGGGTAAAAGAAATACTGTCAGAACGAGGATTTGATGCCCAGTTTGGTGCCAGACCTTTAAAAAGAACTATACAAAGACACCTTCAGGACCCACTGGCTTTAAAAATTCTGGAAGGAAAGATTAAAGAAAAAGACAAGGTTCAGGTTGAATTTGAGGAGAAGAACAAAGAGATAGTATTTCAGATAAAGAGTTAATATTGAGGTATCTAAAATCCTACTCCCGCTGTGCGGGAGCTTTTTGTTCTATTGCTAATAATAATGTTGCTAATAGTAATTGATAGAGCGCATTTAATTAATATTAAATCCTTTTTCAAGAGAAATAAAAAACAGTAAAAAGCGTTTTGCATGAAAAATCTTTTTACTGTTTTTTATAATATTGAGAATATTTTACAAATTAAGCGCTATTTATTTAATTTAGACGACCAATAAGTATTATTTTTTAGAGATAGTAAATATTGATCTGGGAAATACCAGCATCTATCCTTATATCAATGTGGAATTCAGCATTATTATAATTTTTTGAGATATAAACATTATCTTCCTGTTTTTGGAAATACTCATCAAAATCCTTTATACTGAGTCCAGTATCAAGGTAAATCATGGTACCAACATTATTAGGAAGGGCAATATCGATTACAGATACTCCTGAGTCTATGTTGATTTTTCCATTATACTGAGGTGCGATAATATTTATTTTAGAGGCACCACTCTCTATAGATAAATTTTCTATTTTAAATTTAGATAAATCATAGTCTATAGATGTGGCACCAGTTTCAAGGAGAATATCATATATTACATTGGTATTTAATTTTAAGTCAATGTTATTTTTAGGATTTCGTGCCATTTTGTCTGAGATTGGCTGGTGAGTAATCAGGATTTTTGCCACATGATCCAGGATAGAAAAATCTTCAATAGGCTTAAATTCAGGATTGCGATAGCTGACCTGGCATTGATAAACCAGAGGAGTGGGAGATTTCAGGGTAAAGGCCCCAATAGCATAATTTAAATGAAGATTAGCTTTCTGAACCAAAGGAACTAATGCAATATCTTCACTCTCTTCACTCACTACTTCAGTTGTTTCAGGTATTTTTAATTCCTCAACCTCCTCACCCTCAGTTTCAGTTTTGGTTTCTAGGATTTCTTCCTCAGGAAGTTCTTCTGTAGTTACTTCTTGTTCTATCTCACGGGTTACAACAGGAACCAATTCCATCTCTCTCTGAATAGTTTCTACTTCAGGGGATATTTTCCCCTCTAATTGCAGATCTAAATCCAATCCCATATAACTGGCACCAATACCAAAAATAATTCCCAGCAATATGACCAGAGGACCTAACCAGGAGAGTCTTCTCCTGAAGATTAAACTAATACCAAGGCTTATTAATAACAGAGGCCAGAGCTTTAAAATATTAGGCCAAACAGACCACTCCAGAATATTGAGATTATTTAATAACAGGATAGCGCCAATCAGTATAATAACCAAACCTTTTAAAAACTGTGTTAAATTCATTTTTAGAGCTCCTCTCTAAAATTTGGAGATATTCATAAATTCATATTATAAAACAGTACCAATTAATCTATGAATTATATTTATTAGTCTCAATTTTACTATTATTGAGTAATTTTTGACCAACTATTGGCAATTAGTAAATTAATTAATCTTTGTCTGTCAGATAGGTAATCAGGATTAAGGGATAAGGCAGTTTCCGCTTCTCTTAATGCATTTTCATAATCCTGACTGCGGTAATAAGTCAAACCCTTTTTATAATGAGCTTCAGCTAAAATATCCGGAGCGTTAGCCAGGTTAGCAGCTAATTGGTAATGATTAAGTGCTTCAGGTAAATTGCCATTGTGGTAATACTGGTCACCAATTTCAATCAATGCTTCGGCAAAACTGTTAAAAGTAAATTGGTGTTGACCTAACGGATAAACTTTCTGGGCAAGCTCTTTTTCAACTATAGCCCGATCATAATTATGGTCTTTAAGGTTAATTTCTCCCTGATAAAAATAAGCTAAGGCAATTGATCGTTCATCGCCTTCAAATTGAGTTGCTTTTTGATAAGCTTCTCGAGCCAGTTCCAGTTCCCCATTGCTACGGTAATAATTTCCTAAATGAAGGTAACAATAGGCATTGGGTTGATAGGAGACAAGTTTTTCCATTATGGGTGGGCGATTCTTATAATATCCCATTTCCATAAATCTTTCATTTGCTTTAACGAGCTGATGATTATCAAGATAGAGCTGCCCTAATTCAGCATTTAATTGAGGATGATTGGGAATAAGTTCTACTACTTTTTCGTATTGCTCAATCGCTTTATCTAATTCTCGCTGTTCCCTGTAAATCATTCCTCTAATATAATAAGCATAGGCTATATCATCCTCTGTTAATGGAGTAAATTGTGTTAAAGCTTCTTGGAAATCACCCATTTTAAAAAAGGTATAACTAAGATTAATTAAGGCTATTTTGTTAGAAGGGTCTAATTGTAAAGCTTTGACATATTCATCATGAGCCGGCGGATATAACTGTTGTGCAAAAAAGAAGTTTCCTAAGTTGATTACTGCGTAAACATCTGGTATCACTGTTTTTTCCTCGATAATTGACTGGAGAAGTTCTTCCAACCGTATATTATTGTCAGCAGAAATGGAAAAATGGAACAAAATAAGGAAAAAAAGGAGAACACAAGCAGTTTTTAATCCCATTCTTATTTTTCTTTTCATTATAAATTCCCCCTGAATATTTTAAAATGAAACTCCTAAAATATATAATAACACTAAAAAATATTATCTATTAAGATTTAGTAAAAAATATTCTTATTATTACTATTTAATTATATTATTTTTGTTCTTTTTCTTCACTAAATTCTTTTAGTTTCACGGCAAATTCTAACAGTTTCTGATCGACCAGATAATTAACAGAGTTTTTCTCAAATTTTCTGTCTTTCTGTCTGTTACCAGCTTTTCTACCGGTTAATATTTCTATTCCCTGGTCAATAGTCTTTACAGAATAAAGGTGAAATTGACCTTTTTTGATGGCTTCAACCGCATCTTCTCTTAACATAAGGTCCGGGATATTTAATTCTGGAATTATTACTCCCTGAGTTCCAGTTAGACCTTTTACTTTGCATACATCATAAAATCCTTCAATTTTTTGATTCACTCCACCAATTGGTTGAATCTCTCCTTTTTGGTTTACAGAACCGGTTACCGCAATGTCTTGTCTGATGGGAATATTAGCAATGCTGGAGATAAGTGCATAAGCTTCAGTAGAAGAAGCACTATCTCCCTCAACTCCAGAATAGGATTGCTCAAAACAAATACTGGCACTAATAGTCAGAGGTTTGTCCTGGGCATATTTAGAACGAAGATAACCACTGAGAATAAGAACTCCTTTGTTGTGGGTTTTACCACTCAGGTCAGCCTCTCTTTCAATGTTAATAATTCCTGCTCTACCCATAGAAGTCTTAGCAGTTATTCTTGTTGGTTTACCAAAGGAATATTCTCCCAGGTCATACACCGAAAGCCCGTTTACTTGCCCTACCACTGCTCCTTCTGTATCAATCATTAATGTTCCCTGTTCAATCAATTCCTGTATTTTATTTTCAATGAGATTCAATCTGTCAATTTTTTCTTTAATGGCTGTATTAACATGTTTTTTCTTAATAATTTTTTGCCGGTCTTTTTTAGCCCAGTAATCTGATTCCCTTAGTAAATCTACAAGCTTATTAAAATTAGTGGATAATTTATTTTTTCTTCCAGCTAACCTAACCGCATATTCTATTACACCTTCAATACCACTTTGATCAAAGGGAAGCAGATTCTCTCTTTCGCATAATTGCTTGATAAAACAGGAGTATTGATAAATATTCTGGTTATTATTCTCGGTAACTGTATCAAAATCTGCTTTTATTTTAAAAATTTTTTCAAAATCTGGATCGCGGTAATATAGAATTTGATATAGGAAGGGATCGCCAATCATAATTACTTTAACATTACATTCGATAGGTTCTGGTTTTAAAGCAGAGGTGCTAAACATGGGGAAAGGATCATAGATCTCCGGTTCAATCATTCGATTCAATAAGGTTCTTTTTAGAGATGGCCAGACGCTTGGTTCAAGCAACATATCGAGAGCATTTAATACTAAAAAACCTCCATTTGCTCTTAAAAGGGATCCAGCTTTTATTTTAGTAAAGTCCGTAACCCAGTGCCCGGTTCGGTCCATTCTTCTTTCAATAATACCGAATAGATTCTTATAGGAAGGATGAGTTTCAATAATGACAGGTGAAGTCTTTGTATCAGAATTATCAACAATTACATTCACTGAATATTCCAGAAAGGTATCTTTTGTTAATTGAGTTAATTTAAGTCCCGGAATAGTTGCCGTTTGGTCTTCTTTTTCCTGAAAACGACTTATATTTTCCAGAACATTTTTTTTAACCTCATTTAGATAAGAATTAATGGCAATATTATTATATTTTTTCTTTATTTCTGTAGTTTCTTCTTCCACCAGTGGTGTAATTATTTTTATTTCTAATTCTGTCAATTTCTTACTTAGATCTTTCTGAAGAATATTAATTTTCTTGGAGATTAAGGTAATTTCTTGAGTAAATTCTTGGTGTTTCTTTTTAATTGTATCTAATTCTTCTTTAGAGAATTTACCTTCTTCTGCTAATTTTTCTAAATTTTCTAAGTTCGTAGGTTTTTCATCTATAACTGGAAAGATATCAGGCCTGCTATAAGGACCTATTTGAATCTGAACAATGGTAAAGTTTTCTGCTTTTACTTTTTCCTCAAATTCCTTAACCAAAGTATGTTGTTTCCTTTTAAAATTCTCGGCAAGGGCATCTCTGCTTTTTTGGTATTTTTCACTTTCCAGAAGGAAAGGAATATGTTTTCTTAACGTATTTACCAGATTTTCCATATCTTTTTTAAATTGTTTGCCCTGTCCGGTGGGCAAACTAATTGCTCGGGGAATATCAGGATCTTTAAAATTATGAACATAGCATTTATCATCAAAAATAACATTTTCTCTTTTTCTATTCTGTAGTAATCCTTTAATTGTAGTACTACGACCTGTTCCAGATTTTCCGGTTATAAAAAGGTTATAACCCAAATATTCCATATCCAATCCAAGTTCTAAAGCCTTTAATGCCCTTTCCTGTCCTAGAATCTTATCACAAGCTTCCAGATCGTCAGTGGAAGAAAAACCTGCTTTTCCTAAATTGCAATACCATCGTATTTGTTCGAGAGGTATTTCAGGAAAATTAACTTTCTTGACACCCATAATTACTCCTTAAAATAGCCTTATTTTTTGTCTTTATTCTTTTGTTTTCAGTCTTCTTTATTGTATTTAAGTTATTAAAAATATTTTCTCTATTATAACAGTATATTTTCTATTTGTTAAGAAACTATCTGAATAAGAAAAAATTTTATTTAGTTTAGTAATTTAGTAAAAAGCTTAGATCTGATAAAACAGAATAATTTTTAACTTTAATGGTGAATCATTTGCCTTTTTAAGATATAATAAAAAATAATCAAGTCAGCAGGGGGGAATATAATGTCAAAGAGTATTGCTACTATTTTTATTATATTGATAATTATTATTGCTGGTTTTGCCTATCTCAATTATAATCGTCTAAATCAAATTCAAAGTGATTTGTTACAAAAGGAAGCTTTATTAAAAGTGTCAGATAAATTGATTAAAGAACAGGAAAGTACATTAGTTCAGCTGGAAGAGAAAGTAAAGGAAGTATTAGAAAAAGAAGAGCTTCCTCCAGAAGAATATATAACAGTAGAGAAGGAAGATGAACTATTAAAACAGTTGGATAAATACCAGGAGGAATTGTTGGCACTGCAGTCTAAAATGGAGGTAGTGTTACAAAAAAGCAAATCTGATACTGAAGATCTTGCTCTTTTAAGAGAAGAAAAATCTAAATTAGAAGCTTTACTGACTGAAAGGGAAGTTCAATGGCAGGAAAAAGAAGAGGGAAACAGAAGGATTATTAATTCTTTGCAGCAGGAAATTCAGCAGTATGAGACAGAAATCGAGTTAATAGGTAATAAGGTATCTAATATAGAACAAAACTTAGAGTCGGAGAAGCTGAAAAGAAAAGAATTGGAACAGAATATGGTGAAGCATGAAGAAACCATTAGTAATTTGCGAAGACAGCTTACTGTTAACCAGGATGATGAAACTTATGTACAACAGATAAGCCAATTAGAATTGAATAAAAAACAATTAGAGGAAAAAATTGCTCAAAAAGACTCTAATCTACTTCAGTTTCAGCAGGAATATCAGGAATTACAAAATCAATTAACTGCATATGAACAACAAATAGAAAAACTTCAGGAAGAAATTGTTCAAGCCCTAGAACAAAAAGAAATGTTATCTTATATAAAAGATAACCTGGCACAAATGGAAATGGAAAAGAGCAAGCTGGAAAAAATATTACAGGAGAAAGAAACCCAATGGCTGGAAGGAGAACAGATACATAAGGATACTATTGCTCTTTTTCAGGAAGAAATAACGAAATATGAGTCAAATATAAAAGAGATAGGCAAGGAAGTACTTGTCCTACGGGAAGATTTAATTAAAGAAAAGTCGTTACAGGAACCTATACAGAAGGAGAAAGAAGCACTGGAAAAGATATTGGTAGAAAAGCAAGAGGAGTGGAAAAAACAAAATGAGGAAAATAGAAAGTTAATCTCTTATTTAAAGGAACAATTGGAAAAGTATAAAGAAGAGATTGATTTAATCAAGTTTGATAGCGATCTTTTTAAAGAAGAAATTGCAACCCAATTAGAATTTCAGCAGCAAAGTTTATCCCAGATCAGAGAGAGAGAAGACCAGATTGCACTATTAACTTCTCAGATTGAACAATATATGCACAAAATAGAGGATTATGAAAAAAATGTAGCAGAAATAAGCATAAAATTGCAACAACAGGAAGACATTAGTTATCAAGAACAGCAGAATTTAATGGAAACTATTCGTTCTCTAGTTAAAGAAAGAGATGAATATCAAAATAATATTAATCAGTGCCATACCCAAGTTAGCAGATTGCAATTAGAGATTGCTGAATTGAAGTATAAAATTGGACTTTTGGAGAAAAAACAAGAACCCAAGTATTACGAAGTGAAAAGCGGAGATTGCCTCTGGACAATCGCTAGAAATAAATATAATGAAGGCGTTGCTTGGATTAAGATATTTAAGGCTAATCAGGGCCAGATTGAGAATCCTGATTTAATTTATCCCTATCAGCAATTTATTCTACCTGACTAAAAAAAATTAAACTACTTATTATGTTTTAGATAGACACTCTCTATTTGGTGGAGGATCTTATTTATTTACTTTTCACATATCTGGTCAATCTCTTTATGATATTTTTCATGAATAATAAATCTTCTTAGTTTAAGGCTTTCTGTCATCTCTCCTTTTTCCTGGGAGAATTCATCTGGCAACAAGGCGATTCCCATTACTGTTTCGAATGGTTGGAAGCCATGCTCTTTAGATACCAATCGCCTTTGCTCATTTTGAAAGAGAGAAAGTACCTCTTTCTTTTTAATCAAGTCTTGTTCATCCTTATAGTTGAGTTGTTTTTCACTAGCATATTCTTTAAGAGCTTCAAAATCAGGAACAATTAGAATACCCAATCTCGGTTTATCCTGTCCTACCGCAATTACCATATTAACATAAGGACTTTCTTTTAATTTGTCTTCCAGAGGCTGAGGTTCTACATTTTCTCCTCCCCTTAATACGATGGTATCTTTTATTCTTCCAATTATTTTCAGGTATTTGCCATTAGAGGTCTTTTTACCCAGGTCACCAGTGTTAAACCAACCATCTTTCAGTACCTCAGTAGTCTTCTTTTCATTTTTATAATAACCTTTCATGACCAAATCACCTTTAACCATAACTACACCTGGCTGACCATGAGGCACTTCTATATCAATATTTTCTTTCTCTACAATTTTTACGTATGTCTCGGGAATAGGTTCACCTACTGTGAAGATGATAGGATTATGCTGTTTTCTTCCTGCTATGACCGGAGAGGTTTCGGTAAGGCCATATCCTTCTAAGACAAGCACATCTATCGCATCCAGAAAAATATCAATATCTTCCGGCAAAGCTCCTCCTCCGCTTATGGCAAATTTAATTTCACCACCTAGCATGTCCCGAATTTTTTTGAAAATTAGTTTATTGGTTATTTTATATAACAAAGATAAGCTTTGGACAGTTTTTTTAGCATTTTCCATTTCTTGAGCAGAGAATTGGGCACGATCAAAGAGAGGTAAGGTATTTTCCAGCATTCTTTTAGCATATTTATATCTTTTAGCGATATCCAATCCCTTGAAAAATAGTAATTGTTGCAATTTACCTCCATTTTTGATCTTATACAAGATTCCTTTATACAGACTATGCCATATGCGAGGAACAGTGCACATTACTGTGGGTTTTTCCAATAGGAGGTCTGGTAACAAGATTTGTTTAAATGGTTTACTGTAAGCAGTAGAGGCTCCAAAGCTTATAGCACAGTATTCAACCGTTCTTTCATAGATATGCCATGATGGTAGGACAGAAAGAAAACGGTCTCTTTCATGTAAATCTCCTATTGAGGGAGGCAAATTATTAACATTATGAATGATATTACGATGAGTTAACATAACACCCTTGGGATCTGAGGTAGTACCCGAGGTATAAATTATAGTTATTAAGTCACCAGGAAGAGCTTTTTGGGCCATATTAGCAAAACGCTGGTCACCTTTGTTCAGTAATTTTTCCCCTATATCCTCTACTTGAGAGAAGGAAATAATAGGGGGTAAATTCTCAATATTATCTTTCTTAACAATATGAATCTTCTTCCATAAAGTGTCTTCTACTTCCTTTACTTTAGATAATTTTAAACTGGTAAATAATTCTTTACTGTGTTCAGATAGGTATTGTTCTAAAAATAATTTTGCTTTTTCTGAGATTAACAAGGCAAGGTTATTCTCGGTAAGGGTAGAAGATATTTTTTGGTGGAATGATTTGCTAATTTTCCCATTAGCCTGGAAAGGGATTGCTTTAGCCCATTCCGGGATTTCATCAGGTTCTGAAAATACTTTAACTGGTTCAAAAAGAATAATTTTTTTAATAGCGGGAAGCTCTGCACAGACTTTAAGGAATTCTGTTAATAACTTTTCTCCTTCTAAGATAGTAGCTATAGAATCAGAGTGTTTTAGTTTAAAGGCAATATCCCGGGCATAACTATTGCCGCTGGCTGGGACGTCTACTGCCCCAATACCAATAATAGCCAGATCACTGATAATCCATTCCAGACGATTTTCTGAGATTAAACCGATATGATCACTTTTTTTAAAACCCAATTCCAATAAACCGGTACCAAACTGTTGTACCCGTTTATAAAATTCCTGAAAATTAATTGCTTCAAATTGATTGCCTCTTTTTACTTTAAAGGCAGGTCTATCTTTGAATTTATTCTTGCTATTAAGCAGCATCTCATTAAGGGTTTTTAGAACCATTTTTACTATCCTCCCGGATTATTAGCAGTTTTAAATATCTTTCTTATTTTTAGTACTAACTATTAATAGCAAGTATATATTTAAAGGGATAAAAAGTCAAATATAAATATCGTAAGTAACGTTTGAAAATATACCAAATCAATTTCTTTAAAGGAGCTATCTGTACCGTAAGTTCGTAAGTATTAATGAATTGGATTATAAGGAGAAATATCAAGAGAAATATTAGGAATTGGCGTTAACTTCATTTTT
Source organism: uncultured Atribacterota bacterium (assembly GCA_964433555.1). Taxonomy (GTDB): domain Bacteria; phylum Atribacterota; class Phoenicimicrobiia; order Phoenicimicrobiales; family Stramentimicrobiaceae; genus Stramentimicrobium. Next base: position 26,853 of record CAYSRG010000003.1, on the reverse strand, counting down.
TAAAATTAGGATTAACATATGCTGTATAAATTTTACTTAAGAATATATTTGTCAAGTTGATGAAAAGAGGGTAAAATATAAAGAAATTGTATTAATATGTTAGCCCATTTTGTCTGGGAAATAAACTTAAATATTTTAGAAATTTACTTATTGTTTATAGCATGACAATATATGATTGTGATATAATCATAAATAATTGTAATGATTGTCTTATAAACTCCTGAACAATTACTATAAATATTATCTTTCAAAAAGAAATATTTTTCACAATATCTTTTATTCAAACGCTAAAAATTGCCTTATCAGAAGGTAGTAATGGTGTAATGATAATATAAATTAACCTAACAGATAAAAATGTACTCAAGTTAATTTTTTTTACTTGATATATAGAATAAGAGATAGAGTTACCAGCAAGGATAGGCTAAAAATAGGAAAAGTGAAAAAAGAATAGAGTAAAAATGGCTAATGAAAAGCGAACCCCGATCTCTCTTTTAATCACTGTAATTCATATACATATATGCTATGTATGTTATGCACTTTAAAAAATTGAATCAATATGATTTGATAATATAAAGTATTTGGGAAAATATTGATTTCATATTTCATAAATGAATTTTTAGAATAATGATAAATATTCTTTTAAGGTAAGGATAATTAAAGGTTTTCCAGGAAATTATTTTGTGGAATACCTGGTATGTCATATACAGGAGGTAAGCCAGTTGCGAATTATTTCAGTTGCTAATCAAAAAGGCGGAGTTGCCAAAACCACCACTTCTATTAATTTAGGGACTTGCTTAACTGAGTTTGGGAAAAAAGTACTGCTTATTGATATGGATCCCCAGGCACATACCACTATCGGTTTGGGAATTGAACCCAACGAGTTAGAAAAAACGATGCTCAATGTTCTGGAGCCAAATCGTTCTCCCAATAAGCTTGACATGGAAGATATTGTAATTCAAATGAAAAAATTCTCTGATGGAAATCTATACTTAGCACCAAGCAACATTGACTTTGCCAGTGCTGAGTATAAATTGATTGATCAGATTGGCAGAGAGGATTTTTTAAATATTGGTATTCAGAATTGTAAAATAAAATTTGATTATATCATTGTTGATTGCCCACCCTCACTGGGCATATTAACTATTAACGCATTAAAGGCTTCAAATGAAGTGATTATTCCGATACAACCTCATTATTTTGCTCTTCGTGGTATCGAAGAATTTATGGAAACAATTAAGATTGTTCATCAAAATTTACATCATTTTTTAGAGATATATGTCCTGATCACTATTGCTGACACGAGAAGTAATATTGCCAAAGAAGTTATTGAGGAAACGAGAGATTTTTTTAAAGAAAGAGTTTTTAAAACAATTATCAGAAAAAATATTTCCCTGGTGGAGTCTTCCAGTCAGGGGATTCCTATTATATACTATGATCCAAAATCTCATGGAGCAGAAGATTATTCAGAACTTGCTCAAGAGGTGATTACCTTTGAAAAAGAAAAAATTAGCACGCGGCTTTACTAAAATCCTGGATTACAAACAAGAATTAATCAGGGATACTTCTCATGATCTGGATAAAAAGCCAGTCATATCAAATTCCGTCAATGGAGACGGTGATTTGGTTTATCGCAATGTTAGAGAAAAGGTTCCTGTGGAAGAACAAAAGGTAGATAATTTTGTCAATATTAAGGTAATTGGCGTTGGGGGAAGTGGAAATAATGCCATTGAAGAGATGGCTAACCATCGTATTAATGGGTTAGAACTAATAGCGGTTAATACAGATTTACAGGCACTTTCCTTATCTCAGGCAAATCAGAAAGTGCAAATTGGAAAGTTAACCACTAAAGGTTTAGGTGCTGGTGGTGATCCAGAAATTGGCAAGAAAGCTGCTGAAGAAGATAGAAATGCTATTGCTAAAGTTCTGGAAGATGGTGATATTGTATTTATTACTGCTGGTATGGGTGGAGGAACGGGTAGTGGTGCAGCACCTGTTATTGCTGAAATAGCTAAAAGAGAGGGAGCTCTTACTATTGGAGTCGTAACACGTCCTTTTAGCTTTGAAGGCAAAAAAAGAATTGTGCAGGCGGAACAGGGAATAGAAGAACTTAAAAAACAGGTTGATGCAATTATTACTATTTCCAATGATCGTTTACTTACTATGATTAGCAAGGATACCTCAGTTAAAGAGGCTTTCGAAATTACCGATCGTGTATTAAGACAATCAGTGCAGGCTATTGCAGACCTGATTACTACTCCCGGATTAATCAATCTTGACTTAGCAGATGTAAAAGCTGTAATTAAAGATGCTGGATTTGCCTTAGTGGGTATTGGAATAGGGCGTGGAAATAATAAAGCTTCAACAGCTGCAGAAGCAGCTATTTCCAGCCCCTTACTGGAAGTATCTATTAAAGGTTCCAATTCATTACTGGTAAATGTAACTGGTGGATTGGATATGAGTCTTTATGAGATCAATGAGATAGTAGATTTAGTTTCCAAAGCAGCTGGTAGAGAAGCTAATATTGTTTTTGGTGCTATAATTTCAGAAAATATGCAGGATGAAGTAAGGGTTACAGTAATAGCTACCAAGTGTGAAAAGGCTATGCCTATGCCGTTGTATCAAGAAAGGGCAGAAACAATTTCAGTTCGAGAGAAACTAGAGCAAGAAGAAAAAAAGAAGGAAAGGATTTTCCCTTACTCTTCTGAAAATTTAACTGAAAGTCCAGTTTCCAAAGAAAAAGACTTAAGTTTTGATGACAATAGGCCATTAACAGAAGATGACCTGGGCCTTACCAAAAAGTTACCGGATAAAGAAGATCTGGATATACCTACTTTTTTAAGAAAAAAGTACAAAAGGTTTTAATTATCTACAAAGTGTTTTTGTTCTTGATATTATTCCTGAAAGTAATATTATTATATAGGTAAAATTTTGTGGAAATCAGACTTGATGGAGAAAAACGAAAAACAGCAATTTTCATTTTCTACTTATGAAGCCTACAGAAAGATAAAAAAGAATGATCCGTTGAAGATGATCTTTGAGTCAATAGATTGGTCTTTTATTAATCCTTTAATTAAAGACCGTTACTCCAATGATAAAGAGCTTATTTATAGTCCTATTTCTCTATTTAAAGCCCAATTACTTGTCTATCTTGGAGAGGCAAATTCAAATCGTCAGTTAGCCGAAGCTCTACGCTATAATACTAAGTATTGTGTAATTTGTGGTTTTCACCATTTTTTAAAGACACCGGCTCATTCTACCTTTTCAGCTTTTAGAAAAAGAATTGGTTCTGATTTATTTCATAAAATTATGCATCGTTTAGTAGCTCAGAGTATTCCCATGATTTCCAGGAAAATTAGCTATATTCCTCCTCAATCTCTTCACATATCAGTATTTTCCAGAGATGGAAAACGAATCAAATGTAACTGTAAGGGAAAATGTAAAATAGATAAGATTATTACTAAAAAGAATAAAGAAATTATTAAGAAGAATTTTGTATGTAATAGCTACAATATAAGGTTACATATTGACCGAAAATCATATAAACCACGAGCTGCTGAGATTAGGCCAAAATGATTAGCTACTAAGTTAAAACTATAATGTTTCAATAAACAGGAGAAAATATCATGCCAGAAATAATTTCCATGCAGAGTGCAAAAATATTAGCCAAAAATAATATTGCCAGATTGATAGATCATACTGCTTTACGTCCTGATGTTACTGGTATACAAATTGAAAAACTATGTAAAGAAGCCCTCCAGTACCATTTTTATTCCGTCTGTATAAATGCCAGTTTTATACCTTTAGCTAGAGCTTTTTTAAGTACCTCAGAAGTTAAAATATGTACTGTGGTGGGTTTCCCTCTGGGAGCAACCCTATCTCGGGTTAAAGCTTATGAAGCAGAAGAAGCAGCTAAAGAGGGAGCTGAGGAAATTGATATGGTTATCAATGTTTCTGCTTTGAAGGATAAGGATTACCAAAAAGTACAGGAAGACATTAAATTAGTGGTGAAGGCTGTATCAGGATTGATATGCAAAGTTATTTTAGAAAATTGTTTATTAACTGATCAGGAAAAAGAAGTTGCTTGCCAGATTGCGGCCGAGGCAGGTGCCAGTTTTGTGAAAACATCCACTGGTTTTGAGCAGGGTGGCGCTATTGTAGAAGATATAAAACTGATGAGAAAGGTTGTGGGGAACCAAATGGGTATCAAGGCCGCAGGAGGTATTAGAGATTACAAGGCAGCCCTACAGATGGTAGAAGCAGGTGCTACTCGTATTGGAGCAAGCAAGGGTGTACAAATAGTGGAAGGAAGCCACTTATAATTGCTTATTAATCAAGATAACAGAGGTTAAGAAATGAGATTATTATTATGGAATGTTAATGGTTTAAGAGCATTATATAAAAAGAATTTTTTAGCATGGTTTGATCAACAACAGGCGGATATATATTGTATTCAGGAGACTAAATCCCAACTGGAACAATTACCGGAAGAGCTTGTTAAAAAATCAAGCTACTACAGCTATTTTGCTCAGGCAGAGAAAAAAGGTTATAGCGGAGTTGCTCTCTGGACTAAGCTAAAACCGGTAAAAATTTCTGATAAATTAGGAATACCCAGGTTTGATACCGAGGGAAGGTTTATACAGGCAACTTTTACTAAATTTGTATTGTTTAATATCTACTTTCCTAATGGTAAAGCCTCTCAGGAAAGATTACAATACAAAATGGATTTTTATGACACTATCTTAAAGAAGGCAGTTGATTTACTAAAAGAGGGGCAAAGAGTTGTCATTTGTGGTGATGTTAATACAGCTCATAAGGAAATTGATTTAGCCAGACCGAAGGAAAATGAAAAGGTTTCTGGATTTCTTCCTATAGAGCGAAAATGGATTGACCATTTACTTCAGGCTGGATTTGTAGATACATTTCGTCATTTTCATTCTGAACCGGGACAATATAATTGGTGGGATTATAAGACCAGAGCCAGAGAACGTAATATCGGATGGAGAATTGATTATTTCTTTATCAGCAATAATTTAAAGGATAATTTAAAATCAGCATTTATTCAATCAGATGTTAAGGGTTCTGACCACTGTCCTATTGGAATTGATCTGGATTTTGAGGTAAGCAAAGAAAAGGATGTTTAAATTTCTTCATTTTGCCGATATTCATCTTGGTGTAGAGAATTACGGACGCATTGATAGCCATACTGGATTACATTCCCGCTTAGTTGATTTTATTAGAACGTTGACTGTTGCCATTGATATTGCTCTGGAAGAAAAAGTTGATTTTGCTCTCTTTTGCGGAGACGCTTATAAAAATAATAATCCCAACCCTACTCATCAGCGGGAATTTGCCAGACAAATTTTTCGATTAAGCCAGGCTGGCATACCAACTGTTTTGATTAATGGTAATCATGATAACCCCTTAACTTTCGGTAGGGCAAGTTCTTTAGATATTTTTCATACCTTACATATTGCCAATATTAATGTGGTTACAGAACCAACCCTTCTTAGTTTACAAACCGGAAAAGGTAATATTCAGGTCATAGGAATACCCTGGCCAACTAGAAATCAGTTTCTTCAGAAAGAGGAATATAGGGATAGTAATTTAAATTTAATTAATAAAAGGATACAGAAACGCCTCTTAAAAAAGATAAATGAGCTGATAAATCAGCTGGACAATCAATTTCCCAAAATATTAGCAGGTCATTTGACAGTAGCTGAGGCAGTTTTTTCTGGTTCGGAAAATTATGCCTCTATCGGTAATGAACCAGTCATACCATTGCAGTTTTTTCAAAACACACCTCTTGATTATATCGCCCTGGGACACATACATCGCTATCAGAATTTAAATACAACTGGCAATCCACCTATTGTTTATTGTGGTAGTATGGATCGAATTAATTTTGGAGAAGAAAAAGATGAGAAAGGATTCTGCATAGGTAGTATTAATGAGCAGGGAAAAGTAGCTTATGAATTTATTTCGCTACCAGTTCGTAATATGTTGACTATTGGAGTAAAAATTGAAGATAGCTTGGATCCTACCGAGGATTTTATAGCAGAAATTAGCGAGTACGATTTAAGAGATGCTATAGTACGGATAATCTATGAAGCTACTGAAGAGGCGAATAGGAGAATCGATTTTAAAAGGATTGAAGATATTTTGCAGGAAGCTTTTTTAGTAACAGGTATTAACAGAAACATTCAGAAAAAGGCATCATTAAGAAGAAGCTCACTTTCTGAAGAAATGGATTTATCTTCTGCCTTGAAAGAGTACATTCAATTACAAAACTGGCAACTATGGGAGAAAGATTTGAATTACTTTACTCAAAGATTAGAACAGGAATTATACCAGAAAGATATGTCTTTAGGAAAGGATAACAAATGATCCCGGTTACTTTACAAATATGTAACTTTTTAAGCTATGGGAGAGATGTTCCTCCGCTGGATTTTACCCAGTTTAACATTGCCTGTCTTTCAGGTAGGAATGGTCAGGGAAAATCAGCCTTGCTGGATGCACTAACCTGGGTTCTATGGGGTGAGGGCAGAAAGGCGCAGCAAGAAAAAAAAGCAGATAAAGGTTTACTGAAAATAGGGGAAAATCAGATGTGGGTTGATCTGGTTATTGATCTGGAAGGAGAGCGTTATAGAATTATCAGAAAATTTTCTCTGGTAAAAAATCGGAGTTATAGTGAATTAGAATTAATGGTATTTGATTCACAAAAGGAGGAATTTATTTCTTTATCTGCTTCTTCCCTTCGACAAACTCAACAAAGAATTAATGGCTTATTGAGAATGGATTATGATACTTTTATTAATTCTGCTTTTATTTTACAGGGAAGAGTTGATGAATTCACTCGCAAGAGTACTCGTGAACGGAAACAGATTCTATCAGAAGTATTAGGCCTTTCTCGTTATGAAGAGCTCTCAGTACTGGCTCGCAGGCATATAAGAGAGCTGGAGCAAGAGATTATTGCTTTAAGAAGCAGATTAGAGCAAATAAAAAAGGAAGTGTCCCAGAAAGATGTTGTGGTAGAGGAAATTAAAGCAATAGGGCAAGATGAACAAAAACAGATGACCATAATAAGAGATAAAAAAAATATTTTACAAAAATTGGAACAAGAATACAATCGATTGCATTATGACCAGCAAAAGGCAGAAGAAATGGCTAACAGGATTATAACCGAGCAAAAAGAGTTGCAGGAATTGGTAAAGAGAAAAGAAAGGATAGAACAAAACATTAAGGAATACAAACTGCTCTTATCTCAAGAGAAGGATATATTATCTGCTTATGACATTTATATAAATTTATCTCAGCAAAGCAAAGATATGTTAGAGCTAATGCAACGATATCGCCAACTGGAGAAAGAGAAAAGAGAAGTAGGGAATCAAATTGAAAATTATAAAAGCCGCCTTTTACTACAAATAGAACATAAACAAGAAAAATATCATGAACTTCGCGAAAAAGCAATCTCCTTGGAATCAATGAAACAGGAAGTCAAAAATTTAGAGTTACAAATGAAAATTTTTCATGATTTGCAGGACAAGAAAGAGCAGATTGAACAGGAAGGTAATTTAATAAAAGTAACTATAGAGGGTAAAAACAACCAAGTAAAAAGATTGGGAGAGGAAATTGCTAATAATCAGGAGAAGGTAGCCTTGCTCACAAAGGGTACCCAGGATTCCTGCCCCTTATGTCACTCACCTCTTGATAAGCAGAAAAAAGAACAGATAATATTAACTATAAAAAAGGAAATTACAAAAAATGAACTGGAAATAAGAGAATTAAGCAAAGATATTACTAACTTAAATGATAAAAAGAATGTCTTACAGCAAGAGTGGAAAAAGATTCGTGATGAACTCACCAGAAAAGACAATATTCAAAATAGGCTTAACACCTGTAATTTATTGGTCAAAGAAGGGAAAAAAGCTTTTGAACAAATGAAAGAACTGGCTCAGGCCATAAAGACTCTCCAAATACAGATTAGTGAACAACATTTTGCTCTGAAGGAGAGAAAAAGACAATCTGAGATTGAAGAGGAGATTAGTAAGCAAAACTATAGTGATAAAAGACTTCTTGAGATTAATCAAAAATTAGAAGTACTAAAAGGAATTCCGTTACAAAGGGAAAAATTGTTGGAGGCAAAAAAGCTACTTATTAAATTGGAACAGGAAATAATGGAAATAAATGGACAATATGAGATTAAAGAAAGCAGTATTAACAAATTAAAGGAAAATCAAGAATCATTAAAAAAGAAAATAGACAAAATTTCTCATTTAAAAAAGAAAATAATAATAGAACAGGAAAGTTTAGCTCAGTTGCAAAAAGCACAAGACCAATTATTTTTAAAAAAAGGAGCCAGTCAGGAAAAGTTATTAAAAATCAATCAATATCAGCAGGAACAAAAAGAAGTTGAAGAAACTAAAAAGAAGCTCTCTTATCAGAAAGATATTTATGAAAGATTGACCATTGCTTTTGGTAAGAATGGTATCCCCTCTATGATTATAGAAAATGCTATACCTGAACTGGAAGAGGAAGCCAATGCTATTTTAACCAGATTATCTGATGAACCTACTACAGTTAGTCTGGAATCATTAAGAGAATTACAGAGTGGAGAGATTAAGGAGACCTTAGACATCAAGATTCATGATGAAATGGGTATCAGATCTTATGAGCTCTATAGTGGGGGAGAGGCATTTCGTATTGATTTTGCCATCCGTATTGCCCTTTCTAAGCTATTAACCTATAGGGCTGGAGCTCGCCTGAGGACTCTGGTTATTGATGAAGGATTTGGAACCCAGGACGAGGATGGATTACAGAAATTAATACAAGCTATCAATGCTATTCAGGGTGATTTTGATAAGATCCTGGTAATTACCCATCTTCCCATCTTAAAGGATGCTTTTCCAGTAAGAATTGAAGTCTGGAAGGATCCAGTTTTAGGATCACAATTTCAGATGATTCATCTATAATTTTTGGTAATAATACTTTCTCTCTCTTTTAAGAGGGTAGCGCGCTGGATTAAGTAGGAGCCGTGTTTTTCACGAATTTTATCTACAGAAGAAATCAGTTTAGCCCATTTTTCTTCCCAATCTTGATTGTCCAGAAAGCTGAGTTGTCTTGGTTGATTTCCCTGTTGAAGTGAGGAGAGCTTGATGCCCAGTAGTCGTATTCCCGGTTGCTTGATACTAATTAAAGCCAAAAGTTCTCTAGCTTTTTGAAAGATTATATTATCAAGATTGGTAGCCCTCTCCAGGGTGATGGATTTTTGGATAGTTTTATAGGGAGCAAAGCGTATCTTTAAGGTAATAGTTTCACCTGAATATCCCCTTTTACGGGCAGTATAGCCGATACATTGACTCAGTGCCAGGAGGATTTTTATTAGTCTATCCCGATCTATTATATTTTCTGGGAAGGTCATTTCTTTGCCGATTGATTTTGCTTCCTCGGAACACACCACCGGGCTATGGTCGATACCCTGTGCCAGTAGTTTTACTTTAGGTCCATTCTCCCCTAAAATTCCCTGCAGGATAATATCCGGCATCATTATTAATTGCTTGATCTTAAAAATACCTGCCCGATTGAGTTTTTGTGCTGTTTTCTGTCCTATACCCCATAATTCGGTAATGGGTAGATTGGACAAAATGTCCATTGCTTTTTCGTCTGGCAGAATGAAAAATCCGTCCGGTTTACCCAGATTGGTAGCTATTTTAGCCAGGAATTTATTAGAGGCAATTCCTGCTGAAACTGGAAGATGCAGTTCTTCTTTAATTTTTATTTTAATCCTGTGAGCGATTTCCTCTACTGTACCAAACAGGGATTCACAGCTGGTAACATCCAGGAAGGCTTCATCGATGCTTATTGCCTCAACAAGAGGAGTATAGGCACTGCATATGCGGAAAAAGTGTTGAGAGGCAATCTGATAGCGATTAATGCGTGCTGGAGTAAAAATTGCCCCGGGACATTTTTGTTGAGCTTCCCAGATAGGCATACCGGCGCGAATACCGTATTTTCTAGCCTGATAGGAGGCAGAGCAGACTACTCCCCGTCGGGATAATTCACCATTTTTCTTAAAGATACCACCTACAATAAGTGGTTTATGGCTATATTCAGGATTATCCCGTTGTTCTACCGAAGCAAAGAAGGCGTCTAAATCCAGATGAATAATAGAGTGTTTTTTAGCAATAGCCATATTGTATTTATTCCTTATTTTAAATATCATAAGTTTATTCCTGGTATGTTTACCTGCAGGCAGGAATGGAGATTTTTAATTTCCTGGATTATTATTTTTTCTTTGCCGTTTTTATCACCGACCTTACCTTTGATAAGCAACAACGCCTCTTTAACCAACAAGGAGAAATAATTCCGGAATACCTCAGGGAAGGCAATAGCTTCAAAGAGGCCTGTTTCGTCCTCCAGTAGTAAGAAAGCCATTACCTGTTGATGTCTGGTAAATTGTCTCCGGACCTGGATTAAGAGACCAGCAATCAGGATAGGTAGTCCTGCTCTTAGTTGCTCAATATGGTGACTCTGGATAAGTATTTGCCCTCTTCCCTTCTGGCTTGTTAACTCTTCTCGATAGAGGGATAGAGGATGAGCATGTGCATAGATACCCATTATTTCTTTTTCTATCTTCAGAAGCTCGGCAGGAGAAAAATGGTGAGCGGGAATAGAATTTTTAGGCAATGAATCAATAATGCTGGTTTTTGTTTTAACTTTTATAAGGTTTGACATTACTTTTCCTCCTTTTTAGTTTCCTGGATAACAAGTGGGAGCAGGTTTAGTAATACAGATCTATGGTATCCTGTAAAATTAAAGGCACCGACTTTAATCAGATTTTCAATTACATTTCTGGTTGTTCTTAAGGAAGCAGTCCTGGCACAAAAATCGTAGAGAGAAAGAAAGGGACCATCTGTTTCTCTTATCCTCAAAATGCTATTTATCTGTTTCATCCCCATGCCTTTTATCCTTATCAGTCCGATCCGAATAGCCTTTCCTTCTACAGAAAAGCCAGCTTGGCTCTTGTTAATATTAGGTAGTAGAATTGAAATTCGAAAACGTCGTGCTTCCTGGATGTAGCGATCCAGATCGTAATAACCCATACCATAAGTAAGTAGTGCGGCTAAATAATGTTCCGGATAATGCACTTTCAGGTAACAGCTGAGATAAGAAAGCAGGGCATAAGAGGTGCTATGAGCTTTATTGAAGCCATAATAGGCAAATTTGGCAATCAGGTTAAAGATATTCTGGGCTTCATGTGGACTGATTCCCTGCTGGGAAGATTTGATCAAAAAATTCTGGCGCTGCTCTTCCATAATAACAGGTGAACGCGAACTGATTGCCCTGCGAAATAGATCAGCTTCACCCGGGTTTAATCCAGCAATAGCCGAAACAACCTGCATAACCTGTTCCTGGTAAAGAATAACGCCGTAGGTATCCTTCAATATGTTCTGCAAACGTTCATGGGGATATTCAATCTGAGACTGACCACTTTTTCTCTTTAAATATTGCTCGGTCATTCCGCTGTCCAGCGGACCGGGACGGTAAAGAGAAAGTGCGGCAATTAAATCTTCCAGAGTAGAGGGTGATAACTGTTTTAACAGGGAAGACATTCCTGAGCTTTCTACTTGAAAAACACCAAGGGTTTTTCCTTTTTTTAAATGGTAAAAAGTTAAGGGGTCATCCAAAGGTATTTGTCTTAAATTAATATGTATATCATGTTTGGTAAGACTTTGTAGAGTTTTTTGCATTACCGTTAAACTTCTGGATCCCAGTATATCAATCTTTAATAAACCCAGTTCCTTGATACTCTCTTTTTCATACTGGCTGATAATCTCTCCTTCCGGACTGAGTGTCAATGGAACTAGGTTAGCCAGTGGCTGATCGGCAATAATTAGAGCAGAAGCATGAACCGCAAGATGGCGTGGTTTTCCTTCCATGAACTGGGCATAAGAAAATAGAGAACGCAGCGGTTCTTTTTGGTAAGGAAGCTGCTTTAATTCTGGTAGGTGCTTCAAGGAAGCCCTTATGACTCCCGGCGAAGAGAAGAAAGGCATCATTCGAGCAATTTTATTCAGCTCCTGATAAGAAAAACCCAGAGCCCTACCGGCATCTCTTACCGCAGAACGTGCAGCATAGGTGTTAATGGTGCAAACATGGGTTACCTGTTCGCATCCAAATCGCTGAAAAATATAAGCAATAACCTTATCTCTACCTATTTGTCCGAAATCAATGTCAATATCCGGCATATCAATGCGTTGGGGATTGAGAAATCTTTCAAAAAATAGTTTAGATTTTAAAGGGTCTACCTCGGTAATATTGAGCAGATAGGATACCAGACTGCCTGCTGCAGAGCCTTTACCGGGTCCGACCGGGATGTTGTTTTGTTTGGCAAAGCTTACAATATCTCTAACAATCAGAAAATAGCCGGCAAACCCCATTTGTTTGATAACCCCTAATTCATATTTCATACGGTAAAAAGCTTGACTGGAGGGGTCTGGATAGTATTTTTTTAAACCTTCCAGACATAATTTTTCTAAATATTCTGAAGCAGAATAGGGTTGAGGAGGCTGATAAGAAGGTAGCCTGATTTTACCCAGCTCCAGTTTAAGCTGGCATTGTTCGGCAATCTTTTCTGTATTCTTTAGTGCTTCGGGGATAAAAGAGAAAAGGTCTTTCATTTCCTGTCCTGATTTCAGATAAAACTGGTGATTGGGCAGGGGAGGATGGTGAAAGCATTTCCGAGTTCCCTGGTTGGCAATGATATTAGCTATATCCTGAAAGGGAGCTTGTTCTTTTGTCGGGTAGTGTACATTATTGGTAGCTACCAGGGGGATAGTGAGTTTTTCTCCCAGATCGATAAGGTATTGATTAATAACTCTTTCTTCTTCCAATCCGTGAAATGATATCTCCAGGTAAAAATTTTCTGAATTAAATATATTTTTAAACCAGAGGGCAGTTCTTTCTGCTTTTTGATACTCTTTTCGGGTAATAAGCAGTGGAATTTCTCCCTTAAGACATCCGGATAGGACAATGAGGCCTTCCCGATAGCGGGAAAGCAGCTTACGGTCAATGGCTGGAATATTTTGTGGGTTGGACAGGTGTGCCTGGCTGACGAGCTGACAGAGATTGCGATAGCCAGTATTATTTTTGATCAGAAGGATGAGGTGAGTTAAATGGTTGGGTAAAAAATCACTTTTGATTCGTATCTCACAACCAAGGATTGGCTGAATCCCTGCCTGAAGAGCTTTTTTATAGAATTCAATAGTGCCGATCAGGCTATCATGATCAGTAAGAGCCAGGACTCTCATCTTTAATTTTTGTGCCAGGTCAATAATCTGGTCAACACTGCCCAGTCCGTCCTGTAAACTGTATTGAGAGTGCAAGTGTAAATGGGTAAAGTTCATAAGTTATTCCCTTTCTTAATGTTCTTTAGTAAACATATGTTCGCTCTTTTATGAAAAAAAATAATTAATTTTGATTAACATTCTTTTGAGATATCCTGAATATCTCCGTTCATAGTAGTATTAATTGTCTTTATTTCCTGTCGTAGTAATTTCATTAGCATTAAGGCATTTTTAGTTGCCTTTCCTTTATAGTGATTATTCATAAAGATATACTGGTCGGTAGTTTGATTAACAATCTGTTTAATTTTGGGCAACCACTCTTGTAATTCCTTTTCACTATAGAGATAATCGTAACGCTGGTAAGCATGTTCATTTTGCCACCATTTTTCTTTGTTGCGTCCGTGAAAACGTATATAACCCAGCTGAGAGGTTGCTATTGCTGCTGGAGGGATTAATCCTTTTAAAGGTGGTTGATCTACCGCGCAAAATCCTATTTCATTTTTTTTGAGAAAATCGAGTACCCGGTCTTTTACCCAGTAGCTGTTACGAAATTCTACAATCAGGGGAATATCGCTCATTTTTTCCTTTACATAGAGGAGATAGCTAAGATTAGTACTGTTATAATGAAAAGAGTAGGGAAATTGGGCCAGGATACAACCCAGTTTATTGTTGTCCAAAATTGGTTGTAAGGAAGCTTTAAATTCTTGAAATACAGCTTCGTTTTTATCCCGGACATGAGTCATAGCCTGATTTGCCTTTACTGCGAATTTGAAATCAGCCGGAACCTTACGCTGTAGATGATAGAAGACAGCTGCGGGTGCAATTCGGTAATAAGAGGAATTGACTTCCACTGCATTAAATTGGCGGGCATATAGATTTAGCATATCTCCTTTACTGATATTTTCTGGATAAAATGGCCCAATCCAGTCCTGGTAACTAAAGCCGGAAGTTCCTATGTAAAGCATAATTTTCTTTATTTCCTCCCGTTATACTTGCGGATAATCCCAATTACCTTGCCTAAAATTTTTATATCCCTGGTAATAATAGGCTGATATTCCGGGTTAGAAGGTTTTAGGGTTATTTTATCTCTGTTCTGGTATAATCTTTTGACAGTTACTTCTTCCTGGTTGAGCAGGGCTATAACAATGTCTCCATTATCAGCATAATTCTGGGGATGGACTATCACATAGTCTCCATCCAGAATATGGTCACCGAGCATGCTGTCTCCCTCCACTCGAACCAGAAAGTTCCCTTCTGTACCAGCCAGTTCTTCTGGTACCGGAATTACCTCCGTGTATTCCTGCAAAGCGAGTAGGGGATTGCCGGCAGCAACTTTGCCGACTAGAGGGAGATTACGGGTCTGGGGCATTAATTTTATAGCTCTTGTTTTTTCTTTTTCCCTCTTAATATAGCCTTTCTTTTCTAGGATTTTTAAATATTTAAAGGCAGTGGCAGAGGAATGGACCCCCAGGGCTTCGCATAATTCCCGCACTGTTGGCGGATAACCAGTTTGTTGTATCTTAATACGAATAAGCTCTAAAGCTGTCTTCTGTTTTTTGGTAAGCGTTTCTTTCCGTAATATCATAACCTGTATTCCTCGTAAATTTTTGGTCAATATCAGGTAATTTCATTATAAAGCAAACATATGTTTCCGTCAATAGCTCAGTAGAAAAATATTATATAATTTAATTTTCTATGAATCAGTAGTGAAACTAATATGAATTATGTTGTTATATTATTGAATAGAAAAAGAACCTTGAACATTAATAGGATGGATGAAATTATCATACATCGGAGAAGCTCTTAATGCCAGGTTATGAACTTTTTCTATTTCTTCGTTAGAATGTTTTGTATTAACTATGATACTGTATTGAACGTTTTTAAAACCGGGTCTTTTATTTTTCTGTTCATCAAGCCAACCTCCAGGGACTGTTTCACCTTCAATATTTACTTTTAAGCCATCAATAGTGATGTTTAATTTATTTGCGGCATAAAGATAAGCAAAGATAAGGCAGCTACCCAAAGCCTGCAGCGAAACCTCCGCTGGCTTAGGTCCTAAATTTGTACCGTTTTCTTCTTCTGGTTTATCCATCAATATTTTAAATTTCCTTGTTTTGCTATTAACCTGAGTTCCTCCTAACCAGGTTGCCTGTACTTTAAATAATTTTAACATAACAAAATACGCTCCTATTTTTAAATTTAGTTTCTATTTAATTATATATTATTTTGATATCATTTAATAGAAAAAAGGGAATTCATTGCTTAACAGGTGAAATTAACCTGCTTTTAGCTAAATAAGATATATGTTTAGAAAGAATATTTGTATTAGAAGATAGCTAAAGTCCCGGGTTATTGTTAAAATAAAATAAGGAATATTATAATAGATGAAAAAATGAGCATATTTTTCCAATAAGGAAATTTTTATTTCTGGAGGATAGCTATGAAAAAGGAAAAAGGAAATTTAGGAAATAGTTATGCTGCCTGGAAATTATTAGAAGAACACTATGAAAAGATAAAGCAAATCCATCTAAGACAACTCTTTGCTGATGATCCCCGACGGAGTGAAAAGATGGTAATAGAAGATATAGGAATCTATTTTGATTATTCCAAACACAGGGTCACTCCTGAAACTTTAAATCTACTATTACAATTAGCAGAACAAGCTGATTTGCCTGATTATATTGAGGCTATGTTTCGGGGGGAAAGAATTAATATTACGGAACATAGAGCAGCTTTACATATAGCCTTACGTATACCCAGAGAATATTCTCTTGTGGTAGATGGGAAAGATGTTGTAATTAAGGTTCATGAAGTACTTGATAAAATGACATATTTTGCCCATCAGATTCGTAGTGGGCAATGGGAAGGATTTACCGGTAAGCCTATCAGAAATGTGATTAATATTGGGATTGGAGGCTCTCATCTGGGTCCAGAAATGGCTTATGAAGCCTTACTTTATTATAGTTTACGCGATATACACTTTGCTTTTATTTCTAATGTGGATGGAACTGATTTTGCCGAAACAGTATATGGTCTTGATCCCGAAGAAACATTATTTATAATCTCTTCCAAAACCTTCACTACTACTGAAACAATGACTAATGCCCTTACTGCTCGAACCTGGCTCCTCAATCACCTCAAGGATAACAAGGCAATAAGTAAACATTTTGTGGCTGTTTCTACAAATACCTCTAAGGTAAAAGAATTTGGAATTGCCCCTGAAAACATGTTTGTTTTCTGGGATTGGGTTGGTGGTCGATATTCGCTTTGTTCAGCAATTGGTCTTTCTACCATGATTGCCATTGGTCCGGAAAATTTTTATTCCCTGCTGGAAGGCTTTCATCAGATGGATGAACATTTTCGCCAGACTCCCCTGGAAAGAAATATACCTGTGCTCATGGCACTATTAGGTATCTGGTATAATAACTTCTTTGGAGCACAAACTGCTGCTGTCCTTCCCTATGAGCAATATCTAAAACTCTTTCCTGCTTATCTTCAACAATTAACTATGGAGAGTAATGGTAAAAATATTGACACTCAAGGCAGAAAGGTTTCTTATCAGACTGGACCAATTTACTGGGGAGAGGTTGGTACCAAAGGACAGCATTCTTTCTATCAATTAATTCACCAAGGAACCAAACTCATTCCTTGTGATTTTATTGCTTTTTTAACACCATTACATAAAATAGGTAATCATCATGAACTTCTTATTTCTAATGTATTTGCTCAGGCGGAGGCACTGGCTTTCGGTAAGACAGAGGAAAAGTTAAGGGAAGAAGGAGTGAGCAAAGATTTAATTCCTTATCGAACTTTTGAAGGAGATCGTCCTTCCAGTATAATAATGTTAAATAAGTTGACACCTGCTAACTTAGGTAAACTGATTGCTTTATATGAGCATACTGTCTTTACCCAGGGAGTAATCTGGAAAATTAATTCCTTTGATCAATGGGGAGTAGAATTGGGTAAGATATTGGCTTCTAGAATCGCCAGAGAACTTAAGGATCCTATTATATCGGAATTATATCATGATAGCTCTACTAATCAACTTATTAGGAAATACTGGAAAAGAAAAGAATGATTCATTCCAAGAAAGAGGATAATATTCATATAATTTTATATAGGATATCTCAGAGATTAACCTATCATGAATACTATTTTATTTAGATTATTATCAGAGGAAATGGGAAGATTTTGTGTATCTTGGAAAAGGTAATATAGAGACTTGACAATATGGTTAGGTAACATATATAATTAGTATAGGTTAAAATATGCTAATAGCATATATTGTTATTAACATTAAAGGTAGGACATATGACTGAGAGCATTTTAAATCTTATTGCTAATTTGAAAATGAATAAAATACTCGATCAGGAATATATGCGGGTAACCTGTAATCTATCTATTGCTGAGTACCGGGGAATCATGTCTCAGGAGATAGGTCGGGAAATGACCTGTTATGAGATGTCCCAAGTAATGGGATTATCACCTTCGCGTAGCAGTAGGGTTATCGATAATCTAGTCAGGAAAGGATATTTCATTCGCAGAATAAGCACTCATGACCGGCGTTCGGTAGCAGTCGCCCTTTCCGAAAAAGGATTGGAGGTGAAGGAAAGGATTAGGCAAAACCAGAAGGAATCAGAGTATAATCTACAAAAAAGGTTTTCTGATGAAGAAGTAAAAATGATCAAGAGCGCCTTGAAAATATTGCTGGAATACTTTGACTAAAAGTTTTGAATAATCTCAAGGAGGTTTGAATTATGGATCTGATTCGTTGGGAACCAAGAGATCAACTCATTCGTAGTTTTTTAAATGATTTTTTTGACCTAATGGGAAGATCAGAAAGGCAGAGAAGGAAGAGATGGGAAGATAGGGGAATCTGGTCTCCAGCTATGGATTTGATTGACCAGAAAGATAAATTAGTGGCTATAATTGAACTCCCAGGAGTTGACAAAAAGGATATAAAGATTTCTCTCAGTGATAATAATCTTACTGTACAAGGAGAGATTGAGCAGGACAAAGATGTGAAAAGGGAAGGTTATTACTGCTGTGAAAGAGCTTATGGCAAGTTTTCCAGAAATATTTCTTTACCTGCAGGAATAGATAAGGATAAAATTAAAGCAAAATATAAAAATGGAATATTAGAAGTCACCTTACCTAAGAAGATGGAAGAAAAAGCAAAAGAAATAATGATTGAAACAATTTAATGAAATATCTTTTTATTATATACTTTTGGTTTAGTTGGAGAAATTTTACTATAGCCTGACTCGAGATAGTTTAAAGGAATTTTACTATTAAATTGTTTTAAGAGAGACTAAGAAAATACTGTATCGATAAATATTTGAATTACTTTAGCACCGCCAATAAAAGTACCAACCGAACTACCGAGGTTGGCTAAAGCAACAACTAAAAGTATTTTGGTAACCCGGTTGCGAAAGAAATCACCAAAGGTGGTAATATTTCCTAAGTTCTCAAAATCTTCTACCTTTGGTTTTCTCACAATGGCTTCTACGATACCAGCAAACCAACCTGCAGCCAATAATGGATTCAAAGAGGTAATAGGTGCTGCCAAAAAGGCAGTTAGAATAGAAAGAGGGTGTGCAGCAGCCATTACAGTTCCAAGAGCAGCTAAAGAGCCATTCCAAATTAGCCACTGTGAGACTTGATTTATTCCACTGGGGGTAGATACTCTAAAGGTAGAAATTACAATTAAGATAATGGCAATAGGAATAGCCCATAAAATCCATTTTATCCAAGCAGCACTCTTGGGAATATAGGTTAATGAATTTAGATCGTGATCTTTATATATTTCTTTTTTAATGCCAGGTATATGTCCGGCACCAACTACGGCAATTATTTTTCCACCGGGAGCATTCCTTATTTTTTCTGCCAGATATTGATCACGTTCATCAATCAAGGTGTTCTTTAAGCGAGGGAATGAAATGGCCAAGTCATTTAAAGCAGCTGTAAGTACATCTTCAGATTTTAGCCTTTCAATTTCTTCTTCCGATATATCTTCCTTGCTAAATATGCTGAGTATTAACATAAAAAATAACTTGAATTTGCCGAAAAAACCCAGCTTTTTCCATATTCTGGTGAAGGTTATCTGAATATCACGGTCTGCCAAAACCAGGTTAATATTATTCTCTTTAGCTGCTTGTATAGCCTCAATCATTTCTTGTCCTGGATTAAGACCTAACTGACGGGCCAGTCTTTTCTGAAAAGCAGAAAGTATTAGATTGACCAGCAACAATAGCGCTTTTTTTTGTTTGATAATGGTAATAATATCCATATTTTTCCATTTATCTGGATCGGTAATGGATTGAAAACGTGACTGGCATAACTCTATACATACAGAATCTGGTTTTTCTTCAGAAATAAATTTTCTTACCGTTTCAGCACTGGCTTTGGAAATATGAGCGGTACCGATTAAAAAAATATCTTTATTATCAAAAGAGATATGATGAATATCTTCATTATTTGCCAATAGATTGCTCCTTTATCCTGTTAAATAACAATCAACATTATAACATAACTGAACTTAATGGGGTAGAAAAAGTTGGTCTGTTTTGTTAAAATCAAGAATAAAGTTTTTCTTTAACCATAAAAAGACATCTTTACAGAAGATGATAATGGTAAAAACAAAAGGAGGAATTGATGAAAAAATCAATAGGAGCAAAAACATTCTTAACTGCGGTTCCGGTTTTGATTATAGGTAGTTATGATCAGAATGGAAAACCAAATTTAATGGCTTGTGCCTGGGGAGGTATCTGCTGTTCTGATCCTCCTTGTGTCAATATATCTTTGAGAAAGGCTACCTATTCTTATCATAATATTATTTCTCGCAAGTCTTTTACTGTTAATATTCTCTTTAGTGATAGGGTAAAAGAGGCAGATTTTTATGGTATTGTATCTGGTCATAATTATAATAAATTTGAAAAAACCAAGATTACTCCAGTGAAGAGTGATATAGTAGATGCTCCTTATGGGAAGGAGTTTCCAATAGTTCTGGAGTGTAAAGTCATTAAGAACATCGAAATAGGATTACATACTGAATTTATAGGAGAAATAATGGATGTTAAAGTAGAGGAAAGTCTGCTTGATGAGGATGGAAGGGTGATTATGGAAAAGTTAGATCCAATCCTTTATACTCCTGTAATAGCTGCATATTATGCTCGCGGTAAGTATATTGGTCGAGGCTATGCTCTAGGTAAAGATATTGCTTCATAAATGAGCGATGGAAAAGTAAGGAATCAAGCGCAGGATCAGTGATTCTGATCTATTTTTGATCATTCTGTGCCTGCGCTATTTCATCTTTAAAAAAGCCATTCCAATGAAAAATAAAAACCCTCTGAAGGTTTTAATAAACCCAGTTTAGTGTTAGTGTCCCCTAACACAACAAGATAGGAAAATGAGGCTAATATATTTTTACTTATTTGATAATCTATACCAATTACGTTGCCCATGCTCATATCTTTCAAACTTAATACTCCGATATAATATGGACTGAAATCAGAATTCGCAATCTCTTTATCAGCATTAAGATACAGGTAAGATGAGCATTGATTTTCTCTTTCAAAGGGAAGGCCATATATGAATCCTCCATTTAAGTATAGATTTGAGTCAGTAGTATAATCTGCACTTAGTACTGCTTTCCAATAAGGTTTTTCCAGTATTGTTTCGCCCTGAAGTTGCCATAATCCCGGGATAATGTATGCCAAATCACCCCTTAAGGTGGCTCCTTCGATACCAGGGAAATTGCCTTGAAATTCCAATCCTAGTACTTGTTTGGTAGGATACCCTAAAGTCAACTCCATAATATTTCCAGAAGTATGTAGAGCTATGTTTAAGTTAGCGGGGAAAGGATCCATATAGTATCCATGATAGTAACTCAAAGCTACATCGTAAGAGGGGAAAGAGTGGTGCAATTGCAGCCCCCAGATGAGATCTTTAGCTTTTTGATAGGAAATCTTCACTGAATCAATATTAATACCCTGTTCTTGATAGAAAGGACCATATTGAGATAGGTAGGCGTCCTTTAAATATTGGTCAGGATAGGGAGATGTCTTTAGTGAAGGAAGCAAAATAGCTTGGAGGCTAGTTAAATTATCTATATAATAAGTGGCATTAATACCTAATGCACCTAATTTTTCTTGATTATTAATTAAAGATAGATTGGGAGGCATGGGATTAAAATTATCAAGGGGACTAAAAAAGTCAGCTGCTCCCCACTTGTTGATAATTTTTCCTACCTTAAGGTCTAAATTGTCCAGGACATCATAGGCATTGAGATAAAGTTCGTTGGGTCCAATTATAAATGGTTTTGAATATTCCTTGTTACTTGAGCGGATTATCAGATCTCCCTGAAAAAAGAGATCATTGGAAATTTCTTCAAAATAGTCTATTTTTAGAGTAACAGTATGATTGAGTTTTTGTTGATTTAGAGAATAAGAGCTCTGGTATAGTATTTTTTGTGAAAAGTCAAACGCCAATGCCGATTGGGAAAAAATAAGAAACAAAGATATAATAAATACAATACCAGTATCTGGTAGAAAATTAATTTTATTTATTTTAATCATACAGTATCTCCTCTAAAATTTATTTTAAATTGTTAAGTTATAATCTTGGTTTTTGCATGGTGCGAATAGAAAAGAAGTCACCAGCCAATTCCAGGTCATATTCAATTTCCTTAATATTCATAGTAGTTTTATGATTATCTATAATATTGGTTAATTCTATTTTTATTGGTGTAATTTTATTATTACCATCAAATTTAACTTCTTTAATTTCCAGTGTCTTAGTAAGTTGTCCTTCTAAATTATAAAATTCTACTTTTTCGACATAAAATTGCTCTTTATTAACATAAAGTATAAATTTGCTATAGGATATATCTTCATCAGCAGGAGTCACTACAATTAAATATTGGGTTCCCGTCTCCTCTTCGAGTTCTTTTTGGTAATCTTTGCTTTGATAGTCCATGCCCAAATCTTCGTAGGAAAAATCAGTCCCCATAAAGTTTTCTTTTTTAGATGCACCGGCAATTCTTCTAGGTTTTTGATAGGCAGGCATGTAGACATATATTTTATCTCCATTTTCGGTACTTAATAGAGTAACGCCCTCGACATTTTTTGGTGATAAAAAACGCATTAATATGTTTATTTTGTCATTTTCTTCTTTCTCATACATTATTATTTCTCTTTCTTCTGCCTTTCCATTTTTATCGATGATGATCATTTCTGCCTGTGATTTACTGTTTTCATATTCAAGCTGATTTTCTTTAACTTTATCAATAATTTCATCAGCAGTTAATTGTTCAGCGCAGACATTACTATTCAGAAAAAGAATGAGAATAAGTAAAAATAAAATATGGGAATATCTTTTATAATAACTCATTTGGCTTCCTCCTTGATTTAATGTATTTATTTTTTAGATTTCTAGTATAAAATATCTTGGATTAAATTTATTTCTTTATAATCCATTTATTCTTCCATTAAAGTTTTTCTGAGATTTTAAAAGTAATAAGATGTAAAAGTAAAGGTAATAAAAGAAGGGTATAGACCACACTTATCAACATAACACTACCTATTAATCCGGCGAATTCGGAAATCATGTCAATTTCTGAGAGTGTTAGAACAAATGCTCCTGCTGCTACAGATAAAGAATTAAAGACAATAGCTCTTCCGGTACCAGTTAAAGTGTTTTTCATTGCTTGAGTTGGTTCATTTTTATTTTTAGTTAATTCCTGTTTATATCGGTTAATAAAGTGAATGGTGTAATCAATTCCTGCTCCTATTGATATGCTGGCTACCATCATAGTACCAATATTAAGCGAAATTTTCGCTATACCCATTATACCAAAAGCAGTTAAAACGGTACAGGCAATAGGGATCATAGCTATTAATCCTATTAATAAGGAACTAAATTGCAATACTAATAAAATGAAAACTATTACAAACGCAATTACCATGCTTTTTATCTGTCCCTGAAAAACACTATAATTCACTTCATTAATAATAACTGGAATACCAGTTAATCGATAGGCAAAATGAATATCTCCCTGTTCATCAGGCAGATAGGCATAATCATCAGTAAGATACCATAAATACTCAGAGCTCTTCTGCTCTAATTGATTCTTCAGAATATGTTCAATCTGTGTTCTGGCATATCTAATTTTTTCTCGTTCTCCAACAATCGTTAAAGAACTATCAATGATTTCTTTTAAGTACTGAGCATCATCCAAGTAGAGGTCTAATTCTTGCGCAAAGTAATCTATAAATTGGTTATCCCGAGAATAGCTTTCAAGGTACTTTAAGAGGGTAGGTTGCATTTCACTGGTTGATATACCTAAATCTTCCAGTTCAAGTACTGATATTTGCAAAATCTCTGCTATAAATTCATTTGTGGGATAATAAAAGTTTTCAATGGGCATTTTAGCAATTTGAATTAATTCTTCGTATAACTCTTGCTTTATATCTTCATTAATTTCCATACCATTGGCTTGCCAGGAAGAAATGATATCTTGAACAATATAGGGTAAGTATTGTTCCTGCTCCTGAATTGATAATGAAGATAAATCTACTTTCTTAACTCTATCGGGAATAGTCTGGATAAATTTTTCTATCTCCTGAATAGCATTATTTACTGCTAAGGAGGTCATTTCTCGGGCGCGAATCTGTATTATAGTAGACCTGTTTTCATCAGCCAGCATAGAGTTTATATACTCATTATCACCAGTAAAAAACCATAGATTATCAATTTTATCGGAATTAGCTGGAATAATTTTTTTATTTTCCATAGCATTATTGAGCTGGGCTAAAAAAGTAGTAATAGACGAAGGTTGAGATAGAGAGGAAAGATGACTGGCATAATTTTGGATTTTATCCATACTTCTTAGAATATAGGGATGTTTAACATTATCTGATGTTAGATAAATATAGAGAAAGTCAACTCCACCAAATATTTCCTTGAAATAGTTCATAGACTTGGTGATGGGATTGTTAACTCCTAATCTGCTTTCAATAGACGAATCTGGTTTTACTTGCAAGATAAAAAAGCTCGAGATAACAATGGTAATAATAATAATTCCTAAAATTAGGCTTTTTTTCTGGGAAATTGATTGAGCAATAATTTTCAGTATTTTGGTTACCAGATCATTGGCTTGATAAGAGAAGTTTTGGGGAACTTTCCTGGGTACGAAAATGCTAAAAATTGCTCCTAATACAAATATTGTTAGGAGGAAAGCTGCTAAGATGCCAATAGTAGCAAAGATACCAAATTCAGTCATAGGTCTTATAACCACAGTAGTTAATGAGGCAAAACCAGCAATAGTAGTAAGAGCACTCATCAGAATGGGAGTAAAAACCGAAATAATAGTTTTTCTAATTGCTTCTTGAGGGGTAAAAAGCTGTCTTTCTTCGTAATAGCGACTGATAAAATGAATGCCATATGCTGTCACCAGGGCAATCATTAAAACTGGAATGGCTGAGATCACAATAGTAACAGCTTTACCTGTTGAGGCAACCGAACTTAAAAGCCAGAAAGAGGTAAGCAGGGCTATAGAAATTGGCAAGAAAGTTCCCTGTATGCTCCTGAAACAGTAAAAAAGAAGAGCCAATACCACTACAGTGGCAGTGAAGGCTAAAGACATATTGTCAAGAGCCATTTCGGTGATTTGTACTTCCATAATTGGTAGTCCAAAAAATTCTATATGTTCATTGTTGCCTTTATACTTATTTATAATGTCTTCCAAGTCTTTTCTTAAAAGAGATCCATCGATATTGTCTTGGGATTCTATCATGAGTAAACCAACTTTACCATCGTTGGAGAGATAAGTTCCTTTTAACATATCATCTTCCAGGGCAGTTTTTTTCAGCTCCTGTACCTCTTTTTCGGTTTCAGGGAAAACTTCCACAAAATCTCTCACTTCAATGCCATAATCCGAAGCAATGATGTTAGGCATATTTAAAAAAGAATTAACAGATAGGATATAGTCAGAATTTTCTAATTGATCGGATATTAATTTAAAATTCCGTAGATTTTCTAAGGTGAATAATTCCTTATATTCCAGAGAGATTAAAGTAACGTTTTCATCAAATTTACCAAACTTATCAGAAATTTCTTGATAAAAACGTATTTCTGGATCGTTTTCTGCAAGGTATTTAGTGATATCGTCTTCTACTTTTAGTTTTTTAATTTGGGTTGTACCAAAGAGTGTTACAAGTGCGACAAATACTATAATTATTATAGCGTGCTTGCTAATCAACTGTGCTAATTTGTTCATATGTCCTGAATCTCCTATAATTTTATCTCAGAAATATTTTTGAAACTTTATTAACAAACTTTAGTGAAATTATCTTTAAATATAGTGTTGCTTAATATTTATTATTATCAGCATATAAAATCTATAAATCTATTGCATTCCCGGGATTGGAAATACCATGCATAACTATTCTAGCCAGTATATCAATAACCTCTTCGGTAGAGTAAGATAGTTGTGATACTACTTCCGGAATAACAACAGTTTTAATGGTATTGAGAATCATTAAGACAATAAGATCAAGATCAATATCCTGACAAACTGTTCCTTCTTTCTTGCCTTCCTGTAACAGCTTTCTTAATTCACCATTAATGAGTTTTTCCTCCAACTGGTTTATTATAAGCCATGCTCGGGGATTATTTTTTCGAATATCTTCAAAAGCCCGTATGTTAAATTGGGAAATCTGAGCCTGCACTAAAGACATAAACTGTTTTAGCACGCCTATTCTCCTATTTTTTTTTGTTCTGATAATTGTATTTATCTTATTATGAAAATCCTGGAAAAAGTCATAGATAACTGATTCCAGTAAAAATTGTTTACTGTTAAAAAATTGATAAAGGGTTTTTTTACTCATATGGAGTTCAGTAGCTAACTCATCCATGGTTGCTTTTGAGTAGCCCTGGGTAAAGAAATATTTCCTGGCGGTAGTAAGTATTCTTTTTTTTATGGGATTATTCTTTTTTTCTATCATTATTTTTTCCCGAGACTTCAAACTTTATTTTTAGCAATTACTATCTTCCCACTATTATAATAATGAAATTAACCAATGATGAAGTTAACTAAAAACAAGTTGTGTTTAAAATTAATCGTTACTTAATTTTTTATCGTAAGGCTATTTTAAACCAAAGCAATAAAATTAGCTAATCTATCTTATCCTAATTTAGTAGATATAGTGTTTTATTTAAAAAATATTTATCAATAACAAAAGTTAAAAATTGTGAATACTGGATACTATAAAATATAAATACTAAATTAGTTTTAATAGTTTCCTGTTACAATATATTACATTGTGATATATATGTCAACACCATTCTCTATATTAGTATTTCTGTGCCTTTTAAAAAATCACTTTAGGAAAGTATTAACTCTTGATAAAATTATTGGAATTAAAATGTTGATTCAAACAAGAAAAAATGTAGAATAATTATACTCCTCCCCTTTAACAAAAGGATGATTTTAAGTTAGAATAAGCTCATA
>CAYSRG010000002.1:107049-222917 GCA_964433555.1 uncultured Atribacterota bacterium | reverse complement strand
CCTTTTTTATGTTAAAGGGCAAGTTTTAAGATACCACAGTAAATTTTACACTAACGAAATTACCGATAAGCTTGACAAAATACAAATGGTGGGGTACTATAATTATATAAAAATAGAAAATAATTCTATATTATAGAATTTATTATGAAATTTACTATTTTGTGTAAATATTTTTTATCAGGAATAATTAACTAAAGCCTTTTATTTAGTTAATTCTCACTAATTTTCTTGGTCATTTAGAGGTAGAATATTATAGATAAAAAAATTATTGCATAATATAATGGCATCTAGATTTACTTAGATATTTTTTTCAAGATATTCTATGCCAGGCAAATTTAGTAACTCATTTTTTTGAACATTCTTATGACTAATTATTATGTTCTTTGAAAAATATATACTACCCCCTATTCCCATTTATGATTAATATGCATTATAACCAATAATCTATAAAAATATTCAGAAACTGAAGTCTATCGGATAATAGAAAACTCGTTCTCTAAGGGGCAGACATTACTTCAGATGTTCTTATTAGCCTGCTAAAAAATAGAGTAGATATAAAGTAGAATTAGTATTTAGTCAGTTTCTAAATAATCAATTTAAACAAAGTGTCTAACTAACTTTCCAGCTGAAGTAAATGTTTTTCCTCCACGAGCCCAATGAGTTAGTATATAAACTTTTAAAACTATCTTTACTCTAATCACTCAAACAGAACTGAGGAATATTAGGGAATAAAGGCATAAATTAGCACGAAATAATAAGGTTAGCTTTGGGACAATATCGGCTATAAATTTTTATAGTTCTTCTTATTCCTATGTTTCCTATGTTCATATGAACTACGAAGATCTGTAAAGAAAACTGCCGAAGAAAGAAAAGGAGGTGAATGATAATATTCATAAGAATACAGAGTAAAAACATAATGATAGTTTATTAATTAAGGAGGAGAATAATAATGTTAAAAAGGATTAGATTAATAATGATTTTAACAATCATTATTGTTTTTTCATTCACTGCATTGGCAAGTGCTACTACCTTTATTAGGATAGCTACAGGAGGTTCAGGCGGTAACTACTACCGTATTGGTGCTGGGATGGCTTCCTTGTGGAATGATCTTTTTCCTGATTTACAAGTTTCTATACAAGCTACTGGAGGAAGTGGTGCAAATGTGGATTTGATTGCTGATAAGGAAGTAGAAATAGCATTTGTAGGAGCTAATCCAGCATATGAAGCGTATAACAATTTAGGACAATGGGCTGATCGCCCCGAAGGTCGCTATAAAGACATGCGTTTTGTATCCCATGGATATCCAAATCCTGAAAATTTTTTAGCCATGGAATGGGCTCCTGAAATTAAAAACATGCGCGATCTTAAAGGCAAACGAGTTTCTATTGGAATGATTGGAAGTAATGATTTAGTTTATTGGGAGCAGATTTTACAAGTACTGGGATGGACTATGAATGATATTATTCCTGAATACACTGTACATCAAGCCTGTATAGATCAGGTTCGTAATCGTCAAATTGATGCAGTTTTTTGGACCGATGCAGCTGGTTCTGCCAGTATCACAGAAATAATGGAAACCGGTTTTGCCCGATTTATCGATATTGATGAAGATGTTGTAGAAGCTATGACTAAAGATACTTTAGATTTTCCCTTTACTATTCCTCCAGGTTCATTTCCCAATCAAGATCAACCGGTGAAAACTTTTGCTGGATCAGCCATAATGATTGCTCATAAAGATGTTCCAGATGATATAGTTTATGACTTAATCAAATCTACCTACGAAAACCAAGATTTTCTAATAGATATACATCCTATTATTGAATATATGGTTTTAGAACAAGCTTTAAATGGTCAACCATTTGAATTACATCCCGGTGCCGAGAAGTATTATCGGGAAATGGGAGTTTTGAAATAAACACACCACACAATATCAAAAGAGATAGGGGAGGAGGAATCGCCTCCCCTATCTCTTTATAATTATAATATATAATATTTAAGAAAGAAAGAATAGAGAATAGAAATATGATAGAAGAAGCAAATATGTCAAAACAGGCAATTAATGACGATGATTATATTGATGTAGATAAATTAAGTGGCGAATTATCTGAACAACAAAGTAAAATGCGCGTATTAAAGGGGAATTGGTCGTTTTTAGTATCAGTTGTAGCCATTGTAGCTTCATTATTCCATCTTTATACTGGTGGATATCGGCCTTTTCCCGCTATGGTACAACGACCTATCCACATGGCTTTTATTCTTTTTCTTACCTTTACGCTGTATCCATCTTCCGATAAGATAGATAAAGAAAAAAATCCTGGATTACTAGATATAGCATTAGCTTTTATTGGAGTTTGGACATCAGTTTATTTAGTTGTAAATTACCATGCCATTGCTATTAGAGGCGGCTATGCTACCGGGCAAGATATTTTAATGGGGACAATATTTTGTATAGTTATTCTTGTAGCTGCGATTCGGGTAATGGGATGGATTATTCCCATTTTATCTATAATAGGAGTTTCTTATTTATTTGTAGGACCTTATATGCCTGGAGTTTTACAACACGGTGGTTTTGGTCTTCGAAGAGTTATAGCCCATATGTATATGGGCATGGAAGGACTTTTTAGTGCTACTACCGGGGTTTCAGCAACTTATGTTTATCTCTTTGTACTTTTTGGAGCATTTCTAAATAAATCTGGAACAACCAAACTTTTTGCTAATTTAGCTTTGGCAGCAACAGGACATACTCCTGGTGGACCAGCTAAGGTAGCAGTTATTGCTAGTGGTTTAATGGGTACTATTCAAGGTTCTTCTGCTGCCAATGTAGCAGCTACTGGTCCTTTTACTATTCCTCTTATGAAAAGTCTTGGATTTAAAAGCCATTTTGCAGCTGCTGTTGAAGCTGTGGCATCCTGTGGCGGGCAATTCCTTCCGCCTGTAATGGGTGCTTCTGCTTTTATTATGGCAGAATATCTGGGTAAGCCATATTCTTATGTAGCAGCAGGAGCTGTGCTACCTGCCATTCTTTATTATGCTGCCGTATACTTTCAAGTTCACCTGAGAGCCAAAAAAATAGGGCTAGAAGGATTCCCCAAAAATCGGTTACCTGCTATAAAAAAAGTTATTTCAGAACAGGGACACATGCTGTTACCAATTGTCATTCTTATCACTATGATGGTCTTAAAATATACTGCTCTATTTGCAGCTTTCTTTTCTACTATGGGAATTGTTGTAATTAGCGCTTTACGTAAAGAAACAAGAATGAGTTTAAAAGATATTATTGAAGCTCTGGAATTAGGAGCAAGAAATATTATACCCACATCAATATGTTGTTGTGCCATAGGTTTTGTAGTTGGCAGTGTTTCACTTTCCGGTTTAGGGATGCTTCTAACTCAGCAGATTGTCAAGCTAGGGGAGAGTTCATTAATTTTAACTTTATTCGTGTCAGCAATTTCATCATTAGTGTTAAGTATGGGTTTAGATACTACTTCAGTGTATATTATAACTGCAACTTTGGTAGCACCTGGTTTAGTAAGGCTGGGAATAGCTCCTCTGGTAGCCCATCTTTTCTGTTACTATTGGGGAGGAGTATCAGCCATTACCCCACCGGTAGCTCTAGCAGCTTATGTTGGTGCAGCGATAGCTGGATCTGATATTATGAAGACTGGTTTCACAGCAATGCGGTTAGGCATGGCTGCTTATCTGGTTCCATTCTATTTCATTTATCATCCTGCGCTTCTTCCACGGGGAGAACATGGCTTTTTGGAAGTTATCGTTGCATTTGCAGTAGGGCTAGCAGCTATTACCTGTATGGGGATATTAGGTGAACAATATCTTTTCAGAAAAATACCATGGTATAAATCATTGATTCTAATAGCTGCAATTATTCTTATCATAAATCCAGTCTTTATTACAGAAGTAATTGCTATTATATTACTAGCATTGGTAGTATTTAGTGAGTATATTTATATAAAAAGAGAGCCGGTATTAACTAAAGGCAATCCAGAGTAAATATTTTTCGGAAATGAAAATGATAGTATTATTGGAGTTTAGTTTCCTTCATTTAAAATTATCTAACTATTGAGGATTGATTGTCATTGACTAATAAATTATAATGGAAAAGTGATTATCACCCAGTAAAATATAAGAACAATATAACATTTAACTATTTTTTGATAAAGTTTGAAACTATATCAATTTTAGAAAATCTTAATAAACGCTTACCTAAGAAATTTATGTCACTAATTAGCTTAATCAATGAACCTAGACAAGATATCTTTACTAATTCCAACAGAGTATTTTTCTACCCTGAAAATAATTCTATTGAAAAAACAGAAAAAAGGAGAAAAAAGTGCAAGCATCCCATAATTATTTAAATAAAAATTGGTTGCTGGATACTAAAGAGGCGCAACAGCTTTATTTTGAAGGAGCCATTCCCTTACGGGGAAAGGAAGGTATTGTCGATGTTCATACTCACCATAATTTAAGGCAGATTATTGAAAACAAACCATTTCCCAATATCTGGAGAGCGGAGGTTCTGGAAGATAAAGAAGAATATAAGAACAATGACCATTATATTATCCAGCTTGCCTCCAAACTTGATGGTTTTACTCAATCCTTTGCCAGGAATAATAATATTTCTGATTTTGAGAAATGGATGGCACTGGCAAGGATATTTCCCCAGATGGAGGGAAATCATGTTCACCAGTGGATGCATCTTGATTTAAAAAGGATGTTTGATATTGAAGATTTATTAAGTGAAAAGACTGGAGAGAAAATCTGGCATAAAACCAGAGAACAATTACAAAAGGAATCATTTTTGCCACAGAACATATTGAGAAGAGTGAATGCTCGCATAATTTGCACCACAGACGACCCCTGTGATGATTTACGTTACCATGAACAGTCCCGGGAGATTCCCTGGATTAAATTTTTTCCTACCTTTCGCCCGGATGCCTATGGTAATATATTTGATCCGAAATGGAGAACCAATGTTGAAAAAATCTGTCAGCTTACCGGTCAGGATGTTACTCTAAATGGACTGGTGGAGGGATTAAGAGCAAGACATGCTTACTTTGCTAAGATGGGGGCTCGTGCCAGTGATCACGGTTTATTAGAACCATATGGTTTAGAAGTAGAGCAAAAAAGGGCTGAGCAAATTTTTCAGGAGGCATATGAGCAAAAAAAATCTTTCAGTATCTATGACCATGAAACAAAAGAATTTATTTCTTATCTAATGCATCAATTTTGTGCCATGAATCAAGACGCGGGAATGGTAACTCAAATTCATTATGGAGCGGTAAGGAATACCAATCAGTATTTATTTAACAACTGGGGCCCGGATGTAGGAGGGGATATAGCTGCTGAACATACTAATGTTGTAGAAAATTTACAACCACTTTTATCTAAGTTTTTTAGTGGAAAAGATGAAAAAGAAGGGCACCTGGTCTTATACTCCATGAACCAGATATTTTTCCATACCAATCTAATGATAGAAAGGGCTTTTCCTAATGTTCATACTGGTTTTCCCTGGTGGCAAAATGACAACATTTATAACATGGAACATTATCTGTTGCATCTTATCTCTGCCTCTCTCTGGTCTTCCAGTGCTGGTCCAGTTTGCGATGGAAGAAAAGTATTGTCGGAAGGCAGTCGCTTTGAAGTATTTGACCGTATTATTTGCCGGGTACTGGGAAAATTGTGGTCTATCGGGGCAATCTCTAAAGAGGGTGCTTTTAGAGCCAGCAAAGGACTGATGGTAGAAAATCAATTGAAAATATTTAGTCTGCAAAATTTGTTATAATGAATAGCAGAATCTTGTAAAATATAATTATCCATAATGAAAGTAAGGAGAACGATAATATTGGAAAAAAGAATTATAAATATATTTTTAAATATTTTTGATAAACAATATGATGTTTATCCTTCTTCTGTAAAGGAAAAGGATAAATGTTATTTCTTTATGGTTAAAGATAAACAAAGAAAATATCTGGCAGTAGCAGGCTGGCCTAAAAAGTTACAGGATTTAAGATTTAATGCTCATGAAGAAAAAAAGATGAGTAACAGCGAGCAGGATTTGCTATTTAAAGTTTGCCCTTTAACGCATGACAATTTAAATATATTACAACTTATTTTGGATTATCTCAAACCAACTTGCAGTAACAAGTCCTCTTTGCCCTCCTTTGGTACCGGAGACAGATTGGGTATTGCCACCCCGGCTCATATTCAGGCTTTTCAGGAGAAAGACATCTTCCCGGTTCTGGCTCAATTATCTACCAGAGAAATTACCAGAACAGAAAGTAGTTTACAAAGGGTAATGGATAATGCAATCTGGGGATGTTTTGAGATGGGTTATGAGGGACCTTTCGGTGCCGATGCAGATCATATTAAGGATTTTGATAATCTCCAGGAAGCAATTAATTGTGGATTTACACTATATACCTTAGATCCCTCAGATTATATTAATAATGATATAGATAAATATAGCACAGAAGAGATAAGACGGAAGTATCAGGCATTAACAGATAAGGGAGAAATGGAAAAGAGATATCTTGATCGAGAATTTCAAATAGGAAGAAAAAAAATGTATTTTAATCAGGACAATCTAGCTGAAATTGTATTAACCTATGGAGAAGCAATCAAATATGTAGTAGAATGCTATCAATTTTTAACAGAAAAAAATAAAAATGAGTTTGAACTAGAAGTTTCTATTGATGAAACTCCTGGTTCTACCTCTCCTTTAGCTCATCTCTGGATTGTTTCTGAATTACAACACCGGCATGTTAATTTCCATAATTTAGCTCCTCATTATATTGGAGATTGGGAAAAGGGGATTGAATATATCGGAGATGTTAAAACCTTTCAAGAAGAATTCAAATTACATTGCCAGATTGCCTCTCATATGGGAGGATATAAATTATCATTACATTCGGGAAGTGATAAATTTTCAGTATACCCTATTTTTGCTCGTGAAACCAATAATTTCTTCCATATTAAAACTGCTGGGACCAGCTGGTTGGAGGCAGCCAAAGTTGTTGCTCTTTGCCAGCCAGACCTATATAGGGAAATTCATAACTTTGCTTTATCATGTTTTGATAGAGATCGTTTTTCTTACCATCTCTCCACAAATTTAGAGAAAATACCTGATATTGACAGATTAAAAGACGAGGAACTAGTAACCTTATTTTCTAATAACAATGCCCGACAATTGATTCATATTACCTACGGCTCTATTTTGAGGGAAAAGGATAAAGAAGGACCATATAGATTTAGAGATAGAATTTACCAAACATTGTCTGTCCATGAGAAAATTCATTATCAGGCAGTAACTCAGCATATCAAACATCATTTAGATTTATTAAGTATTTAACCATAAAATATTATATTAAAAAGTAAAGGAGAAGCAATAATATGAAGGAGATATTAAAAAAATTTAGTTTAAAAGGGAAAAATGCCGTTATTACTGGAGGAGCCGGAATACTGGGTTCGGTTATTGCGAAGGGTTTAGGCAATGCCGGTGCTAACGTTATTATTGCTGATATTGTGGATACAAAGCCATTAGTGGAAGAATTACGTAAAGAAGGTATCAACAGTAAGGGATATTATTTAGATGCTATGAATGTTGAGAAAATTAGAGAATGCAAAGATGAAATATTAAAAGATTTTAAACAGGTAGATATTTTAATTAATGCAGCAGGTGGAAATCAAAAAGAAGCTACTACTTCTGAAAAATTGTCTTTTTTTGATTTGCCGGTAAAGGCGCTGGAAAAAGTAGTAGGCCTAAACCTTTTTGGCGGAGCAATCCTAACTGCTCAGATATTTGGTAAAGAAATGTTAAAAAATGAGGATGGCGGTTCCATTATTAACATTTCTTCCATGGCCGCATTCCGTCCTTTAACAAGGACTGTGGGTTATTCAGCTGCAAAAGCAGCAGTCAGTAATTTTACCCAGTGGCTGGCAGTTCATTTTGCCCAGGAGTATAATCCTAAACTTCGGGTAAATGCCTTAGCCCCAGGTTTCTTTCTAACAAATCAGAATCGCTTTTTACTTACAACCGAAGAAGGTGGATTAACAGAGAGAGGTCAGTTGATTATTGACCATACTCCTATGGGTAAATTTGGGGATCCAGAAGATTTAATTGGTGCCTGTATCTGGTTAGTATCTGATACTGCTCGTTTTGTTACCGGCATTGTGGTACCCATTGATGGTGGTTTTAGTGCTTTTTCTGGAGTATAATTTAGTATCTGGTTGTCAGTATTGGGTATCGAGTTTAAAATATAGTAATTAGTAATCGGTAATAAGTAATAAATAACAAGTAAAAAAATAAATAAAATACAGTATTATTATAGCATTACGTATAGTGTATATAGTTAATTCAGTAGATAGTATTTGGTAGCTAATAAAATACTAAAGATTTAAATATTATTATAAAATATACTTAACTAATACAAAAAACTCAGTATTGGATCTAAAAAAACAGTATTGCATTATGCTAAAAAGGAATTTTAGACTGAAAACTACAAACTTTTTAATAAAGGAGGAGATTAAATGGTAAAATCACAGATTGGTTTAGTAGGATTAGGCGTTATGGGTCAGAATTTAACCCTGAATATGGAGGACAAGGGTTATTCTATATCAGTTTATAATAGAACAGCTGCCAGGACTGAAGAGTTTGCTCAGGGGAGTGCCAGAGGCAAAAATATAACTCCAACCTATTCCTTGGAAGAGTTTATGGCTTCTTTGGAAAGACCAAGAAGAATTATACTATTAGTACAAGCAGGACAGGCTGTAGATGATTTTATCGAGAAACTGATTCCCTTAATGGATGAAGGGGATTTAATTATTGATGGGGGGAACTCCTTTTTTAAAGATACCATTAGAAGAAACAAATATCTGGCAGAAAAGGGATTTCTCTATATAGGTACCGGTATTTCTGGTGGTGAAGAAGGTGCTTTAAAAGGGCCTGCCATTATGCCTGGTGGTCAGGAAGAAGCCTACCAGCTGGTTCAGGATCTATTGGAAAAGATTTCAGCAAAGGCTGTAGATAATAAACCATGTGTTTCTTATATTGGTCCTCATGGTGCCGGTCATTATGTTAAAATGGTACATAATGGAATTGAATATGGAGATATGCAACTGATCGGTGAATGTGTTTGGGCTTTAAAAAAAGTATTGGGCTTAACCTCTGAAGATATTGCCGAAATATTTCAACAGTGGAATGCTCCTGATGATGTTTTATGCTCCTATCTGATTGAAATTACCGCAGAGAGCATGAGAGAAAAGGATAAAAAAGCAAATTATCCCTTAATTGATGTAGTAGCAGACATTACTCGTATGAAAGGAACTGGCACCTGGACAGTGCAGAGTGCCTTAGAGCTATTGGTCCCCATTCCTACTATCACTGCTGCAGTATTTTCCCGAGAAATGTCCCAGGATAAAGATTTAAGAATACAACTGTCCAGGATATTACCCTCTTATCAGGGTGGAAATAGACCGATGGAACGGGAAATGTTTGTTCAGACAGCTCATGATGCTCTTTATATAGCTAAATTATCTTCCTATGCTCAGGGGATGGCCTTGTTACAAGCAGCATCAAAGGAATATCAATTTAATTTAAATTTAAAGAATATTGTAGAAGGATGGCGTGCTGGTTGTATTATTCGAGCCCAGTTTTTAGATGAAATAACTAAGGCTTATCAAGAGAATCCTGATTTAATAAACTTATTGGTAGCTCCACGTTTTTTAGAAGTAGTAAGGAATAATCTGGGAAGATTAGCTACCTTTATTGACCTTGCCCACCAGGCTGGTGTTCCTGTTCCGGCTATGGATAATTCTTTTGACTACATCTTGCAGTTGAGTAGTTCCATAATGGTTTCTGCTCAGTTAGCCGCTATTCAGAGAGACTATTTTGGAGCCCATGGTTATTTCAAATTAAAAAGCACTGTTGATCCTGAGATCATCCTTAATAAGGATAATAAATGGAAAGAATTTCATACTCAATGGATGCTTCCTGGTAGACCGGAAGAAGAACTGTAATAATAGTAATCGGTAATGAGTGATAAGTATTTAGTATTTAATGTTGGGTAATTTGTAATGAGTAATACAAGAATTTCTAGTAGTGAAAATGGCAAAACAGTACAAAAAGAGATAAGGAATCACAAAGATTTAGAAGCTTGGGAAAAAGTATAGAGTTAGTATGTAATATTTATAAGAAAAGTGATTCTTTCCCAAAAGCAGAGTGTTATGGTTTAACAAATTAGATAAGAAGGGCTGCAGTTTCTATTCCTTCTAATATTGCCGAAGGAGCTGTCAGAAAATCCAAAAAAGAATTTATCCAATTTCTATATTTTGCTTTAGGATCATCAGCTGAGCTCGAAACACAAATTATCATTGCTAGTAGATTAAAATATTTAGACAAATTAGATGTTTTAATAGAAGAACTCAAATTTATACAAAAAATGATATATGGTTTGATACGTTATTTGAGTAAATGAATCTAATAACTATTCACTTATCACTTAATATAGGGGGTATTTATTATGCTATTTATAGAAGAACTACTAGGAGATTTAGCGGATGATCAAATAAGAGAGGCAGTAGCAGAAGCGTTCAAAGATTTTAGCCAGATTAAAAAAGTATTATTGATTCACCCGGACTATTCCCGGGTGGATTTTACGGATCGTCTTGTTCCAATTATTTATCGGGAATTAAAAAAGAAACATGCAACTCAGATTGACAGCCTTAATGCGGGTGGAACTCATCGCAAAATGACTGAACAAGAAATAAGAACTAAATTAGGCTTAAAAGAAGAGATTGTATTTACTAACCATTATAATCATCAGTTTGATGATCCGGAACGGTTGGTTCAGGTGGGAGAAATAGATTCCTCTTTTGTTTCTGAACAGACCAAACAACAATTAAAACAATCCCTACCAGTGGTAATAAGCAAACTTATTCTGGATGATTATGATTTAATTATTGCTTTAAGCGGTACTTCTCCACATGAATCTGCTGGTTATGCAGGTGGATTAAAGGTATTCTTTCCCGGAATTTCGGGGCCCGAAGTAATAGATTTATTGCACTGGGCTGCGGTACTGGTTGGTATACCTGAAATTATTGGTACAATTGACAATCCAGCACGAAGAGTAATCAATGAGGGATCTTCTTATATTTTCAAAGCAATTAAGGCTCCTGTTATTTCTTTTAATATGCTTTTACAGGAGGTAGAAAATAACAAAGTTATTCCCAAAGGCCTGTATGTAGGAAGTGGTTACCATGGATTCCAGGAGGCATATCAAGCAGCTGCGTTAGCTAGTTCTAAAATTCATATCATTTATATTGATCAATCTTTGGAGCAGGTAGTTCAGGTTATGGATTTGTGTTATGATGAATTCTGGACTGCAGGCAAAGGTTCTTATAAGCTGCAGAGTCCCGGCGTGATGGCTGAGGGCGGGGAAATCATTATCTATGCTCCCCATATTCGCCGTTTTCATTCTCAGAAGGATATGGAAAAGAGCATTAGAGAACTGGGTTATCATTGTAAGGATTATGTTCTGAAGTATTTACAGAAATTTCCAGATACCTCCCGTAATGTTGCTGCCCATGTTATTAATGTTCGTGGTTCAGGTATTTATAATCCAGATGATGGTAAAGAGAAATGTGATTTTCAGGTCATCCTGGCCACCGGTATTCCTGAGAGTGTCTGTCAAGATGTTGGATTAGGCTACCGAGATCCAAATACAATTCATAAAGAAGACTATATGGCTTCTAAACAACTCTGGATAGAGCATGGTGGAAAATATCTATATCAATTAAGAAAGAGCTAATATCACAAAATTCTTTTACCATGAAAAATCATCTTTAATATTACTCAGACAAATTTGTAAATTACTTATTATGTGGATATTTTTTAATTGATAATAAAGTAATAGTAAAAGTTATTATAAGTTGAGAAGGAGGTTTATTCTAAAATGGTGAAAGCAGTTATTGCTCAGTCAGGCGGACCTACCTCTGTCATTAATAGTACTGTTAAAGGAGCGTTTGACATACTTTTTCAATCAGATCGGGTGGATCGGGTACTGGGAGCAAAAATGGGAATTTTAGGGGTATTACAGGGGCAGCTTCTTGATATTTCTACTCAGGATAAACATCAAATTGAGTTATTATCTCAAACCCCTTCAGCAGGAACTCTAGGGAGTTGCCGCTACAAGATAAAAAGCGAAGAGGACCTTGAACGCATTGTAGAAGTATTCTCCAAAGAAGATATTGGCTTTTTTTTCTACTGTGGCGGAAATGATTCAATGGATACTGCCTTTAAGGTAAGCAAAGTAGCACGGGAACATGGTTTAGATTTAGTATGTGTTGGTATGCCCAAAACTATTGACAATGATGTAGGGGGGTCCCTGCAATCTGATGGCACCTTTGCCATCTGTGATCATAATCCCGGATATGGTAGTGTAGCCAGAAATTTAGCAATAAATATTTTAGAGGCAAATGAAGAGAATAAAGCGAGTTACACCAGTGACCCAGTTCTGGTTATTACCGTTATGGGCAGGAAAATCGGATTTATTCCTGCTGCAGCACGTTTGGCAGATCCACAGCGAAAAATACCTTTACTGTTATTTTTACCAGAAGCTCTTTCTAAGGATGATAGCCAATCTAATTTAGAATTCATTACGGAAAGGATTAATGAAAAATTAAAGGAAGCTGGTCGCTGTATAATTGTGGTTGGTGAGGGAGTAAATCTTGGTGATTTATCTGTATTAAAGGATAGCTTTGGTCATGCTCAGTTCAGTGCCAGTGGATCAACGGCAGGTAATTTACTCATAAATTACTTAAATGGCTTGGATAGACAAGATAAGCAAGGGAGAGCAAAAAGTCGGCTTATTGTACAAGGTATTGCCCGAGCTGAAAATCCTGGAACAAGACAAAGACGGGAACTGGCCTATGTATCAGAAGTAGACCGGGAAGAAGCCTATCAGGTAGGTGCTTATTCAGCTCAACTGGCATTGCAGAATCAGGATGGCTATATGGCTACCATCATCAGGGAAGCAGGAAATTCTTATAGGGTAAGATACGATAAAGTCCCCTTAGATGTGGTGGCCAATGCTGAGCGTAAGTTCCCTAAGGAGTGGATTGCTGAAAATAAGAGTGATGTAACTGATGATTTTTTGCACTGGGCTAAGCCCTTAATTGGAGGACCATTACCTGAATTTACCAGCTTCAAAGATATTTTTATTTCCCAAAAATGTGGAAAATATATACCAGTGGGATATAGAATCAGTAATGAGTAATAAGTAATGAATGATTAGTAGTTTTACTTATAAAAAGCGTTTATCACTTATCACTGATATAAAGGAAGGAGAGAATAAATGTCACTACCAAGATTGACAGCTCAACAGATTAAAGAAGATCCGGAGCAACAATTAAGAAATTTTAAGAAGACCAAAGACTTTTTAATCGCTATTGATACCGATGGCTGTATTACTGATAATATGAATGGCAAGCAAATGTTAATTTTTCATCCCCATTTTATGGAGTTCTTTCAATTATGGGGCATTGAATCATATTTTAGAGAAGTAGCAGAATATTATAATCTTTTTTCGGTAGACCGGGGTTGTAACCGCTTTATTGCTATACAACTCACCCTGAAGGCTTTACGGAAAAGAAAGGATGTACAGGAAATTTTAAAGGAAAAAGACATTGACCTGCCTGAAAGTAAACCATTAGATGACTATATCAAATTTGCTGAAGAAAATAAGCTGGGCTTAGGAAATCCCAGTCTGGAAGAATTTATTGACAAACACCCTACCAATTTTACCTTATATAAGTTGTTAGGCTGGAGTGAAGCAGTAAATCGCACTTTTCCCTATATTTCAGCCAAAATACCACCCTTTGATGGTGTTAAGGAATGTCTTGAACTCATGCATAGAGTTGCGGATATTCTGGTAGTATCAAAAACACCTTATGATGATCTAGCCAATTACTGGGAGGCACAGGATATTGCTCAATATGTACAACTAATTGCTGGTCAGGAAATGGGATCTAAAGGGCATCACATTGAGGTGGCTAAACAAGCAGGCCATCGCCGTGATGATCAGGTATTAATGTTAGGAGATGGGAATGGTGATTTAACAGCAGTAAAAGCGAATAATGGCCTTTTTTATCCGGTTTCTCCCGGATATGAGCAGGAATCCTGGAATAATTTCCCGGAAGCACTAAAACGCTTTACTCAAGGAGCATATAAGGGAGAGTTTGAGGATAAACTTTTAAGAGCGTTTGAGCAGGTATTATTAACTTCAGCACCCTGGGAGAAGAGCAATTATAACCATATTTCTACTTATAGAGAGAAACAAGAAATTAGAAAGGTTCTCTATCAGGGGTTTAATCCGGAAGGAAGATTATTGATTTTATAGTATAATGAAGCTGCGTCTGGTTTTTATTGGGAAATTATTATAAGACTAAGATAAGGAATTTCAGTCCTAAAGGTGAAATATGTTTGATTTTTTTGTCATAGGTCATATCTCCTTAGATGAAAATATTTATCCCCAGAACAAAGAAAAGAATGTGGGAGGTGCTATCCTATATTCTTCTTCTGTTTATTCCTCTTTAGATTATAAGGTAGCCGTATTAACTAAGTTATGCAAAACTGATTATGACTGTATTCAGAAATTAAATATTCCTGAAAATAATATTTTTCTCGTCTCTTCCCCAAAGACTACTTCTATTAGAAATATCTACCTGGATGAAAGCCGGGAAAGAAGAATAAGTACAGCTCTGGCTATTGCCCAGCCCTTTTTAATTACGGAAATCCCCAAAGATTTAAAAGCCAGGGTTATTCATTTTGCCAGTCTTATTTATGGAGAATATCAATCAGAACTGGTTAAATTCTTTTCTGATAAAGGGAAAATTGCAGTTGATGTACAGGGATTTTTACGGAATGTTGGAGAGGATGGAAAACTTTTTTATAAAGACTGGAAGGAAAAAGAACAATATTTACCATACATCGATTTCTTAAAAACTGATGCTGCAGAAGCTGAATTTTTAACCGGTCGGTCAAATACCAGAGAGGCGGCAACAGTACTTTATCAATGGGGTGCCAAAGAAATTATCATTACTCACCATAGTGAAGTGTTAGCTTATGATGGATTTACTTTCTGTCACTATCCTTTGAAATCAAAAAATTTATCTGGAAGAACAGGAAGAGGAGATACCTGCTTTTCAGCCTACCTCTCTGAAAGATTGAATAAAGATATTGATCACTCACTCCTTTTTGCGGTAGCCTTAACTTCCATTAAACTGGCTAATCCCGGACCTTTTCGAGGATCCAGAGAAGAGGTAGAAAGTTTTATGAAAAAGAATTATTGACCATATTTTTTTACTCACTCCCTAATCTTTCTCCCATTGAATTACTTCTATTAATAAGTTAACTATCCGTTAATTAATGGAAATATTTTCAATCTAATTGAGTGTTTATTATTATTCCCAAGACAAGAAATATTATTTATGTTATAATAAAATAGTTTATTATTTAAAACAAAAGGTTTCAATAATAAAACTATGGAACAATCCGATTACTTCAAATATCCGGTTCACTCTGTGAAATATATTTTCTCTATTATTGAATTATTAGCCACTGGTAAAATGGAATATTCTCTCTCTGAGATAATAAAGGAAACCAACCTTTCCAAAGGAGTAGTCTACAGATTATTAGGAACTTTGAAATCCCTGGGATATTTAGCTCATAATCCAGAAACCAGAAAATATTATCTTTCCTACAAATTTGCCAAGATTGGCATTTCTTTAAATGAGCGTATCCGGATCCTGGAGATTATTCCCCACATGAAAAAATTAGCTCAGGAATATAAGGAAATGGTTAACCTGGCAGTTCTGGAGCAAGGCAGGGTAGTCTATTTACACAATATTGAATGCCCACATGCCCTAAGACTTGATTTTAAAGTTGGCACTTACCAGCCTGCTCACTGTACTGCTTTAGGTAGAGTACTATTGGCTTATCAGGATGATAAAACAATTTCCAATATTTTAAAAAAAAATAGATTGAAGTCTTATACTGCAAAGACGGTCACTGATACAGCTCAACTTATTCAAATCCTCCAAAAAATTCGGAAGGAAGGTTATAGTTTTGTCAGTGAGGAGTATCGTCCTGGTGTATGTTGTGTTGCTGCACCCATTTTTGATGAACATGGCGGTATCGTTGCCTCCCTGAGCTTCAGTCTTCCTACTGCT
Source organism: uncultured Atribacterota bacterium (assembly GCA_964433555.1). Taxonomy (GTDB): domain Bacteria; phylum Atribacterota; class Phoenicimicrobiia; order Phoenicimicrobiales; family Stramentimicrobiaceae; genus Stramentimicrobium. Next base: position 206,675 of record CAYSRG010000002.1, on the reverse strand, counting down.
CGTATGAGTAATGATATATTGGAGAGAATGGTTAAATCTCTTAAAAATCATACTGATAAAATAAAGTTACCACAAATGTTTAAGACTGGATAGATAATTAAGATATAAAAATAAAGATAAATTCGAGATTAGAAGAGGGGTGAAGAATTGAAAATTAATGATATTTATGAAGGAAAACAAGGAGAAAAATTATTTCTATTAGGAAATGAAGCGGTAGTAAGGGGGGCGCTGGAAGCCGGGATTTCCTTTGCCTCAACTTATCCTGGTACACCTTCTTCCGAGATTGGCAATATTCTTATCAAAATTGCCCGAAAGTCTGGATTATATTTTGAGTTTTCGGTAAATGAAAAGGTAGCTCTGGAGGTATCTGCTGCCGCTGCAGCCTCCGGTTTGCGCTCCTTTGTTTTTATGAAGCATGTTGGTCTAAATGTTGCTGCAGATGCTTTAATGAGCACTGCTTATACTGGTGTTCGGGGAGGTATGATAATTCTTTCTGCTGATGATCCTTCCATGCATTCTTCTCAAAATGAACAGGATAACCGGATTATGGCTCAACTGGCGGGAATTCCAGTTTTAGAGCCTTCTAATCCCCAGGAAATGAAGGATTTTATGATATATGGTATTACTGTTTCAGAGCAATATAATATACCGGTGATGATTCGTACTACCACTCGTGTTTCTCATATGCGAGGAGTAGTTCAGCTGGGACCGATTAAATCTGGAAAGAAGGAAGGATTTTTTAGCAAAGAAGAAACAAGATTTAATATTGCACCCGCTTTTGCCCGTAAACTGAGACAGGAGTTGGTGGAAAAACTGCAAAAATTAGAAATAACAGGCAATACCTCACCGGTTAACAGGGTAGTAAAAAAGATTAGTAACAGTAAAGTAGGAATAGTTTCCTCCGGTGTTTCCTTTAACTATGCGCTGGATGTTATCAATGAATTGTCTTTACCGGTGAATATTCTTAAGTTGGGTTTAAGTTATCCTTTCCCCAGAGAATTAGTTAAGAAATTTATAAGTAACTTAGAAAGCATAATTATTATAGAGGAAGTAGAGCCAGTTTTGGAAAAAGAGATGCTCTCCTTATTAGGGCAGGAAGGATGGCAAAAAAGAGTTTATGGTAAATTGGATGGGACACTGCCTCGCATCTACGAATATAATCCCGATATTATTTATCAAGCCCTCACTCAAGTGTTAAATATAGAAAGACCAGCAGAGAAACCGAATATTGAATTTAAGGATATTAAACCACCGTTAAGACCACCAGTACTATGTCCAGGATGCCCGCATCGCTCCACAATTTATGCTATTAAAAAAGCAGTCCAGAATTTGAGAATAAAAAAGGAAAATATTATTTATTCAAACGATATAGGTTGCTATACTTTAGCCATGCAGCCACCCTATAATATGGCTGATTACTGTATCTGTATGGGTTCCAGCATTGGAGTTGCCAGTGGATTGAGTAAAGCTACCAAACAAAAGGTTGTTTCTTTGATTGGAGATTCAACCTTCTTTCATGCCGGGATTCCGCCCTTGATTAATGCAGTGCATCAGAAAGCGAATATCATGGTGGTAATACTGGATAACCAGATCACTGCTATGACTGGTGGCCAACCGAATCCAAGTATTCCGATAGACGGGTGGGGAGAGGAAGTTCCCGCTATATCTATTGAGGAATTGACCAGAGCTACTGGTGTTGGCTATGTAAGGATTATAAATCCCGAAAATCTAAATAAGGCCGTGGAAGTTTTTAAAGAGGGATTACAGTATGAAGGTGTGTCAGTAATTATTTCACGTTCCCCCTGTATTATGTTAAAGAAGGCAGAAACAGAAAAATTAACCTATCAGGTTAATCAAGAGAGATGTACTCGCTGTCAGATTTGCCTGAAACAGTTTACTTGCCCAGCTCTTTTTAAAAAAGAGGATGGATCAATACATATTAATTATTTATTATGTACCCAATGTGGTTATTGTATTCAGGTATGTCCGCAGAAAGCAATTGAGGTGAAAAAATGAGCTTAAAGAAATGTTATCAAATTTATATGATTGGTGTAGGTGGACAGGGTACCATCAAGACTGCCACTATCATCGGAGAGGCAGCAATGGCCCAGGGATTAAATGTGGTGATGAGTGAAGTGCATGGAATGGCTCAGCGTGGTGGAACTGTTGTTACCGAATTAAAAATAGGAAATGCCTTAAGTCCCCTAATTGAAAAGTATTCAGCTGATCTATTATTAGCCTTTGAACCCTCTGAATTATTAAGAGCTACAAGAGTAATTAGGAAAGACACTCATATTATTGCCAATTGTTCAACCATTGTGCCCTTTACTGTTTCTCTGGGTATCTCTGAGTATCCAGATATAAATCAAATTCTGACAAGGCTGAGTAAAAAGGTAAATAATTTATATCTAATTGATGCTGAGAAAATAGCACAAGAAGCAGGGCATATTATTACCGCAAATATAGTAATTTTAGGAGCAGCACTTACTACTACCAAATTTCCGGTCAAAAAAGAGGCTATAATTGAATCTATAAAGCAGAATTTACCAGCTCACAGTATAGATATGAATATCAAAGCTTTAGAAATGGGTTACCAAGAATTTTCTACTGTTTCTAATAAATTAAAAAATGTTAGCTTTAAATAAGATAGGTGATAAGAAAGGAGGAAGAGATGGAATTAAATAAAAATCTAAAAAAGGTTAGACCTTCCGGAATTCGAAAGTTATTTGATTTAGCCCAAAACAGAAAAGATATAATCAGTTTTGGTATCGGTGAGCCAGATTTTATTACACCTGACCATGTTCGCGAAGCTGCCAAGCAAGCCATTGATGACGGCTATACCCATTATACCCCCAATGCGGGTTTTTATGATTTGCGAGAAGCCTTGGCACAAAAACTAAGAGCAATAAATCAAATTCCAGTAAAGACAGAAGAAATAGTAGTGACAGCAGGAGGTACTCAAGCTTTATTTTCCGCATTCTATGTCCTGCTCAATCCTGGAGAGGAATTAATTGTTCCTGATCCCGGATTTCTTGTTTATGGATCCCAGGTCAGTTTAGTCGGAGGTAATCCGGTATACCTTCCTATTCGGGAGGCAAATAATTTTCAGATTGATCCTGATGAATTGAAAAGTATGGTTACCTCAAAAACAAAAGCTATCCTCATAAATTCTCCCAGTAATCCTACCGGAATGGTAACCAAGGAAGAAGTATTGCAAGAGATTGCTAAAATAGCGATAGAGCATAATTTATTTGTAATCAGTGATGAACTTTATGAAGATATATTGTTTGATGGTAGAAAACATATCAGCATTGCCTCTTTTCCAGATATGAAAGAGCGAACCATATCTATTTTTGGCTTTTCTAAAAGTTATGCCATGACTGGTTGGCGCCTTGCTTATCTTGTCTGTCCAGAATTTTTAATTAATGAGATAATTAAGGTACAGCAGAATACAGCGGTTTGTCCCAATTCAGTTACTCAGAGAGCAGTTTTATATGGATTACAACATCAGGAAGAGACTCAACTTAATATAGAAAATATGCGCAAAGCTTATCAAGAGCGACGAGATACTCTTATGACTGGATTCAATGAAATTAAAGGTTTTCAGTGTCTTACTCCCGAAGGTGCCTTTTATGCTTTTCCCAATATTACTGAAATAGGGAAAAGTTCGGAAGAATTATCCATATATTTACTGGAACAGTGTGGAGTGGTAACAGTACCGGGAAATGCTTTTGGTCAATATGGAGAAGGCTACCTACGCTTTTCCTTTGCCACTTCACTGGAGATGATCAAACAAGGTATAGAAAAAATCAGGAAAGGTATTGATAAATTGTAAGGGATGATGCACGATGAAAATATGAACTGATTGCTTTGTAACGATGATGAAGGAGGATATTGATTCTATATGATCAACAGTTTTAAACAGTTATATCGGGAAATAACCGTCATGGGCAGACAACGGATTGTGGTTGCCGGGGGAGAAGATCTGGAAGCCCTGAAGGCAGTAAAAGCCAGTTATGATCAAGGATTTGGTGAGGCTGTATTGGTAGGTCAAGAAGAAGAAATTGACCATTCATTACAGGAGCTGGGATATCGGGATCGTTCTTTTATTCAGGAAATTATTGCCATTAAAAAGGAGGAAGAGAAGGCTCCGGTAGCGGTGGAAGAAGTAAAAAAAGGGGGCGTTCTGTTAAAGGGAAGAATAAAGACGGCTACCCTTCTGAAGGTTGTGCTGAACAAGGAATCAGGGTTAAGAACTGAAAATCATGTCAGTAACGTCTTTATCTTTGAAGATCAAAGGGAAAGTAAAAGCCGTCTGGTTTTATTGAGCGATGGAGGCGTGAATATCAAACCGGATTTACGGACCATGGTTTCTATTATTAATAATGCAGTCACTGTAGCCCAAAAATTGGGCATTGAAAAACCCAAAGTGGCCTTACTGGCAGCCATCGAAGATGTGAACCCGGATATGGAAGAGACCCTGCAGGCCGGTATTCTGGCCAAGATGAACCAGAGAGGTCAGATACTTGGTTGTATCATTGATGGCCCATTAGCACTGGATAATGCCATTTCGGAATATGCAGCGCAAAAGAAAAGAATTGACTCTCCCGTTGCCGGAAAGGCTGATATTCTAATTGTTCCGAATATTGTCTGTGGTAACATTTTAGGAAAAAGCATCATTTATTATACTAAATTTCCTCAAGGAAACCTGGTTGTCGGTGCTGGGGTACCAATTATGATTCCTTCCCGGGCAGACAGAAGCGAGGCTAAATTAAATTCCATAGCCCTCTCTATATTATGTAGCAGATAAAGCTAAATCATTAAAGGTTACCCCCATCTAATTCTCTTTCTCTTATGTTATAATAGGCTTAGCTTTTTTAAATTATTGTCCTGAAGAGATAACTATGCATGAACATATTCACCGGCCAAAGCCAAATAAGAATAATAAAAGTAATAAGAGAATAGTTGGCGCTATTATTCTTAATTTCATGATCTGTCTGGCAGAAGTAATTGGCGGACTATTATCAGGGAGTCTTGCTTTAATTGCTGATGCATTACATAATTTTAGTGATGGTATGGCCATACTAATAAGCTATCTGGCCAGAAAGATAGGAATGCGTGCTCCGGATTCAAAGATGACTTTTGGTTATAAACGGGCAGAAATCTTAGCTGCCTTACTGAATTCTTCGGTAATAATTGTAATTTCTTTTTCCCTATTCAAGGAGGCTTATTTACGTTTTAAGAATCCTCAAGACATTACCATATCCTTAATGCTCGTAGTCGGTGCTTTTGGTTTTTTTGCTGATTTAGTCAGTGTCTATCTACTTCATCCAGAAACTCACCAAAACCTGAATATGCGTTCTGCTTATCTGCACTTGTTAGGTGACACACTTTCCTCAGTTGGCGTGATTGTGGCTGGTATTATCATTTACTTTTACCGTTTTTATTTCATCGATTCACTTTTAACAGTTATTATTGGTTTATTTATACTTATTCAGGGGTATCAGGTTTTAAAGCAAAGTACCCTTATCTTAATGGAAAGAGTTCCTGTACAAATTGATATCGAGGAGATTAAAAAGAAAATTGAATCAATTCCTCAGGTCAACAGTCTTCATCATACTCATGTCTGGCAGATTGATGAACAAAAATACCTTTTTGAAAGTCACATTACTCTAAAACAGGATATGAAGGTAAGTGAAGCAGATCAGATTAGAAAAAAAGTGGAAGAAATCCTAGCCAGTGATTTTCATATTTCTCATCCTCATCTCCAATTAGAATTTAGTTATTGTAATAATCAGAAATGCGAATAAATATACATCAAAGAGAAAGGAATATTTAGCATGATTGAACGTAATAAGTTTGGATTAAATAGGATTATCTGTCCTACTCTGGATATCAAGGACTTTTTTCAGCTGGCCAATGATTTAGGATTAGGATATGTTGAATTACGCAATGATTTACCTGCTAATGCTAATAAGATAATTGATAATTACTCTACTCAGGAAATCAGGCATCTATCCAGACGTTATAATATTCAAATCTGTTCCATTGATGCAATACAGCAGTTTAATTACTTAGAAGAGATAGATAGGGTAAGGGAAGAGTTAAAAAATCTGCTGATATTAGCCCAGGAGATTAATTGTCAGGTTCTCATTATGTGTCCATTTAACAAAGCTGATGTTTCCCAAATGCCTCGAAGTCGGGAAGTATACTATAAAAAGACAGTACTGATATTAAAAGAATTACTTCCTTTATTCCAGCAGAATGGCCTTATGGGGTATATTGAGCCCCTCGGTTTTGCAACCAGTTCTTTAGCTTCCATTATTTTAGCCATGAAAGCGATTAAGGAAACAGGATATGAAGGATATAAAATTGTATATGATACCTTTCATCATTTTCTTGGACCTGATGATTTAAACTCCCTCAGTAAGGAGTACGATATTAAATGTACCGGATTGATACACGTCTCAGCGGTCACTGCAGAACTTTCTCCTGAACAGTACAGGGACGAACATCGAAATATGGATTTTAAAAGGGATAAACTAAAGAATAAAGAACAGATAGATTTCTTTGTCCAACGAGGATATGATGGTATTATCTCTTTTGAACCTTTTGCTGAAGAAGTACAAAAATTAGAGGTAAAAGAGCTAAGAGAGTTAATTAACCAGACCATTGAATATTTAAGTTAATTTTTCCATAGGAATCGATTTTATTATAATTATGAATGGGAGTAAATAATTTTGGGTAATGCTTATCAAATAGCCTTTCTGGGTCATTATACTAAAGATACTATAGTGTCTTCCACTGGTAAAAGAGTAATCAATGGAGGTGCTTTTAATTACGGTGCCCATGTAGCTGCTGCTATGCGTTTAAAGACATTGGCAATTACCAGGCTTGCACCAGAAGATGGTGGAGTAATTCAGGAGTTGGAAAAAATGGGAATAGATGTTTCGGTTGAATGGACCCCCCAATCTACCTGCCTTAAGCTGGTATATCCCTCTGAAAATCCGGATGAAAGAGTAATTTATGTCAGTAGCTGGGCGGGAGCCTTTAGCGCAGAAGAAGTCAATCCTATAGAAGCAGAAGTGATTGTGGTTGGCGCATCTATGCGGGAGGAGGTTCCTTCAGAAATTATTAAATTGTTAGCCAGAAAGGAATCAATTTTAGCGGCTGATATACAGAGCTTTATCCGCATTAATGATAATGGAAAACTCGTTGCCAGACCATGGCTGGAACAAGAAGAAATACTATCAAATATTGATATTATAAAGACCGATGCAGTAGAAGCAGAATTGCTTACTGGAAAAAAAGTTATTAAAGAGGCAGCTCTATTGATACATGCTATGGGTCCCCGAGAAGTTATTATTACCCATAAGGATGGCGTACTGGTGTGGGTTGAAGGAAAATTTTATGAAGCTTCATTTTATCCAAGGGAATTAAAAGGAAGAAGCGGAAGAGGTGATACCTGCCTTGCTTCCTATATATGCAAAAGAATTCATTCTTCACCCGAAGAAGCAACGATTTGGGCAGCAGCATTAACCAGCCTCAAGATGGAAGCAGAGGGACCATTTCGAAGACCTATTACCGATGTGGAGATGCTAATTCAAGAAAAATATCAACAGTGAATTATAAAATAATTTTTACTCAGGGAAAAATTTTTTGCCAGAGATGTTTTATTTTTATTAATGATTCACGGGAGTCCTGAGCAGGTGAGTATTCAAAACCGATAAATCCTTGATAATGTTTTTCTTTTAATAATTGAAGTATTGAATACCAGTTAATTTCACCTGTACCAGGTTCATGACGTCCCGGAATATCGGCAATGTGAAAATAACCAATGCTGGGCAGGTATTTTTCAATCACTTCTTTCAAATCAAATCCCATGGTGCCAATATGATAAAGATCAGCCAAAATTTTTAGGTGGGGATGATTGATTTCCTGAATAATCTTAAATGCTATATCGATATTGTGTAAGTAATATCCGGGATGATCTATTCTGGTATTAAGTATTTCTAATAACAGGGTGATAGAATCGGGGATTATGTTAATCGCTTTTTTTAAAGCGGAGATAATATTATAGTATTTTTCTTCCGGGGATAATTCGGGATAACTATTTTCTACCTTCCCTTTTTCTCCCAATTGATCAGTGAGTAACATTAAGTTAGGGCAATTCAATTGTTGGGCAATTATAATTGCCTCTTCTAAATCTGAAAAGACTTCATGGTGGGTAGTGCTGGCTATTAAGCTTCCTAGGCGTTGACCACTAAAATTTACTACCTTAATATCATACTTTTGATCCAGAGAATTGATTAAAGGAATATCTTTATCTCTCCAGTCCCAGAATTCCAAAAAAGGAAATCCGACTTGAGAGATTTCCTTTATTTTTTCCGCCAGAAGTAATTCAGGATAGAGCATTTCAATACAGATTGCCGGTTTCATAAATCTTCTTCCCAGGGCAATAAGTGCAAACTTTTCTGAGGCAATTTTATACTGACCTCCTCACCTTTTTGAAATAATTCACATTCTTGAGGATTTGATACTTCCACAGTAACCAGCTGTCCAGCAATATCTACCAGATAAGTTACCTGATTGCCAAGATATACAATCTCGTGAATAGTACCAAAAATAGTATCCGGCTTCTTTTTTTCCAGTCCGATTGATTCAGGTCGTAAGACAAGTAGAGCCCTGTCATCCTTGTTAAATGTTTTATTTACTTCAGATATTACAATCCTTTGACCCAATAGATTAATTACTACCTCTTTGTCTGAGATTACCTTTTCTATAAAGGTATTTAGAAAATTAGCTTTGCCAATGAAATCTGCTACAAACCGATTATTGGGACGAGCATATATTTCCTGTGGGGTTCCTATTTGCTGGATTCTTCCATCTTTTAAAATTACTACCCTGTCGGAAAGAGACATAGCTTCCAATTGGTCATGTGTTACATAAATAGAGGTAATCCCGACTCTCTGTTGTAATTTTCTGATTTCCAGGCGCATAGTAACTCTCAGTTTGGCATCAAGATTGGAGAGTGGTTCATCAAGTAATAATACCTTTGGTTCCATAATTAAGGAACGAGCCAAGCTAACTCGTTGCTGCTGTCCTCCGGATAATTGAGAAGGAGAGCGATTACCAAGTTTTTCTAAACCAACCAGCTTCATGACTCTTTCTGCCTTTTCCATAGCTGCATGATGGGATTCACCATGAATTTTCAATCCATAGACAATATTTTGAGCAACAGTCATATGAGGGAAAAGAGCGTAGTTTTGAAAAACCATAGCAGTAGGTCTCTTATTAGGAGGAGTTAAAGTTACTTCTTCCCGATCAATATATATTTTACCGGAGGTTGGTAATTCAAAACCAGAAATCATTCTCAGTATAGTAGTCTTTCCGCAGCCGGAAGGACCTAAAAGAGTGACCAGTTCTCCTTCTTTAACTTTTAAATTTACCCTATCAACAGCAGTAACGGCATCTCTACTGCCGCCAAAGATTTTTACCAATTCTTTCAATTCCAAAAAATCATTTTTCATGTTCGATCCCTTCTGCTTATATACTTTTAATTTACTCAATAATAGTAGTCAATCTAACGCCTTTGCCAACTCTATTTACCAGAAATTGTATAACACCCAGAGCAATTAAGATGATGATAATAAGAATAATACTCATAGCAGCAGCACGAGCATATTGGGTATTATCTACAAAACCAAGTATAGCAATAGTAACAAGATTCCACCTTCCAGAGACAACAAAGATGATTGCACTTATGGCAGTCATGGCTTTTACAAAACCGAATGCCAATCCTGAGAAAAAGGCAGGAGCAATCATAGGCAGGGTAATTTTACGAAAGGTAGTATTACTGTCAGCACCTAAATCAGTAGAAGCCTCTTCAATAGCCGGATCAATTTGCTGTAAGGCTGCAATGCCAGAACGAATGCCAACTGGCATATCCCGGAAAATTAATAATATAATAATAATCCAGGCAGTTCCGGTTAAAATAACCGGCATTAAAGCTGATTTTTGATTAAAGGCGAGGATATAACCAATTCCAACAACTGTTCCTGGAACGGCGAAGGTTAGCATAGATATAAATTCCATTAGACTACGACCAATAAATTTTTTCCGAATAATTAGATAAGAGATAAACATTCCCACTATCCCGGTAATGGGTGTAGCAACAGACGATAAAAACACAGAATCATAGAGGTAATTTTTACCAACTTCGAACATTTCTACATAGTTCTTTAAGGTCAAAGTTGGATTTACGCCCCATAAGGTTTGAAAGGATCCATATACAATAGTACCGTAAAATAACAAGACAATTCCTGCATAAAGGATACAGGCACCATAGACTGGTAATTTAATGAACCAATTTAAATTTTTTACTGTAGCACCGGTTGGTTTACCGGTAACTGTGACATAAGATTTTCGAGAAACCCAATATCTTTGAAGAAAAAAGGCAGTAGCAGTTGGGAGAAGCAATAACATAGCTAATGTAGAGCCACGGGGAAGATCATACATTCCGGTAATTTGTAGATAGGCTTGAACCGAAAGAACCCTGAAATTACCGGATATAACCATAGGATTACCAAAATCAGCCATTGATTGAATGAAGACTAATAACCAGGCGCTGGCAATACCAGGAGTTGCCAGTGGTAGAGTTATAGTTGAAAATACCTTTGCCCAGGAAGCTCCTAAATCCATTGAGGCTTCCTCCAAAGAAGGATCAATGGCCTGTAATACTCCATATAATACCATAAAGGCGGTAGGACTATAAGCAATAGTCTCCACTAAAACAAGACCTGCTAATCCATAGATGGAATAATTACCAATTAAACTTTTTAACCAGGGAGTTAGGCTTCCTGCTCTCCCAAAAAGCAAAATAGCAGCTAGGGCCACTACAAAAGGGGGAGATATAATAGGAAAAGTTGCAGTAAGACGGAAAAAATTTTTAAAAGGGAGGGGAGTTCTAGTCAGGGCGTAGGCAAAAGTAAATCCAGCTATTGTTCCAATAGTGGCAGTGTAAATACCCAGAAGTATACTATTGATAAATGGTTGGATGAAATATCTCTTGGAAAAAATAGCAATATAGTTAGAGAAATCCCATTTTCCCCCAATATACATACTGTTTTTAACAACCTGAAATATTGGAAATACAATGAAGGTAATTAAAAAATAAAAAATAATTACGATAAGGAAAAAAAGTATTGGTTCCTTCCAGATTATTTTTAGCTGAGCGATTATTTCCTTTATTTGTCTATTTTTAGTACTACTATCCATCTTATATTCTTTTCTTTCTTAATTATTAATTATAAGCATCTTTATTTCATTCAAAGAAAAACATCTTTTATTTTAGGAGTTTGATCCAAAAGAACCCCTGCTACCAATCCAACATGTTACATACCAGGTGGATTGGTAGCAGGGGGATAATTAATCAACTGAGTAATAGCAAGTATTAGAAAGATTATTTACCAATTCTGTCTCTCCAGGCAGCAACCCATTCATCCTTGCTTTCACCAGCCAGGATATGGTCATAATCAATCAGAAAAACTTCATCCAGGGTAACCGATCCTTCGGCAACAGTCGCTTTGGGATTAACCGGAAGCCTACTGTATTTCTGAAATAGATCTTGAGCTTTGACTTGGAAACACCAGTCAATAAACTGTTTTCCTAATTCTGGTTCAGGGCCTCCTTTGATAAGTGAAAGTCCGCCTACTTCATATCCAGTTCCATCTTCAGGGAAAGTCATAACTACAGGATAGCCTGTATTAATACCCTTGGCTAAAATATCATGGGAAAAAGCTATCCCTACTGCAATTTCACCTAATCCGACCATTCCTATGCAAGCTGTACCTGACTGAGTATATTGGAAAATACTATGTCGGTCAAATTTTTCCCACCAATCAAGAGCTTTTTCCATACCCCACATCTGAACCAGGGTAGCAAAGGTAGTATAAGCGGTGCCTGAAGTATAAGGATAAGCTAAGGCTACATTCTGCTGCAATTTGGGATGAAGCAGATCATCCCAGCTCTTTGGTGGTTCCATGTTGTTTTCTTCCAAGAAATTAGTATTGGTAACAAATCCAATTGCACCACTGTAAAATCCAGTCCAAGCCCAATCATTAGCATGGAATAATCCAGGTAATTCAAAATCAGTATTGGGTTTGTAGGGCTCCAGTAGTCCTTTAGAAGCGGCATTAATATGCGAGGTGTTGGAGCCAGCATGCCAGACGCTGGCTTGTGGATTACTGGCCTCAGCTTCAATTCTGGCTAGGACCTCACCAGAAGACAATCTCACCCACTGGACATCTATGCCAGTTTCTTCTTCAAAGGCGTCAATGTAATATTTGGCTTCTTCTGTGTCAAAAGCGGTGTAAATATGCAGAACTTTTTTCTGAGCTAATACATTTCCATTAAGGCATAATAGAAGTATAAGTGAAATGATTAAGGTAGTAAATAGAAATTTTCTCATAAACATAAACCTCCCAAAATATTATTTATTTTAACGGTTTAATGTACATTTTTGTCAAAGGCATTTCTAATAGCTATCTTACTGAAGTAGGAGTTATAATTAATATTTGAACAATCTTTATCTTTCCTGTCACACCACCTCTTTTTTACCAGTATTATTACTTTTTAATAATAAATTAACCTATTAACCATTGTGACACAAAATGGGATATTTTTCAATTAAAGTGTAGTAGAAGTAATAAAAAAATAGGAAAAGAAATTAATCTTTGATAATATATATTATATCAAAAAAATGTTATCTTATAATTAAGGAGATAGAAGAATACCGAATATTTATTCGGTATCAGAAAAAATATCAGATACCCACAAGTATTCTGTTCTAAATTAAGGGATAATACAATATATACTCAGTTAACTTTTAAAAAAATGTCAGTACCATATAAACCAACTTGGTGGCTTGGGGGAAAGAGGGCTTATTATAAAAGAGTATTACCCTAAAATATTTAAGGAATTAATAAATATTAAGCTTAATATCAATTATAGGAGTTTTCAAGGGGAAGGATTCCCCTTGAATACCCTGAGGAGAAAATATTGCTAAAAATTATCATTCCTCAGGATAAATAAAACATAAGGAATGGTGTTATTATTATGAAGTTTTTATCCCGGGAGTACCAGGAAATTAAGAGTTTTATTACGGAAAATTATCAAGTTATTATCGTACTAGGAGTAGCAACTCTTTCCCTTACCCTACAGTGGTATAGACCTATCAGATCTTCGCTAGCCTTAAGCTATATTTTCTATTTTATAGTATTACCGGTTTTTGTTATTCGCTTTGTATTGAAAGAGAATCCTTTATATTACGGTTTTGGTTTAGGGAATTATCGTATCTGGTTAAATTATGTGGTTATTACTATAGTTATATGCATACCTGTTTTGCTTATTGCCTCCCAATTTTCCCAGATTCATCAATATTATGGAAAGGGATTTGACTACTATGAATTCTTCAGCCTAACAGTACCAACCCTATTAGCCTGGGAGTATTTACTAAGAGGTTTTTTGCTATTTGGACTAAAGGAAAGATTTGGTAAGGCAAGTATTGTCATTCAGATGGTGCCCTTCGTATTAATGCATCTGGGTAAACCTGAGATAGAAACACTATCCTGTATCATAACTGGTTTATGGTTTGGATGGATTGCCTATCGGGGAAAGTCATTTTGGCCAGCCTTTCTTATTCATATTTTTATCAATTTTACTGTTAAATATTTTGTAACTTTATAACATGATAGCAGTTCATCAGGTGTATGGAAGAGAGAATTAGAAGGTTTGAATAAGCCAAAATTACATTGTATAATATAAACGGCAAGAAATGTAAGTTTAAACAATAAATTTTTCTTAACCTTTTGAGAAAAATAATAAAGTTAATTTAAAATAAGAGAAGAAATATAGAAAGAGAGGAGGTGAAGAAATGAGAAATAAGGGACTTATTATAATAGCTATAGTTAGTCTTCTAGTATTTTTTCTAATAAGTAGTGCGAATGTATTTGCCAATAAAGTGTATATTAATGGTATTGATGCGGATTATCCTCCCTTTGCTTATGTGGATGAAAAAGGGAATCCAGCTGGTTTTGATGTAGAATGCCTAAATTGGATTGCCAAAGAGATGGGATTCGAAGTAAAGCATCAGCCCACTGCCTGGGATGGCATTGTTTCAAGTTTACTAGCAAAAAAAATCGATATGGTTTATTCTGGAATGTCCATCACGCCAGAGAGATTAGAGAAGGTTGATTTTACTATTCCATACTGGGAGATTGATCAGGCACTGTGTGTTAGAAAAGATTCAGACCTTAACATTATTGCTGCCTTATGCGGCGATTATGTTGTAGGTACACAACGGGGATGCACGGCAGCAATGTGGATAGAGGATTATTTAGTAAATACAGGAATACTAGCAAAAGATAATTTAAAGTTATATGAAGGTTTTTCTTTAGCTGTGCAAGATTTAGTCAATGGCAGAATTGATTCAGCAATGATGGATGATGTTATGGTAGAGGACGCTATTAGAAAAGAACAGCCTGTAAAAATTGTTGGCATAATCAAAACCGGCGAAGCTTATGGTATTGCAGTACGGAAAGAAGATCAGGAATTGAAAGAGATACTGAATGAAGGGATAGAAAAATTGAAAAAATCAGATGTATGGGATGAATTGATAATTAAATACTTTTCTGAACAATAAATAGATAGGGGTCAAGTTATTTCTGAGTAATAATGACTTGATCCCTGAAATTATTTTTATATATCAGCAAATGTTGATAGTTTTTATATAATTTTGGAAGTTAATAAGGCAAAGTGAAATAATGATGAGAGAAAATATTATGCTAATTTATCAAACCTATCCCTACTTAATTAATGGTTCTATAATTACCATTGGATTAGTTTGTGGTGCATTAGGTTTGGGTTTTGCGCTTGGTGTTCCCATGGCTGTAGGGCAGGTATATGGTAATAAATTTATATCTGGTGTAATTTCACTATATGTTTGGTTTTTTCGAGGATTGCCAGTTTTAGTTCTTCTTTTTCTTTTTTATTTTGGATTATTTACTCTTATACAACTTAATTTGTCTGCTTTTACTTCTGCTATTTTAGTTTTAGGTTTAAGAAGCGCTGCCTATCAGTCTCAAATTTTTAGGGGTAGCATTAAGTCAATAGGCGAAGGACAAATGCTGGCTGCTTTATCATTAGGTATGAAAAAGTATACCGCAATATTTAATATCATATTACCTCAAGCCTTACGAATTTCTATACCTGGTTGGTCTAATGAATATGCTATTTTATTAAAAGATTCCGCAATTACCTATGCTATTGGGGTAATGGAAATATTAACTAGAGCAAACTTTGTTGCTACTCGAACTTATCAACCTATGCCAGTTTATTTTCTGGCTGGAATTATTTTTATTATTCTAACCTATGGTGGAGTAAAGCTACTTAATATATTAGAAAACAAAGTCAAAACCCCTGGCTATGGAGAGGAGAGATAGTATTTGAGTAAGTTATCAAAAAATGCTAAAGCTATTTTACGGGTAGAAAATATATGTAAATGTTATAATACCAATGAAATACTAAGAGGAATTTCTTTCGAAATCAAAAAAGGTGAAACCAAAGTTATCATTGGTCCTTCAGGTAGTGGAAAAAGTACCCTTCTGCGATGTATTAACCAGTTAACCATTCCTGATAAGGGGAGTATCTGGTTAGAAGATGAAGAAGTAACCCAGCATATGAAAGACATTAATCGTTTTCGTCAGAAAATAGGTATGGTCTTTCAGGATTTTAATTTGTTTGACCATTTAAATGCCCTGAGAAATGTAGAAATAGCTTTAATTAAAGTGAAAAAGATGGATAAAAAAGAAGCCCAAGAAAAAGCAATAGAAGAATTAAGACGTGTCGGCTTAGAAAAACAGGCTCATTTATATCCAGCACAACTTTCAGGTGGACAAAAACAGAGAGTATCTATAGCGAGAGCCCTGGCTATGGATCCTATTGTTATGCTTTTTGATGAACCTACCTCTGCCCTTGATCCAGAACTTATCGGAGAAGTATTAGAAGTTATTAAGAATTTAGCCATGGGGGGAATGACTATGATAGTGGTTACCCATGAAATGGGATTTGCTCGTTCGGTAGCAAATGAAATTATATTTATTGAAGAGGGGAAGATTATTGACCAGGGAACCCCTCACAAGCTTTTTACCAATCCGGATCATGAGCGTACTAGAAAGTTTATCTGTAAAATAGCTGAGCTTTATGGAGAGACGGCCAATAATAAATGAATATTATGCATTTTATTTCTAAAATACTTTTACCTCCTTTATTAGATGGATTAGGAGTTACCCTGAGGCTGATTGTTTTTGCCATTCCCTTTGGTTATATATGTGGTATATTTATAGCTGTGGGTCGGGTATATGGGAATAAACTGGTTTCATTTTTTTGTACCTTATATACCTTATTTTTTAGAGGCACACCTTTGTTGGTGCAACTATTTATCCTCTATTATGGCTTGCCTTCTGTTAATATATTTTTATCCCCATTTGCGGCAGCAATTATTGGTTTTATTCTCTGCAGCGGTGCCTACCATTCGGAATATATTAGAGGATCTATTCAATCTATAAAAAGTGGGCAGATGATGGCGGCAGAAGCTTTAGGGATGACCAAATTTACTGCCATTTTATCCATTATTCTTCCCCAGGCTTTAAGAAGATCTATTCCTGGGTGTTCCAATGAAATAATTTATTTAGTAAAGTATTCTTCTTTGGCTTTTATGGTTACCTGTGTTGAATTAACTGGCGCGGGGAAAATAATTGCTTCACGTTATTTTGAATATACCTTAGTTTTTCTGGTGGTGGGTGCCTTCTATTTATTTATGGTCTCTGTGATTACTAAAATACTTCATAGTTTAGAGAAAAAACTAGAAATCCCGGGAATTGGATAGGATATGTTTTCTAAAAAAGCACTCTATTGCTTCTTAGCGGTATTTTCATCTTCAATGGCTATTTTTTTTAAGAAGATTGCTCTATTGGGTAATATCGATCCTCTAAGATTATTATTACAATTTATGATCATAGCTGCTATTATGTTAACTATAAATCTTCTCCTGTTCCAGAAGAAATATATTATCCAAATCAAGAAAATTAAAATTTCTGAATGGAAAATGATTTTCTTAGCAGGATTCTTCTTATTTGCTGCTTATCTAGCTAGTACTTATGGGCTCCGTTTTACTACCTCTATAAATTATAGTTTTATTATCAGGAGTACCCTTATCTTTTCTACAATTTTATCTTTCTTTTTTATGGGTGAAAGAATGTACTGGCAAATGTTATTATTGATTGTGAGTTCTTTTCTAGGAGTTTATCTGGTAAGTACAGAAGGTCAAATTATCATTCCAAGGGCTGGTGACTTATTTATTCTCATGGGTGCATTCTTTTTTGCTTCATTCGCCATGGCTCAAAAGATAGTTAATCAATACATTCCTCCCGAACTCATTAGTTGGGGTGTCATTTCAAGTAGTGCGTTTTATTCTATTTTAGTAGGTATACTATTTAAAGTTAATATTTTTTCTACAGATAGTTTGTTCATTATATGTATTATAGGTATTTTTGAGGGACTAGTGATTCTTTTTATGAATCAAGCCCTTAAAATTACCAGCGTGACCTATTATTACCTGATGACCATGCTTATGCCAGTCATAAATGGATTTCTGGGAATTGTTTTTTTAAATGAGTCGTTTAAGTTAATACAAATTTTAGGTGGCATCATACTGATAGTTAGCGTTATTCTTGCTCAAAGATTAAAATTCTGAGTATTAAATATACTCGATTATTTAATTTACTTTCTAAGTAGTTTAAACTACAATAAAATTATCAATCAAATCATTTCGAAATAATTAGGAGAATATCCAGCTTGGCTAAAATCGGGAAATTAACCATCCTACTTTTAATATCATCTGAAGAAGAAGAAAAAGAACTTATCAAAAAGATTACCCAAGCAGGCTATACCTATTGTATAGGTAAAGCTGGTACCATGGATAGCAATGCAGTAATTGGTGCTATAGAAACAGCAGCCAAAAGAGCAGAAATCATTCTAAAAGATAGCTATAGAGAAGAACATGCTCTTTACCATACTGCTTTAAATGCCTTAAGAGGTCTCTGCAGGGGGGAGATTGGCATTGGTAATCTACTGAGAACTGTAGGTGTAAAATTTGTGGTGTTAAGAGGCCCTATGGATACCACTAAAAAAGATTTAGGAGAATGGATAGCAGTAGGTATCTATGGCACGATAGGAGCACCAATCAAAGGATTTGAACATGAAGCCATAGGTCTGGAAATCAATCCTGTTTAGCTTTAATGATTTGATTAGAATGTTAAATTTGTATTTAAGAAAAATATTTACATAAAGAAAAAATAGTGTTAAAATAAAACTAAATAAAATAATATGCCCAGAGATATTAGTTATTAGGGGGAGCAAAGAGCTCCTCCTATTTTGTTTTAGTCTGAAAATAAAATGATTCAATAATGTTTATACTTCATATTCTATACAAATAAATATCAAATAGAAAAAGAGGAGAAAGAAATGGTAGAAGTAAAGTATCTTACCAGAAAAGGTATCCTGAACTTAAAACCCTATATTCCAGGGAAATCCATTGAAGAGGTCCAAAGAGAATTAGGATTGAAAGAAGTAGTTAAGTTAGAGTCCAATGAAACATCCATAGGGCCATCACCTTTGGCGATAGAGGCAATCGAAAGAGAAATTAAAAATATTAATTTTTATCCCGAAGGTACCAGTAGAGTATTAAGAGAGAAATTAGCAAAAAAATTAAATATCAGTGAAGATTTTATTATTATTGGTAATGGAGCAGACAATATTATTGACCTTACTGGCATGGCTTTTATTAACCAGGGTGATGAAGTTATGACAAGTGAAACCACCTTCCCTGCCTATGAAACCATTACCAAAATTATGGGTGGAGAGTTCGTTACAGTCAGATTAAAAGATTTCTGTTTTGATTTGGAGGCAATAACTAAAAGAATTACTGGGAAAAGTAAAATGATTTATCTTTGTAATCCCAATAATCCAACCGGTACAATTGTAAAGAAAAATTCAGTCGATAAGATGATGAGACAGATTCCTGAAGATGTCATTGTCGTTTTCGACGAGGCCTACTATGACTATGTAGAAGATAAGGACTATCCTGATAGCCTTTCTTATGTTTTAGATGGGAAGAACGTAATCATCCTGCGTACCTTCTCCAAAATAGCAGGGATAGCCGGAATTAGAATAGGTTATGGTATTGCCAAACCAGAATTAATTGGCTACCTAAGAAGGGTAGTTAATCCTTTTACTACTAATCGGCTGGCTCAAGTTGCTGCCCTGGCCTCCTTAGATGATGAGACTCATTATCAGCAGGTTTTAAAAGTAAACAAAGAAGGTAAGAAATATCTCTACCAAGAGTTAGATAAACTCAATTTATTCTACCTTCCCACTGAAACAAATTTTATTTTTATTGATTTAAAAGAAGATAGCCAATTATTTTTTGAAAAGTGTTTAAGAAAAGGAGTTATTGTTAGACCTGGAAAAATATATGGAACTCCTACTTTTATTCGGGTGACTATCGGAACTCACTCTGAAAATGAAAAATTTATTCAGGTTTTAACTGAAATAATTAGATAGAGTAGAAGAGCAGAAAGGAGAAATAGGTTTGAAAAAATTACTTACTGGTAATGAAGCCATTGCTGAAGGAGCAATGGCAGCAGGGGTGGAAGTGGTTGCTGGCTATCCTGGTACCCCCTCAACAGAGGTTATTTTAAGCCTAATGGCGAAAAGAAAAGAATTAGATTTCCATATTGAGTGGAGTATAAATGAAAAAGTAGCTTTTGAAATAGCCGCGGGTGCTGCCTGGGCAGGAAAGAGAGCCCTGGTTACTATGAAAATGTCTGGATTGAATGTAGCTTCAGATTCTATAGCCAATGTTGCTTATAGCGGTTGTACTGGTGGATTAGTTATTTTTGTGGCTGATGATCCGGGAGTACATGCCGGAATGGCAGAGCAGGATTCCCGGTATTATGCAAGATCAATGATTGTACCTATGCTTGATGTTGCTTCTCAGCAAGAATGCCTGGATTATGTTAAAGCAGCTTTTGACATTTCTGAAAAAATACAGGGGCCTGTTCTACTAAGATCAACCACAGATATTTCTCATACTGCCTCTGATGTAGAAATAAGTAAAAAAATGACAATTGAAAAGAGAGAAACATATTTTAAGCATGATATAACCAAATATACCAAAGCAGGCGCAGCTCTCTGTATGGCACAACATCGGGATGCACTTGATAGGTTAGCTGAATCCCTCAAAATTGGTGATTCTTATATTACTGAATCGGGAATTAAGGTAAATGAAACGCACTTTGCTAATACTAAATATGGAGTGATTTATAGTGGAGCGGTGGAGGGAACTCTGCGGGAGGTATTAAGGAGATTTCCAATAGAAATATCCTGGCTAAAGATTGGATTAGTACACCCTCTACCTGAGGATAGAATTAAGGAATTTTTAAAAACTGTTGACCGGTTATTAGTTTTGGAAGAATTAGAGCCACTCATAGAAACAGAAGTAATGAGATTGGCTTTCCAAATAGGTAAAAAAGTAGAAATTATGGGTAAACTTGATAAGACCTTATCATTGATAGGAGACTATTCCTTTACCGATATCAAGAAAGGCCTGGAAGCCCTTTACCAGAAAAAGTTTGCCATAGAAAATAATCAGGAAATAATTAAGGATACCAAAAAATTACAGGTTAAGCGCCCCATCTCTTTTTGTACCGGCTGCCCCCATCGAGGGACTTATTATGCCCTCAATAAAGCTATTAAAAATTTAAGGTACAAAAAAGATGAAATCATTATTACGGGGGATATTGGCTGTACTATCTTAGGAATGAATAAGCCCTTTGAAAGCTGCTGGACTGAAGTTGCTATGGGTGCCAGTATCGGTATGGCACAAGGATTTAAGTGGGCTGGCATAAAAAAACCTGTTGTCGCTACTATTGGTGATTCTACCTTTTTTCATGCTGGTATCCCCCCCTTGATTAATGCAGTGTATCAAAAGGTTCCTTTAGCTGTAATCATCTTGGATAATGGATGGACTGCCATGACCGGTTTTGAAGAAAATCCTGGAACTATTTATTTGAATGAGACTGATACCAAAAGAGTGGATCTTGTGAATATCTGCCAGGGTTGTGGAGTAGATAAAATTAATATTATCGATCCTTATAATCCTGAGGAATCTATAAAAGTTATTGAAGAAGCAATAGAATATCCTGGTGTTTCAGTGGTAATATCTCGTCGGGAATGTGCCCTGCAGGCAAAGAGAAGAAGAGTGAAACTTAATAAGTTCAAGGTTGATATAAGTAAATGTACCGGTTGCCGCATTTGTTTAAATCAATTAGCTTGTCCAGCAATGATATTTCATCCCAAAACTGAACATAGCAAAGCTTTTATGGAGATTACTACTGATTGTTTTGGTTGTGGATTATGTCAGTATACCTGTCCAACAGGGGCAATAGAGGTGATAGAAGATGTTGAATAATTTATATTTAGTTGGCGTCGGAGGTCAGGGAGTAATTAGATTAGGGCAAATCATTACAGCTTATGCTATGGAAGAAGGGCAAAAAGTGAAGTTTTTTAAACAAATTGGCATGGCTCAAAGAGGTGGAGCAGTTCATTGTGAAGTTAGAATAAGTGATGCATTTAGTTCAAGGATACCTCCTTATTCTGCTGATGTTGTTGCAGCTCTGGAAATGTCCGAGGCCCTAAAGGCTGCAGAATTTATTAAA
This sequence comes from uncultured Atribacterota bacterium, assembly GCA_964433555.1. Taxonomy (GTDB): domain Bacteria; phylum Atribacterota; class Phoenicimicrobiia; order Phoenicimicrobiales; family Stramentimicrobiaceae; genus Stramentimicrobium. The sequence continues at coordinate 184,839 of CAYSRG010000002.1, read as the reverse complement.
CCGGGGGGTACAGTCATTTTAAATAAGAGCAAGGTCTATCCCATAGATATTATGATAAATCCGGAAACATATCCCACATTACAAAAGATGGAAGAGGTTTTCAAAAAGTTGAAAGCTATGTTAATCAGTATAGATGCTGCCAATATTGCTTTACAGATTGGACTTCCTATTGCAGAAAATATCGTTATGTTGGGAGCTGTTTCTTTTGTTTCTTCTTTTAAAAAAGAACTAATGATTGAAGTTTTAAAAAAGAATATTCCTCATGAGATAAAAAAGAATACAGATGCTTTTCTGGAAGGATATAGAACGGCAGAAGGATTATTGATATGAAAAATATCTTTTATCCCTCTTCTGTAGCGGTATTTGCTTCTATGAAAGAGGGTAAAACAGGATATGAAATAGTAAAAAATGTGGTGGAAGGTGGATTTAAGGGAGAAATTTACCCGATAAGTCCAGGTAGTACCGGAGAAATATTCCAAGTAAAAATATATTCTGATTATCGGGATTTAGAGATTGATTTAGCAATAATAGCCATACCTGGTCAATATATTCCTCCTCTACTGGAAGATTTAGGCAAAAAGGGTACTAAAAGGATTGTTATTATATCCGCAGGATTTTCCGAAGTAGGCAACATAGCAGATGAGAAAAAGATAAAAAGGATTGCTGAAAAATATAAGATGAGAATTATTGGTCCTAACTGTGCAGGAATAATGAATACGGAAAATAATTTATTTGCCAGTATTGAAGTACGTGCTTTACCAGGTCACACTGCCTTCATAACTCAAAGCGGTGCCTTAGGTGGGGCTGTTTTAATGATGGCTGAGGAGTTAAATTTTGGTTTTTCTAAATTTGTTAGTTTTGGAAATAGGTGTGATGTAGACGAGATAGATTTAATTGCCTACTTTGAAAACGATCCTCAGACTAAAGCCATTGCTCTTTATATGGAAGGATTGATTAAGGGTAGAGAATTTTTATACCAGGCTGGTAAAACTGTTTCTACAAAACCAATAGTTGCCATTAAAGCTGGAAGAAGTAAGGCTGGCATGCGAGCTACTTCTTCTCATACTGGCTCTTTAGCTGGAGAAGACCAAATTTACGAAATCGCCTTTCACCAGGCTGGCATTTTACGAGTAGAGGGTGTGGAAGAAATGTTTGATCTGTGCCGAGCATTAAATTACTATACGAGAATCGAAGGCAATAGAATTGGAATTATTACTAATTCTGGAGGTCCGGCAGTATTAGCAGTTGATAAACTGGAAGAATTAGGTTTAGTTGTTACTGAGCCATCAGCAGTTTTGAGAAACAACCTGAAAAAGATTCTTCCTCCCCATGTCTCCTTAGGTAATCCCTTTGATCTGCTTGCCTATGGTGAAGCTGATAATTTTTGCCAAGTAAGTAAAAAAATTGCTCCAGAGTATGATGCCATTATTGCTATATTTGTGCCCACCTCTTCCATGGATTCTACTGTCATTGCTACTGCATTGGGAAAAATAAAAGAAGAAATTAAAATTCCTATTTTTGCTAATTTTATGGCTGGGAGATTAGTGAAAGAAGCGATTGAAGTATTGGAAAATTATGGTATTCCTAATTATAATACTGGAGAAAGATGTGCCAAGGTAATTCAAAAAATCTATCAACATACAATGACATTGAAAAAATTGGATAATGAGAATAAAATTAATTAACTGAACTAAAATGTTGATAATAAATTAAAGGAGTAAAATGCACAGACTTATTGAAAAAGCTAAAGGCGAGCACAGATCCTTATTGGAGACAGAAGCTAAAGAATTATTAGAGGAATATGGTATCACTGTACCTGCCTTTAGACTAATAAAAAATGAACAAGATATTAAAGAAATAAATGAATTCATTGGCTATCCGGTAGTTATGAAGATTGTCTCTCCCGATATCATTCATAAGTCCGAGGCAGGAGGGGTGAAAATTGGCATACCGGATGAAGAAAATGCCCGTAAAGCTTATCAGGACATTCTATCTAGGGTAAAAGAATATAATAATAAGGCACAGATACATGGAATAATCGCCTATCAGATGTGTCCGGCATCCACAGAGGTAATTATTGGAATGATGCAAGATCCTCATTTTGGCCCTGTTATTATGTTCGGACTTGGTGGCATCTTTGTAGAGGTATTAAAAGATATCTCCTTTCGTATCCTGCCCATTAAAGAGAGGGATGCCGAGGAGGTGATCTCTGAGATCAAGGGATATCCTATCTTAAAAGGAGTAAGAGGAGAACCTCCCAAAGATATTACCGCAATCAAAGAGGTTTTAATTAGATTATCTATTTTAGTAATGGAAAATCCTGAAATTCAGGAAATTGATTTAAATCCCATCTTAGTTTATGAAAAAGGTGTACAGGTAGTTGATGCTCGAATGATTTTATAGAAAGGAAGGTGTTTTTATTGTTAGATGAGATCGAACATAAATTTGATATATTAGGCAAGGATTACGATATCAAGAATATCGGCAAGGTAACCGGAGAAGAAAAATATTCCTGTGATATTAACATTCCCGGTCAGCTCTATGCGGTAGTCCTACGTAGTCCCTATGCTCATGCTGAGATTAAAGAAGTAGATTATTCAGAAGCAGAGAAAATGGGAGCCATCTGTATTGGACCGCAGGATGTACCTGAGGTCCTCTACAATGAGCGAATTGTCAGTATTCCTGCTAAGACCTATCGTGATAGAACCGTTCTACCCAAAGACAAGGTACGTCATGTCGGTGAGGCTATAGCTGCCTGCGTTGCCGAGACAGAAGAGAAGGCCTTTGCCGCCCTAAAGAAGATCAGAGTAGTCTGGGGTGAAAAGTGGGAGCCCTTGGTCACCTTAGATGATGCCATGGCACCTGCTGCCCCTGCTATCTACGATCAGGTCTACTTAGGTGATGATAAGGTAAAGATAACCAACAACCTGGCCTGTGAACGCAATATTGAGGTAGGCGATATTGAGGAAGGATTCAGACAGGCTGATATTATTGCTGAGGAAACCTTTGAGGTACAGAGAGTCTATCATATGCAATTGGAGACGAAATCAGCTGTATGTCAGCCGGAAGCCAATGGAGGATTTACCCTCTGGACTACTACTCAAGGTATTCATAATGTCCGTATTCTTTTGGGACAGATTTTTTCCATTCCCTTAAGTCGTATCAATGTTAAACGTACCGCCTTAGGTGGTTCCTTTGGCTCCAGCATTCAAATGAATTCCATTACTCCCATCTGTGTGGCGCTCGCTTTAAAGGCCAGACGGCCAGTTAAACTGGTGACTACCCGCGAAGAGGATATGTATGACCATTCCAGCTATCCTTTGAGAACCCATCTTAAAGTGGGAGTTAAGAAAGATGGCACCTTAACAGCTGCCCATTGTCAGGTGTGGCTCGAGGTCGGGGGTCATAATATTCAGGCTTATCCCTATCTTGGTTGTGTCGCTGGCTGGTTTGCCTCTCTTTATAAATGGAAAAGACTAAAATATGAAGGAAAGGCTTACTATAGCAATAAAGGTCCAGCCTGTGCCAGACGTGGCTACGGCAGTCCTCAGGTCAATTTCCCGGTAGAGAACATGATGGATATCCTGGCTGAGAAGTTAGGAATTGATCCTATACAATTCCGCCTGCAAAACTATGTGGGCAAAGGAGATGAATTCTGGGGGCAGGGACCCACTGTGAGATCTATCATCAGAAGTTGCGGAGTGGAGGAGATGCTGGTTAAAGGTGCTGAACTGATTCAATGGGAGCGCAGAAAGGAATTGCATTCTCAAAAAGGTCACATAAGACGAGGTATCGGAGTAGCTAGAGGATTCCATACCTCAGGTACCGGTGGTCCTAAGGCAGGTGAGGTAATCGATTATTCCGGAGCAACGGTAAAAATTAATGAGGATGGCTCGGTCGATGTTATTACCGCTCTGATGGATCACGGAGGAGGCACCTGGGAGGCGGGAGCCAAAGTTGCAGCAGAGGTTTTAAAAGTACCCTTTGAAAAGGTCAGCATTGACAATGGGGTAGATACCCGGACCACAGTCTTCGATGTCAATACCCATGCTACCAGAGGCGTTTATTGTGGATGTGCTGCCATTAAATTTGTAGCAGAAAAAGTAAAAGAAATGCTGTTAGATTATACAGCTACTCTCTTTGAAGATAGACCGGAAAACCTGGTTTTAGAGCTTAGTGAAGAATTAGGGCAGGGGATAATCTATCCTAAAGATTTACCAGAGAAATATAAAACTATTGCTGAGGTTGCCGATCATGCCCGTATTAACAGTGTAGCTACCTTCTCCTATACTTCCACCTTGAGACAGAAAAATTGTCCGCCTTGTTTTATTACCTATTTTACCGAGGTAGAAGTAAATACCCAAACAGGAGAGATTGCCATACCAAAAGTGGTGATGTTTGGCGATTCAGGTACTATTATTAATCCAGAACTATGGAAAGGTCAGATATTGGGAGCCTATACCTTAGGTATCGGTCTGGGGAAATTAGAGTCCATCCCCTATGATCCTCTAACCGGCAAATTGGGATGCAATGGTCTACTTACCGACTCTAAGATACCTCTTGCCACTGATATGCCCTATATAGATGAAATTATTGTGGACCATGCTCATACTTATGAGCCTACCGGTCCTTTTGGGGCGAAGGGAATCGGAGAGGCAGCCTTAAGTGCAGTAGCCTCCTCTTTCGGTAATGCAGTTTATGATGCAGTAGGTATTCGCTTTACCAAACTTCCCATCACACCAGAGGTTATGTTGAAGGCTTTAAAAGAAAAGAGAGATAGGAGGGATGATTAAATGCAGTTTAATACCAGAATATTAGCTCATAAATTTGAATATCTAGCCCCCAAAACTTTAACTGAGGCTTTAGATTTACTTAGCAAATATCAAGATAAAAATATTAAAGTCTTAGCTGGAGGGACAGACTTGTTAGTGAAGATGAAGACCATAGCTATGAATGTTGATTATCTTATGAATATTAAGGATATACCAGAGCTCAATTTCATAGATACTGCAGAGGGGCTGATCATAGGAGCAACCATTCCCCTTACCTACCTGTTAAGGGAAGATAAGGTAAGAACAGAATACACTGCCCTTTATGAGGGAATCCAGTCCATTGCTGCTCCGGCTATTAGAAATATGGCGACTGTTGCCGGCAATATCGGAAATGCCTCTCCGGCAGCCGATACGGTCCCACCGCTAATAGCCTTTGGTGCTAAGGTTATTATTGAGAGCAAACAATCTAAGCGGACTGCCTTGTTAGAAGAATTATTTACCGGACCTGGAAAGACTATTCTAAATCCTGATGAATTAATTTCCAGAATCGAGGTGCCGGAAGTGAAATCTAATACCGGCAGTGCCTTTCTTAAGAATAGCCGGGTGAAGGCTGATCTGGCTAAAATTAATATCGCAGTTTCTCTCCAAAGAAATGGTCAAAACTGCGAGAATTGTAAAATTGTATTTGGTGCTGTTGCCGCCACAGCAGTCCGAGCAAGAAAGACCGAAAAGCTCTTAGAAGGCCATATCATTACAGAAGAGCTGATCACTCAGACAGCTAAAGAGGTGTCCTCTGAGATCAAGCCTATTAATGATATTCGCTCTACAGCTGAGTACCGAATTCTTATGTCTCGGGAGATGCTTTGTGATGCCTTGAAGTTAGCCTGGGCTAGAACAAATTCTAAAAACCTGTTTGATTCCCAAGATGGAGGTGAGTGATACCTTGAAAAAGATTCCTATTAAATTTACTATTAATGGTCAACAAAAAGAAGTATACGTTCAATCCAATGACCTATTGATTAATCTCTTAAAAGATGAACTATACCTCACCGGAACAAAATATGGTTGTGGTATAGGTGAATGTGGTGCCTGTACTGTTTTTTTAAATGATGAACCGGTATTGGCTTGTTTAACTCTAGCTGCTACAGTTGATGGCAAAGAAATTACTACTATCGAAGGATTGGCTAAGGGTAATGAACTTCACCCCATGCAGGTAGCTTTTCTTAAAAATGCAGCGGTACAATGTGGTTTTTGTACACCAGGCATGATCCTGACTGCCATAGCACTCTTAAAAGAAAATCCTGATCCTACTGAAGAGGAGATCAGAGATTATATGAGAGGAAATATCTGTAGATGTACAGGCTATACCCAGATTATCAAGGCTATAAAAGAATGTGCCTCTAACCAAAGAAGTTAACAGATTGATTAACTGATTAATTATACTATCCTCGCCAGTAAGGGAAAGAGGTAGAAAAAGAAAAAGAAGAAGAAGGTGAATGTTATGTCTAAATTTAAGATAATTGGTCAGCCAATTCCACGTTATGATGCCAGATCAAAAGTAACTGGCAGTCTCAAATATGCTGATGATTTTTCTTTACCAGGCATGTTATATGGTAAAGTTCTGAGAAGCATATATCCGGCAGCAGAAATCATCTCGATTGATACTACTGCGGCAAAACAATTAGAAGGGGTACACGCTGTTTTAACTGCTAAGGATGTTCCTCATAATGAGACTGTTACTAGATTTGGTCAGAGTACCGAAGTAGGTAAAGGATTTGAAGGATTATATCGTGTGCTGGCAGACAAAAAGGTTAGATTTATGGGAGAGGCAGTTGCTCTGGTTGCTGCCGAAACAGAGGAAATTGCAGAACAAGCCTTAGATGTAATTAAGGTAGATTATAAACCATTACCTGGAGTTTTTGATCCGATAGAAGCTATGAAACCAGATGCTTATCTGGTGGGAGAGAATAATAGCAATATAATTGGAGAATTTGGTTGTGCGCAGGGAGATGTTGAAAAAGGCTTTGCTGAAGCTGATATAATCATTGAAGATACCTATAAGGTTACTTTTCAAGACCATGCTTTTATGGAACCAGAATCCGGTATTGGCTGGATAGATGATTATGGGGTATTATGTCTTCGGGTAAGTTCTCAGGTGATAGAACACTTCAGAGATGTTGCTGATGTTTTAGGTATACCTCATAATAAAGTCCGTTATATAGGTACCCTGATGGGAGGGGGATTTGGCGGCAAAGAGGATATTACTGTGGAGTCTTATTTAGCCCTGCTAACCTGGTATACTAAAAAACCGGTAAGGCTGGTTTATAACCGCGATGAAACTTTAATGTGTCATAGTAAAAGACACCCTTTTGTTATGCATTATAAGGTTGGAGCAAAAAAAGACGGCAAGTTAGTTGCTTTAGGTGCATATTTAATCTCCGATTCAGGGGGTTATCCTTATTTAAGTCCCTGGGTTACTCTCTATGCCACAGTTAATGCTGCTGGTCCCTATGTTATTCCTAATGTTAAAGTAAAAGCTAATTGTGTCTTAACTAATAATACTTTTACCAGTGCTAATAGAGGATTTGGATCTCCACAACCTAATGTTGCTTATGAAAGTATCATGGATGAGTTAGCTCACAAATTAAATATTGATCCTTTAGAAATCAGACGTAGAAATTGTCTCACTACCGGAAAGGCTCTTTCTACCACCGGCCAGGTTTTCAATACCCATGTTGCTCTTCCTGAAGCGGCAGAAAAAGCCTGGGAGGCACTGGGAAAACCTGTGATAAGTAAAGATGCAAATATTAAAATTGGTCAAGGATTAGCTATCGGTTTGATGAGCTATGGTCGGATGACCTTCCTGCATGATACCTCCCGAAGCTATGTAAAACTGGAATCTGATGGCAGTGTCCTGATCAGATCCGGTATACCTGATTTGGGTGGAGGACAGATTTCTTTGCTCTGTCAGATTGCGGCTGAAGAACTGGGTGTTCCCATGTCTAAGATAAGAATTTATCATAGTGATACCGCTTTAACTCCTCTGGCTGGAACCACTACCGCGACCAGGCAGTGTTATATGTCTGGAAATGCTACCCTGAAGGCAGCCCGTGAAGTTAGAAGTAGAATTTTGAAAAAAGCGGCCGAGATTTTAAATGTTAATCAGGATAATTTAGATATTATCGAGGGAAATGTGGTTGTTACCTATGATCCTTCCCAGTATATTCCTTTAGGTAAAGTGATAAGAGCTTGTGATGGAGCAGGAATAGAACTGTTTTGTGAGGCCCAATTTAATGCTCCCTTTACTTCTGTTCCTGATTTATCCAACATGAGAGGTACCACCTTTCCCGATTTTACTTTTGGTTCCCAAGCGGCAGAGGTGGCAGTGGATCTAGAGACTGGACAGGTCAAGGTTACCAAAATTGTTACCTGTTATGATATTGGTAAGGCACTAAATATGGCAGCTGTGGAAGGACAGATGGAAGGTGGCTCCATCTATGGAATGGGATACGCACTATTCGAAAATTATGAGTTAGAAAAAGGATTTCCCAAGACTCTCTCTTTTGCCGAATACCGTATTCCCTCATCACTTGATGTCCCGGTAGTGAAAACCATTGTTCTGGAATCAGGTGGAGGATTAGGGCCTTATGGAGCTAAAGGGATTGGTGAACCGGCTTGCAGTATCATTACCCCCGCTATTTTGAATGCTATTTATAATGCGGTGGGAGTTAGAATTAAAAATTTACCGGTTACACCAGATAAAATATTAAAGGCTTTAAAGGAAAAGTCATTATAAAAATAGAATTTTAAATAATCTTAAACATACCAAATATTATGATAGAGTTTATTCATAATATTTCCTGCCCAATAAAAAGGGAAACAGAAACAGGGTTTGGTATTGTTAAGAGACAAATGGTTTTAAATTTCAGGAAAGTAACACACAATATGAAAGGGAGGAAGTGAAAATAATATGATAAGGTTAAAAAAGATTAATAATTTTGAGTATTTCGCACCTTCTACTTTATCTGAAGCAGTCTCTCTTTTAGCAAAATATAAAGAGAGAGCCAAAGTATTTTCAGGAGGGACTGATCTTTTAGTTCAGATGAAACAAAGAAAGTTAACTCCAGAATATGTGATAGATTTAAAGAATATTTCAGAGCTGAATAATATTGACTATAAGGAAGGAGAGGGTTTGAGAATTGGCGCTACAGTAACCCATGGTATTTTAGCCAGTTCACAGCTATTACCAGAAAAGTTTAGTTTGCTGAAAGAGGCCTCTCTGGCAGTAGGTTCTGTGCAGACTCGTAACAGGGGTACTATTGTTGGTAATATTGCTACCTCTTCCCCCTCTGCAGACACGCCCCCTGCCTTGCTTGCTTTAGAAGCCAGATTAAAATTAGTAAGTGCTGACGGGGAAAGAGTGGTCCCGATACAAGACTTTTTTACTACCCCCTTTAAAAATATTCTTCAGAGTACAGAATTAATTACAGAAATTGAAATACCAGATTTACCTCCCAATAGTAGGGGAGTATATCTATGGCATTCTAAAATAACTGCAGAGGACGAAACCTTAGTTGGAGTAGGTATAGTACTTACTGTGGATAACATGGAAGATAAAATATGTACCCATATTGGAATTGGATTAGGCTCCGTAGCTCCTACCCCAATGAGAGCAGAAAAAGCAGAAGATTTTCTAAAAGGAAAAAGAGTAGATGCTGATATTATTAAACAAACAGCTGAAATAGCTTCCAATGAAAGCCTGCCTCGTTCTCGGGCAGAGTACCGTAAAGAGATGGTTAAGGTTCATATAAGACGTGCCTTGATCCGAGCTCTAAAGAGAATAGAAGAGTAGCAAAGGAGAAGATTATGGCTCATTTGGTAAATATAAAAGTAAACATAAATGGTGATTATTATGAACTTAAGGTGAAACCAAATACCTTATTATTAGATTTACTTAGAAATGAAGTAGGTCTTACTGGTACTAAGAGGGGATGTGATACTGGAGAATGCGGGGCTTGTACGGTACTTATTGATGGATTAGCCGTTAATTCCTGCTTAGTACTGGCAGCAGAGGTTAACGGTAAAAATGTAACTACTATTGAAGGATTAGCAAAGAATGGTAACCTTCATCCTCTCCAAGAAAGTTTTATGGAGGAAGGTGCCTCGCAATGCGGTTTTTGTACTCCTGGCATGATTCTCTCTGCCAAAGCGTTATTAGATAAAAATCCTAATCCCACAGAAGAGGAGATCAAAATAGCTATATCGGGCAATTTATGCCGATGTACCGGTTATAAAAAGATAATAAAAGCGATTAATTCTGCTGCCCATAAAATGTACTGTTAAAAATAGTTGGTTATCTTCAAAAAGATTAAAAATTATACAGATTGTTATGTATAATTGATTAAAAGAATAATTTACATTAGTCATGAATTTTAATGCAATTCTGTATTATTTGAGTGATTTACTATTTTTAAGATTGATTTGAATTAATAAGATTCTTATGGTGTTAAGAAGATGCTGATAAGCGAGGCTCTAAAATTAAAAGATAAGGCTTTCATATCTTTAGTTGGTGCAGGTGGCAAGAGTTCTATCCTTCAAATTCTAACTGAGGAATTAAGTGAAAAGAAGAAAAGAATTATTTTAACTACTACCACTAAAATGTTCACTGACCAGGTGAATCCTTTTTTAGAGGAAGGGCAAGCCATTGAATCTTCCAATGCCCAGGTAATAGAAGAAAATATTAAAAGTTACTTTCAGCAGGATAAAAATGGAATAATAATACTTTTAAACCAGCGGTTAATAGAAAACGGGAGAGAGAAATTTATAGGTCCGAAACGCTCTTATCTGAATTACTGGTGGCGGGAAGGATTAGCAGATTTTTTTATAGTAGAGGCTGATGGGGCAAGAGGAAGACCAATTAAGGCTCCCACCTATTATGAGCCGGTAGTTCCTAAAATGACTACCGATTTAGTGGGAGTGATAGGAATAGAAGCTATTGGTTTGCGGCTGGGGGAAGAAAATGTTTTTCGATCATCTATTTTTAGTCGTTTAACCGGTTTAAAATGGGGTAAAAAAATTAATACTGAGGTGATAGTAGCTCTTATTAACCATCCTGCTGGTTTATTCAAAAATTCACCTAAATTTGCTCGACGACATCTTTTTCTTAATAAGGTCAATAACCGGGAAAAGGATAGCATTGCTACAGAAGTGGCAATTCAAGTTATAATGAATAATCAAGCCCGTATTAGTGATATTATAATAGGAGATACCTTACAGAAGGATAGTTCAATTTTAAAAGTGATTAGTGGTAAAATAACATGATTGCCGGTATAATTTTGGCTGCCGGAGAGGGGAAAAGAATTGGCCAGCACAAACTTATGCTTCCTTTAGGGACAAAGACTGTTATTGACTGGGTGTTAGAAGCAGTAGTAAAATCTAAATTGGGAAAAATTATTCTAGTGGTACAACCAGATGATAATAAGATTACAAAAAGAGGAACAAAATACAAATACAGGGTAACTGTTGTTTCTAATCCCGATTATAAAGACGGGATGAGTACTTCTCTTCAAAAAGCCTTGGTTGAATTAGATAACCAGAAGAATATTGATGGTTTTTGTGTAATGTTAGGTGATCAGCCTTTTATTAATTCTAATATTATCAATTTGTTAATCAAGGCTTTCCAGAAGGGGAACAAAGAGATAATTGTTCCTTATTATCAGGGCAAATCTGGGAATCCAGTTCTTTTTGATATAGCCTGGAAAGAAGATTTTATGAAAATAACCGGTGATATGGGGGGAAGACTGTTAATTAGAGCATATCCTGATAAGGTGAAAAAAGTTGCTATGAAAGATAATGCAATTTTATTTGATATTGATAAGGAAGAAGATTATATAAAAGCCAAAACTTATTTGAAAATATCAGAAAAATGGTGTAAGAGAAATGAATATCAAGAATGAATTAGTCATCATTAGAGGTGGTGGGGATTTAGCATCTGGAGTTGCTGTTCGGTTATTTCACTCTGGATTTAAGATAATTATATTGGAAACAATGCATCCCTTAGCTATTCGTTTACCGGTTTCTTTTGCCAAGGCAGTTTTTCATGGTTCCTGTAGTATAGATGATATTACAGGAGTGTTAGCCGAGACTTATGACCAAGCTGATGAAATCGTAAATAGTAGAAAAATAGCTATTTTAATTGATCCCTTAGGAAAAGCCATTGAATACTATAATCCTCTTATTTTAATAGATGCTATTATGGCTAAACGCAATTTAGGAACCAGCAAAAATCAGGCAGCACTGGTCATTGGAATAGGTCCGGGATTTCAAGCCGGTATTGATGTAGATGCAGTAATAGAAACTAAGAGAGGTCATTATTTAGGAAGGGTAATATACCAAGGAGGAGCTTTGCCAGATACTGGAATACCTGGTGAAATAAAAGGGGAATCCGAGAAGCGTCTCTTAAGATCTCCTGATGAGGGACAAATTATCCCTGAACATGAGATAGGAGATTTAGTACAAATAAATGATATAATTGCTACAGTGAATGGTATTCCCCTAAGGGCACAATTATCTGGTGTATTACGTGGCCTTATTTATCCCAATACACAGGTAACTAAGGGAATGAAGGTGGGAGATATTGATCACAGAGGGATAAGGGATTACTGCTTTACAGTCTCTGATAAAGCTCTTTCTATTGGAGGAGGAGCACTAGAAGCTATTTGTAGTTATTTAAGCAATTCAGGTAAAGAATTTTTTAAAAAAGAGGGGAAATGATTTCTATTTTAGAGGAAGTCATAAAAGGTGTTCGGAATAAAGAAAGCATTGCTCTAGTGACTATAGTTGATGTTAGCGGTTCATCTCCCGGGAAGCTGGGTTGCAAGATGGTGGTAAATAAGGATGGTTTAATTGCTGGTACTATCGGAGGTGGATTAGTAGAAGCCAAGGCTATTGAAGAGGCAAAACTCGCTTTAAAAGCAGAAAAAGCTAAGTTTTTAACTTATCAACTGACCAAAGAAGAGGCTTCCTCAGAAGATTGGATGATTTGTGGAGGTAGTGTAAAATTGTTTATTGATGTATTTACTCCTCAAGAGGAAATGGTTATTTTTGGTGCCGGGCATATTGCCATGGTTTTATCTAAATTTGCTAAAATGATTGGTTTTCAAGTGACCATTATCGATGAAAGAAAGGTATTTGCCAATACAGAAAGGTTTCCAGAAGCCGATCGGATTATCATATCAGAACCTAATCGGGCTCTTAAGGAAATTAAAAGTTTTGACTCTGTCTATGTGGTAATTGTAACCAGAGGGCATCTCAAAGATGAAGAGGCCTTACTTTCAGTTATCAACTATCAACCTAAATATATAGGAATGATTGGCAGCAAGCAAAAAAATGCTGTTATTTTTCAGCATTTAAAGGAAAAGGGAGTTAATCAGGAGAAGATAGATAAGGTATTTACTCCTATTGGTTTAAAAATAGGTGCCCAAACTCCAGAAGAAATAGCCATAAGTATTATAGCAGAGGTAATAAAGGTCAAAAGAGGGAAGTCCTAAAAAAGAGATAGCAATTTAGTTAATAATAATTTTGTCGATTATAAAAACATATTTATAGAAATTGGTATTTATTTATAATTGAGATTAAGATATGGTGATAATTAAGTGATGAAACTTCATTATAAGATCTGGTTGGAAAATGAAAAAGGCAAGGTTTTTGGTGATGGACCTTTTGATATCTTAAAACGAATAGAAAGGACTGGATCGTTAAGGCAGGCAGCTTTTGAGATTAAGATGTCTTATTCCCAAGCCTGGAATTTAATTAGAAGTTTAGAAAAAAAATTAGGGTTTAAGCTGTTAAACAGAAAGGTAGGGGGAGAGAGCGGGGGAGGTTCAGAATTGACTGAAGAGGCAAGGATTTTACAGGAAAAATATAAAAATTTTTACGAACAGGCAGAAAAGAGTATGAATGCCATTTACCAAGATGTATTTAAATCAAAATAATTTTTTCTAATCGTTATACTTATAAAAGTATAATTATTAGTTAATAAATTTTAAATTGTTCTCTCCAGGGGGTAGTAATTATTAATAGTTCTCCAGAAAAGCTAAAAAATAGAAAATTTAAAAATCTAAAGTTTGTTAGAAAGGAAATCTGAATGAAAAAAGTACCCATAGAAAAAGCGATTGGAATGAAATTATGTCATGATATAACTCAGATTATTCCCGGACAATTTAAAGGTCCCCTTTTTCGCAAAGGTCATATTATTAGAGAGGAAGATATTCGTGAATTAAGGAAAATTGGCAAAGAATATCTCTATATCTGGCAGCCTAAACCAGGAGAAATCCATGAAAATGAAGCTGCTTTAAGAATATCTAAAGCAATATCCGGAGAAAATATTACCTTTAAAGAGCCTGTGGAAGGAAAAATTACTTTAAAATCACAGACCAAAGGATTATTTAAGGTTAGCAGCAAACTGCTCTATCGGATAAATTCTATTAAAAATATTACCATTGCCAGTTTACCCAATAATTTTGCGGTGGAAAAAAGTCAAGGATTAGCGGGTGTGCGGATTGTTCCACTGACTATTCCGGAAAAGAGTATCAAGAAAGTGGAATTATTAAGTCAGCAAGAAGGAGCAGTTTTTTTAGTACAACAATATAAGCCTTTAAGGGTGGGTATTATTACTACCGGTAACGAGGTCTATAAGGGATTAATTGAAGATGGATTCGGGCCTTTGCTAAGAAAGAAATTTTCTCATTTTGGAGCAGATGTACAGCAACAAATTTTCTGTACAGATGAAAAACAGAAAATTGTTAATGCAATAAAATATTTTATAGACCAGGGTATAGAGCTTATTGCCTTAAGTGGAGGTATGTCGGTAGATCCAGATGACCTGACTCCCAGCGCTATAAAGGATAGCGGGGCAAGGATTGTTACCTATGGTATTCCAGTACAGCCGGGTAATATGTTTCTGTTAGCTTATTTAGGGAAAACAATGTTGATAGGCATTCCGGGTGCTTCCTTATTTTATGCGAATACCATTTTAGATATTGTTTTACCAAGGATATTCTCAGGTGAAATATTATCTAAAAAAGACTTTATAAAAATGGGCGAAGGTGGTTTTTGCTCTACTTGTACTACCTGTCATTACCCATTTTGCTATTTTGGAAGGTAAATTAACCTACCTAATAATAAGTATTAAAAAGGAATTTGAAATTATGGATTTATTAGAAACAGTTAAAGAAAAAATTTTTAAAATTATATTAGATGATGATTTATGGTCATCTGAAATAAATGTGTTAAAGGTAAGGCCTCTTAATCCTGGGGAAGCCATAGGCAATCCAGAAAGGAAAGATTTTCCTTTATTAAAAGGAAAAGAAATGATGTTGCAAGCCGATTTTAGGCGGAGTATGGGGCAAGCCTATACTGATATGCCGGGTAATTTCAAGGGGACTTTAAGGGAGGTTTTCCAATTGCCGCTTATTGACAATTTTCAAAGAGCTGTTTTGGTCTCCAGTATTAATGCTGTATTACGTTATTTAGGGTATATCGAAAATACTGTTCATTGTAGAGACCGGGAGCCTACTGAATGCGCTGCTCGTTTTAAAGATTATATTTTGGCAAACTATGGTAATCCTAAAATTGCGTTTATTGGATTACAACCAGCAATAGTTGAATCACTGTTAACAGATTTCGAGATTAGGGTTGTAGATTTGGATAAGGATAATATAGGTCTTAACAAAAATGGCATGTCCATAGAGGATGCTTCCCATACGGAAGAGATAATATCATGGTCAGATATTATTATAGCAACCGGAACTACAGCAGTAAATAATACTTTAACAACTCTCTTAGATAGGAAACCCATTATTTTTTATGGAGTAACTATAAGTGGGATTGCCTATCTTATGGGTTATAAACAGTGCTGTTTTTGCAGTCATTGAGAACAAGTAAAGGAGGATTTATTTATATATTATGTAATGCCAAAAGAGTAACTATTTAACAAGTGAATGAGAGAAGGGTAAAACTGCCCAAAATTTAAAAGGAAAAATACAATGAAAGGAATTAATTGATTATGAAAAAAGTAACCTTATTGATTATAAATGTATTATTTATTTTGAGTTGTTTTTTTATTTCAATCTCTTGTGTTGCAAAAGAAAGCGTGTCCATCGGAATCGCAGTAGAATTTATGGATCATGCTGCTTCTGCCTATGTCAGTCAATATCAAGGATGGTTTGAGGAAGAAGGCTTAAATATTAATTCATATGAAAGCTATGTTACCGGTATGGCTTTGGCTTCTGCCTTGGGGCGGGGAGATATTCAAGCAGCCTATATTTGTCTGGTTCCGGCAATCAATGCCTATGTCAATGCGAAAGTACCTATAAAGATAGTGGCAGGAACGCATAAATATGGATATGGATTAGTCGTTGACAGTAATAAAGTTAAGAGTGTGCAAGACCTTGAAAAAGAAGGAATGCGAATTGGATGTGTTACAGAGGGAGGAGCTGTAGATGTGCTTCTCCGTAAAACAATTGATAAATACAATTTAAACGAGGATAAGGTATTAAACAATATTCAGAGGATGAATCCGCCAAAACAGCTTTTAGCTATTCAGATGGGTAGATTGGATGCAGCTTTTCTTCCCGAACAATGGGCTACTATGGCAGAAAATTTTAACTACCATATGTTGTTGATGAGCCAAGAGGTATGGCCGGAAATGCAGGGAAGTGTTTTAGTAGTCAAAACAGAATTACTGGAAGATTACCCCGAAGTAGTCAGAAAACTAGTCAAGGTAACAGAGAAAGCAACGGATTGGATTAATCAAAATCCAGAGAAGGCAGCTGAGATAGTCGCCCATCAGTTATCCCTGGATGGTGAATATACCCTACCAGCTCAGATAAAGGATATAGACATGAGTATGGTTGAATTTAATGCTGATACTTTATTAAAATCTATGCATAGATTAGATTATAATATGGATATTGATTCTGCAAACGTTCAGGATACAATAAATTTCGTTGCAGAATTAGGTTATATAAGAGATGCATTTAATGTTGATGAAATATTGGAATTGAGGTTTCTGAGCGAATGATTTTTTCGAGAATAATTAAATCTATATTAGGAATTTTCCCGATAATAATTTTTTTAATATTATGGGAATTAATGGCAAGAATGCATTTAATATCTGGAAAATTTTTTCTCCCCCCTTTTTCTATGGTAGTTTCTGAGTTTTATAACCTTACTGCAAGCGGCGTATTGGGAAAAAGTTTTATAAGTAGCCTTTCACGTGTTTTAATTGGATTTTCTTTGGGCACTATCGCTGGCATTATTTTTGGCATTTTAACTGGCTGGTATTATTTACTTGATAGAACATTAAGTCCCATTATAAGTTTAGTATACCCTATTCCGGCCTTAGGTTGGCTGCCTCTTTTGATGTTATGGTTAGGAATTGGCGAGATATTGCCAATTACTATTATATTTATTTGTTCATTTTTCCCTATTCTCTATAATACTTCAACTGGCATTAAAACAGTAGATAAAAATTATATCAAAGTTGCCAGAAGTTTGGGGGCTTCCGATAAGGAAATTTTAACTTCGATAGTCATTCCTTTGGCACTACCAAATATCTTTACCGGTCTAAAGTTGGAATCAGGAATGGCGTGGCGGGTAATCATTGCTGCTGAAATGGTTGCCATTCCCACCGGGATAGGTGCTTTAATGATGCGGGCGGAGAGTTTGATGCGAATAGATATTATTATTGTCTGTTTAATAATCCTGGCAATTATGTGTTTTCTATTTGAAAGATTCTTTATATTTTTAGAAATGATATTTACGGGTAAGTGGAGATAATTTATGCCAGATATTGAATTGAAAAACATTTCAAATTACATTTGTAAAAATATTAACTTGAAGATATGGGATAAAGAATTATTTGTTTTACTGGGTTCTAATGGTGCCGGGAAGAGTACTTTATTAAATATTGTTGCAGGTCTTATAGATTATCAGGGTACAGTTTTTTTTGGTAAAGAAAAAATTGATAAATTAGGTGTTAAGAATAGAAAGATAGGCTATCTATTTCAGGATTTACATTTATTTCCTCATCTCGATGTTTTTTCTAATATTGCTTATAGCTTAAAGATTGAAAAAAAATTAATTAATGAAATAAAAAGCAGAGTAGAAGAATTATTAGAAATGTTAAGGATTGAAAGTTTAGCAAATCGTTATCCCAAACAGTTAAGCGGGGGAGAAAAACAGCGAGTGGCTCTTGCGCGAGCTTTAGCATTTAATCCAGAGGTATTGCTCTTAGATGAACCATTAAATAAAATTGATCTACAATCATCGAAATATTTCCGAATAGAATTAAAGCAAATACAAAAAAAATTAGGAATTACAACTATCTATGTAACCCATAGCTTAAAGGAAGCAGAAGAAGTTGCTGATAGAATAGCAATTATGCACAAGGGCTATATAGAACAGATAGGAAAACCGGAAGAAATATTTTTTTCTCCCATGAACGAGAATGTATCTGAATTTATTGGCAGACCCAACATTCTTTGTTGTGATAACCGTATTAATTTAGGTAACGGAATAGCGAAGGTAGATTGTCAGGGTTTATCTGTGGTCATTCCTGATGATAATAAAAAGGTAAACAAAATTGCTCTATTACCTCAGGACATATATATTTCTGAAGTTCTTCCACCCGGTCCTAATATCAATAGATTTAAGGGGAATATTATTGATCTTAATATTAGTAATGAAACTACAAGGATAAAAGTAAAAGTGGGGAGTATAATATTGTTATCAGAATTACCCTACCATCTATTTAAAAGAATGAACCTGCAAAAAGGTAAACAAGTATTTCTAATTTTTAAATTAAAAAATATAAAGTGCTTATCATAACACAAACACAAAAGCTTATTCATACTCAATAATTAAGTATCTTTTTTGGTATAATTTCACTACCAAAAGAATACTTAAGCATGAAATTTAACCAGAGGATTATCATCAAGGGGTAGAGACCTATTTTAGCGGAATATAAAAGATTCTAAAGAAGACCTCATTCGGTTCCTTTTCATAAGTGATAGATCTCTGTCAAGCCTATCATATAAGTAATAAGGAATTAAGGCGCTATTGCCGCCAGTAGCTGGAGGATTCTAAAACTGATGAGTCCCTGTTTCCCACTAAAGCAGGTGCCAGACCAGGCTCCAGAAGAACACCCAAACCTATTAAACATAATATTATAAAAGCCTACCGTAAATTTGGCTCTAACCACTATGGGCTGGTACTCCTTTTTAAGCCATCTTAACTGATTAAGATCCCATTTGCTGCTATCATGGATCGGATCAAAAAACTCTATCCCTTAGGCGAGCACCAGTAGAAGATCATTAAACATCGCAGATTCTATAGATCTTAAGATCAACGGTAAGTTAGAGGCCTTTTAGAAGATTAGGAAGAATGAATTCTTCTATCTTAATTCATTTGATCCTGTCTGTGATCCCATCTACAATTTGGGCAATTTCTCAGTTGACCATAACCACTTTAGAAGACATGAGAGATCAGGTTATATGATCCCTTATGAAAAGCTGGAAAAAGTTGCCGAGTTACTGAGGAAGTATATGTTAAATTTCGGATGATAATAGTAAAAATTTTTTGACAAAACTATTTTATATGTTAAAATTAAAATAATATAATGAAACAGTGTTTCATACAACAAGACAAAAAGTAAGAAAGACTGAACAGGTGGTAAATACTGATGAAAAATGAATCAGATTATTACATTGAGTCAATAAAAAGAGCGATACAAATACTTAATTCATTTACACTTGAAGAAAAAGAGCTTGGAGTTACAGAATTAAGCCATAGATTAAAATTACACAAAAGCACTATTCATCGTATTTTAGTAACTCTAGCGAGTGAAGGAATAATGGTTAAAAATCCGGATAATCAAAAATATAGTCTTGGTATGTCCTTATTTAGATGGGGAAGCATTGTCCAACAGCAAATGGAGTTCAGAAAATACGCCCTTCCCATAATGGAGAATCTTGCTAAAAAAACAAAAGAATGTATTTATTTAAATGTTATTTTGGGTAGACGAAGAATTAGTGTTGAAAGAGTTGAAAGCTCCCATGAGGTTAGAAGAATAATAAGATTGGGTGAAAGTCTACCTTTGTATACTGGTGGTTCTGGCAAGGTTATATTGGCTAATTTGCCAGACGAAGAAATTAAAAAATTTTTAAAGGAAGAACAGTTGATTCCTTATACAAAAAATACTATTACTGATCCAGAAAAACTGTTAGAAAACCTTAAAGGAATACGAGAAAAAGGTTATGCAATTGCTGTTGGAGAAAGGGTAATGGGTGCTACAACTATAGGCGCCCCCATTTTTGATTATGCGAATAAGGTAGTTGCTTCACTAACTATTTCAGGTCCCACTGAACGTTTTACTGAAAAGAAAATTCCATTATTTATAAGTTTAGTGAAAGAAGCGGCTGAGAAGATATCAGTTTCACTAGGTTATCAACCAAAAGATTAAATTATAGTAACGAATGGAATATCAAATTCTTATCATAGAAAAATGAGAGAATGAAAAGCAATAATAAGTATTTATTGATTAAATATTATATAAACTTTTGAAAATAATCAAATACAATATTATTTTATAAACAAAGAGTATACCTATTAAAAAGTAAATTACTTGATATTTCAAAAACAAACTTAAAATTTACTCATCTTATTCCAATTATGGTTAGTATTATAAAGAGAGAAAGAGAGGAGGATCTCTATGGACAGTTATAGATTTTTAACTCCACCAATGATCTATTATGGTATAGGAACATTAGAAAGTGCTTGTGACAAATTAGCTAAGATAGGCAATAAGCCATTAGTAATTACAGATAAAATCATGACTGATATAGGTTATGCTGATAGAGTAGTTAATTATTTAAAAAAACAAATGCTTGAAATATCTCTATTTAACGAAGTCAATACTGAACCTACCGATCATTATGTAGACAAAGGAACTAATCTTTTTAAAGAGAACCATTGTGATTTTGTAATTGCACTGGGTGGTGGAAGTCCTATAGATACAGCCAAAGCTATCAGTCTTATGGTCAGCAATCCAGGTGAGATTCAGGATTATATGGGGCTAGGAAAAGTGAAACAAAATGGACCTCCCATAGTGGCAATTCCTACTACCTCAGGCACTGGTTCTGAAGTTACTCAGTTTACTATAATAACTGATACAAAAAAAGATGTAAAAATGCTTATCGGAAGTGAGTATTTAATTCCAAAAATAGCCATTAACGATCCTGCTCTTACTATGTCAGTCCCTCCAAACATTACTGCTGCCACAGGAATTGATGCGTTAACACATGCAATTGAAGCTTATACATCAAGACGTCACCAGCCTTTGGCAGATATTTTCGCCTTGTCATCAATCAAGAGAATTTCAAAGTATTTAAGAAGAGCATGGGCTAACGGTGATGATGAAGAAGCTAGAAGTGAGATGATGCTTGCGGCTATGGAAGCTGGTATAGCTTTTAATAATTCTTCTGTTACTATTGTTCATGGAATGTCGCGCCCACTGGGAGCATTGTTTCATGTACCACATGGTATATCAAATGCAGTACTTCTACCTGCTTGTTTGGAATATGCAATTATGGGCTTGCCAGAGAGGTTTGCAGATATAGCAAAGGCAATGGGAGTGAAAGATAGTAATCTATCAGATCTTAACTTGGCCAAAGAAAGTTTAATATTAATTAAAAAGTTATGTGAAGACGTTGAGATCCCCAGTATTTCAGGTTTGGGTATAGATAAAAATAACTTTATGAAACGACTGGATAAAATGGCTACTGATGCACTAGCCAGTGGTAGTCCTTATAATACTGCACGAAAACCCTCCAAGGAAGATATTATAAAAATATATGAAAAATCTTTTTGATTTTGCACATTGGAGATAATTATGATAAGCAGAAGAATATTAGAAATAGATTTGACTAAGCAACATTTTCATGAACTTGAATTAAATGAAAATGAATGGAGAAAATATTTGGGTGGTAGTGGTATTGCTGCCAAATATCTCTATCAACATTTAGATTTAAATATTCCACCTTTACATCCTAATAATCCTCTCCTTTTCTTCCCTGGTCTCTTGACAGGTATTCCCATTCCAACGGCTAGCAAAACCTCTATCTGCGGACGTTCCCCTCTTACTGGCATATGGAATGAGGCAATAGTTGGCGGTCATTGGGGAGCAACCTTACAGAAGAATGGTTATGGAGGTATAGTTATTAAAGGCAGAGCGATTCATCCAATATATCTTCTGATTGATAAAGATGGAGTGGCTTTTAAAGATGCCCGTCAATTATGGGGATTAGATACCTATGAAACCTCAAAGAGTATTAAAGAAATTTATCCCCAGGTACAGATTGCTTCCATTGGACAAGCAGGTGAAAAGATGATTTCTATTTCGTCAATTGTAATTGATGCCCCGCATTCACGTCTAGCTGGGAGAGGTGGTTTGGGAGCAGTAATGGGATCAAAGAATCTTAAAGCTATTGCAGTAAAGATGGAGAAAAAATCTATTGACATAAATGATAAAGAAGGATTGACGAGGATTATACAGGAAGCAACTCCATTTGTTCGAAAATATACCCAAGGTTTACATGATTTTGGGACTGGTGGTTCGGTTGAAGCAAGAGAATATACCGGTGATTTACCTATTAAAAACTTTGCTCAAAGCCGTTGGGAAGGAGCTGGTAAAACCACCGGACAAATCGTTGCTAATACTATTTTTAAAAAACATTATGCTTGCTTTGCCTGTCCCATTTCTTGTGGTAAGGAAGTAAATTTTAATAAAGAAATAATACATGGTCCAGAGTATGAAACCTTAAGTGCTTTTGGTTCAAATTTGCTAAACGAAGATCTAAATAGCATTGTACTTATGAATGATCTATGTAATCGCTATGGCATTGACACCATATCACTGGGTGTGACCATTGCTTTTGCTATTGAGGCTTATGAAAAAGGTCTTTTAAAAAAGAGAGACTTACATGCAATAGAATTAAGGTGGTCAAATCCAGAAGCTTTTATTAAGATTACCCATCAGGTAGCTAAAAATGAAAAGTTAGGAAAACTTATCGGGCAGGGAGTAAAGGCTTTATCATATCAACTCAAGGATAACAGCTCAAATTACGCTATTCATACAAAAGGTTTAGAAATTCCCATGCATGATCCACGTGCTTATACCGGTATGGCCTTAAGCTATGCTACGGCTAATCGTGGAGGATGTCATCTTGAATCATTAAGTTATATGATTGAGTCTGGTATACCAGCACCCGAACTAGGATTTAATGAGCAACACAAGTTAGATCCACATAGTAGTGAAGGTAAAGCTGATTTAGTGGTAAAGCTACAGGATTACATGAATGTGTTTAATGCGCTTGGTCTCTGTAAATTCCTGCTTGCTGGAAGGATTGGTCCTAAAATTGTCTGTGAATGGATTAATAGAGTCACCGGATGGGATATGGATCAAAAAGAATTAATGATAATTGGACAAAGATTGCATAATCTTAAACGCTTATATAATGTAGAACTGGGTATTACTAGAAAAGATGATACCATTCCCTCACGATTGTTACATCTTGCTAGAAATGATGGCTTAGCAGCTGGTGTATTACCTGAATTAGATCTAATGTTGAAAGAATATTATCAGATTAGAGAATGGGATGATAGTGGCGTCCCAAAAGTAGATAAGATAAAAGAACTTGGACTCTCAACCATTTAATCAACATCATCATTACTATCAGTTATGTAATAGAAAGGATATAAAGTTATAATGAGTAAACCATTAGAAGGAATTAGAGTCATAGATTTAAGTCATGTATTAGCCATGCCTACCTGCACCATGCAGCTTGCTGATTTAGGAGCAGAAGTTATTAAGATTGAAAGACCAGGAATTGGAGATGATTCTCGCTATTATGGTCCTTTTATTAATGGTGAAAGTGCTTATTTTATGAGTGTCAATCGTAATAAAAAAAGTGTAACTTTGGATTTGAAACAGGAAGAGGGTAAAGAAATATTTAAAAAACTAGTGAAAATGGCTGATGTAATTACTGAGAATTATCGGGCTAATACAATGGAAAAGTTGAATTTGGATTATGAGGTATTAAAGAAAATAAATCCACTAGTTATCTATGCCTCAATCTGTTGTTTTGGGCATTATAGTCTTGATCAGCAAAGAGCTGGATATGATACCATAGCTCAATCTATTGGGGGCATTATGGCAATTACAGGTTATCCTGATGGGCCTCCAACTCGGGTAGGGACGTCTGTCGCAGATATCTTTTCGGGTTCCTTTGCTACTATTGGTATCTTAGCTGCACTACACCATAGGAATATTATAAAAGAAGGTCAATATATTGATATTAGCATGGTGGATTCAGTCTTCTCAGTATTAGAAAACGCAGTAGTCCGCTATACTGCTACTGGTGAAATAGCCACACGCCTTGGTAATGGGCATGCTTCTATAGCTCCCTATGATACCTATGAAACGAATGATGGATGGGTGGTTATTGGAGCAGGAAACGATGCTCTCTGGGAAAAGCTTTGTAAAGCTATTAATATGGAAGAATTAATCAATAATCCGCTTTATATCACTAATGATAACCGTAGCAAGAACTGCAAACAATTAAATTCCCTTTTAACAACTTGGACTAAGAAAAAATCTTCTAGAGAAATAGTGGAATTATTAACTAAAGCTGGAGTTCCATCTGCTGAAGTTAATACAATAGATAAAATTGTCCAGGATCCCAATATTAAATTGAGAAATATGTTAGTAGAGATGAACCATCCTAAAGCAGGAAAGGTATTGGTTGCAAACTCTCCTATTAGACTATCAACAAATGATAATAATTCAATCAACCCTGCTCCGATGATGGGAGAACATACTGAAGAAGTGTTGAAAGAAATTTTGGGAATGTCTGAAGAGGAGATTAAAGAGCTGAGAAAAAAGAAGGTAATTTGATAAAGATAAAGATATGATTTAAGAAAAAGATTGTTTGGGTATTATTATCATTTATAAGCTGAGTAGTTAATGGTATATAGATTTGTATAAAAATAAGAAATGGTTTAAAAAATTAGAAAATTATATATCTAAATAGGAGGAATATTTTGAGTGATCGATATATAAATGACGCCCAAATAGGTTTTGGTCTTAGAAAAGCTTCATGGAAAGGATACAAATGGTTCTGGCCAACAATAATTTTATTGATATTGGTATCTTTAATACCCTGGTTAATAATGGGTAGCTATAGTTTTAGAAATATAAATTATATAGATCCTTCTGCTACCCGGGAATTTATAGGTTTAGATAATTATAGAACAGCATTACATGATTCTGAGTTTATTAATAGTATTTGGTTGACTGCCAAAATAATATTAATCTGTCTACCAATTGAATTTTTGTTGGGATTTCTAGTATCTTTATGTCTGTCATCACAGATGACACTTAAAAAGTGGACTTTACCAATTATACTTATTCCCATGATCATTTCCCCGATCGTTGTTGGGCTTATTGGACATTTAACTTTAAATCCTGATTTTGGTTTAATTGGAATTACTTTAAGAAATTTAGGTATTATAAAGGGTTCCATTCTAGGGAATCCTAAACTAGCCCCTTTTACTATTATGGCAATTGATATTTGGCAATATACCCCATTTATTATCTTGATTTTTACCGCTGGTTTATTATCTTTACCCAAAGAACCATTTGAGGCATCTGCAGTTGATGGCGCATCTTCCTGGCAAACTCTTTGGAATATTAAATTACCATTATTGAAACCAATTTTTGTTATTGCCATACTCTTAAGGTTTACTGATTTATTTAAAATATTTGATACTATACTTATCATGACCGGAGGAGGGCCTGGTAGTACAACAGAGAATTCAAATTTTTTTGCATATAAAATAAATTTTAAATATTGGAATTTAGGATATGGATCTGCTGTGGTCATGCTTTTATACATTGTAAGTTTTTTAGTATGTTTGATTTTTGTTAAAATGGTTACTTCTAAAAATGAAGCCATGCAATAGAAGAAGATAGGTTTATAAACGAGGTGATATTTATGACTACTGAAAAGCAGAAAAAAAATGATAAAAAAAATCTTAAATTAATAAATATCATAGGAACTATATTAGTTATTATAGTAGCCTTGATAAGCGTTATACCATTTTTATGGATTGTCATGTCTGCTTTTAAAGATAGGATGGATATTATGAGTCCCACCATAAGTTTATTTTTTAAGCCCACACTAGCTAATTTCAAGGATGCTTTTGGTTCATCAGGAGGATTTTCAATCTATTTAAGGAATTCTTTAATTATCGGTATTGCTAATGTTATATTATGCTTAATTACAGGAGTTCCGGCTGCTTATTCCTTTTCTCGTTATTATATATTAGGAGCGAAACATCTGTATTTTTATATATTAACTACCAGAATGTGTCCAGGTGTTGCAGTAGCACTACCTCTCTATATTTGGTTTAAAAACTTAAATATTTTGGGGACAATTCCTGGTGTTATTTTAGCTCACACAACATTTAATTTAGCTCTGGTAATTTACTTAATGAAGAGCTTATTTGATGCGATTCCTAAAGAAATTGATCGGGCAGCGTTAGTAGATGGTTATTCAGAATGGCAAGTCTTTACCAAGGTTATTTTGCCTATTGCTAAACCTGCAATAGCATCTACTGCATTTCTAGCTTTTATTTATTCCTGGAATGAATTTTTATTTGCCTTGATATTAGGAGGAAGGGCAGCAAGAACATTACCTTCGGCATTCCCAGGCTTGGTAACTGCCTTAGGAACTTACTGGGGTCAACTCTGTGCAGTTTCTGCTGTTGTTGCTATTCCAGTAATATTAATGGCTGTATTCTTACAACGTTATTTAGTACAGGGATTAACTTTAGGGGCAGTAAAAGGTTAATAAATCATGTCACAGGTGATATTTTAGTAAAATAGGAGGCAGTATTTATGGAATTTGGAGATGTTGTTTTTTATTCAATACTATGTCCTATACTCATTATTTTGTTCTGGTTAAAATTTTTTGAATCTTTCATTCCTTTGTGGGGTGCCTGGATCGTTTCAAGCATCGTAATTATTTACATAATTTCAAGATATAAATACAGAAGATCTAATTTAAAAAAAGCAGAGGAGATAGAAGGTGCCAAAGGTAATATTAAAAAATTTATGTAAGAAATATGGAGATGTTAATGCTGTTGAAAATCTTAATCTTGAAATAAAAGACAAAGAGTTCTTTGCTTTATTAGGACCATCTGGTTGTGGTAAATCTTCCACTTTAAGAATGATTGCTGGTCTAGAAGAGATAACAAAGGGAGATATTTACTTCGGTGATACTAGGGTAACCGATCTTCCTCCTGCTGAACGTAATATTGCACTAGCTTTTGAAAATTATGCTCTCTATACTCATTTAAATGTGTACAAAAATATTGCCTTTCCCTTAAAAATCAGAAAAATTCCTTCAGAAGAAATTGATAAGCAAGTCAAAGAGATTGCAAAATTCATGCAACTTACTGATATATTAAATAACAATGTTAGATTTTTAAGTGGTGGTCAACAACAAAGAGTAGGAGTAGCAAGAGCATTAATAAGAAGACCAGCGGTATTTCTCTTAGATGAACCAATATCTCATCTAGAAGCAAAATTGAAGGAATCTATGAGAACAGAATTATTGCGTATACATAATGATTTAAAAGTTACAACAATTTATGTGACTCATGATCAGGCAGAAGCTATGAGCATGGCAGAGAGGATCTGTATAATGAATTTTGGGAAAATTCAACAAGTAGGAACACCAAAAGAGTGTTATGGTAATCCAGTAAACGAATTTGTAGCTGGGTTTATTGGCGAACCCCCTATGAATTTATTAAATGCCTCAATATTAACTGAAAATAATTTTTTAAAGTTAGAAGTATTTAGTAAAAAAATAAATTTTCCTGAAAAATATGCTTCAGTATTTAAAAAAAATAACAGTTGTTTGAATGGTAAAAAGATTGTAAAGCTCGGTATTAGACCTGTGGATATAAGGTGTTTTAACACCAATAAAGAAGATAATATAATTGAAGGTGAAGTTAATTTTATAGAGCCTAGGTCCGAAGGAAAGTTTGTTATTAATGTTAAAATAGGAGATTTTTACCTTCTAGTGAAAACCGATGGAACATTTAAGCCAGAGTTAAATACTAAGATATATTTAAAATTTATTGAAGATAATATTCATCTTTTTGATCAAAATACTGGAATAAATCTGAATAGAAATGTGAGTGTTTAAAAAAATGGCCAAAATTATGTTAGAAGAAGTTACCAAAACATTTGGGGAAAATAATGTCATTAATGATTTAACTTTTACATGTAATGATGGTGAATTTTTCGTTATTCTAGGACCTTCCGGTGCTGGAAAAACAACAATTATGAATTTAATAGCAGGCCTAGAGGAACCAACAAAAGGATTTATATATCTTAATGATAAAGTTATCAATAATGTTGAGCCAAGACATAGAAACATTGCTTATGCCTTTGAAAATTACTCATTATATCCACATTTAAATGTATATGAAAATATTTGTTTTTCATTGAAGTCTCCAATAAGAAAAGATCAATTTTCCAAAGAGGAAATTGATGTGCTTGTGAATGAAATAGCAATTCAATTTCAAATAAAAGAGCTGCTTAACAGGAGTATTACCCAGCTTTCAGGAGGTCAAAGACAAAGGGTTGCTTTAGCTAGAGCATTAATTAGAAAGCCCGAAGTTTACCTTCTTGATGAAGCAATTGCTCATTTAGATGCAAAGCTTAAGCATTTAACTAGAGCTATTTTAAAAGGATTTCAAAGACAAAAAAGAATAACAACCCTATATGCAACCCCTGATCAGCTTGAAGCCGTTGCCTTAGGGGATAGAATTGCAATTATTAATCATGGTATTTTACAGCAATTAGATACTCCTGAAAAAATTTATAAATACCCTAATAATGTATTTGTTGCCAGATTATTTGGTGAACCTGCAATAAATACCTTTCCAGGAGAATTGTATTCTAAAGATGAAAATATACTAATCAATATAAATGGAACGCCTCTGGTTTTACCTGATAATGCTAAAGAACAATTATGTACAAAAAATATAGGATCTCATGTAATTGTGGGAATTAGACCAATTGATATTTCCATAATAAGAGAAGTAGATATAAATAAATATTCAAATATTGGTATTGGGGAAATTAAATTGATTGAATATTTTGGTGATAGTTTTATCTACTCAATAAAATTAAATGGATTTTCCTTCAAAATTAAATCAGATCAAGAGCTTGACGTAGAAATTAATAAGAAAGTTAATTTACATTTTAAAATGGATAATATACTTATATTCGATGAAAGTACAGAAAAAAGAATATGGCCATAAAACTTATGAAAAAATGGAAATAGGGCATAAAATTGACTTTTTAATGCAGTTGCTTTAAAAAGGGGGTGAGATAAATATTAAAAAATATTTATTTTTGTTCTAAAAAATAGTAAGTTTGATTAACATTGTAGAAATATACTCACGATTTAAAGTAAAAATTCTCTGTTTAATTTTAATCTAAATAAAAGGAGAAAAAAATGAAAAAAGTTAATATTATTACTCTATTTTTGATTGTTTCTTTTTTATTGTTTACTTTGTCTTCTAGTGCCCAAAATCCGGAAGATGAATGGTTGGTAGAAGCGGCAAAACCTTATAAAGGGGTAACATTACATATGATTGGAGAAGCCCTACCCCCTCTGGATGCTTTAAAGCAGAAGTCAGTAGAGTTTACAGAACTTACCGGTATAAAAGTAGAATTTGAAATGTTTGCCATGGATGAAGCAGACGAAAAAGCTATAGCTGACTATGTAGCAGGAACAGGTATTTATGATATAACTATGACTAGCAATAGTACTGTATCTAGAGATGCGGAAAATGGTTGGTTAGAACCGGTAGAAACTTTTATAGATAATAAAAAAATTACAAGTCCCAATTTTTATATTGGAATGGATATTAGTAATCTAGAGTGGTTAAATGGTAATTTTGAGTATAAAGGTAAGCTATATGGCTTACCATTCTCTTTTCATACCCTGATCTATGATTGGAGAGTTGATCTTTTTGAACATCCAGAAGAGAGAGAAAAGTTTAAAGCTAAATATGGTTATGAATTACCGGTTCCAGCAATCAATATGGATCAACTAAGGGATTTGTCTGAATTCTTTACTAGGAAAAAGGGAGAAAAAATAGGAGATGAAATTCTGGATCATGATGTATATGGAATTACCCTGTGTGGTAAAAGGCATATTGCCACTGTGTTTAATTTTAAAAATGTTTTATCGGCCTTCAATGGAAAAATAATTGATGCACCAACAGGATTTGATTATGGGCCAGTTGTAATCAACTCAGAAGAAGCAATAAGAGCCTTAATTTACTATAAAGATTTGTATGATAATTTCTGTCCTCCTGGAAGCGATACTTACACTTGGGATGAACAATTAGCAGCTATGCAGTCTGGGCTTGCTGTACAGACTTTATTATGGGCAGATGCCTGCTATGCTATTAGTGAAGACCCTTCTCAATCGAGGGTTGTGGGAAAGGTTGCTTATAGTGGTATGCCAATTGCTGCTCGTAAAACTACCAATTTAAATGGTTGGGCTTTGTGTATACCATCAGCATCTAAAAATAAAGAAGCTGCTTGGCTTTTCTTACAATGGACCCAACGTAAAGAGGTTCAGGCTGAAATAATGGCTAATGGTAGTATCTCTTTGTCTGATTCCGCATATCAAGATCCTAAAGTTTATAAACTTACTTATGCACCATCACACTATTTTATTACCCATGCCAGAATTTTAGAGCTTGATGGTAAAAAAGCTTTTAGAGAACCAGGGAGTGCATGGGGTTTACCTAAAGAGTATGCTGAAACACCAGATCCCCTAACAGGTGAATTATTTCCGGCAGCATTTGACCAGCCAAGATTCCCTGAAGCTGTAGTTATTGATGATATTTTAGCAAGATATATAAATGGATGTCTTGTCGGGCAATACGTTCCAGAGGTTGCTCTCGATAAAGCTGCTGAGGAAATAAAGAACAAAATACCTAAACTAAAAGACTTTTAATTCTATTTTTGTCTAATTAAGAAAAAAGATGATTATAAATGAGTGCCAATAGATACAATAAAGTAGATTGAAAATTAAGATTATTAAAATGAGATATAGCTAATACGGAGAAAAAAATTCATATTTTTTCTCTGTATTAGCTATAAAATAATAGTTTTGGATGAACGAACTAATTGTTTAGGATAATAGTCTGATTAGACAAGGAGGTAAAACTCATACGATAAATAATTTATTATAGTATTATGATTCAAAAATAGCAAAATGATGATTATATTTATCTAAGAATATTAAGGAGGCAAAATGTATGAAACTCAACAAAGAACAACTTTTAGATATGTTTAATAAAATGGTTTTGATAAGGCAATTTGAAACAAGAGTAAAAAAATCGTTTGCTGATGGGGATATTCCTGGTTTTATTCATTTATCTGCGGGTCAGGAAGCAATTGCAGTTGGATGTATTACAAATCTTAGAGAAGATGACTATATTGTAAGCCATCATCGAGGTCATGGTCATTTGATTGCTAAAGGTGGCAATATTAATTTTATGATGGCTGAATTATATGGGAAAAAGACTGGTTATTGTAAGGGGAAAGGTGGTTCCATGCACCTTGCTGATATGGATATTAATATGTTGGGTGCACATGGTATTGTCGGTTCTACAGTGACAATTTCAACTGGTGCTGGTCTTTCAGCAAAATTAAGAAAAAGTGGCCAAGTTACTCTATGTTTTCTTGGTGATGGTGCATCAAATACTGGAAGATTTCATGAAGGAATTAATTTAGCTGCCATATGGGACCTACCCATTGTAATTATTATTGAAAATAATTTTTATGCGGAGGCTACCAGTATTTTTTATTCCACTAGATTAAAAAAACTTTCTGATAGAGCTATTGCATATGGAATTCCAGGAGAAACTATTGATAGCAATGATGTATTGGAAATATATGAAAAAGTTGGAAAGGCAATAGATAGAGCTCGAAAGGGCAAAGGACCATCACTTATAGAAATTCAGACCTATAGACATTTTGGTCATGAAGAGGGTGATATGGAAACATATAAAAAGAAATCTGAAATTGAAGCATGGTTAAAAAAAGAGCCAATTGAATTATTCAAAAGACGGCTAATTAACGATGGTATTTTAACTGAAAAAGAGGCTGAAAGAATTAATCAAAAAATGAAAAATGAGGTGGAAGAAGCTGTTCAATTTGCAAAAGAAAGTCCATATCCGGAACCTGAAGAAACGTTAGAAGATGTTTATGCTTAAAAAAAGGGGGATATATAATATGAGAATATTAACTTATAGGGAAGCAATAATTGAAGCACTAAAAGAAGAGATGGAAAGAGATCCATCTATATTTATTATGGGGGAAGACATAGGAGAACACTGGCAGGGATCAGTAAAAGAATTTGAAGGATTATGGCCAAAATTTGGTTCAGAAAGAATTAGGGAAACGCCTATCTCTGAAACAGCATTTTTAGGATGTGCCATTGGAGCTGCGATGACCGGCATGAGGCCAATAGCTAATGTCATGTTTGCCAGTTTTCTTGGTGTGCCTATGGATGAAATATTCAGTCAAGTTACCAAGATGCGTTATATGTTCGGAGGCAAAACAAAGATGCCAGTCACAGTTATGTGTCTTTCTGGTGGTGGGATGAATGCTGCAGCTCAGCATTCGGTTTGTTTAGAAGGAATGTTAATGAGCGTACCAGGATTAAAAATGGTTTCACCATCTACTCCCTATGATGCTAAAGGGTTATTAAAATCAGCAATTAGGGATGATAATCCTGTTATTTTTTTCCAGAACTTATTTCTAACTATTAGTGGTTTTAAAGGTGAGGTTCCAGAAAATGATTACACTATTCCACTAGGAGAAGCAGTAATCAGGAATGAAGGTGATGATGTGACTGTTGTTGCCATAGGAAATATGGTTCATACAGCACTTTCTGCTGCAGGTAAACTCAAACAAGAAAGTATTAGTTTAGAAGTAGTTGATCCAAGATGTATGGCGCCACTCGATGAGAAAACAATAATTGAATCAGTTAAGAAAACAGGGAAAATAGTCATATTAGATGAAGAACCAAAAATGGGAAGTGTAGCTAGTGAGATTGCGGCAATAATTGCTGAACAAGCAATAGAATATCTTGATGCACCAGTTAAGAGAGTGTGTGCACCAAATACCCCGATTCCATTTAGCCCACCACTTGAAAAATACTGGTTACCAGATGAAAACAAACTTATTGAGGCTATACATTCAATAATATAAAGAATAATAAAATTTCACTTGTTGTCTAGATGAATATTAATTACTATAGTTCATATTCTGTTTTCTCGATTTTAAAAACTCGATTAGAAAATAATCTCTAATTAAGCTTGGTTGTTATATTGTATAGATAAGAAAAATTAAAAACAATATAATCATTTTATTACCTAATTTCATGATAGTTTTCTCTCATATTCACAAATTGAGTGGAAACTATCATGAAATGAAATACAGTCTATTATCTATGCAGCACCTTATTTTTGAAAATTATTAAATATATATTTATGTATTTGTATTATGATGAAATTCGCATTTATTGGTATAAGGGGGATTAGATAATGAGACTAAAAAACCTAACTGCCATAGTAACAGGAGGAGGAACAGGGATTGGTAAAGGTGTATCACTGCGATTAGCAAGAGAAGGGGCCAACCTTGTAATTGTGGGAGTAGATATTGTTAAATCAGATTGTAACCAGTATTTTAGTAAAAACATTGGAGGATATACAGCCGCAAGGAAAATTGTTAAATTTTTAATAGAAAAAGGTTTTAGGGCGCTAGCCATAGAAGCAGACGTAACAAAAGAAGAACAAGTAAAAAAGATGATTGATGAAACAGTAAAAAAATTTGGTACTGTCGATATTCTAGTAAATTGTGCAGGAGTAATATCTTTTAGATTCATCGAGAACCTCACTCTCCAAGATTGGGATCATATTATTGAGGTGAATTTAAAGGGAACATATATAACCAATAAAGCTGTAGTTGCTCAGATGAGGAAGCAAGGCAAGGGTAAAATTATTAATTTTTCATCAGAATCTGGGAAAAAAGGAGAAATTGGATTATCACACTATTGTGCATCAAAATGGGGCGTTATTGGTTTTACTAAGGCGTTAGCAATAGAACTTGCTAAGGAAAAGATAACTGTTAATGCAATTTGCCCTGGTGTTGTTGAAACGCAAATGTGGAAGGAAATAAGTCAAAAGCTTGCAAAAAATGGTGAAACCGAAAAGCAAAGCTTTGATAGAATTGTAAAGACAAATTATCCTCAAGGAGCATTGCAGACATTTGAAGATATGGCTGAAGCAGTAGTTTTTCTTTCAGTTTCTGATCATATTACTGGTGAAGCCTTGAGTATTGATAGTGGTTCAACGATATAAGATTAAAGAATATAATTGAAACTATTGTTATAAATTCATATAAAAGGAGAGTTGTTAATGAAAGAAATTAAAATACCTAAACGAGGAATGACTAACACGCCTATTCTTGTTGCTCAGTGGATAATAAAAGAAGGAGACTCTGTTAAACCGGGTAATGAAATTGTAACTATAGAAGCAGAAAAAATAAATTATACTATAGAAGCAGAAGTATCAGGATATGTGCATATTTTAGTGAGCGAAGGACAAGAAGTTCCCATAGGGACAGTTATTGGTATTGTTGCTGAAACCTTAGAAGAATATCAGCAAATTAAGAATAAAAAAATAACTGAAGCAATAGTTGAATCAACTTCTAAAAGTGAGAACAAGATAGAAATAGAAACGAAAAAAGATAGCTCTTTAACCACATCTTCTTTAGAAGATAAAGAAAGATTAAGAATTTCACCAGCTGCTCGTAGAATTGCTAAGAAATACGGAATAGATATTACATCTATCAGCGGAACAGGACCAGAAGGAATTATAATAAAAAATGATATTGAGAAATTAATTCATGATAAGGATGGGCAGAAAAAAATTCTGGATTTATATGACGGGAGGAAAGTAGGAGAAACAATACCCCTTAACCAAATGAGGAAACAGATAGCCGAACACATGGTTAGAAGCTTATCCATCTCTGCACAGCTTACACTTATGGGGGAAATTGACATGACAGAGATGAAAAAGTTACGTAAAAATATGCTTGCACAGGAACAGATTCTTGGCACAAGGATTACATATACAGTTTTATTCGTTTATTTAGTAGCAAAACAACTTAAGAAACATCGAATTATCAACGCTAGTCTCATAGATAATGAGATAAAGTTATGGGATAGTATAAATATAGGAGTTGCGACATCTTTGGAAAACGGTTTAATTGTTCCAGTGATAAAGGATGTAGATAAAAAATCATTACCTTCTTTAAGTATAGAATTAAAAGAACTTATAAAAAAAGCAAGAGAAGAAAAGCTACAACTTAGTGATGTAACCGGTGGTACTTTTACAGTTACTAATTTAGGATCCTTTAGTGGAGCAGGATATCGTTTTGAGACTCCAATAATTAACCAACCTGAGTCAGCGATTCTCGGGACTGGTGGTATTTCAGACAGAGTTGTAGTTCGTGAAGGTAAAATTGTTATTAGGCCCATCCTGACCTACTATTTTACCTATGATCATAGAGTTATTGATGGATTAACTGCTGCTAAGTTTATGGAAGATGTCCGGGAAGCCTTTGAACAGCCCCTTTTATTTTTAGATTCAAGTAATTTGCAAGGGTCAAATTTAAGTGATGGAATATCTCGAAATCAGATATTTAATCGATAAAGCATATATAAATAAAAACTGACTGTATTTCTTTTAGAATTTAAGGAATTATTATTAAAGCCCAAGGAAATTGTGTAGTTAGTTTACTAGAAATAGGATTTTCAGACAATACTAAGTGTTAGAATAACAATATGGAATGAAAGAATAATAAAACTGAAACATACTTTGGACAAAAATTTTTTCTATTTTTTCATTTCTTACTGAAAGGAGGTGTTGCTTTAGAGGGAAGTGGTAAATTTTAAAACTAGCATTTTTATTTACTATCATAGTATATAATATTAAGAATGATATTTTCAATAAATAAAATATTTGGAGGATTTGATATGTATATTAATAAGAAAATATGGATTTTGCTATTAATAACTGTATTGTGTTTTGGATGTTTAATTACGTTAACATTGGCACAGGAAAAGATTTTGAAAGCTCAAACATTATGGGGTCCAGTGCAATATGGTGATGTGCTGAAAGATTGGGAAGAAGATTTTAATGAAATTCATAAGGGTAGTATACAGATTAAAGCTTATACTGCAGGGGAATTAACATCTATGCAACAAACAATCCCCGCTGTACAGGCAGGGGCTATTGATATGGCAACATGTATGGGAGCACATATGGGCGCCCCAATTGATGTAGTGGCATTCGAATCTGCTCCTCCCTTTGCGTGGGATAACGCAATGGAGTGTTTGACACTATGGGAAATGAGAGGCATGAAGGAAGTTGTTAGTGAATCATGGGCAGCCTTGGGAGGAATTGTTGTTGTGGGACATACTATCTGTGATCCGCTCAATATTATAAGCAAGAAACCATTAAATTCGATAAGTGATCTTAAGGGACTAAAAATAAGTGGAGATCCAAACGTTGCCCGCATTTTTAAAGATGTTGGCATTACCAGTGTGACCTTGACATATGATGATTTATATTTGTCAGCTGAGACAGGTATGATAGATGGTATTGCTTGGGGAGGTGCAACTGAAGGATATACAAACAGCTGGTACGAAGTATGTCCCTATTTTTTAACCAATCCTATTTCTGGTGCTTTTACTAATCCTTGGATTATGAATGAAAAATTATGGAATTCGCTATCTCCAGGTCAGCAGAAGGCTATAACTACAGGATTAAACGATTTACGTGGTAGACTTATGGCTTATTATTATGAGGGAGAAATGGAGAGCCTAAAGCATTTTGAGACAACAACAATTCCTGCAGAAGAATGGAATCAGTTACGGGAATTAACTTTTAAATATTGGGATGAAGAGATAGCACCAAAAAGTGATAGAGCTGCTCGCATCGTTAATATCATTAAAGAGTATCAATTGATTAGCGATTAAGCTATATAAGAATAAATTAATAAAATAATTATATTATTAGAACAATACTTAAGAGTAATTTAAAAAGTAATATTAAAAATTGACTTGCTTTCCCCTTCGTTTTTACTGAAATCACGGTAAGATACAAGTAAAGAGGAAGCAAGTCAATTTTAGTAAAATAATTTAAAGAATTATTTTGGTATAAGTTGCTAAGAAATTGAAGCGGAGGAGGCAGAAATATTGAAGTTTTTATCAAAATTACTAAACCTTATAGATCAATTTTCAATAATGATGGGAAAGATATGTAAATATCTTATCCTTGCTATCTTGGGTGTAATGCTATATGAAATAATATCAAGGTATGTCTTCAACTCTCCGACTGATTGGGCTGCTGAATTAAGTAGTTATATGTTTGGTACATTATTTTTTTTGGGTGGAGCATATTCTCTTATTAAAGAAGAGCATGTTCGAATGGATCTTCTCTATGTCAAATGGCCTAGGAAAGTACAGAGGATTGCAGATATAGCTACCTTTCCCCTATTAGCATTATATCTGGTTTTATTCATTCAAGGTGGAATTGGTAACACTCTATTTTCGATTAGAAATAGTGAGGTTTCACGCTCCCTCTGGGCGCCACCACTGGCACCGATAAAAATAATAATTACATTTGGAGCTTTTTTATTGCTGATGGAGGCAATTAGTATTCTGATAAGAGATATTCTTGTTTTATTCAATAAAGAGTTGCCTAGTGTAATCAATAGCAGTAGTAAGAAGAATAAGGAGGTTAAGTTGTGAATACATTGTTTCTACCACTGATTATGTTTCTTGGAATGATCTTATTATTGTTGACGGGAAGGCAAATCTTTATAATTATTGGATCAGTTGCAGCCATTGTTGCTTTATTTCTATGGGGAGAAGGAGCTACTTTTATGCCTTTCAGTAAGGGTACTACTTTTATAGATTTTTACTCTCTTCTGGCTATTCCTCCTTTTATTTTTATGGGTTCAATTTTGTCTAAATCGGGCGTAGCAGAACGAATATACCAAGCAATCTATGTATGGTCAGGGCGTATTCGTGGTAGTTTAGCCATTGGAACCGTAATTATGTGCGCTATTATTGCAGCAATGTCAGGTACTAATATTGCTGGTACTGTAACTGGAACTACAGTTGCCTTACCAGAAATGTTAAAACGAAACTATGATAAGAAATTGGCAGTAGGCACTATTATGTCTGGAGGTTCATTGGGTTTTTTAATCCCACCCAGCGTAGTATTTATTTTTTATGGAGTTATTGCCAGAACATCTATAGCATATTTATGGCTTGCAGGTATAGGCCCAGGTATTTTATTGACTATTTTATATATTATTTATATTTTAATTATATGTAAAAAGAAACCAGAATTAGCAGAAGTTATGTCTTCGGAAGAATATCAGAAAATTACACTTAAAGATAAGTGTGTTGCTGCATTAGGGGCTATTCCGGCTTTATTGCTCATTTTATTAGTACTTGGCACTCTCTTTATGGGTATTATCACATTGGTGGAATCCTCTGCGATTGGAGCAATAGGAGCAATGATTTGTGCTGCCATTAATAAGAAATTGAACTGGAATATTATTGAAGAATCAATGGAGGATTGTTTGCATACCACAACAATGGTGATGTGGATTCTAACAGCTGCCTTCTTTTTTAGTTCCGTTTTTGATGCAGTAGGAGCAGTTAAGGGCGTAGAAAACTTGCTGAACCTTGCTGGTGGAAATAAATGGATTACTTTGATAATAATGCAAATAAGCTTTATATTTTTAGGCATGGTTTTAGATGATACAGCAATGCTTATTATTGTTGCTCCGGTGTATATTCCTATTGCTTTAAAATTAGGTTTTGATATCAGGTGGTTTGGTGTTCTTTATGTGATAAACTGTCAAATGGCTTTTATTACCCCACCATTTGGCTATAACCTTTTTTTAATGAAAGGGATTGCTCCAGAAGGAATCACTACTGAAGTAATCTATAAATCTGTCACTCCCTTTGTTATTATTCAATTGATAGCGTTGATTCTTGTTATGATATTCCCTCAGATTGCAATGTACTTACCATCTTTAAGATTTGGGGGTTAGAGTAAAAAATAGCGTATGGTCAGGTTAATTATTAATAGTAAAAAATTATCTAAAGTACACTATTAATTTTTAAATTTAAAATATAGTTGATAAATAAAGTGTATTTTCTTTGGTAATTATAATAATCTGAGTATTATATTTCATTACTATTATTACTAGAAATTATTGTTTAAAATATTTTATAATTAATAAGGAGAAAGACTATGAATAATATTTTAAACTATGCCAGTAATCAATTGCGAATCTCCCTCAGTGATACCAGCTATAAATTGGAGAGGATTCCTGAAAAAGTGCTACAGAATTATCTGGGCGGTGTCGGTTATGCAGTCAAGGTGCTCTATGAAGAATTAAATGAAGGCATTGACCCTTTAGCCCCGGATAACAAGATTATCTTTGCCACTGGACCTTTAACCTCCTATCAGGTTCCGGGGGGTGGTAGTATCGAAATCTGTTTTAAATCACCTCTGACCAAGGCTTGGGGTGAATCCCGCTGTGGAGGAGACTTTGGTCCAGAGCTAAAGAAGGCCGGCTATGATTTTTTAATTGTAGAAGGCAAATCTACCCAGCCAGTTTATCTCTTTATCCATGATAATAAAATAGAGTTTAAAGATGCCAGTCATCTTTTAGGTAAGAAGGTCTCTGAAAAACACAGTATCATTCGGGAAGAGCTACAAGACCAGGATATCTCTATTATGTGTATAGGAATGGCAGGTGAAAACTTGGTCAGTATAGCCTCCGTCATGAGTGAGGATAGAGCTGCCGGAAGAGGAGGTGCCGGAGCGGTAATGGGATCTAAAAACCTAATTGCTGTTGCTGTTAAGGGTTCAGGCAAACTGCAGCCTAAAAAGACAGAAGATTTTAACATTGCCTTAAAAGAAGTAAGAAAGGTATTAAAAGAGAGTGAATTTGTTAAAGGTTTAAGGCAATTTGGTACTATAGGAGATATGGCTGGTAATGATGCAGCCGGAGATTGGCCAACCAAGAACTGGCAATCCAACAGCTGGGGCAAGGCTGAGAAACTTTATGATCATTACCTAAAGCATAATTTTGTTAAAAACAAGATGTGTTATAAGGGTTGTCCTATTGCCTGCGGTAGGGTAGCCAAAGTAGAAGAAGGAAGATTCAAAACTCCTCAGCATGAAGGGGCAGAATACGAATCAGTCAGTGCCTTTACTGCCTTTGTCTTCAACCAGGATATGGATGCAGCTATCTATAGCACCTATCTATGCAATGAATTGGGGATTGATACCATATCAGCAGGTGCTGTTATTGCCTTTGCCATGGAATGCTATGAGTATAAACTCCTCTCAAAAGAAGATGCAGATGGTTTAGATTTATCCTGGGGTAATCCTGAAGTATTGCCCATCCTGGTGGATAAAATAGCCCAAAGAGAGGGGTTGGGAAATCTATTAGCAGATGGTGTAGCAAGGGCAGCACAGAAAATTGGACCCCAAGCAGAAGAATATGCCGTGCATGGTAAAGGACTGGAAGGCCCTGCCCATGATCCCCGTTCCGGCAAATTACTGGCTGTTACCTATGGCACTGCCAACAGGGGAATGTGCCATATCCATCCCTTAGAGGGTATGGCTTACGATTCTGGCAAGGTTACCTGGGGTATGACCTCCTATGGTGTTCCGGATCCTAATCAACTGGATCGCTGGGATGAGGAAGGCAAAGGGACTATTACCAAAACTTTACAGGATGGCCTGATTATGCCTGATGTTCTGGGTGTCTGTAAATTCTTTATGTATGCCGGGCTTACCTTGGAACATTATGCCAAACTCTTATCAGCTTTAACCGGATGGCAGGTAAATGGTGCAGACCTTATAAGGATTGGGGAAAGGATAAACAATTTACAGAGGCTATTCAATATTAGAGAGGGCATGGGTAGAAAGAATGATCTTCTTCATGAAAGAGTTCGAAAGCTCCCTCAGTTCGGTCTATATCAAAAGGAAGATAGATGCGCTATCAAAGATTATGAAGGGATGCTGGAAGAATACTACCAGGCTAGAGGCTGGGATTCCCAGACTGGTATACCAAAGCAGAAAAAGCTAAGAGAACTGGGATTAAATCTGGTATGAGTAAAAAGAAAATGGATATCAATAATAATGAAAGTAAAGGTTAAGCTTTACACTATCTTGAAAAAATATGCCAAGGGCAAGATATTGGGAGACGGCAGTATTATTTTAAAGAAAGGTGCTACCCTGCAAGGATTAACCAGCGACTATCTTGCCATTCCGGATAGTATAGGCGTGGTGTTTCTGGTCAACAATACGCCTCAGGATAAAGATTATACTCTATGCGAAGGTGATGAGGTGAAGATTTTCTCTCTGATATGTGGAGGGTGAAAAGAGATATTTAAATTAAATAGTTGACATACTAAATAAATATTTTTTACCAGAAGTCATATGTAAAAACAGATAATAAAAGGGATTTACTTAAAAAGGGGATGAAAAATCGGGAAAAAAAATGAAAAATAAAAAATTCACTATTAAAATAAATCCTTTTTGATTTTTATTAAATCTATACGCAATGCCATTAATTATCGTTGCTAAGTATGTACAAGTATAAAAGTTACTCCTTCTGCAGAATGAAACACAGTCCTATTTTAACCTACAATAATATTTCAAAGAAATATATTTTCAGAAGATTATAAATGTTTTGGGTAATTAATATACCATAAAAATAGGAGTTAAACTACCTAATATATGTAAATATTCCTGTTTGAGAAAAAGCATAATTTGTGAGCAATTTTTTTGAAATAATTAAGGTTTTCAAGTATAATAACAAAGCGAATTTGAATACAATTTAATATTTCTTCGAGTTAACTTTCCTAAAGACCTGTTCTATGGTAGTTAACCGTTAGGTTTATTAAGAAATTTTTAAGCCTCCCGTATTGGAAAGAAGAAAAAAATCCTGTACGGTATTTTCATACAGGATTTTTTAATATAACAATAACCAAAATTATAACACACAACATTTCGGTATACGCTATACTATATACTATTCAAGAGAGGGATTTCAGGGATGCTTCCCCTGATAACAGATGTTTGTATGGTTCAACCACTATTCAAAGTCACAACAATTGAAGAGAGCCTAAAAATTTTTCGTCAATCTTTTGATTTTGCCACATTTTTTAAGAATCGTGATGAGCAAATAGACCTTATCAATGCTTATGGAAGAGTGTTAGCAGAAAATGTTATTTCAGCTGAGAATATACCTGGATTTAATAGATCAACTATGGATGGATACGCAGTTAAGGCTAGTGATACTTATGGAGCAAGCGATAGTTTACCAGCTTATCTTGATTTGATTGGTGAGATAAAGATGTCAGAAAAACCTTCTTATGTATTGCAAAAGGGGCAAGCGGCAAGAATTTCAACTGGAGGGATGTTACCAGAGGGAGCTGATTCAGTAGTTATGCTGGAGTATACTGAAGACTTAAGCCCTACAATGATTGAAATAAGTCGTTCAGTAGCTCCCTGGGAAAATGTATTACGGGACGATGAAGATATCAAGAAAAATGAAAGAGTTTTAGAGAAAGGTCGTTACTTGAGACCACAGGATATTGGCTTGCTGGCAGCCTTGGGTTTGGAAAGAATCAAGGTTTTCAAAATACTAGTAGTGGCAATTATTTCTACCGGTAATGAAATTATTTCTATAAATCAAAAACCTGAACCGGGCCAGGTTCGTGATATTAACTCTTTTACACTTGGTGCAGCAGTTAAGCAAGTAGGTTGTATTCCTTATTATGCTGGCATTATTAAAGATAATGAAAAGATGTTGAAAAATGTACTTCAAAAATATTTAGATACCCCGGAAATTGATTTAGTCTTAATTTCTGGTGGCAGTTCAGTAGGTATTAGAGATTATACCTTAGAAGTCCTGGATAACCTTGGTTCACCAGGAATTCTGGTTCACGGTTTAGCCTTAAAACCTGGGAAACCTACTATTATTTCTTTAAATAAACAAAAATTATTTGTTGGTTTGCCTGGACACCCTGTTTCAGCCATGATGGTTTTTGATAATGTGGTAAAAAAAATAATATTTGACTTAAAAGGTGAAATACTTCATATTGGACAAAGAAAAACAATTGATGCCTTGCTAGAAAGTAATGTTTTTTCAGATGCTGGCAGAGAAGAATATGTAAGGGTAGTACTA
Organism: uncultured Atribacterota bacterium; assembly: GCA_964433555.1. GTDB lineage: Bacteria > Atribacterota > Phoenicimicrobiia > Phoenicimicrobiales > Stramentimicrobiaceae > Stramentimicrobium. The sequence goes on along the minus strand of CAYSRG010000002.1, from coordinate 141,543 downwards.
AAAAGTAAGAATGACCAACTGTGGGCTGAACCGATTTTGGGTAAGTCTGGAATTATTTCTTCTTTAGCTAAAGCTGATGGATATATTACTATCAAACTCAATCAAGAAGGTTTATATCAGGGAGAAAAGGTTAGCGTTACTATATTTTAGTTTTTGTTACAATATATATTTAAGCAAAACTGATCTAGAGTCAGTGAAAAAAGGGGTTTAAGGGGAAAATCCCCTTACGATATGTTTATGATGGAACGAAATATTTATTTAAAAAAAATATCCTTACCGGAAGCAAAGCAAAAAATTGAGAAAGCCATTACAGAAGGTCTAATTACTTTAAACTCCAAACATGAGTTACTTTCGGTAGAAAAATCGCTTGGGCGAATTACTTCTAAAGCTGTTTTTGCTAAAAGATCTTCTTTACATTATACTGCATCAGCCATGGATGGAATAGCTGTACATTCCCGCAGTACAGAGGACGCCTCAGAAAAAAATCCAATTATTCTAAGTCATAAGAAAGATTTTTTATATGTAAATACCGGAGATCCTTTACCAGAAGAATTTGATTCAGTGATAAAAATTGAAGATGTAGTTCCTCTTAGAATGGATAGTAGTGTACCGAATCAGAAAGAGGACTTCGCGCCACTGAAAATATTTCAATCTGTTTCCCCAGGTATGAATGTTCGCAATATAGGGGAAGATATTGTCACTCACCAGCTCATATTAACTGCGAATCATAAAATTAGACCAGTGGACATAGGTGCTTTAATGGCAGGAGGGATATCAGAAATAGAGGTTTGGAAGAAGCCGCGAGTTGCTATTATTCCCACCGGAGAAGAATTGGTCGGACTTGATAAAGAAGATATGAAAGCAGGGGATATCCTTGATTTTAATTCCAGAATGTTATCAAATTCGGTAATTCAATGGGGTGGAGAGCCTGTAATATATCCAATTATTCGTGATATTAAAGAGGATTTAAAAAAGATATTGCAGTCAGCCGTAAAAGACAATAATATAGTTACTGTTATTGCAGGAACCTCTGCTGGTAGTAAAGACTTTACTGCCGCAGTACTGGCATATATGGGAGAAATATTATTTCATGGTATAGCTATGATGCCAGGAAAGCCTACATTGGCCGGGATAGTTCAAGGCATTCCCGTTATTGGCTTACCGGGATATCCAGTTTCTTACTTATTAGCAGCATGGGAATTTGTTTTGCCTTTAGTTTATAAAAGTTTAAGGCTGAGCCCTCCAGAAAGGATTAAGACCAAGGTATTAATGGCTAAAAAGATAGTCTCCAGGTTAGGAAATGAAGAATTTCTTCGGGTAAAATTAGCTAAGATTGATGATAAGACAATGGCCTATCCCTTAAATCGTGGAGCAGGAATTATTTCGTCATTGGTAGAAGCTGATGCACTTATTAGAATACCATCACTTAGTGAAGGTTTGAGCTTTAAAGAAGAAACTGAAGCAGAATTATTATTAGAACATGATTTTAGTATAGATAACACCATAATTATTATTGGCAGTCATGATCTGATACTGGATATTTTAAAGAATGAGTTGCAAACCAATTCGCCAGAATTTCGTTTAGCATCTTTTCATACTGGAAGCATGGGAGGACTGTTAGCATTGAAACAGGAGATTGCCCACCTGGCAACTTCTCATCTTTTGGATGTGGAAAGTGGAGAATATAATTTTCCCTATATCAAGCGTGTTTTAATAGGTCAAAGTGTCGTAGTAGTAAATATGGCTTTTAGACTGCAAGGCTTTATGGTAGCAAAAGACAATCCTAAAAACATTTTGGCAATAAAAGATTTAGTAAGAGATGATATTCGTTATATTAATCGACAAAAAGGGTCAGGAACAAGGGTTCTTTTAGATTATTTGCTTAAGAAGAATAATATTAATCCTAACTCAATTCAAGGATATAATCAGGAGGAATTTACCCATCTCATAGTAGCCTCTGCAGTTGCCAACCAAAGAGTAGATGTAGGTTTAGGAATTTTTTCAGCTGCTAAAGCATTTAATCTGGATTTTGTCTCTCTTATAAAAGAACGTTATGATTTAATTATTCCCGAAAGATATTTTCATAGCCAGAGAATAAAAAAGATATTAGAAATAATAAGAACAAATCATTTTAAGGAGCAGGTTGCCCAGCTTGGTGGATATGATCTAAGTAAATGTGGTAACATATTAGTAAATGGAAAAATTAATTGATTCGTATGGTCGACAGATTAACTATTTTAGAATTTCATTAACTGACCGTTGTAACTTCCGTTGTATATACTGTTCACCGGTAGAAAAGAAATTTCGTTTTGTTGAACATGAGCATATCTTGCGTTTTGAAGAAGTATTGGAAATAGTTCGTGTAGCAGTAGAAATGGGTATGACCAAAATAAGATTAACAGGTGGAGAACCATTAGTTAGGAAAGGTGTTATCGATTTTATCAAGCAACTAAAGCAGGTAAACGGATTAGAAGATATTTCTATGACGACCAATGGTTATTATCTTTCTGAAATGGCGCATTTCTTACGAAGTGCCGGTCTGGATAGAGTTAATATTAGTCTTGATTCATTGGATAGGGAAAAATTTAAGAAGATTACCGGTTTTGATGGTTTATCAAAGGTATTGGAAGGAATTGATACCGCTTTGCAGGAAGGATTAACACCGGTTAAGATTAATGTGGTCTTATTAAAAGGTATTAATGAAGATGAAGTAGATAATTTTATTAAACTAACTATCAACAAGCCGTTGTCTGTGCGTTTCATTGAATTAATGCCAACCAATCATGAGTTAAAGGAAATTAATCAGGAGCATTTTATTTCGGTACAAAAAATCCAAGAAGATATTCAGATTAGATTCCCTGATGCCAGGCTTACTCTTTTAGATAAGGGATGTGGTCCTGCTTTTTATTGTCAATTACCAGGAGCAAAAGGGGTGTTTGGTTTTATTACCCCAGTAAGTCAACATTTTTGTGCTCGCTGTAATCGTATCAGGTTAACTGCAGAAGGTAATTTAAGGCCTTGTCTTTTTAGTATTAGAGAATTGGAATTAAAGAATAAGTTGAGAGAGATACCGCCGAACCAGTATGCATTAAGGAGGAGAATAATAAAATGTTTTCTGAAGGAAGCAGTACTAAAAAAACCTTTATATCATCGGTTTGATGAAAAAAATATTACTGAATTTGATATGTCTCAAATAGGAGGTTAATGTATGGATAAGAAAAAAACATTAAGTCATTTAAATGAAAAAGGAAGGGCACGAATGGTTGATGTGGGAGAAAAACAGGATACTCACCGGATTGCTATTGCGGAAGGGGAAGTTATTATGAAACCGGAAACCCTTGCTTTGATTAGAGATAAAAAGATGGCTAAAGGAGATGTCTTGGGTATAGCTCAGGTTGCTGGAATCATAGCTGCCAAGCAGACCAGTCAATTAATTCCCCTCTGTCACCCTCTTATCCTAACCAATGTGGATATGGATTTTTACTTTATGGAAGAAAGGAACAGCATTTTAATTCGTTCCATAGTCATGACTACTGGTAAAACTGGAGTGGAAATGGAGGCTTTACATGCTGTAACAGTAGCTGCTCTTACCATTTATGATATATGTAAGGCAGTAGAAAGGGGTATCGAAATCAGTCATATTCACCTGGTGGAAAAAGATGGTGGACAGAGTGGCCATTATCAGGGAAAATCATATCTCAAGATAGAACATGAAGGAGTACAGGATAATCAAGAGGGAGCAGTTAATAGAGAAAACCAGCAAAAAGGAGTGGTATTAGCAGTTTGTGTGGGAGAAAGTCGAAAAATTCCCAAAAAGCAAGTACCCAGCGCTGTTGCGATTGAAAATGTTGGCCTAAAAGGAGATATACATGCAGGAATAGATCATAAACAGATAAGCCTGTTAAGTCTATCCAGTTTGGAAAAGAAAAGGAAAGAAGGGTATGAACTGAATTATGGAGACCTCTTTGAAAATATAGTCTTTCAGGGTCTAGAAGATTTATACCATTATCCCATAGGTACTATAATTAAGATAGGGCCAGAGGTTATCCTTGGTATTACCCAGATAGGTAAAGACCATGATGTGGATATTGTGGTTCGTAAACAGAAAGTTCGTTCTATTATGCCAAAGGAAGGAATTTTTACTCAAGTTGTTAGGGGAGGAACTATTCAGGTAGGGGATTTTATAGAGGTGATAGCTTGATATGATTAAGGTTGCCATTATTACGGTAAGTGATAAGGGAGCACAGGGACAAAGGGAAGATATAAGCGGAAAGACTATAGAAAATCTACTGAAAAAGATAAAAGCCCAGGTGGTATGGTATACAATTGTTCCAGACGAACTGGGTGTAATTAAAACTGCATTAATTGAAGCTATTGAAATGCATAATGCTGATTTGATTCTGACTACCGGTGGCACAGGTTTAGCTAAGAGAGACGTAACCCCTGAAGCGACCAGTGCAGTTATAGAAAAGACAGTGCCTGGAATAAGTGAGATTATAAGAATGGAGAGCTTTAAAAAAACACCTCATGCCACATTATCTCGAGCTATAGCGGGTATTAGAGGTAAAAGCCTCATCATTAATTTACCAGGTAGTCCTAAAGGAGTACGGGAATCACTTAATGTTATTTTAGAAGCCCTACCTCATGGCATTGCTCTATTAAAGGGCGAGGCAATCGAATGTGGTAATGAATAATAGGGAGAAAATGTACCAAGGCAATGTTTATTTCTTTTTTACTAAAAGCAGTTCTTATTTCTTTATCAGGAGTAATGGCTCCCGGACCCATTACTGCTGTAACGGTAAGTAAAGGCACTGAGCAGCCTCAAGCTGGTGCTTTTATTGCTTTGGGACACCTCATGGTAGAGCTACCACTTATCTTATTAATAATAGTTGGTCTGGGTAAACTTCTGGAAATTAACTGGATTAAGATGGTTATAGGTATTTTGGGAGGTATATTTTTACTTAAAATGGGAATTGGATTATTGAAAAACATATCTAATGCCAGAGTAGGACAGACTACCTCTTCCTATACTCCCTTACAGGCTGGTATTGTATTGAGCATTGCCAATCCCTATTTTTTAATATGGTGGGCAACCATAGGGGCTATGTTAATTACTGGTGCTTATCAATTCGGATTAGTCGGCTTAATTTCTTTTATTATGTTGCACTGGGGTTGTGATTTTTGCTGGTACTTTTTTCTTTCTTCTCTGACCTTTAAAGGTGGTCAATTTTTCGGGCGGAGATTACAACAGATTCTTTTTGCTGTTTGTGGTATATTTCTTTTGTTCTTTAGTGGAAAATTTATTTATGATGCTATAATATTGGCCTTTAGAGCGTGATTTATACTACCTGATACTTAAAACAGGATAATTATAAATTAAATGATGGGAGAATTTTCTGAACTTGAACTAAAGAACCGGAATAATCAGGCTTGACCCGCTCTTTGCCTCTACCAAATCTTATTTTTTTACTAATAATCCTTAATGTATTGCTAAATCTTCTACTATCAGTGATTAAAAAGGTTTTCATCCCAGTCTTTCCGGCTATCATATCATTAACCGGATCATCTCCAACCATCAGACAATCTTCGGGATTTGTCTTAATTTTATTACAGATTTCCTGGTAATATTCCAGACGAGGTTTACAGAAGTGCATATTTTCCAGATGAGTAATTAGATGAACTTGTTCTTTGTTTAAGCCGGCCCAGGACATTCTTTTTTCCATTGCTGAACATGGCCAGAAGGGATTGGAGGCAATCACAATTTTTATTTTTTTCTGAGAAAGGATAGAAAAAATTTCTGCAACACCTTTATTTACAGTTATTAAAGCTTTTAGGTGGTCGAATTCATTTTCATAAAATTGTTGAAAACGATTCCATATTTCTTCAGTTTTATCTTCCAGTCCCTGAGTAAAGGTATGAAAGAAAACCTCCTGATTTGTTAATTTACCATTGTTGTGCAAAACCGCTTTGGTAGCATTTAGCACCAATCGCCAAAGGGTATGGGGTGAGACGATATCAGACATAATTGGAGCGACTTTTTTAATATAGGCTTTGAAAAATTTCACTTCATCGAATAATATTAAGGTATTGTCAAGATCAAATAAAATTGCTTTTGTCATTTTTTATTTTACCCGCTAATATATTATTATAGATATTTTTTCCCATTTTACCAGAAAATTGATAAATTTTTTTCCTAATTAATAAATTATTGTAATAAAAAAAGAAAGTGTATTTTTGCAATGAATGAAAAACTCAAATATCTGAAAGATAAGATGAGAATAGATGCTCAAAATGTTTGTCATGACCTGGTACAAGATATTATTAAAGCTAAAAAGGAATTTAAAAAACAGAGTGTCATTGTTGGATTGAGCGGAGGATTGGATTCATCAGTAGTAACTGTCTTGTGTGTCAGGGCATTGGGAAAAGATATGGTAAAAGCTCTTCTACTACCCGATAGCGAATCAAGCCAGATGCATTTGCGAGATTCTTTTGATCTGATCAGGGAGCTGGGGATACAATGGGCAGTCGTTGATATTACTCCTTTTTTGAGAGACCTTAAAATAAAAAAATATGGTTTTGCCAGCAAAATTCCTTTCCAAAATAAGATAAAAGGATTTCTATTTAAAAAAGCCTATCAATATTATCAGAGCATTAGCGGAGAAACCCCCTTTGCCTTGAAGTTAAAGGGGCAAGAGGGTACACCTTATCACAACTATATTCAAAGAGGTCAGGCAATTCTACAAGCAAAAAACCGTTTTAGAATGGCAATACTCTATTATTTTGCAGAATTGGAAGGTAGAATGGTGGTTGGTTGTACTAATAAAACAGAACAGCACATTGGTCTTTTTGTAAAATATGGTTGTGATCATTTTGCTGATATTATGCCTATCATAGGCTTATACAAGACTCAGGTAAGACAGTTGGCTAAGTATCTGAACATATCTAACCATTTAATAGAGAAAGAACCTTCACCGGATTTGTTACCTGGCCTGGATGACCAAACTATAATTGGGCTTCCTTATGAAGAGATAGACTTAATATTATTAGCCAAAGAAAACGGTTTACCACCTGAAGAGATAAGTCGATTACTGGGTATAGCATTAGAACAGGTAGCATATGTATTTGATTTAGCATATTATGCTAGCTTTCTGAGATGATGATAGAAATTAAATTTTATTAGGGGTGACAATTTTTCATTTTAAATATTTTGTTTTATAATATTTACATAAATAAAAATTTCAAAAGATTTCTTAAAGATTAAGGAGGCAGAAAATTTATTTTAGGGAGGTTTAGAAAATGAAATTAAGTAGTCCTGACTTTGAACATGAAGGGTATATTCCTGAAAAATTTACCTGCGATGGAGAAGATATCAGTCCTAGTTTAATCATTGAGGATATTCCAGAAGAAACAAAAAGGTTAGCACTGATAGTAGAGGATCCTGATGCACCAGCAGGCACCTGGATCCACTGGATTGTTTTTAATATTCATGTAACTGATGTGATAGATGAGGGTGAAGTGCCAGGTACTCAGGGATTAAATGATTTTCGGAAATTAGAATATGGAGGTCCCTGCCCTCCATCCGGTACCCATCGTTATTTCTTTAAACTATATGCCCTAGATACCAAACTCGATTTAGAAAAGGGTTGTCGCAAAAAAGATTTAGTAAAAGCCATGGAAGGGCATATCTTAGCAGAAGCAGAATTAGTAGGTCTTTATCTGCGCAAATAAGTTTTACTTTTTTAGATTATTGTTAGAAGCACACTTTTTTATTTAACCGTGGGAAATATTTTCTTAGAAGGTGATAGAGGTAATTGATTAAAATTTAATTTCATGATGCTATTCAGAATAAAAAATACTTTAAAGCCTTTTCAAGTTAGATAAAAAAAATTCTATTAAGAGATAAAAAATAGGAGAAAATATATGGAAGGCTGGATTCTTTATAGACAGCGGCAGAGTGAAATAACATCAGATAAATATGAAATGAATCGCTTTCTTGAGGCGGCAGAACAAAGAGATATAAGTTTAAAAATATTATGTCCGGAACAATTTGATTTACTGGTTAATCGGGATGATAATAAAAGTGTAATCGTGGATAATAATTATACCAAATTACCACAATTTTTATTACCAAGACAGGGTGCCAGTACACCTTATTTTTCCCTGGCAGTTATTCGACATCTGGAGAGATTGGGGGTTAATACGTTTAATTCGTCACAGAGTATTGAAATAGTTAAAGATAAATTATATACTCAACAGATATTAGCTGCCAATAATTTCCCTGTTCCCCGTACTATGCTGGCTAGATATCCCTTAAATATTCAATTAATTGAAGAGACCATAGGTTTTCCTATAGTAGTTAAAACTATCTCTGGTTCACAGGGCAGTGGAGTTTTTTTATGTGAAAATCCAGGACATCTGGAAGACCTAATGCAATTAATCGATACTGCCAAAACCCAGGCTAATTTTATTATCCAGGAATTCATTAAAACAAGTAAAGGCCATGATTTGAGAGTATTCATTGTGGGAGGAAGAGTAATTGCCTGTATGGAAAGAATATCTCGTGATGGTAATTTTAAAGCCAATTTTTCTCGTGGTGGCGAAGTAAAAACTTTTACGGCAAGTAAAGAAGTTGAGTGGTTGGCTACTGAATGCGGCAGAGTATTAAATTTAGACATTGCCGGGATTGATTTGTTATTTGATGGGGAGAGTTTTAAAATTTGCGAAGCTAACTCTTCACCGGGTTTTAAAGGAATTGAAAGTTGCTGTGATGTTAGTATTCCTGATGTCATCTTCGATTTTATCAAAATCAGATTAGGGCTTTTATCGTAATCAAATAGTAAGAATGAAAAAATAAAATTGCGTTAGGAATGGTAGTTCTAATTTAAACATAGATATTTTTAATTGAAAGGATATGCATTGAAAATTCAGACTGAGCAATTTCTGTTCAGGTTGTGCCTGCCCTGATATTACCTGATATTAAAAGTAATATAGCATACATTGTCCTTAATTAGAAAAGAGTATTAAATAGTATCAGAATTTTTTGAGATTCCGATGCTATTACATAGAGAAATAAAAAAAGAGGAAGCATATGATCTTTTCTTTAAGATAAAAGAGATAAAGCTTTAATCCTTTTTAACATATTGGGATGAGTGGTAAAGATTTCCATCATCTTTTCAGGTGTATTTATTCTCACTTTTTTTTCTCTCAAAGCAAGTAACTCCTGAGCATCAATGGTGCCACTAAGATTTTGATCCACTTCTTTTAGGGTTTTGAACTCCTGATAAGCTTTGGCAATATCGTTTAGAAAAAATGCTCGAAAACCCTCAACCTGGTTGAGTGCTTGCTCTCCCATCCGACTACCTTTAAGTTTAACAGAGCCATAGGTTAATTTATATAGAGCAGAAGCAAGCTGATGAGGAGGATTCCCTAAACTGACGCTCCCCTGATCAGCATAGTATTCCCTAATCCTGGAACCGTAAAGTACTAATAGATTGGAGATAAAATATAAAAGGAAGGCAATCATGCCAACAAGGGCAGCTGATCCCCTATTTTCTCTATCTTGCCAAGTCCCTCCGTACATCAAACGTGTACCTAACCAGTAAAGTATCAGAGGGATAACTGATAATACAGTAACAATAATCATATCCCGGTGCTTGATATGAGAAAGTTCATGGCCTATTACCGCTCTCAATTCATCTTTATTTAACAGTTTTTGCATTCCACTGGTTACACAGACTCGACCATCTTTAAGGCTTCTGCCAAAGGCAAAGGCATTGGGAACTACTACCTGTGAGATACCGACTTTGGGTTTAGGTATACCTGCTTTATTAGACATTTCTTCTACCATCTGATGAAGTTCAGGCTCTTCTGATGGATTTACCCATTTTACTTTCATCATAGAAGTAACCATATTGGGACCGATAAGATATTGAAACAATGTTATTCCTATGGCCAGTATGATATAGCTCATAACACCTCCGGCTCCCATATAAGTACCGATACCTGCAATAACACCGTAAAGTATGGCAAACATTAATATAACTAAAATCCACATTTTCATTTGCAGATTCATGGGAAATCTCCTTTAACCTTATAAATATTTAAGATGTTTAAGATTATTATATTATAATGTATTATAAGTCCATCCTCAAGAAAAATGATTATAAATAATAACCAATTGAAATAGTAATTAAAACATGTTAAGTTATTATAGCATAAAGGGTATTCAGTTGATTTTTATTGTATTTAATGATTCCTTGCTTTTAATTAAATATAAAGGTTAAGATGTATAATTTTATTCTATTGTTATTCTCCTGCCATTACAGGATAGAGCAATATTCTCAGTAAGTTTCACTGAAAAGACTGATTAGAGAAAAAGAAAATGGTAAAAAGGTCAAGATTTTTAAAATAATATAAAAAATTTCTGGTTTTTTTGTTTTTAATATTATAAAATTAAGGAGGTATTAATGATGAGTATTCATATTAATGCGGAGGCGGGTGATATCGCTCCTATTGTATTATTACCAGGCGATCCCATGCGAGCTAAATACATCGCTGAGAATTACCTGGCGGAATCATATTGTTACAATAAGGTAAGAGGAATGTATGGTTTTACTGGTCGTTATCAGGGAAAATTAGTTTCTGTACAGGGAACCGGCATGGGTATACCCTCTATTTCTATTTATCTCCACGAACTAATTAACCAATATCAGGTTCGCAATTTAATCAGGATTGGTAGTTGCGGTTCATTACAGCCTGATATAAAAGTGCGCGATATAATCCTGGCTATGAGTGCCTCCACTGATTCCAGTTTGAATAAAATCCGCTTCAATGGGAATGATTACTCCCCCACTGCTTGTTATCAACTTCTCAGGAAAGCTGAGTTAATTGCCCAGGAGAAATCTTTACCAGTAAAGATTGGGAATATTCTCACTACTGATATGTTCTACCACGATGATCCAGATTACTGGCGTTTGTGGGCATCTTATGGTGTATTGGCGGTAGAAATGGAAACTGCTGCCTTATATACCATAGCAGCAAAATATAAAGTAAAGGCACTTTCTATCTTAACGGTAAGTGATAGCTTGATTACCGGGGAAGAAACCAGTTCTACGGATAGAGAAATGACCTTTAATGAGATGGTGGAATTAGCATTAAATTTAATAAAAGAATAAGAGAAATAAGGTATTCTGGAGGATTAGAAAATTAATCAGACCAGGTTAATGGCAAAATAAAAATTTTATGAAAAAAAGATTGATTTTTATAAAATTTTCTGTTATTTTATGTTAGTTTCTTAAATAATTTTAATGGGAAAAAGAGGGTAAAAAAAATGGATTATTTGGGAAATCATCTTTTAGTGGAATTGTATGAATGTGATTCATTAAAACTCAACAACCAGAACCAACTAGAAAGAGTATTAAAAGAGGCAGTTCGAATCTCCGGGGCTACTGCTTTAAAAACGTCTTTTCATCAATTTGCCCCCCAGGGAGTCAGCGGTGTTGTGATTATAGCTGAATCTCATTTTACGATTCATACCTGGCCTGAATATGGTTATGCTGCACTGGATATATTTACCTGTGGAGAAACTATAAATAGCCAGAAAGCTTTAGACTATATTGAGAAAGAGCTGGACGTAAAAATGTTATCAGTTACAGAAATGAAAAGAGGTAACATCCAATTTCCATTAAAGATAGATAAAAAATCATCTTCTAAGGTAGGGGTATGTTAAAAATGGAAAAGATTAAGGATTCAAAAGAAATATTTTTAAAGGAAAATATGTGGGGCTTACTTACCAGCATTGATTTACATCACTGCAATCCTGCCTTGATTCGGGATGCAGAAGCAATAAGACATTATGTAGATGAATTATGCCACTTGATCGAGATGAAGAAATTTGGGGATACTCAGGTAGTAGATTTTGGGGAAGATGAGAGGGTAGCAGGTTTTTCTATGACCCAACTCATTGAGACATCTTTAATTTCCGGTCATTTTGCCAATCTAACCAATGCTGCCTATATTGACATTTTTAGTTGCAAATATTATGATCCTCAGGTTGTTGCTGATTTTACCCAAAAATTCTTTCAGGCTAAAGATATGAAAATTCACTATATTCTGAGGAAGTAATTACCTTGAGTCAGATTGAATTATGGTTTGGAGAGAAATACGGAAAAGAAAACGGACGTTATCTACAGATAAAAGTGGATAACGTCCTGGAAAGAATAAAATCACCCTTTCAGGAAATCTGTGTGTTATGTTCATCTGTCTTTGGTAAAATTCTTGTTAATGATGGTATTATTATGCTTACTGAAGCAGATGAAGCTGGCTATCATGAAATGATTGCCCATATACCTCTCTGTACCCATGCACAGCCAGAAAAAGTACTGGTGATAGGGGGAGGAGATGGTGGAACTGTTCGGGAAATCATAAAACATCCTCAGGTTGATAGAGTGGACGTTTGTGAGATTGACAAGCAAGTTATTGAGGTCTGTCAGAGACACTTTCCAAATTTGGCAAAAAGTTTTAATCACGATAAAGTACATCTCTATTTTCAAGACGGAGCCCAATTTTTAACTACTAAAAAAAATCAATATGATGTAATTATTGTTGATTCTACAGATCCTATAGGGCCTGGTACTACTCTATTCACCGAACAATTTTATCAATCCATATTTTATTCTTTAAAAGAGGATGGGATTGCCGTGAGCCAGATGGAATCAATATTTTGGCATACTAGTTTTATCCAGAATAATTTTAGATTTCTGAAAAAAATATTTCCCATTGCTGCATATTACTACACTATGGTGCCTACCTATCCCAGTGGTATGATTGGATTCAGTTTTTGTTCTAAAAAGTATCATCCCATTAAGGATTTTATAACAGAACGGGTGGAGGGATTACCAGAATTAAAATATTACCATGCTGATATTCATAAAGCTGCCTTTGTGCTCCCTGCTTTTACTAGAAATATTTTTTAATTTATACAGCATTGTAGTTAGAATCGATCTATTGATGGGGAAAATAACCAGACTAACCTACAATTTATTTTCTTTCCTCCCAATAATAGTGATTTAATTCTTAGTTAATTTTTTGTTTGGATTAATTATAATGGTTGATATCATAATTTCCGATAAATTAAAACAGGTCTGTTCTAATATAAGGTTAGGGGTTATTAAATCAGATATTAAATATGAAAAGAAAAATAAACTTCTTTGGTATGAGATTGAGCAAGTAGTTTCTCAAATTAAAAATTCTCTAAGCCAGAATCAAATAGCCGAACTTTCTGTCATAAGACATACTCGGGATACCTATCTTGCCCTGGGAAAAGAACCAGCACGATATCGTTGTTCCGCTGAGGCTTTACTACGGCGAGTTATTCAGGGAAAAGAACTATATCAGATTAACAACGCGGTTGATATTATCAATCTAATCTCTCTTTTATTCTATTTTTCTATAGGATGCTATGATTACGATAAATTAACAGAACCAATTGTCTTTGATATAGGTAAGGAAAAAGAAAGCTATCAAGCCATTGGAAGAGGAATGATGAATATAGCTCATTTACCGGTTTTCAGAGATTCTCGGGGTGCCTTCGGTAGTCCTACTAGTGATTCAGAGAGGTCAATGATTACTGCCAAAACCAGAGAAATAGTGATTGTTATCATTGATTTTAAAGGGACAGGTCCTTTACAGAATTCACTGGAAAAGACACTATTCTGCTTACAAGAGTTCGCTGGTGCGAAAAACTCTAAATTCTCAATTATTGTGTAGGAATTATTTTTAAACCAGCTTCTAATAAGATATTTCTAATCTTGTCCTTTTCCTCATTCTTGAGCGGTAAAAGCGGTAACCTGGTCTCACCACCTTTATAACCTAATAAATCCATTGCATATTTAAGACCGCTTATGCCATAATTGGTAGTAGTGGCATGATTTACCGGTATCATACGTAGCTGAAGTTCTTTTGCTTCCATTAATTTACCTTCCTGTACTAATTGATAAATTTCTACACACTTTTCCGGGGCAATGTTAGCCAGGGCGAGTATAGCTCCTTTGCATCCTAGAATCAGTGCTCCTAATAATGCTCCTGCGGTACCGACTAAGATACTAAAATTATTATTGACTTTATTAAGATATTGACCCAGCTGATTGACATTTCCACTGCTATCTTTAATACCAATTATATTGGGGTGTTTGGAAAGTAGGGCTAAAGCCTCAATATTCAGGTTAACACCAGTAAATTTTGGCACATTGTATAGCAAGATAGGTATTTCCGTTTGATCAGCGACCATGGAATAGTATTTTATTAGTGCCTCATCATTCATTTTACTGCCATAATAGAAGGGTGTGACAACCAGAGCAGCATGAGCTCCTAGTCCAGCTAATTTGTTGGTAAGGTAAATAGTTTCTCGGGCTGATTCACAACCAGAACCCACTATAATAACCATATCTTTAGCTGCATTTTCAATTACAGTTTTTGCTACTTTAATTTTTTCCTCTTCGGAGAGGAAAACATTTTCTCCATTTGAACCCAATACTACAAAACCTTTAATACCACTATTATTCCACTTTTCAACATTTTCCATTAAATAATTATAAGCTATCTCTTCTTTTTGGAAAGGGGTAACAATAGGTGGAAAGATACCAGATAAGTTTATATCGGTCAAAATAGATACCTCCTGATTAATTAATAAAAAACTATTGTTGTAAAATCTACTAATTAATTATAAGAGAAAATTTGGTTTTAGTAAACTTATTCACTAAGAATCTTACTTGTAGATATTGACAGGAGTTGGAAGTGAATATATACTTGCTATTAGTATATAGTACTAATAGATACTATTATATGTAGTTACTAAAAAATTTTTATTTATACCTAAATTAAAGAATTAACCAGGGGAATAGAGATGTATTGCAGTGAAATTGTGGGAGTGGGAGGATATGTACCGGAAAAGATTGTCAGTAATGAAGATTTAGAAGGCATTGTTGCTACCACTGATCAATGGATTACTACTAGGACGGGCATTGTGGAACGCAGGATTTCTACTGGCGAGAAAACCAATCATATGGCGGTAAAAGCAGCTATTAAAGCCATAAAGCATGCCGAGATTGAGATCAAAGAAATTGATCTGGTAATTTTAGCGACTATTACCCCTGATTTTTTTACTCCTTCCACGGCTAATCTTGTTCAAGGAGAGTTAGGGCTCAAGGATATTACCAGTTTTGATATTTCTGCCGGCTGTACCGGGTTTATTTATGGGATTCAGATTGCTGACCAGTTTATCAAAACCGGTAAGAGCCAATGCGCTCTGGTAATTGGTGCTGAAATATTATCTAAAGTATTGGATTGGCATGATCGAAACACCTGCGTTTTATTTGGAGACGGAGCAGGAGCAGTTATATTAAAAAGAAGTAGCAGAGAGGGAATTATATGTACTTATACTGGTTCACGTGGTGATCTGGAAGGATTATTGCAAGTGCCGGCAATATCTGTAAAGAATCCATTTTTTACCAATGATTCAATTTCAGAAAATCATTCCTATATTTATATGAATGGAAAAGAAATTTTTAAATTTGCTACTAACATTATGTTAAAAAGCATTGAGAAAATTTTAAATCAAAACAAACTATCAATTGATGAAATTGACTATATTATTCCACATCAGGCGAATTATCGCATTATTGACTATGTTGCTAAAAAAATCAAAGCATCACCAGGTAAATTTTTTAAAAACATGGACCGTTTTGGTAATACTTCTGCAGCTAGCATCCCTTTAGCTCTGGATGAGATGATAGCTAAAGGGATAATCCAGGATGGCCATCGAATTATTATGGTCGGTTTTGGTGGAGGATTAACCTGGGGCTCGATTCTGTTAAATTGGACTAGATAAGGGGAATGAAAAATGATACACACAGTTATTAATGAACTTCTTAATATTGATTATCCTATCATACAAGGAGGCATGGCCTGGATAGCTGATGCAGTTTTAGCTTCTGCAGTTTCCAATGCCGGAGGACTGGGTGTAATTGCCTCTGGTTATGCTTCGGAAGACTGGATAAGGGAAGAAATCAGAAAAACCAGGTTACTAACCAAAAGGCCCTTTGCCTTAAATATTATGCTCTTGAATCCAGAGGCGGAAATGATTGGAAAAGTGGCTATGGAAGAGGGTGTGGAAGTTATTATAACTGGTGCTGGTAGTCCGGGCAAATATATTTCTTCCTGGAAGAGTTGTGGAATAAAGGTAATCCCTGTTATTCCATCAGTATCCATCGCCCGCAGAATGGAAAATATGGGAGCAGATGCAGTTATAGCAGAGGGAGGGGAAGCAGGAGGGCATATCGGAGAATTATCTACTATGGCTCTTATCCCTCAGGTGGTAGATGCAGTTAATATTCCAGTGATTGCTGCTGGAGGAATTGGAGATGGACGTGGCCTGGCTGCTGTTCTGATGCTGGGGGCTTTGGGTGTGCAAATTGGAACCCGATTTTTAGTGGCGTATGAATGCAATATTTCCAGAGCATATAAAGAAAAGATTTTACAGGCTAAAGATACCAGTACTATGGTAACTGGCAGAGCTACCGGTCACCCGGTTAGAGTAATAAAGAATCAACTAGCACGAGAATTTCAAAGATTGGAGAAAAGAAATGCCTCACCAGAAGAATATGAAGAATTAGGCCAAGGTTCACTTTATAAAGCAGTACGAGAAGGTGATATGGAAATGGGTTCTATTATGGCTGGCCAGATTGCTGGTTTAGTACAAAGGGAACAGAGTTGTCGGGAAATTATTGCCGATATTTTTCAACAGACTGAACTGGTGATTACAGAGAAAGCCCTTTATTTAAGTGAAAATAAGACTCTACGATAAAGGGGTGATAAAAAATGGGGAAAATTGCCTTTTTATTTTCGGGACAGGGTGCTCAATATGTTGGTATGGGTAAAGAACTTTTTGAAAATTTTTCTTCCTGCCAAAAAATATATAAAATTGCTGAAGAAGCCCTCAACTTGGATATGACAAAACTGTGTTTTGAAGGCAAGGCCCAGGAATTAAATCAGACTGAAAATACCCAACCTGCAATTTTAACTACCAGTATTGCCGCTTGGAAAATATTACAGGAAAGAGGATTTCAGCCAGATGTTACTGCTGGTTTAAGTTTAGGGGAGTATTCTTCTTTAGTCTGTGCAGAGGTTTTGGATTTTACGACTGCGGTTCAGCTAGTCCGGAAAAGAGGCAAATTTATGCAGGAGGCAGTACCATTGGGAGTTGGTAAGATGCTGGCTGTTTTAGGTCTGGCAGATGAAACAGTAGAAAGAATATGTCTTGAAGCAAGTTCAGAGGGGATTGTAGAACCAGCCAATTATAATTACCCGGGACAGGTGGTAATTGGTGGTGAATGCAAAGCGGTCGATATAGCTGGAGCAATAGCAAAAAAAGAAGGCGCTCAGAGAGTTATACCCTTGCAGGTCAGTGCCCCTTTTCATACTTCCATGCTTCGCCCAGCATCAGAAAAATTAGCTCATGAGCTGGAAATGGTAGAGGTGAAAGAAATTCAAATCCCTGTTATCAGCAACGTTATTGCCGACTATATTGAGAAAAAAGAGATGATTAGGGAATTTTTAAGAAAACAGGTAATGTATCCCATTCTCTGGACAAAATGCATTATAAAGATGTTACAGGAAGGCGTAGATACCTTCATTGAAATTGGTCCGGGTAAGGTATTGAGTGGTTTCTTGAAAAAAATTGATAGAAATATAATGGTCAGTAACGTAGAAGATCTGAACTCCCTGAATAATACCTTGAGAATACTGGAGGATTGTTTATGTCAACAGGTTTAAAAGGCAAAGCTGCCGTGATAACAGGAGGGGCGAGAGGGATTGGAAAGGCTATTGCTTTAAGATTAGCTCGCTCCGGTGTTAATTTAATTGTTAACTATAATGAGAATGAAGAGGCAGCTCGATCTTTATCTCAGGAGGTAAGTTCTTTGGGTGGTAGTTGTGTTCCTATTCAAGGAGATGTTAGCTGTCCTGCTGATGCTCAAAAGGTAATTCAATCTTCTCTGGAACACTTCCAGAGTTTGGATATTTTAGTAAATAATGCCGGGATTACCAGAGATAATCTGCTGATAAGAATGAAGGAGGAAGAATTTAATAGTGTTATTGCTGTTAATCTCCTGGGGACCTTTTATTGTACTAAATATGCCAGCAAGATAATGATAAAGGCTCGACAGGGTAGAATTGTAAATATATCTTCAGTGGTGGGAATTAGTGGCAATATTGGGCAGGCAAATTATGCTGCATCTAAAGCAGGTGTTATTGGATTTACAAAATCGGTAGCTAAGGAATTAGCTACCAGAAATATTACAGTTAACGCCATTGCTCCTGGATTTATTAGGACCGATATGACTGATCGACTTTCCACGGAGCAGAAAGAGAAGATATTATCTCACATACCTATGGGCAGACTTGGATTACCTGAGGAGGTAGCCCATATGGCACTTTTTCTGGTTTCTGATGAAGCAAATTATATAACTGGTCAGGTCTTTCAGGTTGATGGCGGCATGGAAATATAAAGGCGGTGAAAGAATGAAGCACAGAGTGGTAATTACTGGAATGGGTGCTGTAACACCTATTGGAAATGATGTACCAACATTCTGGAATAATATTAAAAAAGGTACCTGCGGCATTGATTTTATCAAGTCTTTTGATACTTCCGATTTTAAGGTTAAGATTGCAGCTGAGGTAAAGGAAATAGAGAAAAAGAGCATCTTGGATTACAAAGAGGCTAAAAGAATGGATCGTTATGCTCAGATGGCCATGATAGCAACAGATGAAGCTATAAGGGACGCCAATTTAGAAATTAATAGTAATTCTGAAAATAATTGGGGAGTGATTATAGGAACTGGTATCGGTGGCTTTTCTACCGTGGAAAAGGAAAATGAAAAGATTATTAGGAAGGGTCCCAAAAAAGTATCACCTCTCTTTATTCCCATGGCAATTTCTAATATAGCTTCTGCCAGTATAGCAATTAAATATGGATTAAGAGGGGTATGCGAAAGTGTAGTAAGTGCTTGTGCTTCCGGTGCTTCAGCGATTCATTATACCTTTCGTTTGTTACAACAGGGCATTGCTCCGGTTATTTTAAGTGGAGGAGCCGAAGCTGCTATTACACCTCTGGCTTTAGCAGGATTTACTTCTATGGGAGCTTTATGTTCCCATAATGAACCAGGGCGCGCTTCCATCCCTTTTGATGCAGAAAGAAGCGGATTTGTTATGGGAGAAGGTGCAGGAGTCATAGTAATGGAGTCTTTAGAAAATGCCCAGCAAAGAGGAGCAAAAATATATGCTGAGCTAATTGGTTGTGGAGTAACCTGCGATGCCTATCATATTACTGCTCCCGATCCGGAAGGAGAAGGGGGAGCTCTAGCTATGTATAAAGCAGTAAAGGAAGGAGGTCTAGCTCCTACTGAGGTATCCTATATAAATGCTCATGGCACCAGTACCCCGTATAATGACCTTTGTGAAACAAAGGCCATAAAAAGTGTTTTTGCCGATAGTGCTTACACTATACCTATCAGTTCTACTAAGTCAATGACTGCTCATATGCTGGGAGCAGCCGGTGCAGTGGAAGCTATTATCTGTATTAAAGCCATGCAGGATAGTTTTATTCCTCCTACCATTGGTCTGGAACAGCCAGATCCGAATTGTGATCTGGATTATGTTCCCAAACAGGGTAGAGAAAAAAAATCGACCTACTCCCTATCCAATTCTTTTGGTTTTGGAGGACATAATGTCAGCCTTTTATTTAAAAAATGGCAATCTTAGTAAGGAGTAAATTTAAATTGTTAAAAATCGATGATATTAAGAAAATTATCCCCCATCGCTATCCCTTTCTTCTGATAGATTGTATCGATGAAATTGTGCCAGGAGAAAGAGCAATGGGCTATAAAAATGTTACCGCAAATGAATCCTTTTTTCAGGGACATTTTCCGCAGGAAATGGTGATGCCCGGAGTACTGGTGATTGAATCCCTGGCCCAGGTAGGAGCAGTAGCTATTTTAGTACAGAAAGAAAACAAGGGGAAACTGGTTTATTTTGGAGGAATAAACAAAGCTATTTTTAAAAGGAAAGTAATTCCGGGTGATTGCTTAAGATTGGAAGTTGAGATAATAAAAAGAAAAGGACTCTTTGGCTTAGGTAGGGGTACTGCTACTGTGGATGGCCAGATTGCTGCTAAAGCGGAACTTCTTTTTGCCCTGGAGCATAAATAGAACACAAAGAAAGATTGAAAAGATAAATTATGAAACTAAAAGCAATGCCTAAGTTAAGAATTGGTGATTTGACTATAAATATTCCTATAATTCAGGGTGGTATGGCAGTAGGTATTTCATTATCTGGTTTAGCTTCTGCTGTTGCCAATGCAGGCGGAGTTGGAGTCATTGGCACAGCTGGGATTGGTATGATGGAACCTGATTTTAACACCAATTATAAAAAAGCCAATCAGAGGGCATTGCAAAAGGAAATTAGGAAAGCAAGAAAAAATTCCCCTGGAGTTATCGGTGTAAATATTATGGTAGCGCTTTCTGATTTTGAGGAAATATTAAACGTAGCTCTTAAAGAAAAAGTGGATATAATATTACTGGGTGCTGGATTACCTTTAAAAGGGATGGAGAAGTTGATTCCCCGCTATCCTGGAGAAAAAAAGCCCAAAACTATTCCTATCATTTCTTCTGCCAGAGCAGTAAAACTAATCTTCCAGCATTGGCAAAAAAGTTATAATCATATACCTGATGCAGTTGTTTTAGAGGGACCGTTAGCAGGAGGTCATCTTGGTTTTAAGAGAGAACAGATTGATAACCTTGATTTTACACTGGAAAAAATACTACCTGAGACTATTTCTACCTTAAAGTCATTCGAAGAAAAATATCAAAAGAAAGTTCCTGTCATTACCGCTGGTGGTATCTATACCGGTAAGGATATTTTTCATTTTTTACAGTTAGGAGCACATGGAGTACAAATGGCAACCCGTTTTGTAGCTACAGAAGAATGTGATGCTTCCAAGCTGTTTAAGCAGTCTTATATTAATTGTAAAAAAGATGATCTGATAATTATCGATAGTCCAGTAGGATTGCCAGGAAGGGCAATTAAAAATAAGTTTTTAGAGGATGTTTCTAAAGGAAATAAGCAGCAACCTTTTAAATGTAATTGGAAATGTCTAAAAACCTGTGATTTTAAGACCGTACCTTATTGTATTGCTTCTGCCCTTACTCATGCTCAAAAAGGAGATTTTAATAATGGGTTTGCCTTTGCTGGTACAAATGCTTTCCGCATTAAAGAAATTATATCAGTCAATGAATTAATAGCTAGTTTGAAAAATGAATATTTATTGGCGGCAATGCATTGAATTTGAAAATAAATAATAATCAGAGGAAGATTGCTTGAATAATTTTATTTGACATGAAAGATGTTAAATGGTAATATCCAGTTGAAAAATATCTTTAATTTAGTCCTGAGAGACTAGAAAGGTAATAGCAACTGTGACCACTTTAACCAAAGCATTTTTATACCTAATAAGAATAAAAAAGGAAGTTAATGAAAATCTTCCCCATTTCATTGGGGAAGATTTTTTTATATTTGATTATAAATTAAAGGAAGGTTAGTAAGATGATTATTGACAAACTTTATGAAGAAGCCTTGAGAAGTCCAATATGTGTTGGATTAGATTTTAGATATCATTTATTGCCTGAATACCTAATACATTCTTTGATCAGTCTGGAAGAAAAGATATTTCTTTATAATCGCTATATTATAGAAGCAACCAAAGATATTGTAGCCTGTTATAAACTACAGATAGCTTGTTATGAAGCTTTAGGTATTGAAGGATTAAAAGCATATAGTCGTACCGTACGATATATAAGGGAACAAGGCAAAATAGTCATTGGGGATGTCAAAAGAGGTGATATTCAGATTACTGCAGAATTTTATGCTAAAGCCCATTTTTCAGGAGATTTTGAGGTAGATTTTATAACCATGAATCCCTTTTTAGGGAAAGATAGCATTAGCCCCTATTTTAAATATTTAGAAACGGGAGAAAAAGGAATTTTTATATTGATTCATACCTCAAATGAAAGCTCACGAGATTTTCAAGAATTAATGGTAGAAGGACAACCCTTTTATATTAAGATTGCCCAAAAGGTCAATGAATGGGGAGAACCTTTTATTGGTTCCAGTGGTCTCAGCCTCATTGGTGGTGTTGCCGGCCTTACTTTTCCAGAGGATATGCGCAAAATATGGGAAACCTGTCCCAATTCTTTTTTTCTTATTCCAGGGTATGGGAAGCAAGGGGGAAAATCAATTAATCTTACACCATTGCTACAGAAGAAAAAGAGATTCATTATCAATTCTTCCCGGGATATTATTGGTGCTCATAAAGGTATTAAAGAAGAAGATAATTTTGCTGAATGTGCCAGAGAAAAGGTACAAAAAATGAAAGAAGATATTTTTAAATGGCAAAGATAATTTTTAATCACCAAATAGATAGTAATATCTACCATCTAAAAATTGCTGGCAAATATAAGGGTTCTATGGGGCAATTTTATATGTTACGAGGTTGGAATTCCTATCACCCTGTGCTTGGCAGACCTTTTAGTATCTTCGATCTTGATAATAAATCAGTAAGTTTTATCTATAAGATAGTGGGAGAGGGCACTAATCTATTAAGCAAATTAAAAGAAAACGACAATATAGAACTTTTTGGTCCTTATGGGAGGGGGTTTCCCAAAGCAAAAGGAAGGGTGGCTTTAATTGGGGGAGGAATGGGCTTAGCTTCACTTTATTTTACTGCTCGAGAACTTAAAGTTCAGAGTTCAATAGAGATGGTTCATATTTATTTAGGTTTCAAAGAAAGAGCAATTTTAGTAGATTTATTTGAAAAGGTGTCTCGTAAATTGATTATTGATGTAGGTGGATTTATTTCTCAAAAAGTAACTATCAATAGTTATGATTATGTATTTGCCTGTGGACCAGAAGATATGATGAAGGCAATTGTGCACCAGAAAAGGTCAGAAAAAACCAAAATATTTATTTCTTTAGAAAGAAGAATGGGATGTGGTTTAGGCGCTTGCCTGTCTTGTACTTGTCAAACCAGGGAAGGAAATAAATTAACCTGTCAGGATGGCCCTGTATTTCCTGGGGAGGATATTTATTTTGATTAGTATACTTCAAGTTAAATTTGGAAAAATTATTTTTAAAAACCCGGTTATTGCTGCCTCTGGGACCTTTGGCACAGGATTTGAGCAGCATTTTGACCTTTCTCAAATAGGTGGCATTTGTACCAAAGGATTAACTTTATGTCACCGATCAGGAAACAAAGGGATTAGAATTTGGGAAACTTCCTCAGGAATAATGAACAGTATTGGATTAGAGAATAAGGGAATAGATTTATTTATTAAACAGGATTTACCGATTTTAAAGAAAATAAGGGATGAGGGGGTAAGAATAATTATAAATATAAACGGCTCAACAATTGCAGAGTATGTTGAATTAACTGCTCTTCTTTCTGAAGAAGAGGCAGATATAATTGAGTTAAATATCTCCTGTCCTAATGTAAAGAAAGGAGGAATGCTTTTTGGAATAACTTCTAGTGCTGCCAGAGAATTAGTCAGACAAGTAAGGAGTGTCACTAAATTACCTTTAATAGTCAAGCTATCTCCCAATGCTGATGATATAGTTAAGATTGCCCAGTGCTGTGAGGAAGAGGGAGCAGATGGATTATCATTAGTTAATACCTTTAAGGCTATGGCAATTGATATAAAAAAAAGGATGCCTGTATTTGATAATATATATGCGGGACTTTCTGGTCCAGCTATCAAACCAATTGCACTGCGTATGGTTCATGAGGTATGCCAGAAAGTTAATATACCGGTTATGGGAATGGGTGGTATTTGTAATGGACGAGATGCCCTTGAATTTATTATGGTTGGAGCAACCTGTATTCAAGTTGGGACTGCTAACTTTATAAATCCTAATTCCTGTTTACAGATCATTACTGAGATAGATAATTTTTTAAGAGCAGAAGGCCTTTCATCATTAGATGAGATTCGTGGTATCATATAAAAAGAGGAGAGTGGTAAAATGGGAAATTTATTATTAAAAAATTATAACATGCTGTCTTCTGAAGAAAGAGAGGTTTGGGAAATACTAAACAAAACAGGAGCAATTTTAGACGGACATTTTTTACTTTCATCAGGAATTCACAGTGATGGATACATTCAGTGTGCTAGAATATTGCAATATCCTTCTTATGCTAAGAAGGTTCTGGAATTGGTTGTTGAAAAAGTCAAACACCTGGATATGGAAATTGTAGTAGGACCGGCTTTAGGAGGCATCATTGTAGCCTATGAATTAGGCCGACAATTAAATAAGAAAGCCATGTTTGCAGAGCGTAAAGATGGGATAATGCAATTAAGAAGAGGTTTTGTTATTAAACCCGGTGAGAAGGTATTGATAACAGAGGATGTTGTTACCACCGGCAAATCTACCATAGAAGTGAAGGAATTGGTGGAAAAAAGGGGCGCCAATGTAATTGGGGTAGCCTGTATTGTTGATCGAAGGAGCCAGGAATACCCCTTAAATCTACCTCTATATAGTGCCTTACAAATGAATATAAATACCTATACTGCTGATGTATGTCCTCTCTGCAAGAGTAGTGAACCTCTTGAAAATCCGGGGAGTCGTTTTATCTAAAAAAATTCCAATATTCATTGATAATTTCAAAAAGATATAACATTTAATAAATTAGTTAATAATATATTTGTTAATTCATAAATAAAACTTTATGAAGGAGTGAATTTTGAAAGGTACAAATATTAGCGATATATTTGAGGATGAGAAAGATTTTTTATTCTATCATGCACCAGGGAGAATAAATATTATTGGTGAACATACTGATTATAACAAGGGTGTTGTATTGCCAGCAACTATTGATCGCTGTATTAGAGTAGGCATGAAAAAAAACAATGCCGGGGTGTTAAGGGCATATTCTACGGAGTATCCCGGATTAATTGTGCAAGAATATCCACTTGTACCAATAAAGAGAGAAGATGGTTGGGTGAAATATCTAAAAGCCATTCTATTTATCCTGCAGCAGGAACTGGATTTTACAGATTATCCAGGATTAGATGTTTATGTAACCAGTGACATACCTGTGGGAGCCGGTCTTTCCAGTTCAGCTGCACTGGAGGTCGCTTTTTTATTCGCCCTGAATGAGATATTTAGTCTAAAGATCAATCCCAGAAATATGGCTGAATTAGCTCAAAAAGCAGAAAATGATTTTATAGGTGTAAAGTGCGGCATTATGGATCAATTTGTCTCCATTATGGGCAAGAAAAATCATGCTCTATTTTTAAATGTTCAAAATATGGATTACCAATATATTTATTTACCATTGAGTAATTATACTTTTATATTAATAGATACAATGGTTTCTCGCAGTTTAGAAAAAAGTGATTATAATATAAGGCGTTCCGAATGCCTAACCGGTTTAGAGATACTGAAAGAGTTTCTTAATCCACAGTTAAAATCATTAGGAGAGGTAAAGTTAAAAGATATACTGCAACTCAGGAACAAATTTCCACCTACTATATTTAAAAGAATAATTTTCATTGTTGAAGAGAATTTAAGAGTAAAGAGGATGGTGCGGGCACTACAGAATAAATCATTTAATCAGGTAGGGCAATTACTCTATTCTTCGCATAATGGGCTTAAATACTTTTATGAAGTTAGTTGTCCTGAATTGGATTTTATTGTAGATTATCTTGGTGCAAGTGAAGGAGTGCTAGGCGCCAGAATGATGGGAGCTGGTTTTGGAGGGTGTGTACTGGCATTAATTAAGAAGGAGAAAGTAAACAAGATATTTTCTGCAATTAAGGGAGAATATGAGCTGGTATTTAATAAATTACCTCGTTTTTTATCAGTACAAATTACCGATGGTCTTCTGGAGAAAAAAATTAGTCATATATAAAAGAACTTTGATTGACTAAAAGACGGTAAGACTTTAAAGACAATATACTAAATAATAGCATTGCTTTTCATTCTATTGATATAATGCTATAATGATGCAATAATTGAAGACCCATTTTGAAGTGTCGGAGTTTAAAAATTTTGATACCTAGAAATATCTTTATTGAAATAAGAAACAGTATACTATAAGTTAAATTTTAAGATGAGATTAAAATAGGATTTATTATAAAAGCGTTAAAACTAAAATAATCAGTGGAAGAGTATCCTGAAAAAGTACCCGAAAAATACTTGTTCAAGAAATCCTATCTTGGTTAATAAACAAGATAGGCAGGTATTAATAAAATATAATTTTTAGCTTAACTTAAGGAGTTTTCAAGGGGTAGAATTCTCCTTGAATATCTTGAGAAGGAGGTTGCTATGAACAGATATATTCCCACCAGAGAAGATGCCTTACAATTATTAAAAGAGTACAATCAGGATGATAGTCTTATAAAACATGCTCTGGCGGTGGAAGGGGTAATGCGTTATATAGCCAGGAAAAATGGTGAGGATGAAGAGAAATGGGGCATAATTGGTTTAGTTCATGATCTTGATTATTATAAGTTTCCAGAGCAGCATTGCCAGAAGAGCAAAGAAATACTTGAAGAAAAAGGCTGGCCAGAGGATTATATCCGTGCCGTAATTAGCCATGGCTGGGGAATATGTTCAGATGTAAAACCGGAAACAAAATTGGAAAAGACTCTTTATGCTATTGATGAATTAACGGGATTAGTAGTGACTACTGCTTTAGTGAGACCTTCCAGAAGCGTGATTGATGTGGAGGTTAAATCAGTAAAAAAGAAATGGAAGGATAAACGTTTTGCAGCAGGAGTTAACCGCGATATTATTCTGAAAGGAGCTGAAATGCTTGGTATAGAACTTTCACAAATAATTGATGATACTATCAAAGGTATGCAAGAGGTAGCAGAAGAAATTGGATTAAAAGGTTCTGCTTAAAGAGCGTACCTGAACAATTAGTGGAGGTAAATTGGTATGTTAGTCCGCAAAAATAGTCGCTTTGAAGGTTTTTCTGCCGAAACGGTCTTCTTTCTAAAAAATTTGAAAGAGAATAATAATCGTGAATGGTTTTTAGCACGCAAGAAGGATTATAGCAAAAAAGTGTTACAACCAGCCAGTATTTTTGTAGCAGAGCTGGGGGATATGCTGCAAAAAATATCTCCCGGGATTCAGGCTGATCCACGAGTTAATCGTTCCATATGCCGTATTTATCAGGATGCCAGGTTTGCAAATGACCAGAATCCTTACCGACCATTCTTGGGTCTGTGGTTTTGGCAAGGTATAAGAAGAACAAACAAATCTCCAGGTTATTATTTTGAATTAAGGCCGGAGCAATTATATCTGTCAGCAGGTATCCAAGTATTTTCCCGTAAGGCTTTGCGTTATTTTCGTGAAGCAATTGTTGATCAGGCAAGCGGAGAAGAATTAGGGCAAATAATTGATAAGATAAAAGGAAATCAGGAATATTATATAAGTGAAGACTATTATAAAAATATTCCAGAGGGATACCAGGTAAGCAATGACAAGCTGAAAGATTTAATTCGTTTTAATGGTCTGTTGGTCTATAGAGAGATGTCTATTCCCCCTGAACTATACAATAGAGATCTTCTGAAATTAGTTTATAATATTTACAAAGATTGGTCTCGACTTTACAATTGGGTAACTAAGTATGTCTATAGCGAAAAGCAGTAACCAAAGAAACTTAGTTAAAAATTTTTAATTTTTTAAGGATATTTACTACCCAAAATTATAATCCCTCAGGATCCTATAAAATATATAACTGCGATAACTACTTTATATAGGAAAACCACTATGGTTTATTAAATACCAGATACTAAATAATAATACAGGGATTCTCAGAGGGAAGAATGCCTCTTGATTATCCCGTAGATTATGTTATGATTGAATCCAAAGATAATATCAAATCAAATATATTTTTTACTAAAGATGGTTTAGATGGCATTCCTATTACTCGCTTTCTCGGTTTATCTCAACATGAAGAGATTCTGCATTTCATCACTACCCGACATGGTGGTTACAGTGAAAAACCATTTCATTCTTTTAATTTAGCTTCTCATGTGGGAGATAGAGAGGAACATGTTCTCAAAAACCGTGACCGCTTGGCTAAATCCCTCGGCATATCTACTAAAAGTTTTATTTTTACTCAGCAGGAACATGGAACGAACGTATTTTTAATTAACAACAGAAAAGGATTGCAGAATAACAAGGATTTAACTAATCCAGTGCAAATCAGTGATGCCATGATTACTGCTTATAGAAATATCTGTCTTCTAATTTTTGTTGCTGATTGCGTGCCAGTAATACTTTTTGACTATAGAAAAAAGGTTATTGCTCTGGTTCATGCTGGATGGAAGGGAACAGTCGGCCTGATTACTCAGAAAACTATTCGTTTAATGCAATCTCATTATCACTGCAGAGCCCTGGATATTATCTGTGCTATTGGTCCTTCTATTGGTCCCTGTTGCTATCAGGTGGGAAAGGATGTATTATATAAAGTTAAGGAATCTTTTCCAAAAGAGCAAAATTTAATTCGTTCTTTTTCTAATGGTGAAAGGTTTTTTTTCGATTTGTGGCAGGCTAACAAAATACAATTATTAAGTTGTGGGATACCGGAGGAGCATATCGAAATCGCCTATCTGTGTACTTCCTGTCATTCTAATCTATTTTTTTCCAATAGAAAAGAACATCAATGTACAGGTCGTTTTGCTGTCGGAATTATGTTGAGAGAATAATAGGGAGGGTTTATTTATGATGAAAATATTAATGATTTATCCTTCTTATCCCGAAACATTCTGGAGTTATAAATATGCTCTCAAATTTGTGGCAAAGAAAGCCAGCTTACCCCCATTGGGATTGCTTACTGTAGCTGCTTTACTTCCTGCTGAGTGGGAAAAAAGGTTGATAGATCTTTCTGCTGGTGATTGTCTGACTGAACAGGATATTAAGTGGGCTGATTATGTTTTTATCAGTGCCATGTCTATCCAGCGAAAATCAGTAACCGACCTTATTGGACAATGCAAGAGAATCGGAGCAATTATTGTAGCAGGAGGTCCCCTTTTTACAGCCGCTTATCAGGATTTTCCCCAGGTAGACTACTTAGTTTTGAATGAAGCAGAAGTGACCCTACCTTTGTTTTTAGCAGATTTGCAAAGGGGAAAGCTAAAAAGGATTTACGCCAGTAAAGAAAAAGCTGATCTGGAGCATTCTCCGGTTCCGGCCTGGGAATTAATTAAAGATTTAAAACACTATAACTCTCTTTGTATGCAGTATTCCAGGGGCTGTCCCTTTGATTGTGATTTTTGTGATGTCACCATGCTTTTTGGTCATAAGATCAGGACTAAATCAAAATATCAACTACTGAAAGAGTTAGATAAAATATACCAATTGGGATGGCGAGAAGGAGTTTTTATGGTGGATGATAATTTTATAGCTCATAAGAGTAAATTAAAGAAAGAAATCCTACCTGCCTTGATTAGCTGGAATAAAGAAAAAGGACACTGTTTTTCTTTTAGTACCCAGGCTTCCATTAATATTGCAGATGAAGAGGAACTAATAAATATGATGGTAGAGGCAGGTTTTGATTCAGTTTTTATTGGTATTGAAACTCCTCATGAAGAAAGCCTGGAAGAATGTCATAAAAACCAGAATAGACATCGTAATTTAATTAATGCAGTCCATAAGGTGCAACAAAGTGGACTTCAGGTAACCGGTGGTTTTATTGTGGGATTTGACCATGATCCTCCCAGTATCTTTGATGAAATGATTAATTTTATTCAGAAGAGTGGCATTGTCACAGCTATGGTTGGTCTTCTCAATGCACCGGTAGGAACTAAATTATATCAAAGACTTATCAAAGAGAAACGCTTTTTGAGAATACCCAGTGGTAGCAACACTGATTTTACTATTAATTTTATTCCCAAAATGGATTATCATGAATTGTTAAAGGGTTACCAAAAAATATTACATACCATTTATTCACCAAATTATTATTATAATAGGGTATTATCTTTGATTAAAAGTTTAAATACCAAAAAATTTAAAATACGGATAAATCGCCTGCGCTGGATTTACCTGGCAGCTTTCTTTAAATCAGTTTGGTATCTGGGAATTAAGGAAAGGGGAAGGAAATATTACTGGAAGATGTTTTTCTGGACTCTATTTCATCGACCTAAACTTTTCCCGGCAGCAATTACTTACGCTATAACTGGTTTTCATTTTCGAAAAATTTTTGAGGGGAATAAAGTAGTAACAGAATAACAGAAAATTTTATAGAATTATTTATATCTTACATGATAGCAATAAACGGGGTATTTATCTATTCCTTTCTTGAGGAAGATTTTTTTAAATATCTTTCTTTTATTCTTGAAATACGTGAAATATCAAGCATAATTAATGATATTGCTACAATGGATCCTATTTTCTTTCATTATTTTATCTCACTTTCCTTCCCTCAGTCATTAAAATATAATAGGTATCCCAATGGAACATATTTTTCATAAGGAATTAGAAGATGTTTTCAGAAGGATAGCAACACCTATTTTGATTGTGTTGGATGAAGCCTAAAGATTCGGCCACCCTGCTCTGCTAATCGTTTAGTTCAAGTTACTGCCAGGTCTTTCTTAGTGAATGGTGTTTGCTGTAAAAAGCTATATTACATCAATACACTGGGGAAGGAATTTCTCTACAGCAGTTTGCTAAGTTGAATCAGTCTTATATCCAGTGAAGCGAATTTTATCTTTCTAGATTTCAAACGGTAACAGTATGCTGATATAATGCCATAAGTTAATGAGAGAAGGCATTTTAGCTGTTCTGGTAAAATTTGGCATTGCTCTGCCTATATCAGGATAACAATAGGTACTAGAAAAAATCATAAGATAGTATCCATCTTCGAAAAAACTTCAGGGGAATAATGATCTAAATGCTCATCTGGATTTTTAACGATTAGTCGAGGAATAACCGACAATTTATTCATAGGAAAGATATGGATGCCTGCTATCTCTTTGATAGTCAGAAGTTCTTTAATTAGTTCCTGCGCAATAGTTATACCTTCTTCTAAGCCTGAATTAATCATCCTAGATCTTATACTGTCAGGAATAAAAATATGGGAAAGATTCTTTTCAATATAATCAACCATCTTTTTGCCTCTTAATGGCATTATGCCGATAATTTTAGGAATGGTTATGTGACTGGTAATATTCAGAAAATTTTCCAGCATTTTTATACTAAAAATAGGTTGGGTCTGGATAAAATTTGCTCCAGCAGAGACCTTTTTTCCCAATCTTGATAATTCTTTATCAAATTCTTTAGATCCTGGATTTACTGCTACCCCTGTAAAAAAGTCAGTTTTATAATTAGAAGTTTTATTACTAGAAAAATATCCTTGATTTAATTCCTGAATAATTTTGATTAAGCCTATGGAATCTACATCAAAAACGGCAGTAGCTTGGGTATGATCTCCCATTTTGGGATGATCTCCGGATAGAGCAAGAATATTTTTTACACCCAAAGCATAAGCTCCCAGCAATTCCGCCTTTAAAGCTAACAAGTTTCTGTCTCTACAAGTAATATGAAAGATAGTTTCTAAATGTACCTGTTCTTGAATAATGTGAGAGAGGGCAATGGGGCTCATTCTTAAACAGGCTAAGGGACAATCGGTGATATTAATAGCATCAGTCAGGTTTAAGTATTTTTTAATACTTTCTAGTAGATAGTCAATATTCACATTAAGGGGCGGATCCAATTCTACAGTAAAAACAAATATTTTCTTTTCTAATTTTTCTTTTAGTCTCATTTAGAATAGCTTTCTGAAAATTATATAGTTTTCCAACAAGAAAATCCCTGAGATAGCTTTTATTAATTAAATTGAACAGATATTATCATTTTAAGATAAAGATGTCAATTCATAATGTTTTGTTCAGGTAAAATTTTGCTAAGTATTTATAATAAGCAAGGTAAAATAAAGAAAATATGATTAAGGCAAAATATAACCTGAAATGACAATATAATACCTTACTTTCAAATATATTACTGTATAATAAAAATAAGATTAACTAAATAATCAGTTCTGGGCTAAGAAGTAGTAATTTATTGGATTTCTATAATAACTGTAAAGTAAGGCATAAATATAATTGATTTTGTTCTAATATAAATTAAAATTTTAAAAAGAAAGATATTATATTAGAACCAAATGTTACTTTTACAAGGATTTACTTACAAGATAAGATTACTTTATCCATATTGTTATGATAAAGATTAGCTTAAAAAAATGATCTACTTTCCGAAGGGGATAAATAACATGGTGAAAAATATCACAATCTACTAATTTGTTAACAGCAGCCTTTGTTTTTCACCCTGAGTGGTAGTATAAGAATCATGGTTTATGTTTTGAAAGAGACTTCTTTTATAATTCCAAGGTAAGGATAGAAGCAGATCTGGAGATGCGTAAAATACTACAAGAACGTTTTGGTAGATATGGTATAGAGCATGATACCACATTGGGACCTCTCCCCTGTATTGGAGCAGTACATCTGGCAGCAGGTTACCTTATCTCTGAGATGTTTGGTTGTGAGATTATTTTCTCTAAAGATTCTTCCCCGCATGTTGTGCCAAAAAATATTACAGAGGAAGAAGAAGACCAAATCGAACCAATAAAATTATTAGATAATAAAACATTTCGGGAGTTAAAAAAATTCGTTGAACAGCTTAAAAAAAAGATATGGTTACGTAATGCGAGACATTAACTGGCAGGGTGTTCTGAACGTAGCCCTGGATTTAAGAGATAATAAGATGTTTATGGATATGGTAGAGAATCAAAAAAGAGCCAGGCGCATCCTCTCTGCCATTACCGGAACTATCAAGGAATTTGTTGATTTTATCAGGAGTGAGACTGGAACATCTTCTATTTCGGTAAATCGGACTGTGGAATATGTAGATCCAGTAATAAACCTAATATTCCAACTGTTCAGTAGTAATGATATCTCCTGAGATGTATAAGGATTTACTTTTAGAGTGTGATATTAAACTAAGTGAAGCTTTTATAACCATAGGTATTCATCATTGTGGAAATAATATACAAATTCATGCCGGAAGTTATGCCAGAGTAAAGAGGGCTACTTTTTTTGATGTAGGATGGGGATCAGATAATTCTGCTTGTCTTAAGATACTTCCTGAAGCTTTTTTAAACTTGTGTTATGATCCAGTGATGAAGTCAGTAAGGAGATTCAGGAGATGCTCAATCAATCTTCCCATCCCAAGAAGACTGGTATCTGTTGCATTAATATAGATTGGGATGTACCGGATGAAAATATTCTGGCTATAGTGCAGACTGTAAAAGAATATTGTCAACAAAAGATAAACATTGATTTACTATACACATAATTTAATGTTATCCTATTGACACTATTATGAGGGCATTATCTGGTAAAGTCGTGAAATTACCTCTCATATATATTAAGTGGTGTAACAAATGAGTCAAAAAGAAAATTTTAAAATTATTGAAACTGTAAGATGGCTAATAGATTCCTATTATCGGGCAGTGGGAATAAGCGTGATTTTTGTGCCAGGAAATGGTAAATTTATTTTTCCTACTCATAGTGGTAGATATTTTTGTGAATTTTGTAAGTTAATTCAGAAGAATTCTGCAGGAGAAAAGAACTGTCTCAATACCTTTTATAATAGTGCCGAAAAGAGTAGCGAATTTGGTTTTCCTTATATATATCAATGTCATGCTGGACTAATCGAATGGTCAGCTCCTTTTTGGTGTGCTGGCGAATTATTAGGCAATTTTGTTTCCGGCGGAGTGTTAATGAGAGAGCCAGACACTTCTTTAAGGAAAGAGATGAGGAAAATAAGCAAATCTTTAGGGGTAGAAGCATTACTCCTAAAAAGAGCTCTTAGCAAGATAAAGATAGTATCAGAAGAAAGGGTAAGAGCTGCTGCTGATATTCTTTATATCATAGCAAACTACCTGGTAAAGATGGAATTAATTAATATTAAATTGCGTCAGGAAAAATATTTGCAACAAGCAAAAATTTCTGAAGAGATTCAGCGTATAAAAAGGACAGAAATAGAGTTACTAGAGCAGAACGTAGAAGATGAAAATTCTCCTCTTCCCATCTCTTCGCTTTATCCTTTAGAAACAGAGAGAGAATTGCTGCGTAGGGTGAGATTGGGTGATAAGGAAGGCGCTAAAGAAGTATTAAATGAAATTTTAGGTCAGATATTATTTAAGAATGCCGGTCAGATTGAGTTGGTTAGGGCTCGTATTCTAGAGCTGGCAGTTATTCTTTCTCGAGCTGCTGTAGAAGCCAAGGCTGAATTAGAAATGGTTCTGGGATTAAATTTTGAATATATCCAGGAAATCGGTAAACTAAAATCTATTGAAGAATTGTGTATCTGGATTGTAAA
>CAYSRG010000002.1:0-106949 GCA_964433555.1 uncultured Atribacterota bacterium | reverse complement strand
TCCAGGAAATCGGTAAACTAAAATCTATTGAAGAATTGTGTATCTGGATTGTAAAAGTTCTGGATAGATTTACTGAATCGGTCTATGAAAATAGGAATATTAAAAACGTTGATATTATTAGAAAGGTCAGGGAGTTTATTCGATCAAATTATAAGAAGAAGATAACATTACAGGATATCAGTAAAGCAGTATATCTGAGTCCTTATTATTTAAGCCATATTTTTAAAAAAGAAACTGGTTCTACCATATTGGAATATCTTACAAAGGTACGAATTGAGGAAGCAAAGAAATTATTAGAGAATACTTCATGGAGCTCTACACAAATTGCTTTTGAGGTAGGTTACCCCGATCAAAGCTATTTTTGTAAAGTTTTTAAAAAGATAGAAGGAATATCTACTTCTGATTATAAGGAAAAAATGAAGAGATGGTTTTTCTAATCCATTTTACTTTTATTATAATTCCTCTATCTTTCCTCTGACATATTTAAGCTCCTAATTTTCTGTTAACTTATTGTAATAGTAATTGTTTCTTTAAGGTATTTTCCTTTAGGTTAAGTTTCCAAAAGAAGGCTAAATATACAATAATATTCTCAAAAAAAAGCAAGGAATTACCTAACAGGGCAATCCTGATATAGTATTAGATTTTTTTATTCTTTAAAATTAAGAGAAACTATAAATAATAGGGAGGATATAAGATGTTAGATTTGAATGAAATATCTGAAGCACTACAAAGAGGTGATGCAGGTAAAGTAGAAAAATTGGTTCGACTGGCTTTAGCAGAAAAATTGTCTCCAAAAGAGATACTTGAAAATAGTTTAATCAAAGGAATGAATATTATCGGGGTAAAATTTAAGAATAATGAAGTATATGTACCAGAAGTATTAATTGCCGCTCGAGCTATGCATGCCGGAATGGATGTATTAAAGCCTAAATTAGTTGAAACAGGAGTAAAAAATATAGGCAAAGTAGTAATAGGAACCGTAAAAGGAGATCTACATGATATAGGAAAGAATTTAGTAAAAATGATGTTAGAAGGAGCTGGTTTTGAAGTTATAGATCTAGGAGTGGACGTCTCAGCAGATAAGTTTGTATCTGCGGTTAAAGAACACCACCCCGATATATTAGGAATGTCAGCACTCTTAACTACTACTATGGTTAACATGGTGGATGTAATCAAATCCCTTCAATTATCAGATTTGCGTGAGAAGATAAAAGTAATGATTGGAGGAGCTCCCATAACCCAAAATTATGCAGAACAAATTGGCGCTGATGGCTATTCTCCTGATGCTGCCTCTGCAGCCGAAGATGCTAAAAAATTTATTGCTTAGAGTTAAACATTTCAATTCAGCGGAGAATTTTATGATTCATCACATTCGTAACAAGAATTTCCTGGTGGAAGTTTTACCACCAAAACAGGATACAGAAAACCTGGAGTCAGACCTTGAAAAATTTTGCACTAGATATATGAAGGTTATTAACAGTGGATATTGTGTTTGTATTACTGATAATACTATGGGTAATTTATCTTTCCAGGGGACTGAAATAATTGAAGAATTTCAGCTTCCGGTATTGCCAAAACTGGTAATGATTCATCTTAATACTTTTCATAGAAAAGATGACCTGGATAATATTCTTAATGTTTGTCTTCGAAAAGGCATTAAGTATATTCTGGTAATTACTGGAGATGGATCTATTCGTCTTCCCAAGCTTCGACCCATAGATGTGAATTTTACCGATATTAATTCTGTTACTTCAGTAGAATTGCTAAAATATATAAGCAGTGAGTATCCCGGGGCTTTTATTCTGGGGGTGGCCTTTAATCCTTATGAACCGGAGGAGCACGAATTTGAAAAAATGGAAAAAAAGATTAAAGCCGGTGCTGCATTTATCATTACCCAACCATTATTGGGAAGAAATAAGGTGGTAAATAAACTTCTAAAAAAGTATCCCCAAATACCAGTAATAGTAGAAGCATGGATGAGTAAAAAGCTACATCTTCTTTCTGAAGCAGTGGGTTATGAGATAACCATGAACTGTGAATATGATCCTATAGTAAATCTAAAAGTTCTTCATAATTTATATCCAGAGTGTGGTGTTTATTTATCGCTATTAGGATTTAAAAACCAGTTTGATTTGATTAAAGAAACCTTAGTCTAAGCAGCATAAAGGCAGGGAGTAATTATGAAGATAGTAGTTTGTATCAAGCAGGTACCAGCAACTAATGATACCAAAATTGATCCAGAGACAAAAAGAATAGTTAGAGAAGGGGCAAAAGCAATCCTTAATCCTTTTGATACCTATGCAGTGGAAGAAGGAATACAGTTAAGAGATAAATATGGTGGAGAGGTCTTAGCCCTCTCTATGGGTCCTCCTAAAGCTGAACAAGCACTACGAGAAGTCCTTGCTCTGGGAGTGGATAAAGCAATTTTGCTTAGTGACCGGGATTTTGCTGGTTCAGATACCTGGGCAACGAGTTATGTTCTGGCCAGGGCTATAAAAAAAATAGGTGAAGTTGACCTGGTCCTTTGTGGAAAACAGGCCATAGATGGAGATACAGCCCAGGTAGGTCCTGGTATCGCTGCACATTTAAGTTGGGGACAGGCTACTTATGTTATGGCAGTAGAAGAGCTATCCTCTTCTGTTATCAGGGTGAAAAGAATGCATGAAGATGGTTATGATATTTGTGAAATAGCACTGCCTGCAGTGATAACTGTGGTAAAAGATATTAATATTCCTGGGGTACCAACCCTCAAAGGGAGATTAGCTTCCCTTAAGCGGAAAATTCCAGTTTGGAAGCCAGAAGATGTAAAAGTTGAAAAAACAAAGATTGGGCTTGATGGCTCACCAACCAGGGTGGTAAAAATAGAACAGCCTGCTTCAAGGCATACCAGTACTAAGAGGATTGAAGGATCGGCTAGAGAATGTGCCCGAAGCTTGCTGCGGGAATTAAGGATGCGTAATATAATTTGATAAAGGATGAAAGTATGAAAGCTACTACAGAATTTGATAAGAAAAAGTATCGTAATATTTGGGTAATAGCAGAACTCTTATCTGGGAAAATACAAACAGTAACTTATGAATTAATTGGAGTGGCTAGGAATTTGGCTGATTTAAGGAATAGCGAGGTATGGGTCATTGTTCTGAGCTCTAAGTTAGAAGATAATTTGGAACTGCTTTTTGCCTATGGTGCAGATGTAGTAATAATATTAGATAATAAGGAATTTTTTGGATTTATTGATGAAATGGAATCTAAAATATTAAAGAGACTTATTGTTAAATATAAGCCGGAAACAGTTATATGCGGAGCTACTTCTAGGGGAAGGGCTTTAATTCCCAGGGTCGCTGTAATGACCCATTCTGGCCTTACTGCTGATTGTACAGGACTTTCCATTGATCCCAAGAGCGGGGATCTGCTTCAAACCAGACCAGCTTTTGGTGGTAACATTATGGCTATCATACGCAGTTCAAATTATCGACCTCAGATGGCTACTGTTCGACCAAGGGTTATGAAAATGCCAGAGCCCAATCATGCTCGTACTGGTAGGATAATAAAAGAGGGGATTTTTAATAGTGATATCAAAAATATTAAGAAGATAATTAGTGTTTTCCATGATACTGAAACTGCTGTTAATCTCGCTGATGCTCAGATAATAATTTCAGGGGGAAGAGGAATGCAGGGGAAGAAGGGTTTTGATCTCTTAAAAAGATTTACTGAAAAGGTTGGAGGTGCAGCCTTAGGTGCAAGCAGGGCAGCTGTTGATGCAGGCTGGATTTCCTATGCCCATCAGGTTGGACAAACAGGACAAACAGTTCAAACAAAGGTTTATATAGCCTGTGGTATTTCAGGACAGATACAACATCTGGTAGGAATGCAGTCCTGTGACTTGATAATAGCTATTGACCAAAATCCACATACACCTATGATGCAAATTGCCGATATAGCGGTGATAGGAGATTTATTTGAAATTATTCCAGAAATTATTTACGATATAACTGAACTATAAAATTAGAATAAGAAATTACCTCATCATTAAGAAAAAGATAATAATTACAAGGTTTCTCACACCCAAATTTAGGAAATTGCAATTACTAATTACTTATATGAAATACGAAAAGGAGATTTAATTATGCTAATTATTGGTGAAAAATTAAACTCTACCAGAGAAAGAGTCAGAAAGATGATTGAAAATAGAGATGTGAAATCTGTTCAGGAATTGGCCAGGAAACAGGTAGAGGGAGGAGCCAATATCCTGGATGTGAATGCCTCCGCTGCCAGTGGTAACAGTAAAGAGAATATGAAATGGCTGGTTAAAACTGTACAGGAGGTAGCGGCAGTTCCTTTATGTATTGATAGCCCCAATGCTGAAGAAATTGAAAAAGGTCTGGCAGCACATAATTGGGCTAATGGAAAGGCATTCATTAATTCCGTTACTGGAGAAAAAGAGAAGATGGATAGGCTACTACCCAGTATAAAAAATTATAAATGTGCTGTAGTAGCTTTGGTTATGGATGAACAAGGTATTCCTGATAATGCCCAAACACGTATTGACATTGCCCGTAAATTAATTCAAGTGTTAACAGATTCTGGCGTACACTTGGCAGATATATATATTGATCCTCTGGCAGTTCCAATTGGAACTAATGATCAGAATGGTTTAATAGTTTTAGATACCATACGTGGTATAAAGGAAATTTATCCTGAAGTTAAGACCGTTATAGGTTTAAGCAACATTTCTTATGGTCTTCCGGAAAGAAAGCTGATTAACCAGGTTTTCATGATTCTAACTATGTCTTGTGGTATGGATGCCGCCATAATTGATCCAACTGATAAAAGATTGATAGCCATGATTAAGACTACTTTAACCCTGTTGGGGAAGGATAATTATTGTTGCGAATATATCAAGGCTTACCGAGAGGGAAGATTAACAACTGACCATAATTCTTTATAATGAAAAATTTATTATTTTTAGATAATCAATTAAATACCATCAGACCTGTATAGCTGGTATTTTTAAGAAATCCTAACTGAGATTTTAACTTTTCTAATCCCCTTTTTGTGATACTTTTTCATTAGTTTAAATGGATAAATATAAGTAAAATGGCTCTTGCTTCGTCTCCAGGTAAAAAATATTCAGCTAGTATATTAATCTTTATGGTAAAATTACTTTATTTAATCATTACCGTCATCTAAGAAGATGAAGTCGATTTTTATGGTTAAATAAAAATGGTTTGACAATTGATTTTATTGGATTTAATATTTAGGGAAATATTTTTATAGTATGGGATTATAAAAATTACGTTATTATAAAATAATCTTTTTTAAATTCAAGGGAGATATTTCCTTAAAACTAATCCAATAAAATACTTTTTATCCAGATTTAGAGATAGGAATGGAGATAATTCATGGGTAAATTAAAAAGAACGTATCAGGAGATTAATGAAAAAATTGCTCGCAAAGAAGCGGTGGTAATGACTGCAGAAGAAGTAATTGCCTTAAAAGAAGAACAGGGAATAGAAGAAGCTACCAAATTGGTTGATGTAGTAACTACCGGTACCTTTGGTCCTATGTGTTCCTCTGGAGCATTTTTTAATGTAGGACACAGTGATCCACCTATTAAAATGCAAAAGGTGTGGCTCAATGATGTAATGGCTTATGCCGGTCTGGCTGCCGTTGATATTTATTTAGGTGCTACTCAATTATCAGAATCAGAAATAAATGGTTATGGCGGAGCCCATGTCATCGAAGAATTTGTAAAGGGGAAAGATATTAGATTAAAAGCACTTTCCAATAGAACCGATTGTTATCCTGCTCGTGAAGTGGAAGCAATTATCTCCAAAGAAACAGTAAATCAAGCTTTTATGGTCAATCCCAGAAATGCCTATCAGAATTATAATGTAGCGGTAAATCAATCAACAAAAACAATATATACCTATATGGGTATCCTTCTTCCCGATTTAGGCAATGCCAGCTACAGCACCAGTGGACAATTAAGTCCCTTGTTGAATGATCCTGACTTAAGGAGTATTGGGATTGGAAGCCGTATCTTTATTGGGGGTACAGAGGGTTATGTTATTTTTGAGGGTACCCAATTCAGTCCCAGAACTATTACTGTTCCAGAGAAGGAGATTGTGGCAAGGCAGGGAGCAACTTTAGCGTTAATAGGAAACCTGAAAAAAATGAAACCCGATTTTATTCAAGCTGCCTATTTTGCAGGGTATGGCGTTTCTTTATATATTGGTATTGGTATACCTATACCCATTCTTGATGAAGATATGATGAGAGTAGTTAGTATTAAAGATGAGGAGATATATACTGAAATCTTAGATTATAGTTATCCACATCCTGATAAACCATCCCTAGGCTGGGTCAATTACGCTCAACTTAGATCCGGGCAGATAGACATTAAGGGTAAAAAAGTTCCAACCTCTTCCCTGTCCAGTTATGCCAGAGCGAGAATTATTGCTCACTCCTTGAAAGAATGGATTGAAAAAGGACAATTTTATTTACAGGAGCCTATTGAATTTTTTCCTTCCCAAGGGGAATTAAGTAGATTAAAGACCATTAAAATTCATTAGTTGAGGCAATTAATCCAAGTTAGGAAAGATTTTTGGAGGAGTAATGATTAAGAAAAAAGCTATTTTACGTTTCGATCCCTCTACGGTGGAAAAACCGATTACCTATTATTTGATTAAGAAATATGACCTGTGGATTAATATCTTGCAGGCAAAATTTGAACCTTCCTTAGGAGGCAAGCTCGTAATTGAAATTAGAGGTGATAAAAAACAGATAGACGAAGCCTTTACTTACTTGAAGGAGCAAAAGATAAAAGTTGATTTTTTAGAGCAGGAAGTATCCTGGAATAAGCTGAAGTGTAATCATTGTGGTGCCTGCGTATCCATTTGCCCGGTAGGAGCCTTAAAAATTAATAAAGAAACATACTATTTAGAATTTAACTATCAGGATTGCGTGGTATGTGGTTATTGTGCCGATGCCTGTCCAGTACAGGCTATAGAAATTATTTTTTAATTACCTCAATAATGATGAAAAAGGATTATGGAAAAACAAGATTTTCTTAGTCAATATGATTTTGATCCTCTTCATTGTATTCGAACTTATCGTCAAAAAATTAAGAGTTCTAATTTGATTTCTTTTCAAGTAAAGGAGAAAGAAAGTGATTTGTTAATACAAGCTCCTATGATACTTGAAGAAGAAGCCTTTACTTCTTTAAAGTATTATCGGTCATTACTGGAAGATTATATAAAGGAAAATCCACTATTTAGAAATACTCTCGATCCCTATCCCTATGATAATAAGGCACATTCCATGATAAGGGAAATGATTGAAGTATCTGCACGCTGTCAGGTAGGTCCTATGGCTTCTGTGGCAGGTTGTATCGCCCAAAATGTTGCACAAGACTTACTTACCAGAATAGATGAAGTGATAATTGAGAACGGGGGCGATCTTTATATTAAAAGCTCTTCGCTAAGAAGGGTGATTATTTATGCCGGCTCTTCTCCTCTCAGCAATAAATTGTATCTCAAGATAGATTCCCGTAAAAATGGTTTAGGAATATGTACTTCTTCGGGAACAGTAGGACCTTCCTTCAGTATGGGAAAGGCGGATGCAGTTACAGTAATTTCTTATTCTGCTTCTCTGGCTGATACGGCAGCTACGGCTATCGGGAATATCATTCAAACCAAAGAAGATATTAGAAAAGGACTAAATTTAGCTCAACGCATTAGCGGCCTTCGGGGAGTGGTTATCATCAAAGATGATAAGATAGGGATGTGGGGAGAAATAGATTATGGTTTAACTTAGATTTTATTTTAGCATGGTAATTTGAAAATTCCCGATACTACAAAATTTTTTTGAAAACTAATTTATAATATTTTTAGGAAAGAAAAAATTAATAAATGAAGAGCTTTAGCAAAGACAAATAATCTGATACAATTTAAAACAGTTTACACGTAGAACCAAAAACTAGTCACTAAATGTTGTTGGCCACCTTCAACCTTCTGCCAATTAAATTAATACTATACATTATACAACAAACTGAGTTACAATTTTATTGTGGCTCTTCTTCAGTAAAGAAATTGAAAAGAGAAAGGTGAAAAAAGTGTTTTTACCAACTACTAAAGATGAAGTGAAACAATTAGGCTGGATTACTCTGGATATAATACTGGTAACCGGAGATACCTATATTGATACACCCTTTGTAGGAGCAGCCCTTATTGGGAAACTATTACTCAATGCCGGTTACCGGGTAGGAATTATTGCTCAGCCTGATATTGATAATCCCAAAGACATTGGTCGTCTAGGAGAGCCACAACTTTTTTGGGGAGTAACGGCAGGTTCCTTAGATTCCATGATAGCTAACTATACTGCTACTGGGAAGAAGAGAAAAAAGGATGACCTAACACCGGGTGGAATAAATAATCGCAGACCTGATCGAGCTACTATTGTCTATAGCAATCTCATAAGGCGTTATTTTAAAAATACCAAGCCTATTGTTTTAGGTGGTATTGAGGCAAGCTTAAGAAGACTGGCTCATTATGATTTCTGGGATAATAAAATCAGACGCTCTATTTTGTTTGATAGTAAAGCAAATTTTTTGATATATGGTATGGCTGAAAAGAGCGTGTTACAGCTGGCAGAACGGCTTAAACGACAAGAGCAAGTTGATGACCTGAGAGGTATCTGTTATATCTCGAAATCACCGGTCCAAAACAGCATTATTTTGCCCTCTTTTTCCGAAGTAAGAAAAGACGTGAAAAAATTTATAGAAATGTTCCATCTCTTTTATGAGAATCAAAATCCCTCTTCCGGCCAAACCCTCTCTCAGAAATATGATAATCGTTATCTAATTCATAATCCTCCTTCTTATCCGTTAACAACAACAGAATTAGATAAAGTATATGAATTTGATTATGAAAGAGAAATTCATCCTTATTATAGGAAGTGGGGAAAAGTAAGGGCTTTGGATACAATA
This sequence comes from uncultured Atribacterota bacterium, assembly GCA_964433555.1. Classification (GTDB taxonomy): domain Bacteria; phylum Atribacterota; class Phoenicimicrobiia; order Phoenicimicrobiales; family Stramentimicrobiaceae; genus Stramentimicrobium. The sequence goes on along the minus strand of CAYSRG010000002.1, from coordinate 97,960 downwards.
AAGTTTTCAGTTACTTCTCATCGGGGATGCTTTGGAGAATGCAATTTTTGTGCCATTACTGTACATCAAGGAAAGTATATCCAATCCAGAAGCCAGAAGTCTATTATCAGCGAAATCAAATATTTGATCGGTCGGAAAGATTTTAAAGGATATGTCCTGGATGTAGGTGGTCCCACTGCTAATATGTATGGTATGGAATGTATCCAAAAGAGAAAAGGGAATTATTGTGTAAAGAAACGCTGTTTATTCCCTTCTATTTGTGCCAACTTATCAGTTAACCATAAGGCACAAATCAAATTATTAAGAGCAATCAGGAAAATAAAAGGAGTTAAAAAAGTATTCATAGCATCCGGACTTCGTTATGATTTGGTATTAGCAGATCAGAAAAATGGTGAACATTATCTCCGAGAACTTATTAATTACCATCTTTCCGGACAACTAAAGATTGCTCCTGAGCATATCGATTCCAAAATTTTAACCTTAATGGGCAAGGATAATAATAATCTGCTAAGCAGATTTAAAAAATTATTTAATCGAATTAATGATCAAGAAGGGCTTAAACAATATCTTACCTATTATTTTATGGCAGCTCATCCTGGTTGTAGAGAAAAGGATATGGTACATCTAAAAGAATATATTAAGAAGGAACTACAGATAAAACCTGAGCAGGTACAGATTTTTATTCCGGCACCCTCAACATATTCAGCTATTATGTATTATACAGAGCGTAATCCTTTTACTGGAGATAAAATATTTGTGGAAAAGAAGGTTAAAAATAAGGATAATCAGAAAAAAGTAATCACAAATTAACTTGAATGACTCAAACTAAACCTTAGTATTGATATTTGCGAAGGAATACTCTTTTTAAAGTAGTTTTAATTAACAACAGTCTGTTAATAAAATAGCTAATTAATCCTAAAAGGTTATTTTATCTTCATTACTTTCAATAAACATTGCTGGACTTTATCTTTGGGGCAAATGAATTGTTTTTTGATTGGCTTTTTACCCAAATCCCTGAGCATAGCAGGTATGGAAAGATCCGTATATTTACTTAACTTCTGCAACAGAATAAGTTCTTCTTTCTTATGGTCTCTGACTTCTCCTATTAAGGCAGTTAAAACAGCTTTATTAAATTTAAAGGGTGTTGCAGTGGCAGTGATAACTGTTGTAGCTTTTTGGGTAATTAATCTTTGATAGTCAATAAATACTTTTATCCCTACAGCAGTATGCGGATCAACAAGGTAATGATAATCATGATATACTGATTTAATGGTGGATAATGTTTCAGTTTCATCGGCAAAGCTGGCAAAAATTATTTCCCTCATCTTGTTTTTTAACGATTTTTCCAGAATAAACATTCCCTTTTCCCGAAGATCCTTCATCAATTTGACAATGAATTCACCCTGACGACCTGAAATTTCAAAAAGAAATCTTTCTAAATTACTAGAAATAAGTATATCCATAGAAGGACTGATAGTAGTGACCAGTGGTCTATTTATATCATATACTCCTGAATTGAAGAAGTCTGTCAGCACCTTATTGGTATTTGAAGCACAAATTAATTTTTCTATAGGCAAACCCATTTCTTTAGCATACCAGGCTGCCAGGATATTACCAAAATTTCCGGTCGGTACTACAAAATTGATTTTTTCATTATGCTGAATATGTTTTTTCCGTAAAAGATATAGATAAGCATAGAAATAGTAAACTATTTGCGGGAAGAGTCGCCCCCAATTAATGGAGTTAGCAGAAGAAAATTCAAATCCCTGTCTTTTTAAAAAAGTACTGAAGTTCTGATCAGCAAAGATTTGTTTTACCGCATTCTGACAATCATCAAAATTACCATCTAGAGCAATGACATGGGTATTATTTCCTTCAGTAGTAAGCATTTGCCATTCTTGAATCCTGCTTACCTTTTGAAAGGGATAATAAACCACGATCTGAATCCCTGGTATATTTTTAAATCCTTCCAGAGCTGCCTTACCAGTATCACCGGAGGTAGCTACCAGTATCAATAACTGATTATTGATAGAAAGTTTTTTTATAATCATAGATAAAATAAGGGGGAGCGCTTGTAGGGCTATATCTTTGAAGGCACCGGTTGGTCCATGAAAAAGTTCCAGTAAAAATAGCTGGTCATCCAATCTGGTAAGTGGTGTGATTTCTTCGGTGGTAAAGTTTTCTTTATGGTAGGCTTGGTGAACTATCTGAGTGGTTTCCTTTTCAGAAAAATCATCAGATAAGAATAATTGAAAAATCTTCTGAGCTAATTGGGTATATGATAAATTTATCCAGCTGTCAAGTTGTGGGCGAGAAATAACTGGAATCTCTTCCGGTACAAAAAGCCCCCCCTGGGGCACTATTCCCCTTTTAATTGCCTCAATCCCAGAGACCGCTTTAATATTATTTCTGGTGCTAATATATTTCATGATTATTTTAATAACCTCTATTTTCTTTTTTCTTCCTTTGTTGCAAAAACGAGTACCTGATTGCTTTATGGTCAACTGATTTGAATTATGTCTTACATTATAATAAAAAGATGCAGAGGGAACAAGAATAAAAGCAAAGTTTTTAAAAGGCTAATCTTGTTCCAGTCATACGAATGTTTTAATAGTTAAGAGTAAACTGAATCTATTTGCTACAAGTATATGACTTTAGATGTCTGATTTGCAATTTTTAAATAATCAACAAAAAATGTTAGGGATAGAGCTTCTCTTGCAAAATAGAGTTTAATGGAATAATATTTAATTGGATTATTATACATTAATCCTATTTCATTCTTTAAAAAGAACAGGAGTAGAAAAAACAGTGAAAGTTTTTCCTCCAGATGTTTTAATTGAAATTGATGCTATTGCTGTAAAGAATTTATGAATAGATATCATCAGGAGAAAAAAGATGGATGTTGGAGAATTATCAGAAAAATACCAGAAAGAAATTATTGCTTTAAGAAGAGAATTTCATCAAAATCCAGAGCTTAGTTGGCAGGAGGTTAAAACTTCTAACAGAGTTATAGAAGAATTAAAGAAAGTAGGGATTGAAGGAAAAAGAGTTGCCGATACCGGAGTTGTAGGATTAATTAAAGGAAAAGAAGGTAAAAAGGTAGTTGCTCTAAGGGCAGATATGGATGCCTTGCCAGTTCAAGAAGAAAATGAAATTCCCTATAAATCTATCTATGATGGTGTCATGCATGCTTGTGGACACGATGGCCATACTGCTATGCTTTTAGTTGCTGCTAAAATTTTATGGGAATTAAAAGACCAGTTTAAAGGAACAGTTAAGCTAATATTCCAACCGGCAGAAGAACTTATCCAGGGAGCTAAAAAGATGTTAGAGGAGGGAGTACTAGAAGGAGTCGACTCGATTTTAGCTATTCATATCTGGTCTGAACTCCCCTCGGGTAAGGTTTCCCTGGAACCAGGACCTCGCTTTGCAGCTGGAGACCGGTTCAAAATTACAGTAACAGGAAAAGGAAGTCATGGTGCAATGCCCCATAAGGGTATCGATGCCATTATAGCGGCTTCAGCCATAATCTTGAATTTACAAACTATTGTTAGTCGGGAAATGGATCCCCAAGAACCGGCAGTAATAAGTATAGGAAAAATTAATGGGGGTGGTAATTTTAATGTTATTTGTGATCAGGTGTTAATTGAAGGGACTACCCGAAGTTTTAATCCTCATATACAAAAAAAATTTCCCTTGCTCATAGAAAGAATTGTAAAACATACTGCTTCTTCATTTAATGCCCAGGCTGAACTTGAGTATATGGGAGGAGCGCTTCCTTGCATCAATGATCCTATGATTTCTAAAATAGCCCAGGAAAGTTTAACAAAATTATATGGAGATAATATAATTATTCCTTACCATAAGGCTATCGTCACAGAAGATTTTTCTTTTTTCCTTAATAGAGTACCTGGTGTCATTGCATTTCTGGGGACAGCTAATAAGGAAAAAGATATTATCTATCCTCATCACCATAAACAGTTTAATATCGATGAAGATGTTTTATCAGTTGGAACATCTTTATATGCCCAATTTGCCATTGATTTCTTAAATAAATAAAAAATACTATAGAGGTGGTTAAATGTTGGAATATACAGACATTGTTCAAGCTTATGAAAAAATAACGAAATATAAAAATCCTACCTTCTTACAATATTCAGGTACCTTGAGCAGGATGACCAATAGTCAGGTATTTTTCAAACCAGAAAACTTACAGCTTACCGGTTCCTTCAAGCTTGGTGGAGCTATGAATGTAATGATGAACTTAATCCAAAACAAAAAGAATAGAGGTGTGGTAACCTGTTCAGCTGGTAATTGGGCCCAGGCTGTGGCTTATGCTGCTCGCATATTTAATATAAGATCGGTTATTGTTATGGCAGAACAGGCCTCTCCCATTAAAATAGAAGCCACTAAAGGATACGGAGCGGAAGTGGCGATCTTTGGAAAAAATTCTAATGATGTAGCCGCTAAGGCAAGAGAAATTGCCCAGCAGGAAGGATTAACCTTTTTAAGTCCTTTTGAAGATGAAGATTTAATTGCCGGTCATGGAACGATTGGGCTGGAGATTTTAAAAGAGAAACCGGATGCTGAGGTAATTTTTTGTCCGGTGGGAGGTGGAGCTTTTATTTCCGGTATTGCCCTGGCTATAAAAGAGAAAAATCCTAAGGTAAAGATTATCGGTGTAGAACCTTTAAATGCTAATACTATGTGGCTTTCACTACAGGAAAATAGGATTGTGGAGAAAGAGCATGTTGATACCATTGCTGATGGATTAGCTTTAAAGAAACCGGGAGAAAAACCATTTCAAATAGTTAAAAAATATGTTGATGATATTGTGCTGGTTAATGAAGATGAAATCAAAAAAGCAGTGGTTTTTCTATTAGAAAGGGCAAAGTTATTGGTGGAGCCATCAGGGGCAGTTTCTGTTGCAGCTATTATGACTGATAAGGTTAGTATGAAAAATAAGGAAGCTGTGGCTATCCTTAGTGGGGGGAACCTGGATCTGGATAAACTAAAAGACTTTTTAAGAAATAGATATTGATTAAAACAAGTAAGTATAAAAAGTAGTATTATTTAGAATTATATAGATTTTTCCAGATGAGTTAATTATATAATAATATTTTTGTTTTTTGCCTTCTCTGTATTACTTGGATAATAAAGCCCTGTCTTAGATATTAAGACAGGGCTTTATTAATTTTAAAAAGCATAATCTCTTTTCTTCAACATTTTTTTAAAAATAAATCCCTACAGTATTTTAAATTTTCCTTCCTTTAATTTAAGAAAAGTATTATTAATTGGGTAAAAAAAATAGTTCAAAAAACTTGACATTTTTAAAAAAATACTATATGATATAAAATATATAAAAGTAGAAAGGACTTTCCGTAATATGGAAAAACAACAAAATAAGGAAAGGATAAAATCAATTGATAAAGCTCTAGACTTATTAGAATTTCTTTCCAATAATAAGAATGAGGCAGGTATTTCTGAGATAAGTCAAAGAATAAACATGGGTCTTAGTACAGTACATAGGATAATTACTACTTTAAAATCTCGTGGGTATATCATTCAGAATCAAAAAACATTGAAGTATAGACTAGGGATAAAGTTATTTGAACTTGGTTGTGAAGTTCAAAATACAAAAAGTCTGATAAAAACAATAAGGCCATACCTAAGAAGATTATCAAAAATGACCAAAGAAACAGCTAATTTGGCAATTTTGGAAGATAAAGAAGTGATCTATCTTGATACAATAGAAAGCTCGGAAACCTTGAGAACAGGAATTATTCGAGGAACCAGATCTGTTGCCCACTGTACCGCCCTGGGTAAAGTATTATTATCCTTTCTTTCTGATAGAGATTTCAAACGATTATACGAAAGCGATGCTGATGTGATTACCCTTACTCCCCATTCCATATCTTCGCTGGAAGAGTTGGAAAATGAGTTAAAAAAAGTTAAAAATCAGGGTTTTGCCACTGATCAAGAAGAATCCATGATTGGTATCAATTGTGTCGGTATCCCAATTTTGAATCAAAATGGAGAACCCCTGGCGGCTATCAGTATCACTGGTCCCGCGTCACGCTTTACAGTAAAAAAGATAGAAGAAGCTAGAAATATTCTACTGGGTGTATCAAAAGAGATGACAGATTTATTTTAAATAAGAAAAATTAATATAAAGAGAGGTTCTGAATATGGCTAAAAAAAAGACCCGTTTAGATTTTATCGAGATGAAAAAGAAAGGAGAACAGGTAGCCTGGATAACCGCTTATGATTTTCCCATGGCCTCTTTTGCCGAACAGGCAGGTATGGATCTAATCTTAGTTGGTGACTCATTAGGCATGGTAGTCTTGGGTTACCAGGGAACAATTCCGGTAACCATGGAAGACTGCATTTCTCACTGCCAGGCAGTCCGGCGGGGAGCCCCCAATACCTTCTGCATCGGGGATATGCCTTTTTTGTCCTACCAGGTCTCCTCTAAGGAAGCCGTCCGAAATGCAGGGCGTTTCCTGAAAGAGGCGGATATGGATGCCGTAAAGCTGGAGGGCGGAATCAGAGTCTGTAAACAGATCAAGGCCATCGCCGATGCCGGAATCCTGGTGATGGGCCATATCGGCCTGACCCCCCAGAGCTCAGGACAGCTGGGCGGATTTAAAGCCCAGGGCAGAGATGCCGCCAGTGCCCGTGCCTTGATTCAGGATGCCCTATCCATCCAGGAGGCGGGAGGCTATGCGCTTCTTTTAGAAGCCGTTCCGCCGGAATTGACCACCTTTCTGGCCAGGAAACTGACGATTCCCGTCTACTCCATCGGTGCCGGGGGCCCCTGTGACGGACAGCTGTTAATCTGTGGAGATATGCTGGGCCTCTTCCAGGCCTTTACCCCCAAGTTTGTCAAGGTATATGCCAATGTCGCCGAGGTGGAGATCAATGCCTTCAAGGAATATGTCCAGGATGTCAAAACAGGTGCCTTCCCGACTGATGACCATTGTTATCATATCTTAAAAGGTAAAGAAGAGGAATTCAATCAGATGCTGAAAGAGTTTGCATAAGAAGAAATAGAGGAGATAATTCATTTTAAAATTGGAGGAAATCATGTCAAAAACATTAGCCGAGATAAGGGATTTTATGGAAAAGATGGGTATTCCAGGCCGGGATCCTCATGATCTGCCATCCTCAGGAAAAACCTTTCCGGATGGAGCACACTGGAGAATTGAAATTTCGGGAGTAGAACGCGCTTCCACCATGGAAGCAATGATCAAAGAAGCCAACAAAAGAGATGTCACGGTCCATCGCGCCATTATTACCGTGCAGGGTTCCACGTTAACTGATTTCAGCGAGTTAAAGGCCATGGCGCAGATGGGAAGAGATGAGAAGATTGAAATCATTACCACCATGGGTCCCAGGAAAGCCTGGGATGTGGGTGCCAGGGCTCAGGGTTTTTCAGAAGGGGCTGCAGTCGGTTTTCGGATGAGGGGCTCAGATAACATTTCGTACTGGCTGGCAGATTTAATGCGCAATTTAGAGGCAGGCTTGCGAGGATTCCTGGTTCTGGATGAAGGATTACTGATGATTGTGAGTCGCATGCGGGAAGAAGGTTTTATTCCCAGGGAGACGGTATTTAAATGGTCTGCCTTCGGTGGTTACTGTAGCGCTGCGGGAGCCAAGGTCGTAGAAAACCTGGGCGCAAATTCCATGAATCCTACCTCTGATGTTTCACTGGCTATCCTGGCAGGAATGCGCCAAGCAGTCGCTATACCTATTGATATTTACATGTTCATCACAGATGCCGAGGGGGGAATGTTCCGGATTTATGATGCATCGGAAGTTGCCCGGGTGACTGCTCCCTGTTACTTTAAGATTGAACCGGGAAGTTGTCAGGCCGAAATCTATAAACCGTGGGTACAGGAAAGCTGGCATGCCGAATTTATGCGGGAAAAAGTGAAAGAAGCAGGCATCTTCCAGGAAATCATGGCCAGACATGCCCCTAATATGAAACTATCCAAAAAAGGACCAGCTGATTTAGTCTTACCAGTGATAGTATAAGAATTGCTTCCTGAATGTTATCATAGAGATATAAACAAAACCATATTAAGGAAGCAATAAAAAGGGGGTGACAAAAAAATATCCATTAATTATATAGTAAATTAAATAGAGAAAAGTATCCTATTGCGTAATGAAAAAATATAATAAAAAATAATTTTTGGAGGAGGTCTTATTCCAATGAAGGCAAAGTTTATGATGAAAAATATTTTAATATTAATAATCACAATTACTATGTTACAAATGGGTTTCACAAGCGTATTTGCCAATGAGATGGTATTGACTGTAAGTCATGTACTGGCACCTACGAATCCATACCAGTATGGTTTTGAAAGAATGGCAGAAATAGTTTCTGAAAGAACAAATGGAGAGATAAAATTTAATATTTTCCCCAGTGCGAGTTTAGCAGAAGAGGAGCAGGCTATTGAAGGTTTACAATTGGGTACCATCGATATTACAACTGTTTCTGCTGCTCCATTAACTGCTTTTGTGAAGGAGTTTATGGCATGCGATTTACCATTTATTTTTTCATCTTCTCAGGAAGCATTTGATTTTTATGACGGAGAAATTGGAGATCTTTTATTAGAGAAAACAGAAAAAATAGGTCTGATTGGATTGTGCTGGTGGGAAAACGGGTTTAGAAATTTAACTAATAATGTTAGACCTATAGTTACCCCTGCAGATTTGAAAGGTCTAAAAATTAGAACAATGTACAGTCCGGTACATATGGCATCTATTACAGCTTTAGGAGCAAGTGTTACACCAATTTCTTTTGGCGAACTATATAGTGCAATGCAGCAGGGTGTAATTGATGGGCAGGAAAACCCAGTCTCTAATATAGAACAAAACAAATTCTATGAAGTTCAAAAGTACATAACTTTGAGCAGACACTTTCATGATCCCTCTCCTACATTTATCAGTGCGAAAACCTGGGCAAAACTAACCGAAGAGCAAAGGCAAATCATTAAAGAGGCATCAATAGAAGCCAGAGACTATATGCGTCAACTAGGAGTTGATCAGGAAGAAGAACTGATAGAGAATCTTAAAAAAGAAGGAATGCAAGTTACAGTACTTACTCCTGAACAATTGAATGCTTTTAAAGATGCTACAAAAGATGTTTGGAAAGGTTTTGAAGATCAAATAGGCAAAGAATTTTTAGATAAATTTCTGAATGCATTGCCGTAATTTTTGGAAACTTAGCGGGTGATTAGATGATAATTGCCCGCTATTTATATTTTTTTTAGAGGAAGGTGATGTAGGCTTTGGGGAAAAATATATCATCAGTTATACAGGAAAGTATAAATAAAAATGTTACTTCCACATTCATTCAAAAAATTGAAATAATTATTCCTTTGTCATGTATGATTTTAATGACCATAATAGCTTTTGTACAGGTAGTTGCACGTTATGTATTTGGTTTCTCTTTTAGCTGGGCTGAAGAAATTAATCGATATCTGGTAATTTGGGTAACTTTCTTAGGGAGTGCTGCTGCTTTTAGAATGGGTGCTCATGTTGCTGTCAGTGCTCTGGTCAATATTTTGCCTGTCAATATTGGCAAAAAGGTCAAAATGCTTTCCCAACTTATAACCTTAGTATTCTTTATTATTCTAGGATATTTTGGATTAGTTCACACAATTAATCAAACTATAAATTTACAGGTTGGACCGGCAACCAGACTTCCCATGGGTATACCCTATTCAGCCATACCCATTGGTTCGTTATTTGTAATAATTTATTTATTAACAGATTGGTTTAAAAAAAAGGATTGATGAGGGGATTATAATATGATAGCTTTTATATTATTTGGTTTACTTATATTTAATTTAGCTATTGGAGTGCCAATTGCTGTAGCTATCGGTGTTTCTACTTTAATAACTTTCATATATGTTGGTTTTCCTTTATCAGCTTTTGCTGCCAGAATGTTTGCAGGTGTAAATAGTTTTACCCTGCTGGCAATCCCATTTTTCATGTTAGCAGGAGCATTAATGAGCGAAGGAGGAATGTCCAGAAGATTGGTACGTTTAGCTAATTCTATAGTAGGCACATTACCCGGAGGGTTAGCACATGTACAGGTCCTGGCATCTATGTTTTTTGCGGCATTATCAGGCTCTTCACCAGCTACAACAGCAGCAATTGGTGGGGCACTTATTCCTGAAATGAATAAAAAAGGTTATCCAAAGAAATTTACAGCAGCAATCCAATCGGTGGCTGGTACTGTTGGAACGATCATTCCCCCCAGTATACCGATGGTTGCCTTCGGTGTAGTTGGCTCACTCTCTATTGGTAAACTTTTTGCAGCGGGTTTTATTCCTGGTATACTGTACGGTGGAAGTTTAATGTTAGTAATTTATTTTGTATCAAAAAAAAGACATTTAATCAGTGCCACAACTTTTTCCTATAAAGAGCTATGGATATCTTTTAAAGATGCAATTTGGGCATTATTGGTTCCCGTAATTATTCTGGGTGGGATCTATTCCGGTTTTTTCACTCCAACCGAAGCAGGAGCTGTGGCATGTGTATATGGCTTATTTGCCGGTGTTTTTATTTATAAAGAACTGGATCTTAAGAATCTTCAAACAGTATTTATTCAGTCTGTAATAAATTCCGCAATGGTGTTGTTAATAATATCGGCAGCCTCAGTCTTTTCATGGATACTTAGTATTAAAGGTGTAGCTGCAATGGTTGGAACCTGGTTTGCTGAAGTATCGGGAAATCAAATTGTTTTTCTTTTATTAGTGGTAGGCTTGCTTCTTTTTATGGGATGTTTTATGGAAACAGTGGCCAGTGTTTTAATAGTAACTCCAATATTATTACCTGTTTCAAATGCGCTTGGAATAGACCCCATACATTTTGGCATTATTGTCATAATGGCACTTTCTCTTGGTATGTCTACACCTCCAGTTGGTGAAAATATGTATATTGCTGCCAGTATTGCAGGAATCACCCTTGAAGAATTACTGAGTGAAATCTGGATTCTTATTTTTGCTGCAATAGTTTCAATACTTATAGTCGTATTTTTCCCATCCGTTGCTTTGTTTTTACCCAGGCTTCTATATCGGTAGGATAATCAAGAATACAATAATTGGGGAGATGTAAATATTATGCCACTATTTCCTAAGATGGTAAGATTTAGACAGATTTTTAATGACCCTTATATTTCAAATATTGGTGAAGCCATAAATGATGAACTTCAAAAATATTCATTTACTAATCCAATAAAGGATCTAAGAGGAAAGAAAATTGGTATTACGGCAGGCAGCAGAGGAATTAGCAGTATTGCCCCTGTTATAAGCTCTCTATCTAAATACCTTGTTAACCAGGGTGCAACAACTTATCTTATTCCATCTATGGGCAGTCACGGAGGAGGTACTATTGATGGGCAGCTGGATATGTTAGAAAGTCTCGGGATTACTGAGAAGCTGACCGGTTCTAAAATCATTAACAATATAGATAGTGAATTATTAGGTTATTCAAAGTCAGGTATCCCTGTATACGTAAACAAGAGTGTTTTAGATTTAGATAGTATAGTAGTTGTGAATAGAGTTAAACCCCATACTGATTTTGAAGGGAATATAGAAAGTGGGATTTGTAAAATGCTTGCCATTGGTCTGGGAGGTCCCAAAGGTGCTTATACGGTACATTCTTACTCTTTATATAGTGGTTATGAACATACAATAGTAGATGTTGCAAAGACCATAATAGAAAAATTGAATATACTTTTCATGATTGGTTTAGTTGAGAATTGTCAAAATCAATTATCAAAAATTCAGGTTATCAAACCTGTAAAAATTTTCACAGAAGAACCAAAACTGCTTGCTATTGCAAAGAAAATGCATGCTAAATTACCTGTTGATAATCTGGATGTATTGATTATTGATGAAATCGGGAAAAATATTTCAGGGACGGGTATGGATACTAAAATAGTAGGAAGAATTATGGTTATGGGGCAAAAAGAGCCAGAAAAGCCAGTTATCTCCAGGATAGTTGTGTTGAATATTACTGATGAATCTCATGGGAATGCGATAGGGTTGGGCTTAGCTGATATTGCCACAAAAAAAGTTTTTAATAAAATTGACTTAAATGCAACTGCACTTAATTCAATTAGTTCAATGAGCCCAGAACAGGGAAAAATTCCTGTTATTTTAGAAAACGATGAAGAGGCAATTAAATCAGCTTTAGAAAGCTTGGGAGCCATCAATCATGAGGAAAGTAGAATAATACATATAAGAAATACTCTTTTTTTGGAAGAGATGGAAGCTTCTCTTTCCATAATGGATGAAATATCTTCCAATAACAATATACAAATCCTTAACAAGGCTCATCCTTTAAGTTTTTCTTCTGAAGGATCTCTATCCAGAATTTAGTAAAATCTTTTAAATTTTCAATGCTAAAAAGGAGTTTGTATGAATTTAGCCATTCAAATAGCTAAAAAAGATAATGTTGGAACAGCCATTCAGGATTTAATCCCAGAGCAGATTGTAAAAATTATAGATAAAAATGACAAGGAAATATTTACCCTCAAAGTCAAAGAATATATCAAAAATGGTCATAAAATTGCACTTCAGGATATAGAAAGAGAGAGCCTAATATATAAATATGGTTATGTTATTGGCAAGGCAACCAAAAAAATCAATAAAGGAGAATGGGTACACATTCATAATATTGAAAGTCAAAAAGCTAGAGGAGATCTAGCAGATTATAGAAACTTTTAATATTTTAATATAAAGCAAGGTAAATAATGATAAATAGTCCAACTTTTAAAGGATATCAAAGAATAGATGGCTCAATTGGCATCAGAAATCATGTATTGATAATATCAACGGTCGCCTGTGCAAATTACGTAGCTGAACGTATAGCCAGAGATTATCTAGATGTAATTCCAGTTACACATCAATACGGTTGTGACCAGATAGGGAAAGACCTCGATTTATTTTTCAATACTTTATTGAGAATATCAATGAATGGAAATATTGCGGCAGTTCTGGTAATAGGACTGGGATGTGAAGAGATAAGTGCATCATTTCTGGCAGAAACCATTTCTAAAAAAGGAAAACCCGTAGATTACTTGATTATTCAAAATACTGGAGGGACTTCTGATTCTATTATTGAAGGTAAGAAAAAGTTGGAAAACCTTCGTAAATTGTTAGATCCAAAAAAAAGTGAAATCAGTTTTGATAAATTGATCATTGGCTTAAAGTGTGGAGGTTCAGATTTTAGTTCAGGAATAATCTCTAATCCAGCGGTGGGAGTAACTGTTGATTTACTGCTCCAAAATGGAGCCAGGGTAATTTTTGGAGAGACTACTGAACTGCTGGGTGCTGAGGAAGTTATTAAAGAGAGGTCGGAAACTGCTGAAATAGAAAGATTTATTTTAAAAAAACTGAATAAAATTGAAGAAGTTGCTGCTAGAATGAAGGTCGATATTAGAGGAGCACAGCCATCCCCCGGAAATATCGAGGGTGGCCTCTCAACAATAGAAGAAAAATCATTAGGCGCTATTTGTAAGATTGGCAGTTCGAAAATTAATCATGTATTAAATTATGGCCAATCATGTTCCAAGCCGGGATTAAGTTTTATGGATACACCTGGTAATGATATTTTGACAATAACGGGATTTGTTGCAGGAGGTGCACAAGTGATTATTTTTACTACGGGGCGGGGTACTCCAATGGGTTTTGCTACTGTACCTGTAATAAAAATTTGTGCTTCACCGAGAACAGTTAGTGTTATGGAAGAAAATATCGATGTGAATCTATCTCCACTATTTTCCAATCAAATTTCATTGTCCGAAGCAGGTAAAATGATATTCCAATTTTTTTGCAATGTAATAGAAGGAAAACTAACAAAAGCTGAACTTTTAGGTCATAGTGAATTTGGGATATACAGCATTGGTCCGATTCTGTGATGAGCTTGATGATAAAAAATTATCTTTATTACAGCATTTATTCTTTTGCGTTTTCATACAATTGTTTTGTAAGAAAGGAGGTAAAAGTTTATGGTAAAAAGAATAAATAAAAAATTGGCAAAAATTCAGAGAATAAAAAATAAAAGTCCGGAAGTTGAACCAGTACTCTATGGTGCAGGATGGATGGAGGAGGATTTTAGTAAAAATCAAATACTGGTTGAAAGTACTTATGGAGAGAATAACCCAGGAAGTAAACACTTAAAAAATCTTGCAGAAACAGTTTGTGAAGGCATCTATGCTTTTAGAGGGAAACCTTTTTTAACCTATACTTCAGATATTTGTGATGGTATTGCAACTGGTTGGGATGGAATGCATTTTTCACTGGTATCCAGAGATATTATTTCAGCGATGGTGGAAATTCACGCAAGTTCTTTTCCAATTGATGGACTTGTATTGCTTTCTACTTGCGATAAAGGTATTCCAGCTCACCTTATGAGTATCGCCCGATTAAATATACCAGCAATTCATATTTCAGGAGGTTCAATGACTTCTGGACCTGGATTGTTATCTCCTGAAAAATGCTATGAATGCCTTGATCTTGTCAATGAAGGAAGAATGACAAAAAAGGAACAAAGATATTATCAGATAAATGCTTGCCCAACCTATGGTGCTTGCCAATATATGGGAACAGCGAGCACAATGCAATGCCTTTCTGAAGCTTTAGGTCTTTCTCTTCCAGGCAATGCTTTAGTTCCAGCGAACTCAAATATAGCAAAAAGGTATTCATTTAATGCTGGTAAACAACTAATTAATCTCATAAGAAGGGGTATTAAACCCAGCGATATTCTAAGTCAGGAGGCATTTAAAAATGCCATCTCTGTACATTCCGCAATTGGAGGTTCAACCAATGCATTAATCCATCTCCCAGCTATCGCTAATCAATTGGGTATTAAACTTGATGCAGACACTTTTAATAACATTAATGAAAAAATACCTGTATTAGTAAATATAAAAACAAGTGGAAAATGGCCTTCACAATTTCTCTGGTATGCAGGCGGTGTTATGGCTGTCATGAAGGAAATTAAAGAATTCTTAAATTTGGATTGTATGACAATCACTGGCAAAACATTAAAGGAGAATCTGAAAGAGCTTGAAAAGGAAAGCTATTTTGAAAAGAGAGAACTATATTTACAGAGTTTTAATTTATCAGTTAACGATATCATTAGACCAATTGATAAACCTTTTCATCCAGATGGAGGAATGAGGGTATTAAGTGGAAATCTGGCTCCCGATGGAGCTGTTATCAAGCATTCTGCTTGTGCAAAAAAAATGTTTGTTCATGTTGGCCCTGCAAGAGTATTTAATTCAGAAGAAGATGCTGTGAAAGCAATTCTAGCAGGAAAAATTATTTCTGGTGAAGTAATAATTATAAGATATGAAGGACCAAAAGCAACTGGAATGCCAGAAATGCTAAGAACAACTGAGGCGATATATACGAATCCAAAACTTGTTGAGACAACAGCTTTGGTCACAGATGGAAGATTCTCGGGAGCTACTAGAGGTCCCGCTATCGGACACGTTTCTCCTGAGGCAGTAGAAGGTGGACCTATAGCCTTAGTGGAAGAAGGGGACTTAATTAAAATCGATATTCATAATAAAAAAATAGATCTGGTTGGAATAAATTTTAAAAAGGAATCCAAAGAACATATTCAAACAATATTTAATAAAAGAAAGAATATCTGGAATAATAATTTACATTCAAAGCCAAAGAAAGGGATTCTCAATGTCTATGAAAAACTAGCTAGTTCTCCCATGTCTGGAGCATCAATTTTTTAGAAGGATTTAAAAGACGACTTACTTTTATATCTGGTTGTAAATAAATACTAAATCATTATTCTAGTATATGATCTATATAAATTTGGAGGTGTAAATATTTGAATATTATCGTTTCCATTAAACAGGTTCCTGAGACAAGTAATGTCAAAATGGATGAAGAGACTGGCACAATGATAAGGGAAGGAATCGAAAGTATTATTAATCCCCTAGATCTTTATGCTATTGAAGTAGGAATCCAGTTGAAAGAGGCATATAATGGTAAAGTTTCTGTAATCACCATGGGTCCTATATCAGCAGAGAAAGCCTTACGAGAAGCAATTTCCATGGGTTGTGATGACGGAATCCTAATTTCAGGTAAAGAATTCGCAGGTTCAGATACTTGGGCAACTTCATATGTATTAGCAAAGGTTATTCAAAAGCTAGGTAAATATGATTTGATTTTAACTGGTGAAAGAGCAACTGATGGAGATACAGGACAAGTAGGTCCTGAAATTGCGTCGTTTTTAGATTTACCTTTATCCACCTATACCAGAAAAATTGTTGAAATAATAAATAAGCATATTGTAGTAGAAAGGTTAATTGAAGATGGATGTGAAATCCTAAAAATGCCCTTACCGGCCTTATTAAGTGTAGTTAAAGAAATTAGCTACCCAAGACTACCAACTTTGAGAGGAAAAAAAAGATCAAAGGTAGTAGATATCCCTGTATGGTCGTCAAAAAATATTGAAGTGGATAAAACAAAATTAGGATTAAATGGATCACCAACAAGAGTGGTGAAGATAACACACCCAAAAATACTAAGAAAAGGGGTAGTTTATAAGGCAAATAATGAAATGAATTTAAATAAAGCTGTCAACAGAATGATAGAATTTATTAATTTAAAAGGATTAATATAGGGGGAAATTATATATGGGATATCAAGATGTATGGATTATAGGAGAAACAAAAAATGGGGAAATTAAGGATGTCTCATTTGAGTTATTAAACAGAGGGCGTAGATTAGCAAATAAATTAGGGAGAAACTTGATAGCAGTTTTAATTGGGAATGGAATGACACATGATAGCATTAAGGAGTTGATTTATAGGGGAGCAGATAAAGTATATGTAATTGCTGATACTAAATTAGAATATTTTATTGTTGATAATTATGCTAATGTTTTAAAAGATTTAATTGGTAATCATAAACCCGAAATTATTCTTGCTGCAGCTACAACTTACGGCAGAACGCTTATGCCTTACTTGGCCATTAAAATACACACAGGTTTAACTGCTGATTGTACTGATCTTGATATTGAAGAGGGCACGGGGAACCTTTTACAAACTAGGCCTGCTATTGGCGGAAATATTTTAGCAACAATCAAAACTCCAAAATGTAGGCCACAAATGGCTACAGTAAGGCCAAAATCAACAAAACCCGCTCCTAGAGAAGAAAAAAGGATTGGAAAGATCATTAATGTTTCGGTAAATCCAAAATGGTTTAATAACAGAGTAGAGAGGATCGGCTGGGAGAAAAGCGATAAGGAGGATATCAATATTCAAGATGCAGATGTCATTATATCCGGAGGCAAAGGTTTTAAAAAAGCAGATAATTTTGCACTTATTAGGGAATTAGCTAAGAATTTAGGTGGGGTGATTGGTGCATCAAGAGATGCAGTGGACAGAGGATGGATTTCTTATCCTCATCAGGTTGGATTAAGCGGAAAAACAGTGACCCCAAAGTTGTATGTTGCAATAGGCATTTCTGGATCCATTCAGCATTTGGCTGGAATGAAAACATCGGACATAATTATTGCAATTAATAATGATCCCGAAGCGCCAATCTTTAAAGTCGCTGATTTTGGTATTATTGGAGATTTATTTGAAGTTTTACCAGCATTAAATGAAGAACTTCATAAAATACAGCTAAAGAAAGGAGGAAAATAGTGAAATGAAATTTAATCCTGTAACTGAAAAAGTCATTGATGAATTAGCAAGAATTGTTGGTACTAAAAATATGACTAATAATAAAGAAAAAATGGAATCATATTCTCATGACGAAACACCTCCTCAATATGCACATATGCCTGAAGTAGTTGTAATGCCAAAAAATGCTGTCGAGATTTCCAAAATCATAAAATTAGCTAATGAAATGTTAATACCAATAACTCCTAGGGGAGGAGGAACAGGTCTTTCAGGCGGTTCTATACCAATATTTGGCGGCATAGTTCTATCTTTAGAGAAGATGAATAAAATTATTGAAATAGACAGTGAAAACATGATGATAACAGTAGAACCAGGTGTAATAACTAGTGATATAAATACGGCAATTGAAGATTATGGATTGTTCTATGCTGGATATCCTATGAGCGTAGAATCTTGTTTCATTGGAGGAAATATTGCCGAAGACGCAGGAGGGGGTAGGGCAGTAAAATATGGAGTAACCAATCGGTATGTAATGGGCTTAGAAATTGTATCTCCTACCGGTGAAAAAATTCAGCTAGGCGGAAAGCTTGTGAAGGATGTGACAGGATATAATTTGAAGCAGTTAATTGTAGGCTCAGAAGGGACTCTTGGAATAGTGACAAAGATAATATTAAAATTAATTCCAATACCAAAATATACCGTAGATTTATTGGTACTTTTTAAAGATCCTGAATCTGCCATTAAACTTGTGCCTAAAATTATGATTGAAGGAGGCTTAATACCAACATCTATTGAATATATGGACTATCTATCAGTTAAGACCACTTGCGAATACTTAAATGAGAAGCTTCCGTATAAAGATGCAGGAGCAATGCTTTTAATTGAATTTGACGGTAATCGATTAGAACAAGTTGAGGCAGATTATGAGTTGGTAGGCGATCTTTGTTTCCAGAACGAAGCTTTTGAAGTTTATGTAGCCGATAATTATACTACCAGGGAAAGGATTTGGAGTGTTAGAAGAAACATTGATGAAGCCTTGAGAGTTCTGAGTCCGGTTCAGACAGATGAGGACACAGTTGTGCCAATTGCTTCTATATCGGAATTTTGCAAAGGTGTAGCAGATATTGCAGACAAATATAATATTCTCATTCCAAATTTTGGACATGCTGGCGATGGCAATTTCCATCCCACCCTATTAAAAAATCCTGATAGTAGTATGGAAGAATGGTACAAAATCGAAGAGCAGGCCTTAACTGACATTTACAGACTCTGCAAAAACCTAGGAGGTAAAATTACAGGTGAGCACGGAATAGGTTGTAAAAGGAAGAGATTTCTTAATATAGTTACTAGTGAAAATGAAATTGAACTCATGAAAAAAATCAAAAAAGCTCTAGATCCTAATAATATTTTAAATCCAGGAAAAATATTTGATTTATAAAATCACTAAAATAATTGTCATCAAAAGCAAAAACATTCTTCTTAAAATCATAAGCAGAGGATGTTTTATTAGATTTAACAATGAACAAAAAGCAAACCGTGATATACATTTGTGAGATTGTTGCTAAGATTGTATCACTAAAAGAATAATTGATATGCTGTAGAAAATACAAGACCAAAGTCAACCTAACTCAATCGTCTATAAGTTTGTATTAGGGTAAATACATTTGCATTATTACTATTTTCCTTATGTACTTAGGAGAAGTAAACCTGTTACATATATTGTTCTGAGTCGAAATATAGCTAAACTAGGTTAAAATAAAAAGTAATGAATATTGTAAGAGAGCTTTTTATAGGATAGGTTTTAGTAGTAAGAGTAAGGTTGATATAGTGATTATTTTCAGGTGATTTCATAGGTATACTTAAGATTTTAGTTTACTGGAAACATTGATGCTATTGATGATGTCAACAACCCTATGTTATATTTATTCAGATTCTCAACTATAAAAAGGAATAAGTTAAAGAATAATCCACATATGGTTGGTATTTAAAATAGACAGTAACCATTTCTATCTGTATCTCTTAAAATGTTTATCGGCTTTAATTGCTAGACCAACGGAATTCTCTTCGATGTCAGATTTAAGATCATTTTTTCGTTTTAGGTAATATCAATTCTATCTATATATATCCACTAACCTCTCTTCAATTTAAATGAAGGAATAAATCAGATAGCCTTTGTCTATTTCAAAGAAGAATGAACGGATAACTAAATATGATTTTGGACAGATAAAGTAAAAGTTGTTTTCTTCAAAGATAAATTAGAATACAATTACACGCAGACCTTAGAGTATACTCTCTGTTTGATACAACGTGATCCCTTTGCCAATATCATTCATTAGAATGAATAAGTTCTGAATGATCTGATTTATAGCAAGCTAGGTGATTATGTTATCATTAAATTCTTCTTCAGATCAGATATGCGTATTAGATTAAAAAGATGTATAATATAAAAATCAAAATGAAGATAAATAATAAGGAGTAAAAGATGAAATGACATTGAAGGAACTGATTGAACAGGGTTTTTATCCTAAAAATAATCTTAATTGTGCTGAGACCATTCTTTATGGGGCGAATCAAGTTTATAATCTTGGGCTAAGCAAGGATTGCTTGAGGTTATCTGCTGCCTTTGGAGGAGGAATGGGTACTGAAAATGTTTGTGGTGTAGTAACTGCTTCTGTTATGGTGCTGGGCTACCTGTTTGTAAAAGATCATGCTCACCAAAGCCTTGAAATTAAAGATATATGTAAAGAATTATTCGAACTTTATACTAAAAATTTAGGTGATTTTGATTGTAAACCATTAAAAGATAAGTATCGTACAGAAGAAAAGAAGTGCTTTGATGTGATTCTAAAAGGAGCTGAAATTTTAGATTATATTATTAGTAAGGAAAAGAGAAAAAGAGAAAGGCAATGAATCCTATCAGACCCTTGGTGGTTATTGGAGCCGGTCCAGCTGGAATAATGGCTGCCACAACTGCGGCTAACAGGGGGATCAAAGTTTTACTATTGGAAAGGAAAAATCATATAGGAGGAAAGATTCCGGTCACAGGTGATGGTAAAGGTAATCTTACCAATATTAATCTTAATTTATCTCACTATCATAGCTGCTTCCCAGAATTTGTTCTACCTGCCTTAACAGAGTTTGATTTTTCCAAGACCAAGGAATTTTTTGAAAAACTTGGCATAAAGTTATACATTGACCATGAAGGTAGGGTCTTTCCCTATTCCCGGGAAGCCTTTATTATTCAAAAAATGTTAGCAGCAGAGCTAAGGCGGTTAAAAGTAGAAATTATTACCGGTGTTGATATTCAGGAAATAAGAAAAATCGGTTCTACTTTTGAAATCATTATGAAATACTCACCTTCCTTTTATGCACACAAAATAGTACTTGCTACTGGTGGTTTAGCAGCACCTCAATTGTGCGCCACTGGAGACGGTTATCGTTGGGCAGTAAAATTAGGTCATCACCTGGAGCCTCAATTTCCTTCTTTGGTACAATTAACTACCAATCTTGCCCATGGTAATTTCTTGAATAAATTGAAATTAGCTGAGGTAATGATTACTCTATTGGTGAATAATCAGGTAAGAGCAAATAAAAGTGGAGATTTACTTTTTATACCCCATGGTATCTCGGGGACAGCCATATTCTCCCTTAGTCGCCTGGCTAGTGAAGCACTCGCTCAGGGCAAGGAAGTCGCAATTAGGATTAATTTTGTGCCCGATTTAACTGGTGAAGAATTGAAAAAATTTTTCTCAGGAAAAGTGAAAAGCGATTCACAAAAACCGGTAATCCTTTTATTGCAGGGTATTTTGCCAGAAAGGCTGAGTCAATTTATACTTAGGGCACTAAATATGGAATTTGATTTGGCGGTAGGTCGTATCTCAGAAAACAAAATTAAAAGTATTATAGATAATATTATCAATTTCTATCTTTCTATAACTGGAACCCAATCCTGGAAATATGCTCAGGCCACCTGTGGTGGTATATCAGTTAAAGAAGTAAATTCCAAGACAATGGAATCGAAAATTGTGTCAAATCTATATTTAGCTGGGGAAATACTTGATGTTGATGGTGATTGTGGTGGTTATAATATGCAGTGGGCTTGGAGTTCTGGTTATCTGGCTGGTAAATCAACTGCCGATAAAGCTTAAATAAAAAAGAAAAAACATTTTTAAAATCCTCTCTTTCTTGATTGACAGGAAGAGGGGATTGTTTTAATATAACAACCAACCCCCTTTTCTAATACTTTATAAAAAGGATATGGGAAGATAAAGTAGAAAGGCAGATGATATAAATGAAAATAAAACAGAATATAGCTATTATTGGGGTTGGGAAAATGGGTAATACCCTGATAGATAGCTTGCTGAGAAATCAGGTAGTTAACTCGAATCAAATTTATGGAACAACATCTCGAATGGATAGTGCAAGTCGGATTAAAGAAAAATACCAAATTAATACCAGCATTGATAATCTTCAAGCCGTTTCTAAAAGTGATATTATTGTATTAGCGGTAAAACCACAGATGATACCACAAATCCTGGATCAGATTGTTCCTGCCTTAAACAAGAATAAATTGGTTATATCTATTGCCGCAGCGATAAGCACCAATTTTATTGAGGAACAGCTCAATAAAAATGTTCCAGTTATTCGAGCCATGCCCAATATTGCTTCTTTAGTAAATGAAGGGATGACTGTATTGTGTCTAGGTCAATTTGTGGAGAGTGAACATCTTGAGTTAACTATAAAAATATTTAGCGCTGTGGGAGAAGTAGAAACTATTCACCGAGAAGAACTTATGGATGTAGTAACCGCCCTTTCTGGTAGCGGTCCTGCCTATAGTTATATGATGATTGAGTCTCTTACTGATGGTGGAGTGAGAATGGGATTATCTAGAGAATTAGCCAGGAAATTAGCTGCTCAATCAGTTTTAGGTGGAGCTAAAATGGTTTTAAAGACCGGACTTCATCCTGCTTTATTAAAAGATGAGGTTACTACTCCGGCTGGAGTGACTATTGATGGTCTCATGGAACTGGAGGATGGGGGGTTCAGAGTAGCCCTGATTAAAGCTATTGACCGTGCTACCCAAAAATCTAAACAGATTTCTAAATAATTGCTTTATTTATAAAAGCATTTATAATTATAGAAAATAAAAAATGATAAAGTGAGGTATATAATTATGCAAATTGCCCATCGTATGAATCTTCTAGGTACCGAAACAGCCTTTGAGGTTTTGGCTGAGGTGAATAAATTGAAAGCATCAGGTAAAGATATCATTAGTTTTGCCATAGGAGAACCGGATTTTGACACCCCATCTAATATTATTAAGGCAGGTATCAATGCCTTGCAAGAAGGATATACCCACTATGGACCATCAGCTGGTCTGATGTCTTTTCGAGAGAGTATAGCACGATATGTTTCCCATACCAGGGATATCAAGGTGAATCCGGAAGAAGTGGTAATAACACCTGGTGCCAAACCAATAATTTTTTTCAGTATATTAGCCTGTATCAATGAAGGAGATGAGGTAATATATCCTAATCCGGGTTTCCCCATTTATGAATCAGTGATTAATTTTGTTGGTGCAAGTGCTATTCCTTTACCCTTATTGGAAGAAAAAAATTTTAGATTTGATGTAGATGCGCTAAAAGAAAAAATTTCCAATCATACCAGGATGATTATCATTAATTCCCCCCAGAATCCAACTGGAGGAATTTTAACCGAAGAAGATTTGAAGGAAATCGCAGCTTTGGCTATAAAAAATAATATCTGGATTTTTTCTGATGAGATATATTGTAATATGGTCTATGATGGGAAATTTAGAAGTATTATTTCACTACCCGGAATGAAAGATAGGACTATCTTGCTGGATGGTTTTTCTAAAACTTACGCTATGACTGGCTGGCGATTGGGCTTTGGAGTGATGAATGCTGACTTAGCAACACATTTTACTCGTCTGGAGACCAATTCGGTCTCATGTACTGCTACCTTTACTCAGATGGCTGGGATGGAGGCTTTAGAAGGTCCTCAGGAAGAGTCACAGGAAATGATCGGGGAATTTAAAGCTCGGCGAGATATAATTGTAGAGGCATTGAATGATATTGAAGGCGTTACCTGCCAGAAACCCGGTGGTGCATTCTATGTATTTCCAAATGTTACTGAGGCTTGTCAAAGGCTGAAGCTAAAAAATTCTAAGGAATTTCAGCAATACCTTTTATATGAAGCAGGGGTCGCCGTGTTGGCTAGAACCTGCTTTGGCAGAAAGAACCAGGAAGAAAACCAGGAATATATTAGACTTTCTTATGCTACCTCACGGGAAAATATTATAGAAGGTATAAAGAGAATCAAGAAAGCTGTTGAAAAAAAGATCTAAAAATATTTTTGATTTGGGCAAGAACATCAAAAAGAGTTGGGTTTTATCAGTTTTTTAAGAAATAGATGGTTTTCTAAAGATATTTTTTCTGAGCACCTTGTACTTATTTAATTTATAGATTGGGAAAAATATATATCATGAATCAAATAAGTAATCCACCATTTATTTTGTGCCCTTATTGTGAAAAAGAAGAATTTGGCATATGGAGAATATACCCGCATTTTTACCTGCGAAGATGTAATTACTGTGGTTACCCGAATCTAAATCGTAAAGAACCAGAAATACATTATCAGTTACCACATCTTTCTAAAAAAATTATCTACTTAGATCAGTTTGCACTTAGCTATATGGTAAGAGCATTGCATCCTGAAATGAAGGCAACTGGAAATAATAATGCTGATTCTTTCTGGATTGAGCTATTCCAAAAACTGGATAAATTGGTTAAAATGCAAATTATTATCTGCCCTCAGTCCTATTTTCATCTTCAAGAATCGATAGTGTCTAACTTTTTTGAACCCCTAGAAAAGATGTACTACCTTTTATCCAGAGGTTTTCAATTTGTAGAACAAAATCTGATTAAAAAGCAACAATTGAGAGAATCGGTTCTCAACTGGCTCGATAAATCAACAAAACACTTCATTGCTGATTCTTTACCTCACGTTTTTAATCAAGATATTAATATCTGGCTACCTGGAATATTTACCCATAAACCTGCCCATTATCCACCTAATTATGAAGATGTATTGAGAGAATCAAGAGAGAGGATACACCAACAATGGATCAGAGAATTTTTTCTCTGGAAAGAAAAAAGAAATATAAAATTTGAACAATGGAGGGAAGATTTTTACCTTTCCTTAATTAAAAGTATCTTGTATTCCCGTCATGACTATCATAAATTTATTAATCATTTACCAAAGCAATCTACCTCTAACATTGAACTTTGCACTTTTCTTCTAGAGTCTATTAATACTATTCAGATAATACATTCTACGTTTAAGGAAGAAGGTATAAACAAGATAGAATTCGAGTCAAATACCTGGGATTATCTTAAATCAGAATACTTTCGGCAGATACCTTTTATTAAGCTGTATGCCTTAGTTTATTCTTCCTTTGCCCGTAAGGCTGGATCAGGACAGAAAAAACCTCCTGATCGGGGCATGACTAATGATTTAAATATGCTTTCTTTGCTTTTGCCCTATTGTGATGCCATGTTTATAGATAATCAATGCCGAGCCTGTCTGGAAGAAAAAGATGTACTGGACGGTATTGATTATGAGACAGAGGTGTTTTCTTTAAATAATAAAGAAAAATTCCTGGCTTATTTGGAGAATCTGGAAGAAGATTTTCCTCCTGAATATCGCGAGAAGGTAATGGAATTATATAGTAAAGAGTGGATTAATACCCCTGCCCAGCTTTACCAAGAGAAAAATAAATAAAGTACAAACAGAATTAAGATTCATTGCCAGCCCTTATCAAATAGAACACAGAAGAGCCTTCCCTTTTCAAAATCAATCTCCAGCCTTTCCCCCATAATAATATTACTGAGACTATAGTCGATAACCTTCAAGTTTTTTTTAGGTAACTGATATTGAGCTCCCTTCATAGTGAGATTTTTTATGGTACTTAAGGGGAAAAGAGAAAATCTTCTGCCTTTGAGATGAAGTAAGGTAGTTTTTCTATTAATGGGAAAAATAAGGGAATTAGAGGTGATAATTTCCATCCGGATTCCTGGCTTGTAATTGCGGAAGAGGTTGATGATGGTGGCATAACTATGATCGAAATAATTTCCGGTTACTGCCAAAAGTATAATTTCTTTAGGATTCATACTAATAGCCTTCTTAATGCATAACTCTGAATCGCTGAAATCTTTTTTACCGGGAAATTTCTCTATTGGGGTATTGGGGTAGTGTTGTAATAAATTAGATGGTACACTATCCAGATCACCAATAATGAGGCTAGGGGTTATATTAAACTGATGGAGCAATGATAATCCATTATCAGCAGCAATTATAAAATCAGCTGCCTGGCAAAAAAAGATTATCTTATCCTTTTGCCAATCTTCTCCATTGCCTACTATTACAATTCTCTGCAGAAGTCTAGACATAATATAATACCCAGAGATATTTTATTTCAATATTATTATACCCAGGTATACTTTTCAAATCAATTTATTAAGATTTTATTTAGTAGTTGATTAATATTGATTTAAAGCAAAATGAATAAAAATTACTATTTAAATATTTTTTTGAATCATAGTATACTTTGTGAAAATTATCTTATTTCATAAGGGCAACAAAAATATTTTAGAAAAAATTGTTTAAAATTATTGACAGGATTATATATTATATATAATATATAAAATATAATATCAAAGATTGATAGGTTAAAAATGATGATTATTAAAAATATGAATTTATCTGACCAATTATATGAAGATATAAAAGACAGAGTTCTAAGAGATGATCTAAAATTAGGTGCAAAAATTAGTGTTGATGAAATAGCGAAATACTATGATGTTAGTCATACTCCAGTGCGTGAAGCGTTAAATAAATTATCAATGGATGGAATAGTGATTAGCGCGCCGAATAAAGTACATAAAATTTTTGATTTTTCAAAAAAAGAATTGCTTGAAGTGATGGAGATAAGAAAAATTTGTGAATGTTATTCCATTGAAAAAGCAATAGAAAATATTAAACAAGAAAAGTTTGAAATAATATTAAAACAAGTTTTAGAATTAAAGAATTTAAGTGAAAAAGACGTTTCTCATAATTTTTATGATACTGATTTAGAACTTCATAAAACTATTATTGAAGGTTCAAAAAATTCTAAATTAATAGAATTCTATAATCAGGTTTATTTTATAATTGAAACCGTGATATATAGGATAGATTCTCAAGAAAAAGATATTAACGAATTTATTGTAGAACATATTAATATACTATCATCGATAATAAAAAAAGATAGTAATCTAGCAAAAAAATTGTTAGAAAAACACTTAGAGCATTCTACAAGATATTACATAGATAATTTTATGTAGGTAAGTAAGCCACTTTTCATTTTAATGCTACAAAGAGAACAAATAAGATTAAGAAGCATATTAGGATTTTATTTAAGTAAAAAGATTATAGAGTTTCTTATTTAAGTTCATATAGACTGGTATACATAACTTTTTTAATATCCTATTTCATATATAAGACTATTATATAGAATAAATATTTTCCATTATTGTTTTTTCAGGTTAAATAATTAATGAAGGCCAATTTTTACCTATTAAAGAAAAATAAAAGGGAGGAACTCAAATGAAAAACATACTGGTAATCGGTGCCACCGGACAGATTGGTTCTGAGCTGACATTGGCTTTGCGAGATAGATACGGTTCAGCCAATGTAGTTGCAGGAGGCCATGTCAAAAAACCATCCTCTGATAGATTAAAAGACTCAGGACCTTTTGAAACAGCAGATTGTCTTGATACCAAAGCACTCACTGCCCTTCTTCAGAAATATCACATTGATACCATTTACCACCTGCCAGCCTTACTTTCTGCCACTTCCGAACAGAACCCCAAATTAGCCTGGGAAGTCAATCTTCAGGGTTTGATTAATGTCCTTGATTTAGCGAAATCCTATCAATGTGCTGTCTTTTTCCCCAGCTCCATCGGGGTATTTGGTGACAGTACTCCCAAAGATAAGACACCGCAGGATACCATTCAACGACCTTCCACCATCTATGGCATCACCAAATTAACCGGTGAATTGCTCTGCGACTACTATTATCAGAAATATAATCTTGATGTGCGTGGAGTTCGTTACCCTGGTCTAATCTCCTATGAAACACTCCCAGGCGGGGGAACCACTGATTATGCAGTGGAGATATTTTACCAAGCCCTTACCCAGCAACATTATAGCTGCTTTTTAAGAGAAGATACCTATTTAGATATGATGTATATGCCTGATGCCATAAAGGCGGCGATTCAGCTTATGGAAACAGAAAGCAGTCGACTGGTACATCGCAACGGATATAATGTTACTGCGATGAGTTTTTCTCCCAGGGAACTGGCTGAGGAAATCAAGAAATGGATTCCAAAATTCCAGATAAGCTATGAGATAGATCCGGTAAGACAGGCCATCGCCGATTCCTGGCCGAATAGCATGGATGACCAGATAGCACGGAAGGAATGGGATTGGCAGCCGGATTATGATCTATCCAGGATGACTAAAGATATGATTGCAAAACTAAAGGAGAAGTTAAATAAAAAATAGATTTTATAAAGGAGGATGCCTCTTATGGGTTTAGAAAGATTAGAAAAAGCACTTCGGGAATCACTGCAAGATTTAGAACAAGAAGGCCGCTTAAAAGGCAGAGAGATGATCATTACTGATATCAGAAAGGCAAAAGGGGAAGAAGGACCCCGTTACTTTTTAAAGGGTAGAGAAGGTAAGCCCTATATCCGTATGAATTCTAATTCCTACTTGGGCTTATCATTACGCAAAGAGATGGTTTCACCTGGGAAAGAGGCTACTCTTCAGTTTGGTACAGGGCCGGGAGCAGTCCGTTTCATCAGCGGTACCTTTCAGGTTCATCGAAAATTAGAGCAGAAGTTAGCCAATTTCCATAAAAGAGATGATGCCATCATTTTTAGTTCTGCCTATACTACAGTACTGGGTGTTCTAACCCCCTTGATTACGGGAGAGACCATAATAATTAGTGATGAGCTAAACCATAACTGTATTATTAATGCCATTCGCCTATCCAGACCAGCGGATAAGGGTATTTATAGCCATCTTAATATGCGGGAATTAGAGGAACAATTGGAAAAGAATATCGGAAGGGCAAAACGTGTCATTATTGTGACAGATGGTATTTTCAGCATGAGGGGAGATTATGCCCCACTGGATAAGATTTCAGAGCTTTCCCAAAGATTTCAAAAGCACTTTGCTGAAGGGGTAGTAGTGGTAGTAGATGATTCTCACGGGGTAGGTTGTTTTGGGATAACAGGCCGGGGGACCGAAGAATATACCAAAGCTAATGGTGTTGATATCCTGATTGGTACCTTAGGCAAGGCCTTTGGAGTAAATGGAGGCTATGCCACCTCCAGCCAGACTGTCATTACCTATCTGCGAGAAAATGCACCGCTTTACATCTACTCCAATCCCATTTCTCCGGCTGAGGCAGCAGAGGCATATCAGGCACTGGAAATAATAGAAAGTGAGGAAGGTCAAGCTATTTTAGAACATCTCCAAAGAATGACCAAACGCTTTGAAGAAGGGCTGAAGGAACTGGGTTATGAGATAATTGAAAGTGATCATCCCATTGTCCCCTTAATGGTCAGAGATACCAAAAAAACCAAAGAACTGGTCAATTTCCTGATTGAAAACGGCATACTGGCTACCGGACTGAATTTCCCCGTGGTTCCCCGTGGAGATGAGGAGATTCGTTTTCAGGTGAATGCCGATCATACCCCTTACGATATTGATACGGTACTGGAAGTGTTAGGAAGGTGGAAAGAAAATAGTTAACATGATGATGATAAGTTTTCAGCATTCACAAATGCAATGAACGATGAGAATTTGAAGAAAGGAGGGTTGTCTAATAAAAAATTGGTAAATTAAAAAAATATTTTTATAATTATTTAAAATAAAGGAGTCAGAATTATGAAAAGAATTTATTTTTGCTTATTGGTGGTGATTCTTTTAACCTCGATAACCAGTCTAAATGCTTTTGCTAGCCAGTTACCATCACGAATTGGAATAGCAGCTGAAAGTGTAGGTTCAGGAACATATTCGAAAGCTATGGTCTTTGCAAATATAATAAAGGAAAGCTCAGGGATGGATGTAAGGCTAATGCCAAATGATACCACAATGGGTGTTGCACTTGCAATGCGTTCTGAAGAGATAGTATGTGCATGGTATACAGGTTCAGGCTTATTTTATCTTGCCCATGGTCTTGATGTGTTTGGAGTACCAGAATGGGGACCTCAACCAGTACGCTCAGGATTACTTGGAATGAATGGAGCTGGTTTTGCAGTAGCGGCTACTTCAGACATTTATGAGTGGGCAGATATGAAGGGAAAGAAAATTGCTGTATCTCCTGGTACACCCTTTGTGGCTGGTGCTAATCATGCTTTTCTTGCATATGGTGGTCTTACACCAGAAGATGTTGCAGAAGTAGTTGTCACTGGTATGGGTGGTGCTTACGATGCAGCACTTGAAGGTAGTGTAGATGGTCAATTTTTCCCATTTGAAGGAGCAGTAGCTTATGAAATGGAAGCCTCACCTCGTGGTATTCGATGGATACAATCACCTCCTGATAATAAAGAAGGTTGGGCTAGGCTGCAAAGAATTATGCCAATGTATGGACCGTTTCTTTCAAGAACAGGTGCTGGATGTTCTGAAGAAAAACCTGTTTGGGGTCTTGGTTACTTAGTCGGGACTTTTGCATTTAAAGATGATAATCCAGATGTCATATATGCAATTAATAAAGCAATATATGAAGGATACGACGACTATAAAGATGTAACCGAAGATTTAAAGTACTGGGATCATAAGATGCTTTTAAACTATGAGAATAATATATATCCTTGGCATGATGGCACAGTGCAATTTCTAAAGGATGTAGGAGAATGGACTCTTGAGATGGAGAAATGGCAAGCTTGGAAGGTTAGTCAAGAGAATGGCAGAATAGAGGCTTGGCCTAAAGTTTTAGAGATGGCAAAGGGAAAAAATATTGAGGTTGGGAGTGAAGAATTCCTCAATATGTGGAAAGAATATCTTTGGCAGAATGATTTGATGAGCATTCCGGGTAGCTTACCTCAATAAATACGGTGATATAATGAATAAGTCTATTGATACACTTAGTCGTACTAGAGAGTTTAGCTCAACACCAGGTATAGCCCTGGTGTTGAGCACTCTTATAATAATTTATGTTATTTATAAAGTATTTAATCTAAATTTTTTTGGCATATCCTATAAAGCTGCTAGTTATTTGTTTTTGTTAATTAATGCAATTCTTCCATTAGTATTTATATGGTTTCCAGCCACCAAGCATGAAGATAAAAAGACTATTCCTCTTTATGACTGGATTATTATTATTTTAGTTTTTAGCATTTCCTTCTATTTATCCATAAACGCCATTAACATACAGAATCTAGGGTGGAGTGCTGGAACGGCACCATGGGTTGTCCAAGTAATGTGCCTTATTTTACTTATTGCAGTATTGGAAGCACTAAGACGAGTAAGTGGGAATATTCTTTTTCTAATTTGTCTTTTTTTTGCATCATATCCTATATTTGCAGGATATATGCCAGGAATTTTAGGTGGGATTAGGTTCCCTTTTTGGAAAACTATCACTCTCCATGTTTTGGGTGGAGAATCTATGTTAGGCATGGTGACTCGGATTGTAGGTAATATTGTGATTGGGTATCTATTGTTTGGTGTAGTTTTTACTGTTACAGGAGGAGGAAAGTTTTTTATTGAATTAGCAACATGTATTTTGGGAAAATATCGTGGAGGAATTGCTAAAGTAGCAGTTTTATCAAGTGCTTTTTTTGGTAGTCTTAGCGGAAGCGTTGTAAGTAATGTTATATCAACAGGATCATTTACAATTCCTGCTATGAAAAAATCTGGATATCCTCCTTATTTTTCAGCTGCAACAGAAGCAGTTGCATCTACTGGAGGCGTACTAATGCCACCAGTAATGGGCTCTGTTGGATTTTTTTGTGCCCAATTTTTAGGTATACCTTATTACCAAGTTGCTTTAGCGGCGGCTATTCCATCTATTTGTTATTATGCGAGCCTTTTTTTTCAAATAGATTTGATGGCTGCCAAAATGGGCTTAGTAGGCATTGAAAAAGCATCCCAAACTTCTTTAAAAGAAACGATGAAAGAAGGTTGGTATTTTATTTTTGTTTTATTTACCTTAACATTTTTTATATTTCAGAGGCAAGTAGCACAAGCTCCATTCTATGCTATAGCAGTGCTTTTTATACTTTCAATGATGAAAAAAACAACTAGATTAAGTATAGATAGCTTGAGAAATATGGTAATTAATTCAGGAAAGTCAATAGCTGAAATTGGAGCTATTTTACTTGGAATAGGCTTTATTGTAGGTTCTCTTTCAATGACTGGAGTAGTTAGCTCTTTTAGTTATGAAATTGTGACCCTTGCTAAAAATAATTTAGCATTAATTTTAATTTTTGGTGCTACTGCCAGTTTTATTCTTGGAACTGGAATGGTAGACGTTGCTGCTTATATATTCTTGTCTTTAGCGATAGCTCCTGCAATAATAAGACTTGGAGTATATCCTCTTGCTGCTCATCTCTTTGTCATATATACTGCTATGATTTCATATATAACTCCCCCAGTTGCCTTAGGAGCTATTACTGCTGCTGGAATGGCTGGTGCAAATGCTACCAAGACTGGTTTTACAGCCATGAAAATTGGAATAGTTGGCTATATTATTCCGTTTGCTTTTGTATTTAATCCAGCATTAGTTGGCCATGGTTCATTTTGGAAAATATTGATTTCAATAATAGCGGCATTTTTAGGAATAATTTTTTTATCAGAAAGTATACAGAGGTGTTCTTTAAAGTTAATAAAGCTATATACTTTTGAAAGAATTACTTTTTTTATCTCTGGATTACTTTTATTTTTTCCTATTTGGCAGCTACAGATAATAGGTGTAATCTTAGGGATAACTATGCAAATAATTTTAGATTATATTAAGAATAATAATAGAGTAAAATTTTAAAATAATGCATTATTATAGAAATGAGAAAGAGGATATTATTATGAATTATTTAGAAAATATGCTGAAAATCATTGGTAATACCCCTTTGTTAAAGCTAAATAAGATTGGGAAAGATGTGCCAGCAAATATATTTGTTAAACTTGAATATTTAAATCCCAGTGGAAGCTACAAAGACAGAATGGCTCTTTCAATGATTGAAGCTGCTGAGAAAGGTCTTACTTGGAATAATAAGAAATTAGGGCTTGGTGGAGTTGTTGTAGATGCATCTGCAGGTAATACTGCTCCGGCATTGGCATTTATTTGTGCAGTTAAAGGCTATAAAGCAAAGTTATTTATTTATAAACCAATGCTGCAGGGTCCTGGAGTAAGACTAAAGATTACAGGAGCTTTTGGAGCAGATATTAATGAATCCCCACATCCAAGTTCTTTTCTTTCTAATGAAGAGTTAGCACAATGTCTAGAAGATAATCATGACCTTACTTATATAATGGCTGGTAAGATGCATGCGTATGAATTAGAAAAAAATGATCCTAATGTTATTTGGGTAGATCAAATATACAATAAATATAATTATTTAGGGCAAATGAGCATAGGTTATGAATTATATAAGCAGTTGGGAGGTGCAATTGATGCATTTGGCTGTGCAGTAGGTTCTGGTGCGACACTATTAGGGAGTATTCTTGGATTGGCAGAAAATAATATACATCCATTAACCTTTGGTGTTGTTCCCCATGGTAGTGAAGTATATATGGAATTACAGAAAAATGAATCAAAAAAGGGTGAATTTAAAAAATCAAATATGATGGAAAAATTAATTCATGCAATGGGATTGAAGAAATGGGAAACTGAAAAGTCAATTATCGATGAAATGCTGGATCGTGGATATCCTGATGAATTTTTTAGAGTAACAACTGAGGAAGCAAGATATATGGCCAATAGATTATGCAAAGAAGAAGGCATTTACTGTGGCATGTCCTCAGGAGCAAATGTGTTTGTTGCTTTAAAAATTGCAAAACGTTTAAAAAAAGGCCAAAATGTAGTTACTGTTATTGTTGATAGAAGAGATAGGTATCTTGGAGAGTATCCCAAGGATGTCTTTATAGTGTAAATTGAGAAAATTAGGATTTATTGCTTAAAGGGAGAAAAGGATATGTATATAATCTAATTTTATTGATATATAAATGTATTGGTAGTATTTAGGAGCATTGAAATGGTAATCTGAGATTAGATTAATTTACAATTTTTATACTTAGAGGAGTCAAAGTTGAAAATTATTGTACCAATCAAGCAGGTTCCTGAGACCAGTCAGGTAAAGATAAATGAAGAGACTGGAACAGTAATTCGTGATGGTGTTGAAAATATCATCAACCCTTTAGATTTATATGCCATTGAATTAGCGATTCAACTAAGGGAAAATCATGGTGGCACTATTACTGTCATCACCATGGGGCCACCAAAAGCTGAAGAAGCCTTAAGGGAGGCTATAGCAATGGGTGCTGATGAGGCAATACTCCTATCCGGAAAGGAATTTGCCGGTTCGGATACTTGGGCAACTGCCTATTCACTTGCTGCTATAATTAAGAAAATCAAAGCTTACGATTTAATTATTACCGGAGAAAGAGCTACTGATGGGGATACCGGTCAGGTAGGTCCCGGGATTGCCTCTTTTTTGAATATCCCTTTATCAACATATACTAGGAAGATAGAAAGTGTTAACAAGCAATACATTACTGTACAGCGTTTAATTGAAGAAGGTACGGAAAGATTAAAAATACCTTTACCAGCATTATTGACTGTAGTAAAAGAAATTTCATATCCTCGCCTGCCTACCTTACGAGGAAAACAGAGAGCACGTACCATTGGTATACCAGTTTACAATAGTATAGATATTGGTATCCCGGGAAATAAATTAGGTCTTAAGGGTTCTCCTACAAGGGTGGTTAAAATATATCGCCCACAGGTGGTTAGAAAAGGAACCATATTAAAGGTAAAAGATGAAAGAACATTATCAGAAGCGATTGATCGATTAATCTCTTTCTTAGAAAAGAGAAAAATTATCTCATTTTAAAATAGGTAAGGCAGTATGAAAGAAGAAGAAATATGGACAATTTCGGAAGTAACTGAAAGCCAACAAATTAAAAATATCTCATACGAATTATTGGCGTGGGGAAGCCCTTTAGCTAAAGAACTGGGTGTTCCATTATCTGCTGTTGTTTTTGGTAATAATCTATCAGAAGAAGAGTTACGAGAATTAATTTATCGAGGAGCTGATCGTGTATACAAGATAAGTCATAAATATTTATTTCCTTTTATCGTAGAAAATCATAGTAATATACTTGATTTTTTAATCAAGAAATTTCAACCTCAAATCGTAATTGCTGGAGCTACTACACAGGGTAGAACTCTAATGCCCCATTTATCGGTAAAATTAGGAACCGGATTAACAGCTGACTGTACTGATTTAAAAATCGAAAAAGATACTGGTTTGTTGTTACAGATTAGACCAGCTATTGGTGGAAATATAATGGCAACTATTAAAACACCAGAAAGAAAGCCTCAGATGGCTACTGTAAGACCAAAGTCTAAAAAGATGCTTCTTCGAGATGAAAACAAAAAAGGAAGGATTATTTCCATAGAGATTGATGACGCTCTTTTTGATCGAAAAGTAATACATATGGGATTTCAGAAAAATGAGAAAGAGGAGATAGATTTTTCAACAGCAGACATTATCGTCTCTGGAGGAAGAGGATTAAAGAGAAAGGAAAACCTCACTTTAATTCGTGAGTTAGCTAAACAGCTAGAAGCGGCTGTCGGTGCATCTCGGGAAGTAGTGGATAGGGGTTGGATTTCCTACCCTCATCAGGTAGGCTTAAGTGGTAAAACGGTAAATCCAAAAGCTTATTTAGCCATTGGTATTTCTGGAGCTATACAGCATCTTGCCGGAATAAAAACCTCGGAAACTATTATAGCTATAAATAATGATCCCCTGGCAGATATTTTTAAGATTGCTGATTTTGGTATTGTAGGCGACTTATTTGAAATTGTACCTTTATTAAAGAAGAAATTGGAAGAAAAAAGGAAAACAAATGAAATATAATCCTATATCCAATTCTACTATAAAAAAACTAGAAGAAATTTGTGGGAAAAATTTTGTTTTTGTAGATAAAGAAAAATTAGAGCCTTATACTCATGATGAAACACCTGTTGATCAGTTCGCACATTTTCCTGAAGTTGTTATAATGCCAAGAAAAACTGAACAAGTATCTAAAATTATGAAATTAGCTTATGAGAATAATATACCAGTTACTCCTCGGGGAGCTGGCAGCGGTCTTTCTGGTGGTGCTATTCCAGTTCATGGAGGCATAGTTCTTTCGTTAGAGAAAATGAATAGAATTTTAGAAATTGATAGCCAAAATATGATGGTAACGCTAGAACCAGGAGTAGTTACTAATGAAGTGAATGAAAAAGTAAAAGAGTTTGGTCTGTTTTTTGCTGGTTATCCCATGAGTGTGGAGACCTGCTTTATTGGTGGTAATGTAGCTGAAAATGCCGGGGGAGGTAGAGCAGTTAAATATGGTGTTACTGATCGATATATTATGGGATTGGAAGTGGTTTTGCCTGATGGTGCAATAGTAACATTAGGCGGCAAGAGGGTTAAAGATGTTACTGGCTATAATTTAAAACAGATTTTTATAGGATCAGAAGGCACTTTAGGAATTGTGACAAAAATAATTGTTAAATTATTACCGCTTCCAATAGCAATTGTTGATTTGTTAATTTTGTATAAAGATCTAAATCAGGCTATCCTGAGTGTACCAAAAATCATGACTGAAACTAAAATTATCCCCACATCTATTGAATTTATGGATCAGCTCTCAGTGCAGACCTCCTGTCAATATTTAAATGAGCATCTACCCTATCAACAAGCTGGTGCAATGCTTTTAGTGGAAGTAGATGGAAATAATCGTAAAGAAGTAGAATTAGAAGCAGAAACTATTGGCGAACTATGTCTAAACCAAGGAGCATTAGAAGTTTATGTAGCAGATAACTATACTACGCAAGAAAGAGTCTGGGCAGTAAGAAGAAATATCGCAGAGGCTTTTAAGGTTATTAGTCCTCAGCAAAGTATAGAGGATATTGTAGTTCCGATTTCAGTAATTGCTGAGGTTGTGGAAGAGATTCAAAGAATTGCCCAAAAATATAGTACTTTAATTCCTTGCTATGGTCATGCTGGTGATGGCAATTTGCATGCTACGATAGTTAAGAATCCTGCTCAAACTTACCAAGAGTGGTTAGATATAGAAAATAAAATTTTAGTGGACCTGTATCATCTAGTTAAGGAAAAGGGCGGAACTATTAGTGGAGAACACGGTATTGGTCTAAAAAGAAAAGAATATTTAAATTTATTTTGTAGTGAAGAAGAAATTAAGTTAATGAAGAAAATAAAAAATGCTATTGATACTAAAAATATTATGAATCCAGGAAAGATCTTCTAAAATAAATTAATTAGTGAGAAAAATCAAAAAATATTAAAATTCAATATTAGAGGAGAGAATGAGTACCTACAGTTGGCAAAAAATAAACATTGAGTATTTGGAGAATAATCTTACAGTAGAAGTCCCTACTACCTGTGATTTATTACAGATGAAACCAGTTCCTCCTCTTGAGGAGGTAGCAGAAGAAATTGACTATGCCTTCCAGAATCCTATCCAGAGCAAGAGAATTGAGGATATTGTCCTCTCTCACTCCAAACCTGCTGATGAACTTACTGCAGCTATTGTAGTATCTGATAATACCCGTCCGGTACCTTATAATTGTACCAAGAATGAGAATATCCTCTCACCCATCCTCTCCCGTCTGGCAAAAGCTGGCATTAAAAGACAGCATATCAAGATCATTATTGGCACCGGAACACATACTCCTACTTCTGCTAGCTGGAAGAGAGAAGCCTTTGGAGACGAGATCTTTAATCACTATCAATTGCTAGACCATGATTGTTATAGTAGAGATCTGGTCTCTATAGGAAAGGTCAAAGGAATTCCGGTAAAGATTAACAGGGATTTTATCCAATCAGACCTTCATATTGTAACTGGACTGGTAGAAGCCCACTTTATGGCTGGTGCCTCCGGAGGCCGAAAAGCTATTTGTCCTGGTATGGTTAATCTGGAGGCTACTCAGATCTTTCATGGACCTGAGTTTATGGCTGATCCTAATGCTGATAATCTCATCTTTTCCCATAATCCCTGTCATGAGTTTGCCTTAGAAGTAGCCCGGAGAACCAGAATTGATTTTGCAGTAAATGTCTTGCTAAACGGTGACTTGCATATCTGTGGTATAACTACCGGGAATCTGGAGGAATCTCACCAGAAGGCAGTGGATCAGCTGCGTCTCTTCTCAGAACTTACCATAGATCATAAATACGATGTTGTCTTAACCCACGGAGGGAAAGGAGCCCTAAATCATTATCAAGCTATCAAAGGAGTTTGGGCTGCCCTACCAGCAGTGAAGAAGGGAGGATACATTATTCTATTAGCCCATAACCAAGATAGGGAACCTATTGGCAGTCAGCATTACAAAGATTTACTGAAGAAACTAAAAGAGGTGGGCGTGGGTAATTTCTCTTCCTTGCTCTTAAGTTCCAGGTGGGACTTTGCTCATGACCAATGGGAAGTGCAGAAATGGGAACAGCTTTTTCTGCGAATAGGAGGAGAAGAACATCTCATCTATTGTACCGTCAACATCCCTCCCGAAATCCTGATTACCCTACCAGGAGTAAGCGGGTATCAATTTATCAAGGAGTACCCTCCCGATATTACTACTATGCTTCAACAGGCTATTTACCACTATGTATTAAAGAAAGAGAAGACTTCTATGGCTTTTTTGAGAGAGGGACCTTATCTGGTTATTAAAATGAAATGAATCTCTAACTCTCCTCAGTTAATGTAAAATTTATAAAGTGATAGTGTTAAATTTTAATAGGTGTTTCTGGGATAACACTTGCCAGTAAGTCAACAAAAAAGTAGACTTACCTCAAGAAATAAAATAAAGAAAAAGAAGAAACATTCTTTTTCTAAATAGGAGGTAAATCTACCTTATGAAAGAATTAAAATTTACTATAACCCTACCATCTTTTGAGCTAAATACACCAGAAAGCAAACTCAATTCCAGTATCTAAAGTAATTTGTTTTTAATATAGCCTAAATCATAGGTCAGTTTATCCTAACCGAAATACCAAATTACCTTGACAATAAATTAAGGAAAGAAAGACAAGGAAGCAAACTCACCAATTGTAGAAAACACAATAAATACCTCTCGACCATGTTAGGTAATATCGTCTATCAAAATATCTCTACTGAGATCAAGAAGGTCATTACCGTTGTCTTTTGGATGAGGTCTTGGATCTCAAATCCAATCAGCGTATGAGCACACATTATCAGAAGATAACTGGCCTTTTTTCCTTATCTTGCTAGCAACTACCAATACTGTTGCGAGAACTCCATCAGCTTTAAGGCTATCCGAAAACAGGTGCAACTCAAGGGTACTCAGACTCAAAAAGAAGAAGATACCTTTGACCAAAACTTAACTGAAACCTTAAAACAAACAACGCTAAATCCAAATAAATCAGACCAGGAAGCCCTCTATTTGGAATTAGACCCTACCATCATATACCTGCAAAAACAGAAGAAAAAAAGCAAGCATCTCCAGAGAAAAGATGAACTAAATGAACTAATTACCTAATTTATTAATTGGATTATTTACAAAAGAATATAGGAGTATACTATTAATTTCCATATTTTTGAGGTAAGGGAAAGTACCCACAAGTTGTTGACACGAACTATAAAGCCTTTTATTATTGAATATTAATAACGAAGAGGTTATTATGAAATAATGAAATCATGGAAAAATGATAAATATAACAAAAACAAAATAAATCACTACTGTTAAATGGTAAATGTTAATTTAATCCTAAGGGGGGATAGGATAATCATATGAATATTAAGTAAAAGTATGAAAAGTATGTCAATACTTATAGTGTTAAGAAAATGGAAGATGTCATAATTAGTCATGCTGAAGGAGTATTGGTATATGATATCGGTGGCAAAGAGTATATTGATTGCTTTGCTGGTATTGCAGTAAACAATGCTGGGCATAGAAATCCAAGAATTATTAAGGCTGCTAAGGATCAGATAGATAAATTAGTACATTGTTGTGCCTATGTTTATTATTCAGAACCACCTGCATTAGTAGCAGAAAAATTAGCCCAAAATACCCCTGGCAGGCTCAATAAAACATTTTTTTCCAATAGTGGAGCTGAAGCTATTGAAGGTGCGTTAAGCATAGCTAAGCAATTTACTGGAAAATATGAATTCATTGCCTTACCAGGACAAATGCTACCTGATTTTCAAATTTTATTTATTGCCGATGAAGTGCAGTCGGGATTTGGACGAACTGGTAAATTATTTGCTGTTGAGCATTATAAAGTATAAATGATATCATGAATATGGCCAAAGGCATTGCTGGAGGGCTCCCTTTAAGTGCTTTTATCACCAGGGATGAGATTGCAAGTTCTTTTAGACCGGGGGATCACCTATCTACATTTGGAGGTAATCCGATATCCAGTGCTGCGGCAATAACTAAATCGAATTTTTATTAGATGAGAAAATTCCTGAGAAAACTTTGGAAAAAGGAAACTATTTTATTCAAAAATTAAAAGATGAACTTATGAAAAAATACCATCTCATCGGTGATGTGAGAGAGCAAGGCTTAATGATTAGTATTGAGTTGGTAAAAGATAAAGACAAATTACCAGAGGCAGAAGAAGCAACACAAATACAGGAATTGTGCAGAGAAAATAATTTACTGATAGGGTTAGGTGGGATTTATGGAAATGTGCTCAGGATTCAACCACCTCTGTTGATCACTGAAAAACAGCTAGATAAAGATATGGAGATACCGGATGATGCAGTTGCTGCAAATTATTGCACTAAACAAAGATGAATTAATAGGAAGTAAAGAGTGTTTTAGGGGATTAGCTAAGGAATAAATAGAAGAATATGGG
Organism: uncultured Atribacterota bacterium; assembly: GCA_964433555.1. GTDB lineage: Bacteria > Atribacterota > Phoenicimicrobiia > Phoenicimicrobiales > Stramentimicrobiaceae > Stramentimicrobium. Next base: position 57,112 of record CAYSRG010000002.1, on the reverse strand, counting down.
AAATTTTTGAAGACATATCACAGTTCTAAAGGAGAAATATTATTTTATAATGATAGAAGGAAAGACGATATTAAGAGTTGTAAATCTATGTAAGAATTTTGGCGGTTTACAAGCTTTAAAGAATATTGATATTAACATTCAAGAGAATACCATTCATGGTTTAATTGGACCAAACGGTGCAGGGAAATCTACTTTTTTTAATGTTGTTTCCGGATTATTTCCACCAACAGAAGGAAAAATATATTTTAATTCTGTGGACATTAGTAATATACCTGCAGAAGATATTAATAGAATGGGAATCAGTAGAACATTTCAAGCCGGAAAATTGGTATCAAATATGACAGTTTTGGATAATGTTATGTCGGGAAGGTATAATTTCAAACAAAATCCCATTAAATCTTTCTTTTTAAATCCCTTACAATTTAATAAGCAAGAAAAAGAAATTACAGAGGAAGCTGAAAAAGTTTTAAAATTTATTAACATATCAAATTTTGCAGAACGCTGGACTAATGAATTGGTTTGGGTAGAGCGCCAGTTAGTACAGATAGCTCGTGCTTTAATATCAAATCCTAAACTTCTAATGCTTGATGAACCCACCTCAGGGATGGGAATTGAAGAATCAAGAGAAGTCGCAAAAATTATCAGGCAAATTAACAAAGAAGGAGTTACTATTATTGTCGTAAGCCATGATATGAATTTTATTACTGAAGTTTCTGAATGGATTACCGTTCTTGATTTTGGAATAAAAATAAGTGAAGGAACTCCCGAACAAGTTCAGAGAGATCCCAGAGTATTGGAGGCTTATCTTGGAGAAGAAAAGTAATATTTTAAAAACCGAAGGTCTTTCAATTACATATGGACCTATCAAAGCTGTTAAAAAAGTTAATATTGAAATAAAACAAGGGGAATTTGTAGCATTAATTGGTGCAAATGGTGCTGGTAAAACATCTTTGTTAAAAGCAATACTGGGAATTCAGAGACCCGATAAAGGTAGAGTTCAGTTTTTGGGAATAGACATTACTCGACAATCCACTGATAAGATTGTAAGTTTAGGATTGTGCCTTATTCCGGAAGGTCATGTTATTTTCACTTCCATGACAGTGTTAGAAAATCTACAATTGGGAGCCTATCATGATTATGATAATTTTGAAAAAAATCTAGAAAGAGTTTTTACATACTTTCCTATTTTACAGGAAAGAAGCAGTCAAATAGCCGGAACATTAAGCGGAGGAGAACAACAAATGCTATCCATGGGGCGTGCCTTAATGTCTAAACCCAAATTAATTCTAATAGATGAGCCTTCTTTGGGATTAGCCCCCAAAATTGTAACAGAAATTTTTAATATTCTTTTAGAGTTAAATAAAGAGGGATATTCGATACTATTAGCCGAACAAAACGCTAAAAAGGCTTTAGAATGCAGTCATCGTTGTTATGTAATGCAAACTGGTGAAATTGCTATGACTGGATTTTCTGGTGATATTATAGATAATCCCAAGATTCGACAAGCTTATCTTGGCAGTAATTAATAAAAGAACTACAATAAATCGTTTTATCTAATTTGTCAGGGAGAGATATCGATGGAAATATTTATAGCTCAATTAATAAGTGGGTTAGCCTTAGGAAGCATTTATGTTTTGTTGGTTACTGGTTTCAATTTAATGCTTTTGGTCGCCAAAATCATTCAATTTGCTTACCCCCAAATTGTGGTTATTTCCATGTATACCTACTGGTGGGTATTACAATTCAGCAACAATATTTTTTTAGTTATTCTGGCTGGTTTATCTGTTTCAATTATCTTAAGTATTTTAAGTGAACCTATTTTTAGAAAAATCAATAGTACACCAGGTGTGGATATTAATGCCTCTTTTATTGCCTCAATGGGTATGGCTATGATCGCAATGGATATTATGTCCCATTCTATTAACTATGGATTTCCAGTTTCTTTTCCCTATAAATGGATTGGTGGAAGCATTCTGAGTTTTGGATTAATTACGATATCCAAAGGGCAGCTATTTGCTTTAGGCGGTGGAATTATTGCCGTATTAATATTTTTTTATCTTCTTTACCATACTAATCAAGGGAGATTCTTTAGGGCTATTGCCGAAAATCTCTTTGCAGCTAGCTTGGTGGGTATTCCAATTATCAAAACCAGCATATTTAGTTATTTAATTGTTGGTATTTTAGGTGGTTTTTCAGCTCTGCTTTTTTCAATGCTAATAGGCTCTGCTTCTCCCTGGTTAGGTGAATTTGTTGCGTTAAAAATGCTGGCTGTTTCAATTGTTGCTGGTTTGGGCAATTTAAAGGGAGGATTGGTTTGCGGATTAATTTTAGGTATTATAGAGTCTATAGCAATAGGATATATTTCTGGTTCATGGTCAAATGTCATTGCGTTTGTGGTAATGTTGATTGTGGTTCTGATTAGACCCCAGGGTTTATTTGGTACCAAAATATAATTATAGGGTATTGAAATAAGGAGGTTCTATCTTGTCTGAAGTAACATATTATTTCCTGGGATTCTCTGCTATTTATGTACTAATGGGATGGGCGCTATATTTACCCTATAGAGTAGGGCAACTACATTTTTTAATTGTAGCATGTATGGCGATATCAGCCTATTTTGGCGGTTATGCGGCCAAGGAATGGGATTGGCCTTTTGTTTTGGTTTTAATTTCAGGAATATTAATAAGTACAGTAATCGGATTTATCTTTTCCCTGGCTATTGGGAAAGCTCCTTGTTTTACAGTGGTGATTGTAGGATTGACCTCAGTCTTTATTGTTAAGACAACTATTGAGAATTGGAAACTTTTAGGTGGAACGATTGGTTTTTTTCATGTTCCTTCTGTAACTAATATACTATTTATTATGTATTTTTTATTAATTATAACGGGATTTTTGATTTACAGGATTGATCATTCACGTTTAGGCAGAGCCGCATCAGTTGTTTTTGTAGATAGAGAGGTAGCCATCACGTTAGGTGTTGATATAAAAAAATTGGGAATGTTTTTTCAAATTACAGCATGTGCCATTGCAGGAATGGCTGGCGTTTTAGATGTCTTTCTAGTTAGAAGCCTATCACCTGAATTTTTTACTTTCAGCATGATTGGATATTTAATGTGTATACTTTTTGTAGGTGGACATACCACAATGTGGGGAGTAATTCCATCTGCCTTTTTATTACAGGGAATTCCTTTGATATTTTCTAGTAACATTGCTTCTTGGCGTCAGGTTATATATGGAGCTTTGTTGGTGATTATTATCTTGTTGCGACCAGAAGGCATGATTACTAGAAAAATGCTGTGGAATATGAAACCAAAAGTACCCCAACAGGCTATTAATAAATAATTTAATAAGATAATCTAACTTTACAGCGATAGAAAAATACTACTAATGGGAGAAATAATTAATAAAAAGAAAGGAGAGCCAGTAAAGGTTATTGTAGTGAGACAAATATAGACTTAAAAAGATATTCAGTTAAATAGTTTATAGAGTTGATAATCTTCAGGAGGAGAAAAAGATGAAGAATAAAATATCAGGTTTTTTTCGTATTTCAATATTCATAATTGGAATCTTGTTTATTACTACAATGAATATTTCTGGACAGGATGTGTTAGTAGAAGAGTGGAAAATACCTTTTTTAAACACTGTAACAGGTCCTATTGCAAGCATTGGTGAATATATGTCCTGGAGTGCTAATCGAGCTGCCGAAGAGATTAATGCTGCTGGAGGTGTAAGAGGCAAGCCAATTACCATTGAAATTATTGATACTGGTGTCAATAAGGAAAAAGCCATGGAAGAGATGGCTAAATTGATTGATTGGGCATTAGTGGTGATGGGTCCGGTTCCAGAAGCATGTATTATGGCAGCTGTCCCTATAGCAGTAGAAGCTGGATTATTTTCTATGGTTTCTTCTACTAGCTACGAATATGCAGTGGAATATTTTCCCTGGACTCTATCCTGGTATCCCATAACCGAAGAAAAACTACCACCTATAACTGCTGCTTGGGCAGAATTGCATCCAGACATGAAGACGGTAGTCCAATTTGTTGAGAACTGGGCAGCTTGGCCTCCAATGGCGGAAGCTCATGCTATAGGATTGGAATCAGCAGGAGTAGAAATATTGCGACAGGTTGACGTTCCTACTGATGCGATTATGTTTGATTCTCTGGTTTTGAGAGCCTTAGCACAGAAGCCTGATGGAATTGTACTTACCTGTAATTCGGAAAAAGCGGCAAAAATAATAGTTGAATTGGTAAAAAGAGGATGGGAAGATAAGTCAAAAATATTAGTTTTCAGCAGTGCTGATGATACCGCATTGTATACTACTGGGGGGGAATATTTAGAAGGGATTTCAATTTATAATTATATTGATTTGAATTTAAATGACTCTCGCTGGCAATCCTTCCGAGAAGCATATAAAAAAGATCATAACGGTATTGAACCCGCATCACTTTCCACCAACTATTACGATAGTGTTTATATGATCAAAGAAGCGATTGAAAATACAGATATTACAGGAGATCCAAATATACTTAAAGAGGAAAGGATAAAAATTAGAGATTATTGTCGTAATGTCAAGGGATTTAAGGGAATTCAGTTGACCTGGGATATGACAGATGGTGTACCTACTGGAAAAGGAACTTTCTTGTTTGAAATAAAAAACGGAGAGAAAGTATTTCTTACTATGGCTAAATAGTTTAAAACCTAACAGTCATGAATAAACAAAACTTTTTGCAGTAATAAGTAGTAATGAATAATATATCCCTTCCCTATTTATCTTTAATTAAAAATAGAGAGGGAGTAGATATAATAAAAAAGAGAGAAGAGAAACAATTGCCTAATACAGAATATGAAAAAATAATCAAAAATGTTGATGAAAAAGGGATTGTCCAATTTACACAGGATCTGGTTAGGATTAAAAGTGTTTTTCATCCCGAGAAAGAAGGATATAACGAAGAAAAGGTAGCACATTTTGTAGCTAAAAAATTAAAAGATATGGGGCTAAAAGTAGTTGTTGAGGAAGTGGTACCTGGGAGACCAAATGTAATTGCTGTTTTAAAGGGCAGCCAGGAAGGAAAAAATTTATTATTTGAAGCCCATACTGATGTAGTAACAGAAGGAAATCCCCGGGAATGGAAATATCCACCTTTTGATGCGATCATTCACGAAGGTAATATTTATGGAAGAGGATCTTGTGACGCCAAGGGTAATTTAGCTGCAATGGTATATGCTGTCAAAGCTATTTTAGATTCAAAAACAGATTTTAAAGGAAATATTATATTGTGTATTCCAGTAGATGAAGAAGGGATGATGCTGGGTATAAAAAATTTTATTTATCAAGGTTGGGCTGATGAAGTTGATGCAGCAATCATCTGTGAACCAGAAGAAAATAATATTTGTATTACGCAAAAAGGTGCTATGAGAATCATGATTAAAGTAAAAGGCAAAATGGCTCACGGTGCCATGCCAGAAACAGGAATTAATCCCAATTGGAGTGTGGCTAAAATATTAATTGCCTTAGAAAGATTGCAAAAGAAGGAAATCAAAAAATTAGGAAGGCATGAATATTTGGGTTTTCCTAGTTTTACTCCCACTATATTAAGAGCACCAACTAAAGGGGAAGCACAGATTAATGTTATCCCCCAGGAATACATGTCAACAGTAGATATTAGAACTGTTCCTGGTCAAGAACATAACCAGTTAAAAAAGGCAATTTTAAATATTTTTAAAAAGATTTCTCAAAAAGATCAGCATTTTCAGGCAAGTATGGAAGTAATTGAAGAACGTCCGTGGACAGAAACTTCACCAGATGAGCCTATTGTAAAGCATGCCGCACAAGCGTTTCAGTATATTACAAAAAAGGAGCCTATCTATAACGGAGTTCCAGGTGCCACTGATGGGACTTTTCTTAAATCCTGGAAAAATATTCCCATCGTGACAATTGGAGCTGGAAATAGATTGATACCGCATTAAGTAGATGAATATGTGGAGATTAAAGAGTTAATCGAAACTGTTAAAATTTATGCTCTTACTGCTATGCTATTTTTAAATGAAAATTAAGGTTATCATTTTCTTAAAAAGTAAAGCACTCTAAAAAAAGGTGTAAGATTATGAAAAATATTTCAAAAACTCATATCTTAAAAGATGCCATTACTGATGTTCCCGGGATTAAAGTTGGACATAGTCAGGTTCTGAAGGGTGGTACAGGATGTACAGTAATTCTTTGTGAGAAAGGGGCTGTTGGAGGAGTAGATGTGCGAGGAGGAGCTCCAGGAACTCGGGAAACAGACCTATTAAACCCTGTTAATTTAGTAGATAAAGTTCATGCTATCTATCTTGGTGGAGGTAGTGCCTTTGGCTTGGATGGCGCATCAGGGGTAATGAGATATCTGGAAGAAAGAGGAATAGGTTTTGATGTAGGAATTACCAAAGTTCCTATTGTTCCTGGTGCAGTTCTTTTTGATCTTAATGTTGGTGATTATCAAATAAGGCCTACTGCTGATATGGGCTATCATGCCTGTCTAAATGCTTCTGAAATGGAGAACAGACAGGGGAACATTGGAGCTGGGACAGGTGCAACAGTTGGAAAGATTCTGGGTGGACTGCACTGCATGAAGAGCGGTATCGGGACAGCTAGCCTCAAATGTCAAAAATTGTTGATAGGGGCTATTGTGGCAGTCAATTGTTTTGGAGATGTCGTTGATCCTTATAACGGAGAGATAATTGCCGGTGCCTTGACTGAAGATAAAAAAGGATTTGTTAATACCATTTCTATTATTAAGAATGCATCTTCATTAGAGAATAGTGGTAACCATTTTTCTACCAATACTACCATAGGGATTATAGCTACAAACGCAAAGATTAACAAAGCTGAAGCAACAAAAATAGCTATGATGGCACAAAACGGTTATGCTCGAGCCATTATTCCTGCTCATACGATGTTTGATGGTGATACTTTTTTTGTGTAGGTACAGGTGAAGTAGAAACAGAAGTAAATTTGGTAGGATCAATTGCAGCTGAGGTTATGGCTAGAGCAATTGTAAAAGCAGTAAAAAATACCGAATCTCTTTATGGCTTTCCAAGTTATCAGAGTTTATTCTAATCGTATAGTTTTAAATTTGCTGACATAATACATTCGGCAGCAATGGTCATGCTTGGTTACCCGAGTACCGTACCTATTGACTTAGATACCATGATTATTTTAGCCAAGGCAGTGGTTAAAGGAGCTCCAGAGACTTTCATTGTAGGAGATATGCCCTTTCTTTCTTATGAAGTAAGTAAAGAAAAAGCCATAGCAAATGCTGGCAGATTAATGAAAGAAGCGGAAGTGGATTGTATTAAATTAGAAGGTGGCAAGAGGATAGCTGATACAGTAGCTGCTATAGTAAAAGCCGGCATCCCGGTCATGGGTCATATCGGATTAACACCCCAGAGCAGCTCCCAGTTAGGCGGTTTTAGGGTTCAGGGTAAAGATTTAATGGCTGCCGAAAAAATACTTGAAGATGCCTTGTCCTTAGAGGAGGCAGGTGCTTTCAGTATTGTTTTGGAAGGCATTCCCAATCCTGTAGCCCAGATTATTACGGAAAGAGTTAACATTCCGACTATTGGAATAGGAGCCGGACCTTTTTGTGATGGCCAGGTCTTAGTTATTCATGATTTATTGGGTCTCTTTGAACGTTTCGTACCGAAATTTGTTAAACAATATGCTCAAATAGGCCAAGATATAGTTAAGGCGCTTTCTGAATTTGATAAGGAAGTAAAAACGGGATTATTCCCGGATAAAGATCATAGTTATCATTTGAAAGAGGAAATGGAAAAAGAAATTATCCAACACCTTAAGAAATTAAAATAATTTTAAAAAACATTTATTTTGATATTTTTGAGATAATTTTAATTTTGTTAGAACTAAACATCTGTTGATTACGTTTCATATAAAACAGAAGTAGAAACTGACCAACCAAGATTGAATTTCCATCATTTTTATTAAGTAGCTATGCTTTACAAAAGAGATAGAGGTGGTATAATAATCTTACCATAATATGCAATGACAACAAGTTACTGGGGGAGCTATTTGCTGAGAAAAAGCATTTTGCTTTGACCCCTGAACCTGACCTAGGTAATTCTAGCGGAGGGAAGTAACCCTTGACTTTTAAATAGAGTTAAGTTTGATCGCTATTACCTATGTTCAGGTAATAGCGATTTTTTTTTGGAGGTAAATATGGCTAAAATTACACTTGGATTACAGGTATTACCATATGTTGCTGAAGAAAGACTTTACCGGGTAATAGATGAAGTTATTTTCTACATTGCATCCTGTGGTATTAAGCATGAAGTTGGTGCCCTGGAGACTACCATGGAAGGAGAACTTGATGAATTGCTGGAGATAGTAAAGAAAGCCCAGGAAATATGTACAGAACAGGGGGCAACAAGGGTAATATCGTTGGTAAAGATTGATTATAAAAAGACAGGTGTGACCATTGATGAAAAGGTTGGGAAATATAGGAGATAAAACAATCCCCTTATTTTTTTTAGCTCTTTTAATATCTCTCTGGCAATTAATTGTTGATAAGGGGATTATTGCTCGTTATATCTTGCCTTCACCCTGGGATGTTGTAATGGTATGTATGAAGATTCTACCAGATATAAAAGAGCATATTTATACAACCTTACAAGAAGCGTTAACTGGATTGGTTGTCGCAATTGTTGTTTCAGTAATCCTGGCAATATTAATGGATAATTTCACTCTCATCAGAAAAGCTGTACAACCATTACTGGTAATATCCCAAACAATCCCTATTATGGTTCTGGCTCCCCTTTTTGCTATGTGGTTTGGATTTGATATACTTCCCAAAATCATGGTAGTAATACTGGTCTGTTTTTTCCCTATTGTGGTCAGTCTACTGGAAGGACTAAACTCTTTGGATCAGGACTTATTAAATTTAATGAAATCAATGAAGGCAAATCGCTGGCAAATTTTTTATTTAGCCAAGTTCCCATCATCTTTAAGCAGTTTTTTTTCTGGTCTTAAAATTGCTGCCACTTATAGCATCATCGGTGCGGTAATAGGAGAATGGATGGGGGGTAAATCAGGATTGGGTGTTTATATGACCCGGGTGAGGCAATCCTTTGCCCTGGATAAAGTTTTTGCCAGTATTCTGATTATCATAATCTTAAGTATGATTCTATTTAAGATGATTGAACTGATACAATTTCTGGTAATGCCCTGGAGAAGGACAATGAATAAATGAGTAATAAAAAGGAGTGTTGAGATATGTGGTATATTTACAAAATTAGAAAATTAGAATATTCCATTATTTTTCTTACCTGTCTGTTAGGTATGCTATTTATGCTAATGATTAATACAGCCGTTGCCTCATCAGGGGAGTCATTGAGAGAAGTTACTGTTTTATTAGATTGGGTTCCCAATACCAATCACACCGGAATGTATGTTGCTCTGGAAAGAGGCTTTTATCAGGAGGAAGGATTACTGGTAAATATTATTCAGCCCTCAGAGGGAGGCCCAGCTGCCTTAATTGCAGCCGGTCAGGGAGAATTTGGTATCAGTTATCAAGAACAGGTTACCTTTGCTCGCACCTCTGAAGAACCATTGCCAGTAGTTGCTATTGCTGCTATTCTTCAGCATAATACATCCGGTTTTGCTTCTCCGGTGGAAAAGGGAATTAAGCGTCCCAGAGATTTTGAGGGTAAGAAATATGGTGGCTGGGGTTCTCCTGTTGAGGAGGCAATAATTAAGGCCTTAATGGATATTGATAGGGCTGATTTTAGTAAAACTGAAATAGTAACTATCGGTGCTATTGACTTTTTTGCCGCGGTTCAGGAATATGTAGATTATACCTGGATTTACTACGGGTGGGACGGAGTAGCTTCAGAGCTTAAAAATTTTCCCATTAACTTTATCTTTTTACAGGATTATGCCCCAGAATTAGATTTTTATACACCAGTGATAATTGCTCGAGAACAACTATTGGCAACGGAGCCGGAATTAGTGCGTAAGTTTTTAAGGGCTACTAAAAAAGGTTATCAATTCTCTATAGCAAATCCAGAGTTAGCCGTTCAGGATTTGCTAAAACATGCACCGGAAATTGAACGTGAAATAGCTATTGCCAGTCAGCAGTATTTAGCAAAAGAGTATCAAGCTGATGTACCCTACTGGGGTGTGATGAAGGCACAACGCTGGGAAAATTATGCCCGTTGGCTGTACGAAAGAGGTCTTATAGATAGAATGCTTGAAGTAGAGTCAGCTTTTGATAATTCCTTCTTACTGGGAGAGGAGAAATAATATTAAATTAAGAGTCAGTCATTTTACACAACAATATGAAAAGATGCCCATTATTGAGGATGTTTCTTTTTATCTGAGTAAGAATGAGTTTGTAACCTTAATTGGACCCAGTGGTTGTGGCAAAAGCACCATCTTCAATATGATAGCCGGGATAGTACCCATTGATGAGGGCAAAGTATATATCGATGAGAGGGATTGTACCGGAGAAATCGGTCATGTTAGCTATATGTATCAGAAGGATTTGTTATTACCCTGGAAAAAGATTATTGATAATACCATTCTTCCCTTGATTATTAAAGGAGAAACAGTCAGAGAAGCCAGAAATAAGGTAGTCCCTTATCTCAAACTATTCGGTTTAGAAGGTTTTGAATATAAATATCCCTTTCAGCTTTCAGGGGGTATGAGACAGAGAGCAGCACTGTTAAGAACCTATATGTTTTCAAAAGAAATTGTATTATTGGATGAACCATTTGCTGGTTTGGATGCCATAACGCGTTCTAAGATGCAGTCTTGGTTATTACAGGTAGCAGATAAACTCAAAGCCTCTGTATTATTTGTGACTCATGATATCGAAGAGGCAATTTATCTTTCAGACCGTATTTATGTTCTTACTGAACGTCCAGCGAGAATAAGAGAAGAAGTTCCCATCCGCCTGCCAAAACCAAGAGAAAGAGAAATTGTGACTTCAAGCCAATTTAATCGCATTAAAAGGCATATCTTATTAAATTTATCCTGAAAGGAGAAGTATAATTGGCTATATTTGATCTGGAGGCAGAAAATTATGATAAATGGTATGAAACTAAAATAGGAGAACATGTCGACAGTGTAGAGACAGAATGCGCTTTCAGCCTCTTTAAAGTAAAACCTGGCATGCATATTCTGGATGTTGGTTGTGGAACCGGTAATTTCAGCATAAAACTAGCACAGTTAGGCACATTTGTTATAGGGATTGATACTTCCCGGGAGATGTTAACTAAAGCACGTAAAAAAGCCGAACAGAAAAAAGTAAAGATTGAATTTAAGGAAATGGATTGTCTGAATTTAGAATTTGCTGATGATACCTTTGATGGTGTTTTATCAATGGCTACCATTGAGTTTATTTCTGATTACGCCAGGATGATTTCGGAAATGTTTCGAGTTTGCAAGAGGGGAGGTCTCATTCTGGTAGGTAGTATCAATAAAGATAGTGGCTGGGGACAATTATACCAGGAAGTAGAATATCAGAAAAAAGCAAAGGTATTTCAGCATGCCCGTTTCAGAACCCCTGAAGAGATAACTAAGATTAAGCATGAATCCCTGGTAGATGTTAGGGAATGTCTTTTTATACCACCTGATTTGCCAGAATCAGAAATTAGTCAAGCCAAAGAAGAGGAATTTTCCCGCCATAAACGTGGAGGTTTTTTCTGTGTTCTCTGGCATAAATAATTAAGTTGTCTTTGTTCTGCCAATATAATAAAATTATTGTATTATAGTTGTAATAATTAAAAGTTATCAAAAAGAAAGGAATACCAAATGAGAATAACAGGAAGTATAATAAGCGGTATTATTCTTTTAATAGCAGGTTTAGCATTATTGTTAGCTAATGTTCTGGGAATAAAGGTGAATTTTTTTCGTCTGTTTCCCGGTATTGCCCTGGTGATTTTAGGCATTATTATTTTATTTGGACAATTTGGGGGAAGCCATGAAGTTATCTTTGACCGGAAGAAAATAGACTTAAGTGAACCTTTCAGGGAAAAAAATATCATCTTTGCTGAAGGCATAATGGACCTTAATGATTTAAAATCACCAGCATCACATCAAAAAATTAAGCTTAATGTTATTTTTGGCTCAGGCAGTTTAATGCTTAATCCAAAAATACCATCGGCAGTTCATGCCAGTTCAGTATTTGGTAACCTACAATTACCAGACCAATCTATAAGCATTATCGGTTCCACAGAATATAGACTGGGGAATATTCAATCCGATAAGCCATATCTGGATATCGAAGCCAATGTAATCTTTGGTCAGCTAAAGATAGTTAAACCGTGAAAAAGATAATATAGGTTATCGCATTAGGTAAGATGATATTAAGTTCTAATCAGATAATAGAAAAAACAGAAAAATATGTACAGGATTTTTTTCAGCGAGAAGCTACCGGTCATGATTGGTGGCATACCCATAGAGTGAGAGTGATAGCTTTAAAGATAGCACAAGAAGAAGGAGCAGATCCTTTTATCGTGGAAATGGCTGCCCTGCTTCATGATATTGGTGATTATAAGTTTTTTGCTGGTGATGAAAAACGGGGACCAGATGTAGTGGCCAGATACCTACATTCATTACCACTAAATTCCTCTCTTATTAAAAAGATAATTGCTATTACCAAAGATATTTCTTTTATGAAGACCCTTTCCCAAAAGGATAAAAACGGAACAGATAAAAAGAGCCTGGAGTTTAAAGCTGTGAGTGATGCCGATAAACTTGATGCCATGGGAGCAATCGGTATTGCCCGAGCCTTTACCTATGGTGGTTATTACCACAGACCTATCTATGACCCCAGAATTCCCCCTAACCCTAATATATCCCGGGAGGAATACAAAAATACTGAAGGTCCTTCTATTAATCATTTTTATGAAAAACTCCTAAAATTAAAGGATATGATGTATACCGCTTATGGTAAGAAATTAGCTCAAGGTAGGCATGATTTCTTAGAGAATTATTTGAATCGTTTTTATAAGGAATGGAAAGGGGAAAAGTAAGGGATTAATTTTGTCAGAAAGATTATGTTTTCAGACTGAACATCTTAAAATATATCCCTATCATCAGAAAGATTTTAATGAGTTCTTTTTATTATTAACCAATCCAATGGTTAATAGCTCATTAGACATTCCTGAGTTTTCTACTGATTTTCAAAGAGTGAGAGATTTTCTAAGTCAAATTTCCCAAAAAACAAATCCTGATTATACCTGGTTATTATATTCCATTTATAAGAAAAAAGATAATCGCCTTATTGGCGGGTGCGGATTTAAAGTAGATTTAAAACATATGACTGCTGAGATTTTTTTTATGCTTTTCCCCCGTGAATGGGGAAAGGGTTTTATGGTGGAAGCAGCACTCCCTTTACTTAATAATATAATCCAGCTGTTTTGTTTAGAAAATATTTATGCCCTTATTCTCCCGAATAATATCAGGGCTAAAGCGGTCATGAGGAAACTTGGATTTGAATATTACCGGACGATTAATTGTATCCGCTTCGGACAAAAAAGATCTGTTCAGAAATGGATTTTACGAGCGAGATGAGATATTAACTTTATTAAAAATAATAATTACCATAGGATGATTAAAAATAAATTAAGTTTGAGGAAGGAAAAGATGATTATGGTTATGTGAACGTCCTTGATTCGGCGGATTATCCTACTTGGTGACTGCAAGAAGTAGGATTTGGAGAAAGCTATTTAATGGAGTAAGAAGTCATTTCAATTAACTAAAAATTTATTACAGATAATTCAAAAAGTTATTGACAAAATATTTATTTAAATGTATAAGTTATTTAGTAGAAACAATATTAATTTTGGTCGATGCAAAGATTAGTGAAGAGGTTCCTTTGTAATTAATAATGATTATAGAAAAGAGGTGCCGAAATGGCTAAAGGTTGCGGAAAGAAGACAAAAGAGACCGAAAAAAAGAAAAAATAATAACACAAGACTTCTAACTGATTATTCCAATAATCAGTTCAGATAAATCGCAGAATTAAGACGAATTCAAAAACCCTGACCATCCCTCTGCCTCAGGGTTTTTGAATTTTTATTAGACCAGATTACAATGTGGTTGAATTCTTTCGGATTTGTTGAATTAGGTTAGGAAAGATAATTAAAATCTTTTAATAATGCGTTTCAGCAAGGCTGGACTGGCTAAGATTTTACCAACAAATAAGATTATTTCATTAGCTTTACGCAGCCCATAACTCTTTAAAAAAGATTTCCCTCCAACAGTAATAGCTGCAATTAGACCAAGCACCAATAAGTCAAGCCAGCTTTTGGGAGTTTGCCATTTGCTTGCTATTTTTATTACTAAAACTGTTCCTAAAGAACCGCTCAAAATTCCACAAATATCCCCTATAATATCACCCATGAAATTGGCGACACGATTAGCATTTTTTACTAAAAAAAGTCCCTTTTTAGCACCAAAAACTTTTTTTGCTGCTTTGGAATGAAAGGATTTTTCTTCTGCCGCAGCTGCTGCAAAACCAATCATATCTCCAATAACGCCTATAGAGATGATAATAATTAGAATGATAACGGCTAGAAAAAAAGAAATTGAGTCGATCCAGGAATAGGAAATTAATGCAGTTATTATAGTTAAGCAAAAGGTCAGAACAGTGACTATAATGCTTTCTTTCAAATTCTTCAATATAAGAATCACCCTGAGATTAACTGTAAGATATTTAAGGGGAATCCTTCCCCTTGATTTCTCCTTAAATTAAGGGCAAGCAAAATATTTACTAATTCCTTACCTACCTTATTTATCTAACAAGATAGATTTTCCTTATTAAATATTTTCTGTGAGGGATTTTAAAGGAGAAGCCTCCCATCATTATCCTTTCTTATTATTTTGTATAATAAACCTTAATCTTTAACCGAAGTAGATTCTAACATAGATGGCAATAAGCCAGGTCAATGTTGCGGCTTAGGTCCAGTAGGTTTTCCCCTGGAATAACCTGCTGTTTCCAGACAGGTGGTTTCCCTTTCATATTCCAGCTATACAGTCACCCGATATAGGACTGGATTGCCACTAAGACCACACTTCAATCCCTGACCTATCCGACAGAAAGCCGACAGCCTAGAAGTTTTCCTTCAAATACTCACTGTTCCCTAGCTTCTTTAGCAGCCCAGGTTTCAGCTATAGTAATGGTACCGGGTACCTCGATACATACCAAGTTTTTATGCCCCCCCCTGAACCACGCAAAGCAGGCTACGCTGCACCCATCTTGCAACAGATGCAGGTTCGCTTATATACTTTCCCAGACTATATAAGCCTCCACGGGAAAGGGGTCTACGCCCGCATGCCATTACGGATCGCCCCTTACCCTTAACTCCCAGCATCAGCTCCCAACTGGGCGTCAGCAGCCAACACCAGGAACTTCATCGGTGTGCCCTTGACGGATTTTTAGGCCCGCCTTCAAGAACAGGGTATTAACTAGGATACTGCACCATCTATGTAAGTCGAATTCTTATTTAAATTTTAGCTTATCAGTTTCAATAGATTACCTATTATTGAAATCAAGTATTGTAATTAATGACTACCTATATTATACCTGATAATAATAAAAATACAAATTTGCACATAAGGGAATTGCTAAATTGTATTGTATTTTGCTTAGCAAGCAGTTTTTATTCAGCATAAGAAATTTGTTGCTTAAAAAGGTTTTTTGAAGGTAGAGTTGTGTTATTTATTTTAATAGTTTTGGGAAAGACAAGCAAGATTGATTTTATGGAGGCTTAGTATTGGATGATAAAAAAGATGTTGTTTTTATTAGTAATCATTTTAATTGGATTTGGAATATTTTATCTTTACCAGGATTCAAACCAGTTAAAAGTATCTTATTCTAGGGTTAAACAGACAGATTACTATGAGAAAATTCTTACTACCGTGATAGTTTTATTAGAAGGATTAACTAAAATAAAGACCGAAGTAAGTGGCAAAATTATTGATTTAATGTCCATCGAGGGAGATGAAATAAAAGCTGGTCAAGTGCTTCTTAAATTTGAAACAATTGATGTGTTTTTAGATCTAAAATAAGTTGAAGCTAATTATTCATTAGCCAAAGCACGTTACGATGAAATTATTAATACAACCTGCCCAACCTCCCAAGAGCAATATCGTCAGGCTCAGTTGGTTGAGCAGGAACTACAGGAAAAAGTAACCAGATATGAAAGGTTATTTTCTCAACAAGCAATTTCCAGGGATAGTCTGGAAGAAGCAAAACATCTATAATTCATTAATTCAACAGGCTGATGATTGGGATTATGAAGTTGACAATATTGTATTAACACCCCAGATTTGCTCAGATTAATTTTCAATAATTCAAGATAACGAAAGAAAGTAGGTAAAAATCCAGGAGGGTCAGTCTGTCAATAAAGATTGATTTCCCTGAATTTTTACCTACTTTCTTGAAAATTGTTCAATCTATTCACTTGGCTAATTCGGAAGTACAGTTAGGGCAACGTTTTGCCTTGATTGGAATCATAGTAAAACAATGTGGGCATTCTTTAGTCGATGGAGGAGGAGCCTCTTCTTTTTTCTTCCAGCTGTTTACATTACGAATAACCAGGAAAATTGCTAATGCTATAATCAAAAAACTGATGATAGTATTAATGAATAAACCATAATTTAATGTAACTGCACCGGCTTCCTGTGCTTGAGTTAAGGTAAGATAAGGACCCGGGGCTGTTCCCTGTTTAAGTAAGATAAAAAGATTGCTAAAATCTATTCCTCCTAAGAGAAGACCAATAGGTGGCATTATTACATCCTTCACAAAGGAAGTAATTATTGAACCAAAAGCAGCGCCAATAACAATTCCTACTGCCATATCCAGCACGTTTCCCCGCATTACAAATTTTTTAAATTCTTCTAACATAATGAATCTCCTTTCCTTTTCTAGAAGAAAATATTTACTTTTTTTAACCAGATTTATAACATTTAACTGTTTCTTGCTGTTGTATTTTTTATCAATGTAGAAGAGAGTGTAGTTAAAAGTAGGTGAGCTGTGTATTATTTTTATAGATTTATGGCTATTATTCGATTTTATTTATATATTTTTATAATAATATTTTACTCTTTTTATCAGCTTATCACAATATAATTTTCAGAATATTCCAGGGAATCAAAAGGTTAAAGAGTAGTATCGGGAAAATTCTAGACCATCCCTTTGATTGTTATTGCTAAAAGATTAATTTTAGGTTATTTTAATATAATGTTTTGCTATAAAATATTTCTAATAAACTATTAAAAAACAATTTTGCCATAGAAAGGATTTACCTATTATAATTTCTTATTTAGCTTTATTAGCCAGAATTCTTTTAATTGCCATTGAAAAAATCATAGTTAGAATGCTGGGGGATCGGCAGGGTGATATTGATTATAATTTAGCTGCCACCTTTTTATTCTTTATCTTCGGAGCAATTATCCTTGTTCCCCTGTCTTTATTTGTTCCAGTTACCAGTATACTTTTCTTGATTCCCTGTTATATCAGTAGTCTTTTATATACTATATATGCCTATGCTTTTGTGGCATCTCTAGCTACAGGCGAGACATCATTAGTGACGCCTATTTATAGTTTAAATGGATTAATTCTAGTTATTTTTTCTTTTTTCTTTCTATCCGAACCACTTACCTTAACCAAAGTAATTGGTGTTTTATTAATGATTACAGGAGCGTCATTTTTGAAAGATATTTGGAATCCGCTCTATTCATTGCAATATATAATTACTGATATACCTACTAGAATGATGTTTTTAGCTATTGTTAGCCAGAGTTTAGGGAGGATTATAGATAAATATTATCTTCCCAATATTCATCCTGTTATTTATGCTACCGTACTTTATTTCTTTATTTCCTTTAATTTGTTAGCTATGTTATTCATCAGAGGTAATATTAAAATAGTTAAAGAAGTACTTTTTGAAAAACCAAAGCTATCCATAAGCAGTGGTATTACTAATGGTTTTTCCTATCTATTTTTACTATACGCTATGCGGCAACTTGATTTGAGTTTAGCAGAACCATTAAGCAATCTTTCTGTGATATTAACACTGCTTTTTTCCGCTATCATTTTCCGGGAAAATATTCTAGAAAAAATACCAGGAACTATAATAATTCTGGCTGGAGGATGGCTATTATATTTGAATTTTTAGCTTAATTATAATAGATTACTAATGATAGGTTAAATCTTGAAAAGGAAGGTAAATTGATTTGAACAAAAGTGAAAATAAAAAGCAACAAAAATTATATATTAGAATAGCTGTGGAACAGGATGCCCCAATTTTATTGTCCTTGATAAAGGAGTTAGCGGTTTACGAAAAATTAGCTGATCAAGTCTTAAATAATGAAGAAGCTATAAGAGAAAAATTATTTGGTCAAAAAGCCTATGCAGAGGCAGAAATAGCTTACTGGGAAGATCAACCAGCTGGCATGGTTATCTTTTTTCATAATTATTCCACCTTTCTGGGTAAACCTGGCTTTTATATTGAGGACCTGTTTGTAAGAGAAAAATTTCGAGGTAAGGGCATTGGAAAAGCATTATTCTTGAAGTGTGTAGGATTAGCCAGAGAAAGAAAATGTGGTAGGATGGAATGGATGGTTTTGAACTGGAATCCTGCCCGGAAGTTTTATGAAAACATGGGTGCCTACCCACTAACGGAATGGATTGTTTACCGTATGGATCAGAAGGCCATGAAACAACTCATTCCTTAAGTGAATACATTTATACTCTAGTAATTTTCCATCTCCCCTTCTGATAAAAGATATAGATAACCAGCAGTTCTATGAATTCAGCTATCAGGAAACCAATCCAGATATAGGTAATCGGTAGGTGTAACACATATACCACCAGAGCAGAATAGGGGATCTGAAAAAACCAGCGAGAGGCAATTCCTGAAAATAAATAAGGTAAATTATAACCTGAACCAGCAAACACAGTATTTAATCCCATAGAAATAGCTACAGCAATAAAGCTGGGAGAAATGATGTAAACCATTTTTTTACCCATTTCTATTACTTCTCTTTGGTTGATAAATATCTTAATAATAAATTCAGGAAAAAGCAGAGTAAAAGAGGCGATAATGCCAGTTATAAAAATTCCCAGCACAGAAGCCCAAATTGCAGTACGGTGTGTTCTTTCAATCTTATTAGCTCCCAGATTTTGTCCGGCAACAGCACTTCCACCCATTGATAAACCCAGTAAAGGGAGAAAAACCAGATTAAACAGCTTCATTCCTATTCCAAAGGTAGCCAGAGCAAGCGTACCGTAAATTGAGACAAACTTTAATAGTAAAAATTGACCACCCTGCCGGAAAAACATTTCTAAGCCAGTGGGTAGTCCTATAATACTAAGTTTTTTCAAATTTTCTTTACTTAATTTAAATAGGCCAGAGAAAGATATTTTGATATAACTTTTGCCGGATAATAGAATAAATAGACCTATTGAGAAAGCAACTATAGTTGATATTACAGTAGCAATAGCTGCTCCCTGAATTCCCAGTCCCATTCCCGCAATGGAGGTGCCGGGAATGATATCAAACATTAAAATTGGATCCAGGACGATATTTAAAATGGAAGTTAATATCATAATAAACATAGGATTCCTGGCATCACCAATACAACGTAAAGCTGTATTGACACTGAATGATGAAAACATAAAGGGAAGAAAAATAGAACGGATAATGCCATAATCCAAGATATGGTTAACTACCATAGGATCATTTGAAAAAAATACGCTGAGTGGTCTTAAAATTAAAATTAGTATGACTGACATAATCAGAGAAACGATAGCTTTAAAGAAAATCGATTGTTCAATTATCTGTTTTGTTTTTTCCAGTTTGCCTGCTCCGTAGTTTTGAGAGATGAGAGATACTGAGCTAATTCCAATAATTTCATTTACAATATCGGCAAACCAGAAAATAGTTACAAAAATAGCCACTCCAGCTACTGCCTGAGCAGAAATTCTTCCAATCCAGACCATATCAATCAAATCATAAAGGGTTTGGGCAAAGAATCCAAACATGGTGGGCATAGAAACCACCAGTAAATTTTTTATTATATTTCCTTCAGTTAAATCTCTACTTATTCTTCTGGTCATAATTAATTACCTTTTGTATTTTGATAAAAATTTTTATTGATTTATATTTTTCTTAAAAAAATAATATTTATATGCTATAATAACAAAAAAAGACTTTAAAAGCCTTTTTCTAATGTGCTATTTCCTCAATTTTTGATTGATACCTTTATAATATTACAAAACTTATTTTTTTCCAAGAAATTAATTTATATAAATAAAAATAAGGAAAATTATAATCTAAGCTCTA
Organism: uncultured Atribacterota bacterium; assembly: GCA_964433555.1. Lineage (GTDB taxonomy): Bacteria > Atribacterota > Phoenicimicrobiia > Phoenicimicrobiales > Stramentimicrobiaceae > Stramentimicrobium. The sequence goes on along the minus strand of CAYSRG010000002.1, from coordinate 36,760 downwards.
AAGATAGATCAGAGAGATGTGATTTTTTATCGAGCACAATACTCTGAATAATCGGGTATTAACAAAAAAGTCTTTCCTAAGTATCAATAGCTACAGGAGTTGATATGGCTTTTCTCTTAATCCTGGATAGAGAACACAAAGCTTTATGGGTAAAAACAAAAAGCAGATTAGCCGACAATAGTTGGGTTTTACCAGAAGTAGAAGATCCCATTAACAAACCTTCTAATAGATTAAATGTAGAGCTTTTAGCTAAACAAGCTTTTATTCCACTCAAGTCCAGTTTGATTGGCAAAAAAATCATTTTAGATATCTTTCGTAATGAACAACAGCTTTATCTCTTTTTATGCCCGGGCAAAGAATCATCAGAAGTTCTCTTTGATTTAACCAAATACAGAAATATACAATGGATACCTATCAACTGTATTGGGGAATCAGAATCTTTTTCTTCTCTCAGCGGTAAATCGATTATTGAAGCCTATTATGATATTTTATTAAATGGATTTACTGAAAGAAAGAACCACTTTCATATTGTTAAAAATGGATACGGAAAAAAAGATATTGAAGAATTTAATCGAGCAATACTTAATGGTCAGCAAAAAATGATAGTTGAGTTACAAGATCAATATAACTTATACCATCAACTTATGCCGGAAATCGGTGATTATGCTCTTTTGAATAATTGGAAAGGAATACCTGTTGCTGCCTTAGAAATTACCGGAATTACTCTGGAACCATTTGAAAAAATTGGTGATTTTATTAAAGAATCAGATACCCTGAAAGAATATAGCGTCAAAGATATTGTAGAACAATATAAAAAGACCTTTCAGAAGTGGTGTAAAAAAAATAATAAACAATTTTCTACCAATAAAACAGTTGTTATTTCACAATTTAAGATAATCAAGCAACTTAATGAGAAAAAGATAGACCATTTAGATATTGCCTGATTTATTTCCTTACTAAGTTCAAGGGAATGTCCTTGTTGACTGGAGTAAGGTTTAAATATAGTCCTTATTGGCTGGGACAGGGACTTAACCCTTGAAAATAATATCCGTTTTTTTACTGGATAGTTAAAAGATATACTCTTAGAGTATTTAAAGCCCGACGTGCAGAACGTAAACGGATGGTTTGCCTATCTTTATGTAATTGATGTTTCTGTACCAGGGTCTGTTTTTCATCAGCCAGGGCAATGTAAACTAATCCCACCGGTTTTCCTGGACTTCCTCCTCCCGGACCGGCAATCCCAGTTACACTTATTCCAATATCACTGTTGCACTTTTTACGGACACCCTCTGCCATTGCTCGAGCGACTGGTTCACTGACCTGTCCGAACTGAATCATAATATCACGGGATACATCTAATAGCTTTTCTTTAAGTTCCCCATCATAACTAATAATTCCACCTTTAAAATAGTCTGAACTACCTGGGGTTGAAGTTATTATTTCTCCCAGCATTCCCCCAGTGCATGATTCTGCTACAGCCAGTGTTAACTTTCTTGTTCTTAGCAGATTGCCAATAACTTCTTCCAGAGATTGCTGGTTATAACCAAAGATATAATCTCCTAGAAGCGCTTTAAGCTGTTCAGTAGCCTGATCTAAAATCTTTTTTGTTTCTTCTGGCGTTTTAGCCAGAGCGTTTAACTGAATTTGGATGTCTTCTGGACTGGCATAAATGCCAATATTTAGTTTATGGTTATGGTTGATAAAATCTTTAATCTTATCATTTACAGTAGATTCCCCGAGGCCGCTTATTCTAATAATTTGGGATTGCATATACTGAAGGTTAGGGAATCTTTTTTGTAGGAATGGAATAATTTGTTCCGTTATTAAATTTTTCATTTCTAGAGGAACGCCTGGAAGGGCAACAATTACTCTACCCTCTTTTTCCAGTATCATGGCAGGCGCAGTTCCATAAGGATTGAGAATACACCGGGAGCTTTCCGGTAAGAAGGCTTGCTTTAGATTGCTCGGTGAAATAGTGACATTTATTCTATTTAATATTTCCACCATATTTTTTTCAGCTTCTGGATATCTAACAAGGTTTATCCCGAATGCTTTAGCAATTGATTGAAAAGTAATATCATCTTCTGTAGGCCCCAATCCTCCGGTAGTAATGATAATTTGAGAACGTTGATAGGATTCTTGCAATTGCGCAATCAGTTCTCTTTCATCATCGCCGACAGCAGAGACGTGCTGTACATTAAGATTTATTTCCCTTAATTTTTTAATGATATAATTTGCATTTGTGTCAATTATATTACCACATAGAATTTCATTACCAATACTGATAATTTCTACATTCATTGCTCCAACTCCTTTTTTATTTTTTGTACCAAAATATGTGCCTGCCTTATTGGTTCAGGAATACGGTAACTAACTGTGCAAGATAGAGTTAACTCAATTGCCTTTTCCAGATTTATATGATTGCCAGGAGAAACAAAGACTGGTTTTACATTATTTCGGGTTCTTACCACTGCACCGATAATACTATCTTTATGAAACAAGAGAGAATAAGAGCCTTTGTGTTTACCTGGTTTGGCGTAATTACCTGTTAGATGTGACTTAGCACAACCGATAGTTGGCCGATCTAATAATAAACCCATATGAGTAGCAATACCCATTTTCCTGGGGTGAGCGATACCCTGTCCGTCAAAGAAGATGACATCAGGATTCCATTTTATTTTCTGAAACAATTCTATTAAAACAGGTCCCTCTCTGAAGGTAAGAAGACCTGGTATGTAGGGGAAATTTACTTCTTTAACTTCAGAATCATAGTCAAGCAAGGTTAAGTCAGGATAAGTCAATATAGCAATGCCCCCAATAACATTTTGCTTGTTATAACTGGCGTCAACTCCGGCAATTATTCTTATTTGGGTAAAATTGGGCACTAACGAAATATACCGGGACAACCTCTTCTGATAGATTACTGCCCAATCTGGCGGAATATGCCAGGGATGTAGTTTTAGGAAGTGCACTTTTTCTCCTAAGAAATAAATATTATTAATGATGTTGTACTTTGATTACATTTTAGCATATATTACAATTATTCAAGGGGAATTTTTCTCCTTGAAAATCCCTGAATTCAACTTTAATTTAAAATGGTAAATAATATGCTATATTTTGTTTTAGGATCCTGGGGAATCATATTCTTGGGTAGTGATGCCCTTTAGTGAAATATGTAAATAAATATTTTATATTTTTTTTCTTATCCTGATATAATATAATTTGATAGTGTATATTTTGCTAAGTCTGCCGTATAATTATAGATTAGATTTAATCTTTTAGCAATTAAGCCCGAACTCTTTTAATAAGTATTTACAACAGATTCACAGACCACCTTTGTGGTATATGAGCTAATGGCTATGAAAGATAAATTTAACCGGAAGCATATAGGGGTGTACCAAAATGACTGATATCTTAAATGAAATACAAAATCTAAATCCTTTTATTTTTGCTTTAATAATATTTATTTTTAGAATTATTGATGTTTCACTGGGCACTTTTCGTGTTCAGATGATTGTTAGTCGAAAAAAATTATTAGCCGCAGTGGTAGGTTTTATAGAAGTATTTATTTTCATCTTCATTATATCCAAAGTCATTCAGGATATAGGCAATTGGATGAATGTCCTGGCTTACTGTGGAGGTTTTGCTGCTGGAAATGTCATGGGCATTACTATTACTGAGAAGACTTCGCAGGAGATGATTTCAGTGGGAATAATCTCCAGAAAACATTGGCCAGAAATTGAACAGCGTCTGCGAGAGGAAGGATTTGGGGTTACCCGCAACCTTGGCTATGGTTTGCAAGGGGAATTACAGGTTTTACGGATTATAACCCAGCGCAGCTTATTTCCCAAGATTCGAGATATAGCTCTGGAATATGACCCCAAGGCTTTTATCACTTCTTATCTTATTGTTGGTAGGTCAGGGGGGTATATCTATAATGTGAAGAGTAAAATCTAAGCATTATTGATTTTTTCTTAAACTTTTTAAGGCCTCCAGCTGGATGGGCTTATCTATATCAAGAGCAATTTCAGGTGATGCCTGTATCGCTTTTCCGGTATATCCTTTGAGATATTGAGGAACCATTTTTTCCAGATCTCTGATAGAAAGATATTTTTTCAGGTACTTAATTGCTATCCTTCTTCCTAAAATACTGGCCATTTTGAGCGGATGTTTACGAAAAAGAATGAATTGTTCTATGGTATCGGTACAATCCATGATTACTTTAGGATTTATTAAAAAGAGATTGCCTCCTGTATAAGAGCCATCAACGAGATTGGCATAAATTCTTCTTAATTCATTATAGGGAAATTGATTCATATAGGATTCCTTATTAATAATGGCATAATAGATATCAAACCCGGGATGAGCACGGCAATCTTCTATAAAACGTTCTATGTTTTTACTTGATACAAGAGGGAGGTCACAGGTAATAATTAAAATATGAGGCTCATTTTGTAAGAAAGAAATACTTTTTTTCAGAGTATCTATCAGGGTAGCACCGGAGGAAACTGCAATAAGGGACTGAGATTTTATCTCCTGCTGAACTTCTTTAGGGCTGGCAACATATAATTGCGATATATATTTATTATTCTTTAATACCTCAATCATATGATGGATAATTGGACGGGAATCAAGGGTATTAATGGTCATTAATGCTTTATATTCTTGACCAGTTAACTTTTGTAAGGCATGCTTGCTTTTTCCCCCAGCCAGCAAAAGGGCTTTATATTTTTTATCCACTTTCATTTCCATAATATTTTTATCTTTTATTTATTCTATTATATAATAATGAGAAGAAAAAGGTCTATCGATAAACTTATATATTTTTCCCCTGAAGGTTGCAGCATGTGGTAATATTTTCTTTTAAAGATTAGATTAAAGGATAGATAAAAAAGAAAAAAGGTAAAAGCAGAAGTTACTCATAAAAGGTTAAGTCTTTTTAGAGGATGTTGACAGTTACCAGCTACCGGCTATAAGCATTATTTATCAGTATCAAATCTCATTAGTGTGTATATTATTACCAGAAATTAAAAAGAGGTTAGGCAATGAGAGAAAGTATTTCTAAGCAGGAAATCAATATCCCTGAAACATTAATACATTATGTTATCATAGAGACGGCAATGGGATGGGTGGGAATAGCAGGCAATAAAAAAGGTTTGATTAGATTAATATTACCGGAAAGGTCATCTGAGAATGTCTGGCAACAGCTAAATATTTATTTCTCTTCCCAGGAGATACTGGTTAGAAAAGATAAACAATTTGCTTCTTTGACCAAATTGATTAGAGATTATTTCCAAGGAAAACCAGTAGAATTCAGCCAGGAGAAGATTAATCTTTCTAATTATACTCCTTTTCAAAGAAGAGTTTTGTTAACAGCAAGGGGAATCCCCTATGGGGAAACCAGAACCTACCGTTGGTTGGCTGAACAATCCGGTTTTCCACGAGCTTATCGGGCTGTCGGCGGTGTTATGAAAATCAACCTGCTTCCACTGATTATTCCCTGTCACAGGATTATCGGCAGCAAAGGGCAGCTAACCGGTTTCTCTGCCTGGGGTGGAGTGGAACTGAAAAGGGGAATGCTTGCCCTGGAAGGAATTTTAATAAGATAAGGAAAACAAAGCAAGCTTATGGTATTCTAATAGTTACTAGATATCGGATGGGGTATTAGTTATAGAAGGAATCTGGCATCAGGCTTTATTTTTGTTAGCTATACAGCTTATTTCCACTGAAGGATATAACTTTTCCAGTGACGATAACTGATTATACTGCCTATTGTAGCTGGCAATCATGCGTAGTACAGTTTTTAGTTTATAATCGTGCCAGGGTATCCTGGCTTTTTCCAATATTGACCTGAGCAGGAAGTAATGGATAATGAAACATAGTTCCAAAAAATTCTCGGTTTATAATTTAAAGATTTATTCTTTTCTTGTTTTAATTCTGATACTGTTATGTTTTACCTTACCGACATTTGCTAATATTTATGTTATCAAGGATAAACAAGAAAATGTTATTCGCGTTACCAATCAACATCAAATGCTAAAGAAGGAAAAAGATGCCGGTTACACCATTACTATCTTAATAGCAGACCAGAAAGAGAAAAAACAAGTATCCCGATTTAAATATAATTTTAAGGAAAAAATTGATTGGATAAAAGTTCAGGCTGCAGCTCAGATAATTGAGCAGAAATTAAAAAGCAGATCAGAGCAGGAGATTAATTATCCTGTTTACCAGGTCCTGGCTACCGCCTATACTCCTGATGAGAGATGTTGTGCACCTTATGCCGATGGTTATACTGCTACCGGTTACCCGGCAGGTTATGGCAGTATTGCTATTGACCCTGATTATGGAATATTTCGCTATGGCGATGTATTATATGTAGAAGGTTATGGTCTGGGAGTAGCTGATGACTGCGGCAGTGCCATCAAAGGGAAACATATTGATGTTTGTTTTAATTTAGGAGAATTACAGAAAGCGGATAACTGGGGAAGAAAATATGTCAGAGTGTGGAAGATTGAATGATACTTAGTTAATGGTTTTTAGTTAGTAGTTTTTAGTTTAAGAAGGAGAAACAGAAGGGTGTGTATGTTAAAAATTGTTTTAATATTATTACTACTCTCAGGATTAGCAAATACTTCCAGAGCCCAACCTTTATTGGAAAAGGATTATTTTAAAACAGTAGAAGGAGAGCTGGAAATAACCTTCATTGGACATGGTACTCTTATTCTTGTTTTCCAGGATAAGGTTATTCATATAGATCCCTGGAGCAATTTAGCTGATTACCATCTATTACCCCAGGCTGATATTATTTTAATTACTCATGAACACACTGACCATTTAGATTTGAAAGTAATTGAACTGATTAGCAAAGAAGATACAGTTATAGTATTAACTGAGGTTTGTCAGGAGAAGGTTGGTTCAGGATTGGTCATGAAAAATGGAGATACCCAGATGGTAAAAGATGTAAAAATTACTGCAGTTCCAGCTTACAATATTCAACATAAACGTGATAACGGTCAACCCTTTCATCCCAGAGGACAGGGCAATGGCTATGTTCTTAATTTTGCTGATTTAACTTTATATATAGCCGGAGATACCGAAAACATACCGGAAATGGCAGATTTGAAAGATATTGATATTGCTTTTCTTCCCATGAATTTGCCCTATACCATGACTCCGGAAATGGTAGCTCAAGCAGCAAAAGTAATAAAACCTAAAATACTCTATCCCTATCACTTTGGTAATATTGATACCAATCAGCTAATTAAGTTGTTAGAAAATCAGAAGGATATCGAGGTACGGATTAGAAAAATGTCCTGATTGGAGTTAATTATGAAAGAACGGTTTATCGTAATTGGCGGAGATGCAGCAGGAATGAGTGCTGCCAGTAAAGCCAGAAGAGAAAATTCCAAATTAGAGATTATAGTATTAGAAAAAGGTGGCTGGGCTTCTTATGCTGCTTGTGGCTTGCCCTATTATTTAAAGGGGAATGTTAAAAACATAGAGGATTTAATTGCTATTCAACCTGAAATATTCAGGAAGGAAAGAAATATTGACTTACGCTTAAACCATGAAGTAACGAGAATTAATCCTGAAAAAAAGATAATTGTTGCCCAATCACCCCAGGGCGAAATAGAACTTACCTATCATAAACTTTTAATCAGTACTGGGGCAAAAGCAGTTAAACCAAAAATTAAAGGTATTGATTCTCATGGTGTCTTTTTCCTGCGGGATATAGCAAGTGCCATAAAAATTAAGGAATATTTAGCAGAGAGAGCACCAAAATCAGTCCTGATTGTAGGAGGGGGATACATCGGTCTGGAAATGGCAGAGGCATTCTACTCCCTGGGAATGTCTGTTCAGATAGTAGAATTGCTGCCGCATCTCTTAAATTCTTTTGGCCTGGAAATAGCAGAAGTAGTAGAAAAATATATTAAGAACTATGTCAGATTGCATTTAGGCAGACGGGTAAATAAGATTCGAGAAATTGATACTGGTAAATTATCTGTTTATGTCAGCACTGAACAGGATAAACAACAGGAAGATATAGACACAGAAATGCTTCTGCTAGCGACCGGAATTGTGCCTGAGGTTATCCTGGCCAGAGAAGCCGGCATAAAATTAGGCCCCAGTGGAGCCATTGTTACTGATGAATTCGGTGAGACTAATATGCCTGATATCTATGCTGTAGGAGATTGTGCAGAAGTGACGAGTATAGTAACAAATCAAAATACTTATATTCCCCTGGCTTTGACTGCCAATCGCAATGGCCGTGCTGTTGGTAGTACCATCGGAGGGAAAAAGACTCATCTTTCACCAGTCGCAGGTACTGCTGTAGTTAAGGTATTTCAACTGGAGGTTGCTACCACAGGACTAATGGATATAGAAGTTGCTCAAAAATATGGATTTAATCCCATAAAAAATACTATTGACAGTCGCTCTCGAGCCGGGTACTTCCCTGGTTCTAAGCCAATTAAAATAAGTTTAATGGCAGATAGGAACACTAAGAAACTACTTGGTTGCAGTATGGTAGGTGAGGAAGGGGTTGCAAAAAGAATTGATATTGTTGCTACAGCACTTTACAGTAAGCTCACTGCGGAACAGCTGGAAAATCTAGATCTGGCTTATGCGCCACCTTTTTCTCCAGTCTGGGATCCTGTTCTTACTGCCGCAAAAGTACTGAATGGAAAATTAGAAGGAAAACATTAAAGAAAGACAATGCTAAAAGCTATCCATAATTCAGACTATAGTTCAGTCTAATAAGGGGACAAAGACATATTGTTCCCTGGTAATATCCTTACTTATTTTTTTATTTTCCTTTTTCAGAATAATCAAGGGGCCATGGGTATAAGGACAAACCAGAATGCCTTTCTCCTTGAGAGTTTTTTCAGCTAATTGATAAACTAATTCTTCCTGGGTGTCATTAATGCCCGCAGTGATAATTATTCTGTCATATTTTTTCTGCCAGGTGTTTAACTGTTTTAAAATATTGAAACACTTAAATTCAATATTACTTAATTTTTTCTTATCTTCATGGTTCAGGTTATCTTTCAGGTTATTTAGATTTTCCCATGCTTTTTCTATCAGTTGGGGTACAATATCCAGACTCAATACCTTTCCGGGATAGATTATAAATCCAATCAGGCTGGCATTCCAACCGCTTCCCGCTCCCAGCTCTAAAAAGTTATTCCCAATTCCCAGTTCAGCCAGCATAAGCATTCTGGCTACTGTAGAAGGCTGAGAGATAGTCTGATTGTATCCAATGGGCAGAGCGGTATCAAAATAAGCATCTTTTTTATCCTGGACAAAAAATATCCTATCTATTACCTGCATAGCATGAATGATACGGTTTAAACTTTCTTTTTCTTTACTGCTGTCAGCCAGATAGAATAAATTATTTTTCACACTCTTTACAAGATGTTCTCTATTCATATCTTAAACTCCTGTGAAAAGGATTTTTTCTATTTTGATTCTATCCTAATTGTTTTTTATTTTACTTTAGTAGGGCAAAAATCAGTACTAAAAAGGACCCTGAATATATTTAGCAAGAATAGTACCTGGACTATCAAAATCATTTAATAAGGCATAACAAGCCAGGGCGTGAATAAATTCAACAGGGTAATCCATCTGATTCCATACTTTAAATCCATCCCGAGCTAACCAGGCAATGCCAACTTCCTGGTAATATTCTGGTTTTTTAATATCTCCTTCTGCCTGACTGCAAGCAATGATACATGGCTTTTCTTTCTCTTTGCTAAACTTTTCTCGGAAATAATTGAGTACTTTAACCGGTGCATTTCCAGCCCCAAAACCATAAATACAGAAGATTTTGTTAGTAAGGTCAATCAATGGCTCCATACCTGGAACACACATCAACCAGCTTATTTTTTGACATATTTCTCTTGCTTTATGCTGAGAGAGAGTCAGCATTTTTTTTATTCCAGGAGGAGTAGTGCAAGATGGAAGCGGTGGGATATTTCTTCGGTTATTTAAAGCCCAATCCATATTATAATAAACCGGCATCCCATTAGTAGCAGTAAAAACATCAGGATGTGTGGCATGAGACTTATGGGCTCGATGTCCCGGAAATAATTTCCAGTTACAGTAAATCCAGACGCCCGGGAAGCGATAATAGACTACTTGAGCAGCACCGGGTACATTTATTGTGACATCCTCAGGCATATAATCCAGGGTTAACTGGCTTCCGGTCAAAATAATAGGAATACCAATATCGGGGAAGCAAAGACTTAACCAGGAAGATAGATAAGCCATAGTATCTGTACCATATAGGATTAATACACCATCCAGTTGGTTTTCTAATTCCTGGACTATAATTGCAGTAATTTTCAACCAGTGCCCCGGATCCAGGTTGGAACTGTCTTCTCCGGGTATTCCCCAGGGTTCACGACAGATTAGGTCAACATTCTTATCCTGGAAAAAATTCTTTACATAACCATACAATGATTGGAATGATTTTTTACTGGGGCTGGCTACTTTATTATGTAATTCACTGGCAATTGTTCCACCGGCAAAGATAACCAGGATTCTTTCTTTTCTTTTCATTTCCCTACCCCTATGATTGTATCTTGTACATCAGCAAGTACTAAGTTTAATAAAATAGCTTTCTATAGCACACCTTGTTTAGTGCTGTAAATTGATTAACAAGTTCTTATGCATAAGAAAATTATTTTTATGTCTTTATTACCATAATTTTATCATTTTATGCCAGAAAAGTCCTCTCTATGCTCAATTAGCTGCCCCTGTTTAATTATCATTGTTATTTAAGTATTATTGTAATACATATGACAACATATTATAATATATTAAAGAAAAAATAATCTAAATACAAATACAAGCTAAATAGGACCAGAAATAAAACTCATTACCAATAATAAATAGTAAAAAATTATTAATGGAGAATAATTTTGAAATCAATCAAAAAAACAGAAAAATTAACCAGCCAGGTCTTTGAACAATTAAAAGACCAGATTATTACTGGGAAGTGGAAGCCGGGGTATAAAATACCTTCTGAAAATAAACTGGCCGAGATATTAAATGTCAGTAGAATAACTATAAGAGAGGCTTTACAGGCTTTGGTGGTTCTTGATCTGTTAGAAAAGAAAAGAGGGCAGGGCACCTTTGTCAAGCATTCTTTTACGGACTCATTTATCAGCTCCCTATTACCGCTTATCCAGTTTGATCGTTCTCAGGCGGTTTATATGCATGAATATAGAAAAATTGTAGAAATCGGCTCTATTGAACTGGTGGTGGAAAGGGCTTCTCTGGAAGATATTCAGAGATTAAAAAATATCTTGCAAGAAATGAAAAGATATAAAGAAAACAATCTGGAAAACTTTGCTTTTGAAGACCTTAACTTCCACTTGGCATTATCACAGATTACCAAAAATCCTATTATTATTAGAGCCAATTTTGTGATTAAAGATTTTTTCCGGAATCACATGATTAAAATTGTTGAAGCTATGGGAACAGAACCCGGTTTGTATTTTCACGAAAAAATAATCCAGGCCATTGAAAATAGAGATAAAAAAGAAGCAAGAAAGTTAATGAAGAAACACCTGGAAAATAATGAAGCATACTTACATCTTTATATGTAGCTAAAAAAGATTTCCTACTTAGAATAATTTTAAAAAGAACCAAAAGTTTCTACGAGCTCCCTTGACATTGGCGCTAAATACAATTACTATATTATTTAAGAATAAGTTGTAATACAACTGTTATCTTATAACTATATCAAAAAATACACCTACAATTAAAGAATATTTAGTTTAAATGAACATCAAGAGAGTAGGAAGTTCACTGCAATCTTTTTAAAATAAATTCTTAGTATTGATAATAGAAGAATCATACTATAACTAAGGGAATAATATTCAGGAAGTTCTATGTTCCCAAGGAGTAGTATCTATGGAAAATAAAAAAATCAGAGAATTGGAAAAAAAAGCAAAGATAGTAAGAGAAGGAATTTTAGACTGCATTGGAATTGATAAAAAAGGTCATCTTGGTGGTTCCATGTCCTCTGCTGATCTGGTAACTGCGCTATATTTTTACAAAATGAAGATTAATCCTAAAAATGCTGATGATCCAGAACGTGACCGTTTTATATTTAGTAAAGGGCATTCTGTACTTGCCCAATATGCGGCTTTAGCAGAGTTGGGATATTTTCCCAGATCGGAATTAAAGAAAACTAAAGAGCTTGGTTCTATTTTACAGGGACATCCTGAAATAAGAACACCTGGTATTGAGGCGAATACCGGTTCATTGGGTCAAGGATTATCTATTGGTGTTGGTATGGCGTTAGCCGCAAAATTAGATCATAAAAATTATCGGATTTACGTAATTGTAGGAGATGGTGAATTATGTGAGGGACAAATCTGGGAGGCAGTTACCTGTGCTAATTTTTATCGTCTGGATAATCTGGTCGCAATTCTTGATAAGAACCAGTTCCAGGCTAGCGGTGCTATTAAAGAAAGATACGATATCGGAAATATCAGAGCAAAATTTAAGGCATATGGCTGGAAAACCTGGGAAATTGATGGACATAATATGACTGAGATTGTTGCTGCTTTAGATCAGACAGATCAGGTAAAAAATTCTCCCTGTGCCATCATTGCTCATACCATCAAGGGAAAGGGTGTTTCCTTTGCCGAAAATAACTATAGCTTCCACAATAATTCTTTAACTCCAGAGCAGTACGAGCAAGCCCGTAAAGATATTGCCAGTATTAAGGTATGAGGTAAAAAGAAATGAAAATGGAAAATTTAAGAGAGGCATATGGCAAAGAGTTATTGGCAGTTGCCCGGATGGACGAGAGAGTAGTTGTCCTGGATGCAGATTTATGCGGCTCTACTATGACTATATTTATGGAAAAAGAGATGCCGGAAAGATTTTTTGAAATGGGTATAGCAGAGCAAAATATGGTTTCTGTAGCTGCTGGCTTATCTTTAGCGGGGAAAATACCGTTTATAAATTCCTTTTCTGTTTTTGCTGCTGGTCAGCCCTATAACCAGATAAGACAGGGAGTAGCTCTACCCAATTTAAATGTTAGAATTGTAGGTTCCAGTTGTGGTTTATCAGATGCTGGTGATGGGGCTACTCATCAATCAGTAGAAGACATTGCCATTATGAGGGCAATTCCAAATATGACTGTTATCGTTCCGGTAGATGCTGATGAAACTCGCCAGGCAGTACGAGCCTCTCTAAGACATCAAGGACCAATCTATATCAGAATTAGCCGCAGTTCATTACCCATACTAACAAGTCACCATACAGTATTTGAGATAGGGAAAATGCACTGCTTGGCCGAAGGTTCGGATATTACTGTTTTTGCTACCGGTATAATGGTTTTTCAGGCACTACGAGCTCATGAAATCTTAAAGGAAAAGGGAATTTCAGTGCGAGTAGTTAATGTGAGTACTATGAAGCCTTTACATCTGGAAGAAATATTGAAACATATTAAAGGGGTAAAAGGTATTGTTACCGCTGAAGAGCACAGCATTATTGGGGGATTGGGAAGTGCTATTGCGGAAACACTATGTGATAGGATGATACCCATCAAAATAATAGGAATAAAAGACCAGTTTGGTCAATCTGCCAGTACTCATGAGGAGTTACTGGAATATTATGGTTTAACACCCCAAGCAATTATAAAGAAAGTTGAAACTTTACTTGAATGAATTATATATTTAAAATTAAGGCAAAGTTTTAACTTTTTTCAAGAAAGGAGCTTTATTATGTCCAAACCAACAATCGGTTTTATCGGAATAGGTATTATGGGCTTTCCCATGGCTAAAAATTTACTTAAGGCAGGTTATCCCCTTATTTCCTATGATTTAAATCAGGAAGCCCTGAATGATCTGACCAAGGAAGGTGCCGAGAGGGGAGAATCCTGCGCCCAGGTAGCTAAAAATTGTGATATTGCCATCACCATGCTGCCCAACTCACCCGATGTCCAGAAGGCTGTTCTTGGCAAACGAGGTATCTTAGAGGGAGTCCGCCGGGGTCAAATCCTTATCGACATGAGCTCCATTGCCCCTTTGGTATCCCAGTCCCTGGCCAAATCGCTGGCCGAGAAGGGAGTCGATATGTTGGATGCCCCGGTAAGTGGGGGGCAAGAGAAAGCCCAATTGGGAACCTTAGCTATCATGGTAGGGGGGAAAGAGGAGATTTTTAGTCATTGTAAACCCATTCTGGAGGTGATGGGTAAGCCGGTCTTAGTCGGCTCCATCGGTGCCGGTGGCACCACCAAATTAGTCAATCAGGCCATCGTGGCGGTCAATATTGCTATTGTAGCCGAAGCACTTCTTCTGGGTAAAAAAGCCGGAGTGGACCCTGAAAAGATATTTACTGCTATTAAGGGAGGGTTAGCTGGCAGTCAATGCCTTACTGATAAGGCACCCCGTATGTTCAGTGGAAACTATGATCCCGGATTCCGCATGAGATTACATGTTAAAGACCTGACCAATGTCCTACAGACCAGTCAGGAACTTCATAATGCCATGCCTTTAACTGCCCAGGTCATGGAGATGATGCAGACCTTGATGGCTGATGGTCATACCGAAGTGGATCATGCCGGACTGGCACTGTTTTATGAGAAAATGAACGGGATTTCCTTGAGGAAGGAGTAATTGGTAATAGATGAAGGAGGTGAGGTTTAGCAGAAAATAAATAACAGGTTAGATTGGCTATCTACTGTAGGCGTAAGTTACTATTTTGATAGAAAATACAGGGAGGTAATATAATGAAAAATTTAAATAGGTACATCTTTTTATTAATAATGATAAGTTTGCTCATTTTATTAGCTGGAGGGCAAAGTGTTTTAGCTCAAAGTGAGAAGTTGTGGCTTAAGGGTACCCCGGTGGTAACTGTTGGATTTGGAGCAGGTGGGGGTACTGATACGGCAGTAAGACCAATATTAGCTAAGATGGAGGAATATCTGGGTGAAACAGTTAATGTAGTTAATATGGAAGGTGCATCCAGTGCAGTAGCGGCGGAACATGTGCTTTCTCAACCAGCAGATGGATATAATATGTTTGCTACTGGTTCCGGTCCCCTTTCCGGTTTCCGGGTAATGGGTACCAGTAATACTACCTGGCGAGATTGGATTTCCTGGCATCCTTTTAATGGACCAGCTGCTTTATTGGTTAAAGACGATTCTCCTATCCAAACATTTGAAGAAGCAATGAAAGCGATTAAAGAGGAAGA
The DNA here is from genome assembly GCA_964433555.1 of uncultured Atribacterota bacterium. Lineage (GTDB taxonomy): Bacteria > Atribacterota > Phoenicimicrobiia > Phoenicimicrobiales > Stramentimicrobiaceae > Stramentimicrobium. Next base: position 21,544 of record CAYSRG010000002.1, on the reverse strand, counting down.
TTTAAACTTTGGTATCTCAGGTTTTGGCGTAGGTCCCCATGTTCTTATCGAAGCAATATTTCAAATAGCGGGGATTCCTTCTCCCAATTATGTAACGGCTGGGTCCTGCCGGAATGCAGCTGTTGCTTTATATGCAGGAGAAGTAGATATAGCTATGTGTACCTTTTCATCCGCTGTTGATTTCGTAAAAGCCGGTCAATTAAAGGCGCTGGTTGTTACAACTGCTGACCCTTATCCTGTTGATGATATTATTATCCCTTCTATTACTGGTTTACTGGAGGGCAGTGAAAATGTGCCGTTACTTTCCGAGACCTGGCCTGTTTTAATTAGAAGAGAAACACCGCAGAATATTATTGATAAGTTAAACGAAGCTTTCTTATGGGCGATTGAACAGCCGGAAATTAAGGAATTTGCTGACACAAAAGCCCTTAATATTGTAGGTTATTATGGTGAGGAAGCAGATAAATTCTTATCCTTCTCTGAAGCAGGATACTCCTGGGCTCTCTATGACAGTGGATTGGCAGAAAAATCACCAGAAGGTTTTGCTATTCCTAAATTAGCAGACTGGGATTGGGAAAAAGAGAAAAACTTCTAAAATAAGAGAAATTATCTTTACTGAGAGAAGGGAATTGAAATCCCTTCTCTCCTTGTTACTTTATTTTGCTAATGGTGGATAAATGATATGGAAAAAATGGATAAAATGGCTGCTGCAGATCTTATGATGGGTTTATTTCTAATTGTATTTGGTGGAGCTGCTATTCGGGCTTCCTTAAATATGAAAGTTTATAAGACCTTTTTAGATGCACCCGGATTTTTTCCTTTTATTCTGGGAATAATTTTTATTTTTTTAGGAAGCATAATGACTTCATCATCCTGGCGTAGAAAAGGCTATGAGCAAATCAAATCTGGTCTTAGAAAATTTAAGTTTACTCATCTCTTTCAGAATATTCAGGTTCGTAGAGTAATGACTTTAATCGTCTTCATGGTTATTTATATTTTTATCTTAATTGATAGAATTCACTTTACCATAGCAACAGCTTTATATCTATTCTTCACCCTGTACTATTTAAAATCGGCAAACCTTATTAAGATAATAATTATTTCTATTACAACTTCATTCTTAATAAGCACTTTTTTTACCAGATTTTTTCATATACCTTTGCCCTAAATTTACCAAGGGAAAAGAGGAGATTTAAACAATGCTGGACTCATTTTTACATCAGGCAGGTATGTTTTTCCATGCTTTTTCAGCCCAGCTCTACTTAAACAATATTTTAGTCTTAGCTGGTGCCACATTTATGGGCATTATTGTTGGGGCAATCCCGGGCTTGACAGCCACCATGGCTTTAGCCTTGCTTATCAATTTGAGTTATGGTATGCAATTTGATTTAGCTATCTCCTTTTTACTGGGAGTTTATGTGGGAGCTATAATGGGTGGTTGTTATTCCGCTATTATGGTTAACATCCCTGGTACACCAGCTGCTGCAGCTACTGCAATAGACGGATTTATCCTGGCTAAGAGAGGAGAAGGAGGATTAGCAATAGGGGCTGGTGTTATTTCTTCTTTTTTTGGTATGCTGATAAGTATAGCCTGTCTTATTTTTTTTACCCCCTTTGTATATAAGATTGCTTTAAAATTTGGTCAGTGGGAGTATTTTCTACTGGCTGTATTTGGTGTTATGATTTGTGGTAACCTGTCTACCGGGAAAGACCCGGTAAAAGGATGGGTGGTAGGTTTTTTGGGTTTTTTTACAGCTATGATTGGTTTGGACAAAGTCTATGCCTACCCTAGATTTACCTTTGGATTATTACAATTAAAGGGTGGAATATCTCTTATCCCTGCTTTGATTGGAGTATTCGGTATTTCGGAAATACTTATTGTTTTAGAACAGGAAGTTCCCTATAAAATCCTGGGTAAAATCACCAAAGTTATACCCAGCTGGAAAACTATTCGCTCCCTTATTCCTACAGCAATACGTTCGGGAATTATTGGTGTAGGTATTGGTGCGGTACCTGGAGCAGGAGAAGATGTTGGAGCTTGGGTGGCTTATGATGTGGGAAAAAGGAGTTCTAAACAGGGAGAAAAATTTGGTACCGGATGTCTGGAGGGAGTAGCTGCTGCTGAAACAGCCAATAATGCCGTAATTGGAGGGGCTATGATTCCCTTATTAACTTTGGCGGTTCCAGGAAGCCCTCCTGCCGCTATGTTTCTTGCAGCTATCTGGCTTCATGGCGTTCAACCCGGTCCAATGTTGCCCATTGAACATCCTGGATTTCTTTATGAAGTTGCCATCTCTCTTTTGATAGCAACTTGCTTTATGCTAATATGGGGACTAATAATTGCCAAGCCCATTGCTTCATTATTAAAATTGAGAAGAGAAATATTGATGCCCCTCATTTTGCCTCTTACAGTAATCGGTGCTTATGCTGGAGGGGTAAGGATTTTTGATATCAAAGTAACCTTTTTCTTTGGTATTTTAGGTTATATTCTGCGTAAATTAGAATATCCTATGGCACCACTGGTTCTGGGAATTATTTTAGGACCTCTCGCCGATATCAGTTTCCGTCAAGCACTGATGCAGAGCCGTGGAAGTCTGATACCTCTATTAGGGAGACCGGTGGGGATAGTTTTACTGACTGCCATTGTGTTAATTGCCTACAGTGGTTTCCGCAGAACAATTGAGTATACCAGAAAACATGCTCAGATAAACGCTGAAATGATACAAGAAGGAAAATAATAAATATGGATAGGTTAGCTAAAAAAATTGCTATCATTACTGGAGCAGCTGGAGGTATTGGTTCTGCTATTTCCTTGCGATTTGCCCAGGAAGGAGCAGTAGTATTGCTGTGTGATTTGGATAATTCATCCGGCAAGGATTTGGAGAATAAAATTAGACAAAGTGACGGAAAGGCTGAATTTTTCCCCATGGATGTTACCTTAGAAAAGGACTGGAAGAAGCTGACCTCTCACATAATTGAATCACATCAGCGATTAGATATTTTAATAAATAATGCCGGAATTAACATAAGGAAACCAATAGAGAAGATGGAGGTTGAGGAATGGGATACCATGATGCGGGTGAATGTCAGGAGTGTCTTTCTGGGGATCAAACATGCCTTACCGGTAATGCGAAAACAAAAAAGTGGAAGCATTATAAATATGTCTTCCATTTGTGGATTGGTAGGACACAAATATACTCCGGAAGCATATACAACTTCTAAGGGGGCAATTACCCTGTTAACTAAATCTACAGCGGTCAGATATGCTAAAGATGGTATCAGAATCAATTCTCTGCACCCCTCTACAGTACGAACTGATCTGGTAAATAAGATGTTGACAGATCCTGAAAGATTACATGAAAGGCTTGGCGAGATTCCATTAGGAAGATTAGCAACTGTTAATGATGTAGTAAATGCCGCTCTTTTCTTTGCCTGTGATGAGTCATTATTTCTCACCGGAGTATCTTTACCGGTTGATGGAGGTTTAACTGCTTACTGAGTGGACCAGAACATAGGTCTATTAATGCCAAGATAATTTAAAATATTTCTAATATACTTCCCAGTTTTCTTCTTAAAAATTCTATATCCTTATGATTATTATCATAGTATTCAAATTGGTTAATATGTTATAATTATAATCAATCTAATAAAAGCTATCTTTTAATTAATCAAGTAAAGGGGCTAAAAATGAAATTTCTAATAGAAGAAAAGCTAAGAGAAACTGATGATGTTTTCAGTTTTATCCTTCAACCACAGGAACCCATCTCCTGGCAGGCAGGACAGTATGTCCTTTATAAGATTCTTCATGACAATCCCGATAACAGGGGGGATACCCGTATTTTTACCATCTCTTCGCCACCCTTTCAAAGAAAGATTAGGCTTACTACTCGTTATTTGTTTGCAGAAAGCAGTTCTTTCAAAAAGGCTCTCTTTGCCAAAGAGGCAGGAGATACAGTAGAAGCTATTAAAATTGATGGAAGCTTTACCGTAAATGTGGAGGATAAAAAATTAGTCTTTGTTGCTGGTGGAATTGGCATAACTCCCTATCATTCTATTCTCCTGGAATTGGAAAAAAGGGAAGAAAACAAAGATATTATATTGATTTACAGTAATAAGGATGAAAATCATATTATTTTTAAGGATACCATAGAACGATTAGCAAAACAGTATGATAGGTTAGACATCGTTTATCTTTTTTCACCACAGCGCTGTGACATCCCTTTAATTAAAAAGGTAGTTCTAGATATAGCCGAGCGAATTTTCTATATATCTGGTCCTATGGTTATGGTTAAGTCGGTAGAAGAAGCCTTGCACGAGCTTGGTGTTGATGGGAAAAAGATAAAAAAAGATTATTTTCCTGGCATTACTGAGTAAAAGATAAATGCTATAGTGGGGACAGTACTATGAATCAGCTATCAGGAGAAAAGAAAATAAAAATCGTTGATTTAGGATTAATTGATTATGAAGAGGCATTATTAATTCAAGAAAGATTGCTGAGATTAAGACAGGAAGACCGTACCGATGATACTTTACTCCTTCTGGAACATGAACCGGTAATTACCATTGGGAAAAGAGGAAACCAGGGTAATATATTAGCCCCAAAAGAGTTTTTAGCAAAACAGGGTGTAAAAGTATGCTCCATTGGTCGGGGTGGAGATGTAACTTATCATGGTCCCGGGCAGATTGTAGGTTATCCCATTATGCGCTTTCTAAATCATGTACCCGGAATTAAGGAATTAATAAGAGCTTTAGAAGAAGTTTTTATTCAATTACTCAATAAATATTATCACATTGCAGCTGGTCCTATTCCTGAATATCCCGGAGTCTGGGTGGGGAATGATAAAATCACTGCTATCGGTTTATCAATACACTCCGGAGTTACTATGCACGGATTCGCCTTTAATGTCAACACCGATTTAACTGCCTTTCAATGGATATTATCCTGTGGTATTACCGGCAAAGGGGTAACTTCCATTAAAAAATTAACAGGTAAAAAGCAGGATATTGCCATAGTGAAAAAGCAGGTTGTACAATGCTTTGGAGAAGTTTTTCGTCTAAAGCCTTGTTGGGAAGATAAAACAACCTTGCTTTAAAGTATGGAGTTATAAAAATGATTACCAGAAAGCCAGATTGGTTAAGGATAAAGCATAGAAAGAATGAAGAGACCGAACAGGTTATTTCCTTGCTAAATCGCCTCTCACTTCATACAGTATGCCAGGAAGCCATGTGTCCTAATCTTCTGGAGTGTTTTAGCAAAAAGACTGCTACCTTTTTAATTTTAGGCAAACATTGTACCAGGAATTGTACTTTTTGTAATGTTCAGAAAGGAGAACCTGAACCGGTTGATGCTTATGAGCCGGAGCATATAGTGCAGGCAGTACAAGAACTTGGTTTAAAATATGTAGTAATCACCTCAGTAACTCGCGATGATTTGTCTGATGGCGGAGCATTTCAATTTATTCAGACTATTCAGAAATTACAACAGTTTTCAGAAGAATTATTAATAGAGGTGCTTATTCCAGATTTTGCTGGAGACTGGAAAGCATTAGCTGGCGTACTTCAAGCTGCTCCTGATGTATTAAATCATAATCTGGAAACAGTGCCCCGCTTATATAATGAGGTAAGACCAAAGGCGGACTATCATCGTTCTCTTGCTGTTTTAAGCCATAGCAAGGTGATTGCCCCGGAAATAATAACCAAATCAGGAATAATGGTTGGTTTGGGAGAAAGGGAAGAGGAAGTAATTCAAGTTTTACATGATTTAAGAGCAGCAGATTGTGATATGTTAACCATAGGGCAGTATCTAGCACCTTCCCACTGGCATCACTCTATTATAGAATATATTTCCCCACAACAGTTTATATTCTATAAAAAAAAGGCTTATCAGATGGGTTTCAAAGGAGTTGCCTCTGCGCCTCTGGTTAGAAGTTCACATGGAGCAAGAGAATTGTATCTCAACTTAACTTAAATTATTGGTTTTTTTATTTAACCATAAAAAAAGCAGCTTTGAAAAGGGATAATGCTTAAAAAATTAGAAGTTTCTTAAAATCACCCGCTCTAGTAATAAGGATTTACTCTAAGAATAAAGGAAGTTTTCTGAAGTGATTACAAATTCTTCTGAAGAAGAAAAAGAGGGCATTGTAGTTATCGGCGGTGCCAATATTGATATAAAAGGAAAGCCTAAAAATGTTCTTCAATGGGATACTTCCAATCCTGGAACCATACGGATTAGTCATGGCGGTGTGGGGAGAAATATTGCTCATTATTTGGGATTACTAAACATCCCGGTAAACTTTTTAACTGTGGTAGGTGATGATGAAGAAGGCAGAGAGATTCTGGAAAAGCTAAGAAATGCCCATGTTCAGACCAGAGATGTAATTCTATCCAAAAAGGATCCTACCGGAAAGTATATAGCTGTACTGGATGAAAAGGGAAATATGCAGGTTGCCGTAAGTGATAATGTGATTATGAAAAGGGTTACCCCCCGTTACCTTATTGCCAAAACTGGGATTATAATGAAAAACCGCCTTGTTATCATTGATACCAATCTTACTACCCAAGCAATTCATTATATTGCCTCTTTATGTAGTAGAGAAAAAATACCTTTGATTGTTGATCCGGTATCAATAGTAAAAAGCAGAAAATTATTAGGAATTTTACCCAAAATTAATTATCTCACTCCTAACATCGGTGAACTTGGTGCTCTTTCCGGTATAGTAATAAAAAATTCTGCTGATCGAGAGAGAGCCATAGAAAGGCTAATGAAAAAAGGTGTTCAGAACATTATCTTGACCAACAGCACTCAGGGTGTTTATATCTATTCAGTGCAGGTTCCAGAGGGAGAGTTTATTAATACCAGGAGAAGAAAAATGGTAGATTGTACCGGGGCAGGTGATGCACTGGTAGCTGGAATGGCCTACGGATTATATCATAATTATAGACTTTACCAGTCGGTTCAAATAGGTCTTATTATCTCGGTCTTAACGGTTAATTCTCCTGAGTCGGTCTATTCCCAGCTTGATGAAGTTATGGTTAAGAAACAAATGGTAAGAATATTCAGGATTTTATAATGATGGATTATTTTGAAATTTCAGAAGAAATAAGAGAGGCAATCGGCAAAGGTAAAAGAGGCAAACCGGTTGTGGCACTGGAATCTAATCTTATCACGCATGGTTTGCCCTTTCCGGAAAATATTGATACAGCTTTCCAGATGGAAAAGAATATACGTGATCAGGGAGCTATTCCTGCTACTATTGCCATTATAGATGGTAAGATAAGGGTTGGTTTAAGTCATGATGAAATTGAGAAACTTGCCCATTCTAAAAGCACTATTAAAGCCAGCAAGAGAGACTTATCCTCTCTTGTTGCCAAGGGCATGCATGCAGGAACCACCGTAGCTTTAACCATGTGGATAGCTCATCACTGTCAGATAATATTCTTTGCAACGGGTGGCATTGGAGGCGTTTATAATAATTACCACGGAGAATATCCTATGGATATTTCTACTGACTTAACTGAGCTTGCCAGGACTCCAGTGGCGGTAATCTGTTCTGGTGCCAAGGCTATTCTAGATATTCCCCGTACCATGGAATATCTAGAGACTGTAGGTGTTCCAGTATTAGGTTACCAAACAGAAGATTTACCTGCTTTTTATAGTCAATCCAGTCATTTGAAAGTTGATTATCCTTTAAAAGATAGTTGGGAAGCAGCTCAAGTGGTTTGGGCTCATTTACGATTGAAATTAGGAACCGGTTTATTAATAACCAATCCGGTACCCACTGAATTTGCTCTTAGTAAAAAGAAGGTTGATCATTGGATAGAACAAGCTATGAAATTAGCCCACCAGGATAATATTAAAGGTAAAAAACTTACTCCTTATTTGCTAAATAAAATAAAAGATCTTAGTGAGGGAAGAAGTTTAAAAGCAAACATAGAACTGTTAAAGCATAATGCCTGCATAGCTGCCCAGATCGCCCTGGCTTATCAAGGAATCCTTCTATCTACTGCTAATAAATAGACAAATTTTTACCAGCAGTCTGAAGTAATTGGTAATATTACCCATAGAAGATTTTCTGCACTAATTATTATCATATTGTTAGCTTTAACTATCCATAATATTTTTAGATGGTTCAGGAGGAAGGGAATCCTTTAAGTATACTTGTTTAATCTTTTTTAAGGCCTGGTTACGCCTGTAATTAATTATTTGCTGGGATTTGCCCAGCATATTTCCAATTTCCGCATCTCGATATCCCCACCAGTAGTAGAGCAAAATAATCTTCCGTTCCTGCCAAGCAAGCTTACTTAAGCATTCCCGCAGCATAAATTTATCTAATTGATTTTCCATACTGTTAATGCCTTTCTAGGTTATTTTTATCCTCATGATATTTTTTTAATTCTTGATTATTCTCTTAAAATTATTATTAGATATATGTTTTTCTAATGCTCCTGTCCCGTTAATTCCTGTATTTTTCCCCAAAACTATAAACTGAAAACTAAAAACTTTATTTCCCACTATTATTCCCATGCAGTTTTCTCCAATACATCCAAAGCCCCCATTTAATCCTTTTCTTCATATATCCGGCAAAGGTTACCGGTGGTATCAGCCGGTACTGGTAAACACCGGAAATAAAGTATAAAACAGCTTGTTGATAGGCATCTTCATATTCCAGTCCCAATAGCTTGAAAAAGCTGGCCTGTTTTTTTAAGAGAGGGTTAAATTGCTCTATTAACTGCCTCATAGCTTCCTTATTACCAGTTTTAGCCTTTGGTATTAATTTATTCATTATTTTCATGATAAAAATTTAGTTACCTCCTGAATTAGCTATTATTTAATTTTTTTATAAGTAATTTTTATTAATAAAATGTTTCTGGTATATAATAAGTCATGGGATATTATTTTGTAGTCCAGTAACAGTAAAAATAGAGGATATTTTTACTAAAATTTTGCTCAAAAAGAATTAAAAGTTAAAGCAAAAGGGGATTAATTGCTGAAAAAGATTAAACCTAAGGAGATTTTAAAAAATAACAATTTAAGAAAGACTAACTTACTGAAAAGCAATCTTGAAAAAAAAGTGATAAAAGGGTAACATTATTTACTACAGGCTGATTATTTATAAAACAGCTAATTGCCACTAGTGTTTGACCTATTTTACTGCTTAGGTTGAATGGAGGTGGATAATAAAATGAAAAGGTTTAAAATAGTATATCTTTTTCTCATATTAATCTTTTCTTTAATGATGTTTGACACTGCGATCTTCTCGCAGGAAACAGAAGAATCCGTCTACCATCAACGTCGAGAGAAGATGGTAACCAGTCAATTAGTTGCCCGAGATATTACCGATACACTAGTCTTGGGAGCCATGAGAAATGTTCCCCGACATGAATTTGTAGATAACCGAGTTAAGGATGAAGCATATAATGATTATCCGTTAGGTATTGCTGAAGGTCAGACCATTTCCCAACCCTATATTGTCGCTTTGATGACCCAATTACTGGAGCTAACCGGAGAAGAAAAAGTCCTGGAAATCGGTACCGGCTCTGGATATCAAGCCTCCATTTTAGCAGAAATAGTAAGGGAAGTTTATACTATAGAAATTTACGAATCATTATCCTTAAAGGCACAAGATCTGCTAAACAGGCTGGGTTATAATAATGTTAAATTTATAATTGGAGATGGCTATTATGGCTGGGAGGAGGAAGCACCTTTTGATGCCATTATAGTTACTTGTGCTCCCGATCATGTACCTCCACCCTTATTAGAACAATTACATCCAGAGCATGGACGAATGGTCATTCCAGTCGGTAGTGTGTGGATGATTCAAACCTTAATGAAAATTTATATCAAAGAAGGTAAGAGAGTTTCGGAAGGAATTACTGGGGTTCTTTTTGTACCCATGCTCAGGCGAATTGATTATACTTATTAAATCTTGTTTGAGTATTTTAATCCTGCTTTCAGGAAAGCGGTAAAGAAAATGAAGAAGAAAAAGATTGGTATACCTTATGCACTCTATTTCTATGAGTACTATCCTCTCTGGAAAGAGTTTTTAACTCGCCTGGGAGCAGAGGTAATACTTTCTAAGTCTACTAATAAAAATATTCTTGATTTAGGAATACGTTCTTCTCTAAGCGAGGTATGTCTGCCAGTAAAGGTGTTCTACGGACATGTATTAAGTTTAGCCGATCAGGTGGATTATATGTTGATTCCTAGAATGGTATGTGTCGAAAAGGGTGCCTTCTTTTGCCCCAAGATTATTGGTCTCCCGGACATGGTAAAAACTTCCCTTACTTCTTTATGCCCAATTATCAATCCGGTTGTTGATATTAGAAAGTCTTATGGTACCTGGAAGAATAGTTTATTTCAGGTAGGGCAATTGGTAACTGAAAATTCTTTAGCTATCTCCAGAGCCTTTTCTGCCTCCTGGGAAAATTTCCAGAAAAATTATGTGGCTAATATTTTAGATCCCAAAACACTTAGACCCGGTCTATTAAACATCGATACTAATAGTGCTAGGAAACAATTACCAGAGATACCAATTAACATTGCCGTAGTTGGTCATGATTATTTAATTAATGATTCTTATATTAACTTAAACTTGATAGAGAAGTTGAAGAATATGAAGGTTAATGTGTTGACACCAGGAATGGTGCCCCCTAATATTGTTAAAAAACAATTGAAAAAGCTATATAAACCAATTTTCTGGAGTCTTTCCCGAAAAGTAACAGGTGCTGCCTTTTATTATTTTGAAAACCGGGTGGAGGGGATTATACATTTAACTTCCTTTGAATGCGGAGAAGATTCCATGGTAGGTGAGCTGATTCATCATCAAAGCCAGCAGCACCCTGGAGTTGCCTATACTGAATTTGTTTTTGATGAGCATACCGGAGAAGCGGGTATCAATACCCGTATTGAGGCCTTTCTGGATATGATCAGGAGGAAAAAGAGAAATGAAATTAGCTTTACCCCGTCTTGGTAACATTGAAGTGATTAATGAAACTATTATTACAGACATGGGACATGAGCTGGTAGAGGTGCCGCCTAACAGTAAAAAAACTCTGGACTTGGGAGTCAGATATTCACCGGAATATTGCTGCTTGCCTCTAAAGATTGCTCTGGGTAATTTTATAGAGGCTCTAGAACTCGGTGCTGAAAGGTTAATTATGGCCGGTGGCTGGGGGCCATGTCGGTTTGGTTATTATGCTCAGGTACAGCGGGACGTACTTATAGATCTGGGATATGACTTTAAAATGATTATTATGGAAATTCCCCGGGGGAACTGGATGACCCTATGGGATAATATTAATATCTTACGTAATGGTAGAAGCTGGTCTTATATGATTAATCAATATCAATTAGCCTGGCAGAAAATTTTGTTAATGGAAAAATTGGAAAATAAAGTATTACAGGTTCGACCAAGGGAAAAGAAGAGAGGGGAGTCCTCCCGAGCATTAAAGGAGAGTATGATTAAGATAAAAAAGGCAAAAGACCTAAAAACGCTAAAGCAAATTGAAGAAGACACTCTAAGTAAATTCAAGGATATTACTGATTTTCAAAAGAAAATTCTTATTAGAATAGCTCTGGTAGGGGAATTCTATGTCTCTCTGGAGCCTTTCTCCAATCATCATCTGGAAGAGAAACTTGGTTATCTGGGTGTAGAGGTAGTAAGGAAAAATTCTATCGAAGCCTGGATTGGCCCTATTATGAGGTTAAAAATTTTCAAGGACAGCTTTAAGGAAGAGAAGGAGATTGAAGAAGCAGCCTACCATTACCTGGCACATTCAGTAGGTGGTGAAGGGCAAACCACTGTGGGTAATGTGGTGTTGGCTCATCGGGAAGGATTAGACGGAGCTATTCAGGTTATTCCCTTTACCTGTATGCCTGAGATTGTTGCCGAGACTATTTTAAAAAAGGTTAGCGAGGACTTAAACTTTCCCACTTTGACATTGACCTATGATGAGCAAACTGGTGAAGAAGGTCTTAATACTCGTATAGAAGCTTTTATCGATTTGCTTAAAAAGAGAAGGAAGAAGGTAGTGATGGTATCATGAGGACATTTTTAGGGATTGATGTAGGGGCAGTAAGCACTAATCTCGTTTTATTGGATGAAAATAATAATGTACTTAGCGATGTTTATCTGAGAACCCAGGGGCAACCAATTACAATGATCAAGGAGGGGCTCTCTATTATTAAAAAAGAGAATAAGGGCATTTCCTTAGAAGTAATAGGTGTTGGTACCACAGGTAGTGGAAGAGTGCTAGCCGGGGCTATAGTGGGAGCTGATATTATAAAGAATGAAATTACCGCTCATTCTGTAGCAGCATTATATGTGAATCCGGAAGTACGTACCATCTTTGAGATAGGTGGTCAAGATTCTAAAATTATTATTCTCCAGAATGGGGTAGTGGTTGATTTTGCCATGAATACCATTTGTGCTGCTGGTACCGGGTCTTTTCTAGATCATCAAGCTTATCGTTTGGATATTCCTATTGAGGAGTTTGGTAATTATGCCTTACGTTCGGAAAATTCGGTACGCATAGCCGGAAGATGCACAGTCTTTGCGGAGTCGGATATGGTCCATAAGCAGCAGATGGGTTATAAAAAAGAAGATGTCATTGCCGGTTTGTGTGAAGCATTGGTGCGTAATTACCTTAATAATGTAGGAAAAGGGAAGAAAATTTTACCACCTGTCTTCTTTCAGGGTGGTGTTGCTGCTAATTCCGGAATCAAGAAAAGTTTTGAAAAAGAAACAGGTTATGAAATAATTGTTCCGGAGTATTACCGGGTAATGGGAGCTATAGGAGCGGCTTTATTGGTCAAAGAAGAAATGGAGCAAAATCCCCACACCTCTACTTTTTATGGATTCGAGTTAGTTGAGCGGGATTATCAAACTTCCGGATTTGAATGTGACGGTTGCCCCAATCATTGTGAAGTGATAGAAATAATGATTGATGGTGAACCGATTGCTCGCTGGGGCGATCGCTGTGGTAAATGGTCTATAGGATATCAAGCAATTCGATAGGAACTCAACTATAAACTTAAAATCTAATCTAACTACTAAATATCAACTACCAGTGACTGATAACTATATTTATCCCTTCTGCTATAAATTTTATTACTGATTTTTTCCAAAAATAGTATAATATAAAATAATTACATTTCTTTTAGTTTTCTTTTCTTATTTTATTTCTTCTCCACCTGGTTCAATCTTTTTCTTGTAAGAGAAAAGGTAATGCAGATTGAAAGTAACCCCCTGCTTGAAGAATAAGTTTTAACAGGAGGAAAAACTGTGAAAATAGTACGTGTTGTTATATTAGTTTTATTATTTTGGTTAGTATTAAATACCGCCTTACTGGCATTAGCCAATGAAGGGGAAGTAATCACTGAGCAAGCTGGGTACGTTCATATTAACTATATTGATAATGCCATTATCATGCCCTTTTTTGGGACCGGAATTACCAATCGCTCCTTAATCTATGGAGATTATATACCATTATATATTTCTAAACCTTCTGATTTTGAACCCTATCACACCTCAATCCCTCCTTATAAAAATGTTTTTAATTCAGCTCAGGAAGTTATTGATGCTGCTAATAGTGTCAACCACCTCTTACATATCCAAGGAGTTAATTTTAGAACTTTTGCTGAAGCACTGCTGGCAATGGAAGAAAAAGAAAATTTACTAAAGTATAATTTATCCGAACAAAATATTACATCTGCTCTTAATCAGCTCAATATCTTTTCTTATAATTTTGGCGCTGCTCCTCCATCTTCCATCTGGAGATACGATCCAGTTAACAGCTTGCAAATTCCTTACCAACCTAATTATCTAATGCAGCTGGATGATAATTTCATTGCTCCGATGAATCAGTGGAACAGTATTACCTACAATCCTTCAGAAAATTATTTTGAAGAGCTTGATGAATTATTAAATCCAGTTCCCGATATGAGTTTTTTAGATGATGTCTTTGCTCGCAGTGGTCCTTTGGGAGATTTAGGCTCTGCATTAGCTGATGTGGCTACTCGCTATACTATTGCACCAGCTATCATAATGTTATTAGCGGATATTTATCTGCAGTCCCAAAAAGAAATAGGTTTTCTCTACCCTACTACCACTGGTTATGAAATATCTCCCTGTCCGGAGTCAGGGATGATTATGATAAAAAATGATGAACAGCAAATGATTTACAATATCACCGGAGGAGAGGGTGGAACTATTAGCAATATACCATCGGGAGATTTTGGTACTTTTTTTGTGGAGGGGATCAATAGTTTTAGTGGGGGGATAAGACCAACCGTATCACTATCCTATGATGATCTGGTAGCCGGGGGTAGGATTCAATATAATAATGTCCCTGCTCCATATCAGTCTCAGGATTATTCTTTAAATCTGGAAAGCCATGTAGGAATCTCGCAAACTAATCTAGAAATATGTGATACGGTTATCAGCAAAATTCAAGGTTCTGGAACCATGATAATGTTCCCTTTTAAGATTGGTGTTTGGTTTCAATGCGAACAAGGGCAAAGAGGAAATATAAAAAGCAAGACCTCCATCGGTGTTCGTTTTAAGGATGATGAGAAATATTATATCTATGATCTGGCAGATTGTGAATTGGAAAATATTAACAGCGTTAGTGCTACAGCAGCAAATCAGGATGGGATAATGATGTGGAGTGGAGTGGTATTAATCAATGCAGAAGATTATGGCCAAAGTGAGATTGAAGAAGTTTATCTTGCTCTCAGTTCAAGCGCTAAAAAGATATCAGGATCCAATAGAGTAAGCTGCTATACTTCTTTATCCTTTTCCCCCTATTTTTTAAATCCGATTATCAGCTTACCTCGGGATATAGAGACATTCATCGGGGATGAAGTTACCTTTAAGACTGAACTTTTAGAAAGACCTGCTGGTGCTCAGGTCAATGTTTCCTGGGAATTACCATCTGGCTCTGCACCTCAAGAAGGATATGAAGTTGTTCATACTTTTCAGCAATCAGGAGCCCATGATTGTAAGTTAATTGTAAACCCTGAATACCTGCCCAGGCCCCCTGCCCTTGAAGTTACTGAGCCAAATGAAATATTCTGGAATACCAATGCCGGTAAAATTATATTTCCCTTTCAGGTAAAAGTGCTTCCAGCCCTGGATTTAAAGGTAGACTTGAAATTACCTGCTTATGCTGCTCTAAATAGCCGTAATCACCCAGAACAGGAGTTATATCCCGATAGAAAAACCAATTTTACTCTTTATTTGACCAATATAGGCAAAAAAAATTTCCATAGCAGTGAATATCAGAATCTTCCTTTAAAGTTATGCCTATCTATTGACCACAATGATAATCATATTTTTGAGCAAAATGAAAAAGTATGGGAGAAAGAAATACAGGACCTTGCTGCTAATTCCAGTCAATTCTTTACTGTGGAACAGGTTTTTAGCCTGGACCAAAAGATTGATGACCCCTCTGATAATACAATGGTGTATAGGCCTGGTTTTCATGAATGTCAATTACAGGTTTCTATCCTGCCGGAAGAAGAAAATCAGATCAATAATATTATTCGAGGCACTGTAGATTTTATTGTCTCTCCTGAATTAGATGACACTCTTCCTGATTTTGCTTTGGAGAAGGTCAATTTTTCAATTGATCAGTATAAAAATCTCCAATTCAATTTTGATATTTCCGAAAAAAGTGGAATTAAAGAAATTATTAAGAAATGGAATGAATATAATCAGCAGAATCCTTTTTATCCCAAATGGGGACCCATTACTTATGAATTATGGCTGCGAGATGGTCATGCGCTTGATCTTCTTCTTAATACAGGAGAATTAGAAAAGATATTCTACCAGGAAACCATATCTATTCAGTTGGATCGTTTGAATCTAGATTATATCACAGCAGGAAATTACGACTTATACTTGGGTATTAATCTGGGAATAAACAGAAGTATAATTTTTCCTGAATCTAATTGGGAGAATAATCATGCCTTTATGGGTTGGTTTACGTTAGCTGATGAGAAAACCTTACCCTGGTTTACCAAAGGTGGTAACCGCGGACATACCGGATGGAAAAATATCAATCTGGAACCGCCTCTGACTACTGATTGGGTGATTGAAACTGAGGGAATTCCAGTAGACATAGTTTGTAATTCTGACAATTTTTTTGTCCTATTCACCTCTGGCACTATTACCAAATACAACTCATCAGGGGAAGAGCAGTTTAGCATTGCAGGATTTGATGGGACTTTGCTACAGTCTGCTGCCCTACTTCTGAGTTATCCTGATACCCAGCAGGAAAGATTATTAGCCTTTTCCAATGATAATCGGTTAGTTATGATTGATACCCAATTAGGCAATAAGATATGGACTAGCGATAATATCTTTGAAGATACAACGTATGGTTCCAAGAGAAGTATTCGAGAATATAGCAGAAGCCTGGATTATGATGGTCATTTTTTATTAGCTGCTTGGCCGATTGCCTTATATCATTTTGATTCTAGCAGGAGTCAGCCAGAACTATGCTGGGAATCAGATAAAAAAAGCAATGGGGAGGTTTTTCTATTAGGGAATTATATTCTGGCTGGACAATACCTCTATAGCCTGGAGGGTGAAGAGCTGGAATATTTTAGATGGATGCATGACCATGCTATCCGCTATTTACAGAATATTTTTACCGACGGATATAAATATAATTATCTCTCCGGTCAATTAAGTCAATTGGAAGACATGCTGAATTTAGGAAGACTTTTTTCTGATAAGATTATTGCGGGTAGACAAATGCAGTGTTTTGATTATCAGGGAAATGAACAGTGGAAACTTCCCCGTGATATCGAACAGGAGTATTATGCACCTTCTACCTCCCAGAGCATTCCTGTTTACATAGAGCCGAATAGCATAATTAGCCTGGGGAGTGATGATGAGGCATATGCTTATTGCATTAATCATGGTTATCAATTATTAGCTATAGACCTGATAAATAGTCAGCCGGTATGGTACCGAGAATTTGTAGAGTTGCCTGAATCAATAAAAAATATAAGGGAAAATTTGCCAGATTATATATCTTCCCAATTCAATCTAAACAGTGCTTTTCACCAGACACCCCTCAATATGGCGGAAGGATTTGCTGTGGATATTACTTGCCTGATTCCTTTCCAGGATTCTTTGTTAGTGGGAACTGTAGGGCAAAAGATTTATCATCTAAGTGCCTCTAACCTGGGTAATCTTATAGTTCAGGGTTACATACCTTCCATATTTTATGGACCATCTGCACTGAAGGTAATGATTCAAGCGGTTAATGAACAGGGAGCAGCAATACCCCTGGAGGATAAAATAACTGTAACCGGAGATAATATCAATCAAAATCACCCTAGGTATTATAGAGTTCAGGATGAAATATCTCTTCCTATTGCATTATCAGATTCAGATAAAATATCGGTGGATTACCCTGAAGTACCTTTCATTGAAAGCAACTCTTTTACTTTTGTTGATATGCAGACTTTGTCTCCCCGAAATTTTGTTTCTTTAGAAGTTAACAATATTAAATCTAGACTGAGAATTAGCCAGAGAAATGTTAACGCTGGAGAAGCATCTATATTAAGTATGAACGAAGAAGCAGAGGTATTGTCCAAACCGAGGCAATCGAAAAATTCAATTTACTTTTACTATTCCGGATATGGACCAGAGGAAGTATCCCAAGTGTTATATGAACATTCCTATAATATAGGAGTAAGTATTGGAGATACAAGACTTATGGCTGAAGATTATGAGTATATCGATTTGAAGATTAATTTACCAGATGAAATAGTCAGCCGAGATTTTTCGGTAAAAATAAATAATGAACTATATCATAATTGGACTTTGACTGATGATTCCATAATCATTCATTGCCTTTCTGCCTTTAGAGAGTTAGGAAGCAACAATCTAAGTATTATTATTCTCATAAATTAATAATGGGGTCTAGAACAAAAGAAAGAGGAGGTTTTTATGAAAAAGATAAAAGTATTTATATTAACTAATATTTTTATTTTCTTAATCTTATTATTATCACTGTCTTTTAATATAATAGTATTAGCTGAAACTAAAACTGTACAGGCCAGTACTTATCGGTCAGATGGAGATTTAATTGAAGGATGGAACTGGCTTAGAGATTTGGCGCTGCAACATTATGCAGAGTGGACTTTTGAAGAGATAACTCCTGGTGAAGAAGATTTAATTTTAGATATCACTGCTTTAGCCACTGATCGTCTCGATGGGGGAAGGGGATTTGAGGCAAAATTCAAACTAATCTATGGTTTTCCTGGAAGCGGGAATATGGGTGGAGTTTTTAAGACTAAAACTGTTGTCCTTTCCAATATTTTAGCCCCAGATGATCCAGTAGGTTATACCTGTCAGGAACAGGTAAGCATCGATAGGGCATTCATTCCCGGGGCAGCTACAATTCTGATAAGGATAGAACGGGAATCACCTCAGGATAATCACATAGCTTTTAGATTAGACAGTATTGTAATGTTGATAGGAGAGGAAAAAGAAACAGATGAACAGGAAAAAATAGAAGAGCAGGATGAGGTAGGAGAGGAAGAGCAACAGATTACTAATACTGATACATGGGAAGGAGCAAATTTAATTCAATCAGGTAATTATACCGGTTGTCTGGGTGAGGATATTGGAGAAGGGCAAAGAGACAATGATAATTACTATCAAATTTATGTAGAAAAGGGACAATTGATTACCCTTCAACTAACTATTCCCGGTAATGCCAGTTATAATCTTGCTTTGTTAAATCCCAATCGTTCTTCTCAAGGTTCTTCTATTACCCAGCTGGATACCAAGACTCTGGATTATGTGGCTGATTCCACTGGAACCTGGTACATCAGGGTATCTCGTTCTTCCGGAGAAGGCGAGTATCAACTTTCTGTGGCCATAGAAAACCAGAATGATGCAGGTAGCGGACAGGATGCCGGCGATTCCTATCAGGAGGCCATTCCCATATCTGACGGCACCTTGACCGGGTTGTTGAAAGCAGGCGATAATGATGATTATTACAGTATTAATCTGCAGAAAGGGCAACAGATCAACTTACAGCTTTGGGTTCCCGGTAATGCCAATTATAATATCTCTTTATTAAATCCCAACCGCAACTCCCGAGGTTCTTCCATTACCCAGCTGGATACCAAGACTCTGGATTATGTGGCTGATTCCACTGGAACCTGGTACATCAGAATATCTCGTTCTTCCGGAGAAGGCGAGTATCAGCTTTATATAGAAAATCCCGAGGTTTATCACGGTGATAATGGAGGGGAAGATACGGAGACATCCTGCAGCTTCACTCTATCCAACTATGAAATGAGTACAGGATTTTCTGGTGGACTTAATACGATATATGTTACGACATCTTCTCCAGATTGTCAGTGGTCTGCAGAGGTAGATGTCCCCTGGATTCGTATCTTGGTTGGCAGCAGTGGTAGTGGAGCAGGGCTTATAACTTTAGAATATATTATAGCCGGAAATGATGGACCGGAACGTATCGGTCATATTACAATAGGAGATAAGGTACATACAGTAATTCAACCGGGTAGACCTTGTAACATTGAATTCTCCAGTTATCATTCAACTTTCCAGTCTGCGGGGGGTACAGGGGAATTTACCGTAACTCCCGCGTATTCCGGTTGCCAGTGGGCTGCCGTATCTGATGTTTCCTGGATACAGATTTATTCAGGCAGCAGTGGTCCAGGAAGTCAGACTTTAAGTTTTTCCGTTCAGGAAAATAGCGGCACTACAGAGCGTACCGGACATATTTCAGTTGAAAACAAGATTCATGTTGTAAACCAACAACCCAAACTAATATTAAGCTTATCTGATGAAGGCAGGGCGCTTAATAGTAACATTCCCATTTTTGTGAGTGAAACGGAAAAAGGTTCTGATATTGATTCAGATGGGGATGGAATATTGCAAGAATGGGAAGATAAAGCAATGGAGTACATCAATCCTAAATTTGAGCTCGACGAGGATGAAGATTGGTTTGAACATCCTGAGCATCATGTGGTAAATTTTGTCCGGGTATTCCCTTATACTAAAGTGCAGGATAATGAAGAGGTTCAATATATTATATTTACTTATGCAGTGACTTGGAGTAAAGATTATGGCAGAGCCGGTTTTTATGGACATAATGGAGATGTGGAGAGAGTTATCATGGCTTGGGAAGTAATGACTGCGGGGGGTAAAAATATGCAATTAAGGTATGTTTTTACCTCTGCTCATGGTGGTGATAATGATCACTCAGCAGTTTGGCATGCTTGGAATCGAGATTGTTTCACTCGAGGGATTGTAGCTTGGCCTTTTGATGAAGAAATGTGTGGTCAATTAACTTTTGAAGAAAACATTTTGAAATTACAAATGTCCGAGGATAAACATGCTATTTACCCCACAGTTTCTTGTTGTGAAGACGTATCCCTGGTATATCTTGGAGGCGGTTTTGTAATGGAAGATTGTGGTGGTGGAAATACTTGGAGATTTGATTGCTATAATGCAGGAGAACCTGAACCTGACTACTATCTAATTGATGATTTAGATAATCCTTCTTCTTGGAGAGGGCTTTCCGAAAATAAGCGAGAATCTTTAACTAACTTATTCTATCAAGAACAAGTCTGGAGCGGAAGAAAAGGAAATCCTGATAAGTTTTGTGGAGGGTTAGCCTATGAAGATAGTTCTCCAGGGCTAATTGGAAATAAATTGAGAAGCATACCTTCTGATCTTGAGAACAAACTTTAATTAAACAAAAAAAGAAGCAAAAAGTAGGAGTAGAGAAGACATGAAAAAAATCATTTTCCTTTGTTTTATATTTTTGTTATTTTTCAGTTTTAACCACACCATCCATAGTCAACAAAAGGAATTACCACCGGGGGTAGAAGTGCCAGAAGGTTATGTTTATTACCAATATCAGTATGCCTATCTGGACATCTCTTTAGTTTATCCGGAAAAATGGATTAATTATTCTTCCCAGGAACGAGGAGTTTTGATTGATACTCCTGATTCCAAGGGTTCAATTATGATTTTAGGCACTCCGTTATTTGGAGAGGATTACATCTTAGAAAAGCTATGGGCAGAAAATAAGGAAAGTTTAGAGTTGGCTGGGGCAATTTTTCAGGAATCTGTTCCGGATACCTTTTCAGGATATCCGGCAATTAAAGCCCTGCATACCATCAAGATAGGCAATAGTAATCACCAGTATCTTCGCTATTGCACTATTGTAGATGATTTGTTCTATACTTTTAGTTTCCATGCCCCTGTGGCAGAATTTGAAAAATACTTAGAAGAAGTACTTACTGTTGTTCATTCTATATCGATAAAAACTGTTGAATAATTGACGGTTAAAGAGATTCTTAGCTAATATGATTTTGTTAAATTTTCAAATAGTTATACAACAAAATAATGTTGCCAAGGAATATCTTTCTATAGAAAAAATTGGGGTCTATAATTGAAAAATAACATTTGACATTAGCATAAAGAAATGTCAAATGTTGAGACCTCGTACAATAAGCTTAAATAAACGTATATACATTTAA
>CAYSRG010000001.1:0-241982 GCA_964433555.1 uncultured Atribacterota bacterium | reverse complement strand
CACCCCTTATGAGAAGCTGGAAAAAGTTACCGAGTTATTGAGCTAGTACAACGGTCCCCATGACAATAAAAATATATTATCAGTTTTATTTTACCTATAAAAATAACCCAATTAATGATAAAATAATGTCATTGTGATGTTTTAAATTATTCCATTAATTAACTAAATTCAATATTTTTTCAGATTTATTTATGATAAACTTTATCTATTGATGATAAAATAAATAAGCAAGAAGAGTTAGCTATACGGATACCTTCTCCAATTAGGGATGCAAAAACTTAAAAAGTAAATAGATATAATAAATATAGTTAAACAGAATGAATCAGAGAGATTAATGTACTAACAATAAAATAAATAAAGATTATAAAGAGGTTATTTAATGAAGAACAAAAAACAAAAAGTATCTACAAGATTCACACTTTTAATTGTTGGGATTCTGCTATTTTCATGTATAATTTCTGGTTGTTCTTTGCTGCCACCATTTCCGGAAAAAGCAAAATGGACTGTTATGGTCTATCTTGCTGCTGGTAATGATTTGGAAACAGTGGGAATTCAAGATATTAATGAAATGGAAATGGTTGGCTCAACGAGAGAGGTAAATATTGTAGTGCAAATGGATCGAATTCCCTTTAGTGCTCTTGATAAACTAGGAATGGGATCCTATGACGATAGTAGCAATAATAACTGGACTGGCACCCGTCGTTATTATATTACTCAGGATATGGATCCAATTATAATTAATTCTAAACTTATTCAAGATCTTGGTGAGCAGAATATGGGAGATCCAGAAACCTTAAAGGATTTTGCGCAATGGGCAATTCAAAAATACCCAGCAGAAAGATATATGCTGGTACTCTGGAATCATGGTGGGGGCTTTCGATCAGTTGAAACTTCCCGGGATATCTGCTGGGATTATAATTATGATTTAAACAATAGTATAACAATGCCTCAATTAGAAGAAGCAATGGCTTTTATTAACGATCTATTAGGAAAAAAGTTAGAAATCATAGGTATGGATGCCTGTTATATGGCTATGGTGGAAGTTGCTTATCAAATTAAGGATTATGCCAGTATTATGATTGCCTCCCAAGCTTCCATTCCCGGAGATGGCTGGCAATATGACTGTATACTGGAAGATCTGATTGTATACCCAGAACAAACCACTAAATATTTCGCCACTGAAATTATAAATTGCTATTCTGACCAGTATGATGGTTCAACAAGAAATGTAACTCTTTCAGCAATTGACTTAAATGGTATTGATAGTTTGGCAGGAGACATATCAATTATGGCTCAGGAAATAATGAATGACCATTCTACACCAAAAAATAATTATCGAGATGCCAGAAATGAAACCCAGAATTATACCGGGCTTGGTTTTGAGTATATTGATTTGAAGCACTATGTCTCTCTCTTAGGTGATTATACTCACAATAGCAAGGTCTTAAACGCTGCTTATAATATTAATCAATCACTTCAATCTAGTAACATCATTATCAGCAACACTTATTTCGGTAATAGTGTCCAGAATTCCTATGGACTATCTATCTATTTTCCTTACTATGTGTATGATAGTTATTATAATTACACCAATTTTTCTCAGGATATCTTATGGGATGAAATGTTGTATCATTTAGGATATTAGTAAGGTTTTCAGCTAAAAGTTTTTAGTTTTTGGTTAATCTTTTTGGGCAACAACTCTTACCTATGATTTACATAATACGCACGGCTTATGACACATAACGAAATTGTCATTGCGAGGAGCACAGCATTGAGACAATCTCATCTACCTTTACGCAAGGAGATTTTAACTGAAAACTTTAAACCATTTACACTAAGAATCAAATATTAGCGACCAACTACTGATGACTAAATTAACGCTTTACTAAATACTAAATATCAGACACAAACAACTATAACCAGTAACTTGCTACTTACTAGTTGCTGTCAACAAAAACATATATTTTTTCAAGCAGGTTTATGTTACAATATATTTTGAAAACATAACCAGGAATTAGGTTTTGATGAAATAACATTCTTGTTATGTTTTGAGATATTCAAACCTATTCCTGACAGAACGGCAGAAACTGGGGGAAGACGGGGCATTAATATAAGCAATGAAAAATATAAAATTATATCTAATAATAATAGTAGTTTTGATATTTGGTATATATCTATTTTATAATTTTTATTATAAAACTCCTCCAGAGGAAACAATATCACCTGAAGAAGCTATTAATCAGGTAGAGGATGATATTATAATTCATGAGCCTCCTGTGCGTATTGGTGAGGGACAGGTTTTAGGTATTAAAGATGAAAAGAAAGAATGGTTAATTGAAGCGGATACTATATCTATAGCTGAAGATCGAGAAAGTACCTTATTTGAAAATATCAAGCAGATGACCATATTTAAAGATGAAAAACCGCATTTGAAGATTTTAGCTCAGAAATGCATTGCTAATATGCAGAGCAAGGATATGGAGTTAAATGGAGATGTATTGATTTCTAAAGAGGATGGAGACTCTTTGAGAGGGGAGAAGGTATTCTGGCATTCTGAAGAACAGAGATTATCGAGCAATGAACAGGTAGAATTACAGGTTGATGATAATTATATTATTGCCGGTGGTTTTTCTACCAATATGGAAATGACTCAGTTAGAATTATTCAATAGAGTAACAGTAACCATGAAACTATAATACATAATCAACAAATTAAAAAATAAAAGAGGAAGGAAGGGTATGGTAGTTATATGAGAAAGTTGTTTATTGGATTTTTGGTAATTATATTAACGAGTGTATTAACTGTCTTTATATCTGCTCAGGAACAAACAGAGCAGACAGAAATAGCAATCCAGGAAAATAATCAGCAGGAAGAATCCGTAGTGGAACTTACAGCCGATCAGGTCAACTATGACAAAGAAAATGACTTGATGGTTTTTATTGGTAACGTGGTTATTATCCAGGAAGATACTACTCTCACCTCCGAATTAGCATCATTTAATGTTGATAATAAAATCGGACAGATCTCTGAAAATGTGAAATTAATCCAGGAGGATATAACCATTACCGGTGAGAAACTGGAGGCATTTCTAAATGACAAACGTTATATTTTTGAAAACCAGGTAGAATTAGTACAGGAAAGAGAGGACAACCAGGGAGAACCTGATAATATTACCTGGTTATGCCAGAAATTAGAGATTTTTACCGAAACTAAAAATATGACTGCCACTGGAGAAGTAGTTATAAGCAAAAAAGATTATACTATCAATGCACTGGAAGCAATTTATAATGATGCAGAAGATAAAATTTCTTTAACTGGCGGAGTTAAAATTGAAGAAATTGCCAACAATCGTAGAATATCAGGTGATAGTGCAATCTTCTACATTGATGATGATAAACTGGAAGTGACTGGGAATGTTAGAAGTAGCATTATCCTAGATTAAATAATGTTAAACAATGGGGTCTATAATTGAAAAATAACATTCAACTATAGAATAATCTGATTAACCAGGATAGTTAAATAACTTTCTTTATACAAGAATAAGGACATATGCCCCAGGTGTAGATGGGTGTCTAAATATCTTAAGGGAGCTAAATATAAATGATTGAGGTTTCAAAATTAGAATTTGCTTACCGGCGATCGCTGAAGAAGGCTATCAATGGAATTGATTTTAATATCAATGATGGAGAAATATTTGGCTTCCTGGGGCCAAGTGGCGCCGGTAAAACCACTACACAACGCATCATAGTCGGGCTATTGCACAACTATAGCGGAAGGGTAGAAGTAATGGGATTGGAAAGGAGAAAATGGGGCAGGGACTTCTTTGAAAAAATAGGTGTGGTCTTTGATTTTCCCAATCTCTATGAAAAACTGACTGCATATGAAAACCTTGATCTGTTTGGCTCTTACTATAGCAAGAATATAACAAATAAGGAAGAATTACTGGATAGTGTAGGTCTGCTTCCAGACCGGGATAAACGTGTGGAAAATTATTCCAGGGGCATGAAGATGAGGTTAAATTTTATACGGTCTATCATACACGCTCCGGATCTGCTTTTTTTTGACGAACCAACCTCGGGACTTGACCCGGTTAATGCCAAGATTATCCGTAATATGATTTTGGCATTAAAAAAGCAGGGTAAGACGATTTTCCTGACGACCCATAATATGACTGAAGCAGATTATCTTTGTGATAGAGTTGCTTTTATTATCGAAGGCAAGGTACCTGTTATCGATAGCCCAGCTGAACTAAAACTTAAGCACGGGCGCAAAACGATTGAAATTGTTTACTACCCTGGCAACACCACTGATATCGGCAATATTGATACAGGTAAAGCTGTTGAAAATGTTACTAATATTAGTAACATTTCTAGTAAAGGCAGTGATAATACCGACCCTAAAAACAAGAATTATCTAAAAGCACAATTTCCGTTGAACGATATCGGTAGTAATAAACAATTCCTGGAAATCCTAAGCCGTTATGAGATACGCACAATGCATACCCAGGAAGCAACTCTGGAAGATATTTTTATCAAGCTAACCGGGAGGGAACTGCAATGAGATTACTTAATGCCTTTCGGGCGGATATTCGTTTTCAGATTAAACAGGGATTTTACCTGGTTTATGTCTTACTCACTTTCATCTATATGATTATCCTGGCAAAATTCCCCCCTGAATGGAAAGAATTTGCCGTACCATTGGTTGTTTTTTCAGACCCATCCATGGTTGGATTTTTCTTTATAGGGGCAATTATTATGCTGGAGAAGGTGCAGGGCGTCCTCCAGTATATCATCGTCACACCTTTGCGCTCTATCGAATATTTGTTGGCCAAAGTCCTGTCATTGACCATTCTGGCTATAACTGCCGCTACTATGATTGTCCTGGTTACCTATCATGAACCGCTCAACTGGTTTATATTGATTGTTGGTATAATGCTAAGCTCTTCCTTTTTTGTTTTATATGGCTTTATTGCTGCCGCTGACTGTACAACCATGAACCAGTATTTCATTAAGATGATTCCCTATATGCTCCTGATTGTACTGCCTTGCTTTTCCCTGCTAGGATTTTCTTATTCCTGGATTTTCAATATCTTCCCCAGCGTGGCCGGATTACAATTGGTTTTCGGAGCATTTAATGGAATAGATATAAAAGGCATTCTTGCATTGACGATTTACCTTTTTGTTGTTAATGCTGTCTTGCTTTTTTATGTAAAGAATATTTTTGAAGGCATGGTGACGAAGGGAGAGTAGTAAATGTTAAATCAGACTGCGCTGAAAGTAGATTTGAAACTGATTTTCAGGGAACCGATTTTAATTATCTTCATGATTCTACCTCTCTTTATTATCGGTATCGTCAAATTGCTGGTTATCTACGGAGTGCCTCTGTTGCTCCAGTACACAGGTTTTGATCTTCGGCCTTATTATGGATATGTTCTGGCCATGGCCCTTCTGATGGCACCATTCATGTTAGGAACGGTTTGCGGTTTTCTGATGATCGATGACCGTGATGCACGCATATACGAATTAATGTCGGTTACTCCGTTAGGCTATCTTGGATACATTATCATGCGTTCCCTGATTCCCTTCAGCACAGCCTTTACCTATACTATTATTGGTTATTACTTTATTGACATCTATTATGTTCCCTTAGTTCTGCTTGTTTACATAGCTTTCCTGAACAGCCTGTCCGGAGTACTTATTGGTCTGTTTCTATTTACCTTTGCAGGGGATAAGGTAAAGGGAGTGACTTATTCCAAGGGATTAAGCATGCTAAATGTGCTTGCGGTAGCGGACCTTTTCAGACTACCCTGGTTAAGTGTTGTCGGAGCCCTGACTCCATTTTATTGGGTAGTGAGATTAATCAACACTCCATTTGATATTGCTAACTTAATTCTGGCAGCAATGGTACACCTGGTATGGTTGATTATTATGTTCAGGCTACTCCGTCGCA
This sequence comes from uncultured Atribacterota bacterium, assembly GCA_964433555.1. GTDB lineage: Bacteria > Atribacterota > Phoenicimicrobiia > Phoenicimicrobiales > Stramentimicrobiaceae > Stramentimicrobium. The sequence continues at coordinate 236,033 of CAYSRG010000001.1, read as the reverse complement.
TCTGAGATGAATAATACAGGGATCAGCCTGTTGAGACCTGAACCTTGACTTCTTCGAATATTTTAAGAAATGTTACGAAAAAGTGCGCGGAAAGGAAAGGCGAATGAAAAAATTAATATCAGTTCTAACTAAAATCATTGTGCTTACCGGGGTCTTTTTTGTTGTAGATGCGATTATCGGAATATTTCTACCACCCTCACATGATATGATTGCGCCTTTGAGTGAAAAGGAACAAGCCTTGTTTATGCATGCCGCTCTATCTGCTATATATTTTCATTACTATGAGCGTTTTATTCATTACCCTGACCCCAAGTATACCAAGTATAAAATGGAGATTCATTATGTCTAATAGACTTGTTAAAGATAGAGCAAAGAGTAGTACCTTATTTAAATTTGGCTTAAGTGCCTTGCTGATTATGATTATTGTTTTCCTTATAAATGGATGTGCCCGCTGGCCTGATGGGGGAGGCGGTGAGGAAAATAAATTATTGATTATCAAGGTGGATTTAAATGAAAACGGACAGGTAAATACTGAACTTGGAAAATATTATATTGTTTTTGATACCAGAGAAGAAGCTTCAAAGCCACCATCCTGGGATAGAGAGGAATGGGAAGAAGGGTATCATTATATTATGTTAGATTATATGGGATTCTGTTTTGGAAAGTGGGATAACAGCTGTCAGTATACCAGTATTGGTGTAACAGACGATAACTATTTTCAGGTTAATCTCGATCTTGATTCTTTAGGTAATCCTGAGAAGATTTTTATGAATGTTATAACCACTGATTACAATGATGCGACTTACGATTATATTAACAACTCATCAGATTTAACCATTAACACCAGTTTATCAAACTTTAATAAAATAGTACAAGACTTTCCATTAGATTCAGAAGGTAACCTTGATTTTGATATTGTTAAAGTGACTATTTCCCTTGTTATGTCATAGGACGGTAAATGTATTGTATTATCTCTTATCCCCCGATGGTGATGGTTTCAGTGGGAAAGGCTTTAATGCTAAAATCAACCCATATAGATTTAGTGGATTGACGATAATTAATGCTAATCTCTCTACAGTGTAAATCCCTGACTACACTTATTACGCTATTCCTGATATCAAATTTATCAAAGTAAACAGAACCACTGTAGCTTAGCTTCCATTCATCGCTTAATTTTAGTGACATTCTTGTATCAATTCGTTTATTCCATTGCTTTTTATTTAAGTCATAATAGGTGCTTAAATAAATATTGTGGTCTCCCTTTGGTTTCCATTGTAATCTTGCTCCAAGGCTACCGAAGGATTCACTTACAAAATTATAATTAGTAGAGAGGTTAATTTGTAAATCATCTCTTGGCTTTAAAACTATACTGGCACTGGCAGATTCAGTCAGAGGACTTAATACATCAAAATTAAAAGGAGTTGGTCCTTCAGACATATAATAATTGTAAGAAAAATTTCCATAAAACTCTGGTTGATAACCTACCTTCAAATCTAACTTCCCGCCTACCATATAACGTGCTTCCCCAGTTAAATAGACATCTTGTCTATAAATACCAGAGGCAGTTAAACTGATATTATCAGTAATTTTAAAGGGCCTATTGACGTTTATTATATATTCTCCCCTCACATTTTCTTGATCTGTAGCACTTTCATAATACCTACCGAGTGATGCATTAATGCTGTATTTGATGCCAGTTTCCCATAATTCGGTACTACTTTTAGTAAAGATCAACTCCGGTAATCTATCAAGAGTACTTACCGTACTGGTACCAGGTAGCTTATCTCCTAAATCAATCAATTTTTCGGTTACAAGTCTAAGCGTGTATCCCTGTCCGGTATATTTTAATTGCCATTCTGGACGTAGCCAGTGATCTATAACCTGATCATTGGAATCCTTTGAAGTATAGAGTAAAGCGAGATTCGAACTTAAGTCATCAGTAATAGTCTGATCATAGACCATTTTTATATTCCCGGTACTGGTTGTAGCATCCGTTTTTACATTGAAATTGTATTTTCCAGTAATAGTAAGCAGTGCATCTTCCCATTTTTTATAAATATAAAAATCAGGTGCTATAGTATGGCTTGAGCTCTGTAGCGAACCAGAATACACTGTTCCATCATATGTTATATTTGCTCTTAATCTTAAATCATTTTCAAAATTTTGCCAGTATTTAATGCTGGCATCCAGATCGTAGATATTAGCAGATTTCCTTTTTAAAGCATAAAGGTAAAGAACTACCTCACCGTCATCTACCCTTTCTTCCCCCAATTCAAAGGTGTGCTCAATCCCCGCTCCCAGTCCCTTTTTTTGCATCCAATCGACATAAATGCTACCATAGGAAGAGGCATCTTGAACGTAATTAAATTGATTCTTAAAAAACCATCCTTCGCTGGAACTCTGACCAATATCGGGAATATAGGGAAGTTGATTTTTCCCTCTTAGAAAGATTAAAAAAGAAGGGAAAGTAAACATTTTTCTTTTTCCTTCATACCAGGAAACGCCTTTGGCAACTATCTTATCATCAATATAGATAGTAATTTGTTCTGCTTCGATATGCCAGTGCGGTTCTTCCAGATCACAGGTAGTAAAGAGACCACTTGATATTTCGATAGTATCCGGGAAATTTTCCATTTTTCCACCTTCATAGTAAACCAATCCCCTGATATTTTTCCCAGTGGTTTCACCCGCAAAATCTTCCATAATAATTTTGTCTGTTTTCCAGTTATAATGCAAAGCCTGACAGGAATAGGTGTCTTCTCCAACGCTGAAAACGACTTCCTCTTTGGCTATCAACTCATTTCGGTCTAAAATAATCTGAAGATAATTTGCTTTGAGACTAATATCCTCATAGCTAAGACTGACATTTTCCTGAGCAACAACTACATCTTCTCCCTTGATTACTTGATAACTAACAAAATTAGCATCAATACTTAATTTACCCTCTACGTATTCTTCTTCCTCTTCAGGTACAATTTCTTCAACTGCTTCCTGAAATCCAAAAAGACCTCCGGTAATAGATTCAGCAATAGCTTTATTGTCTGCATCATAACCGGTAATCTGGAATTGCCATTGATACTGGTGTTTTTTCTCCAAAGGTTTGCTAGCCTCTTCCATGTTAAAGGTAATCTGGCTGGTGTTGATATCTTCAATATCAAATCTCCAGATTTCTTCATCCTCAGTTAAATCATGTACTATAAATTCTCCTCTAGCGGAAAATATAACGTTTTTAAAAGGAAAAGTAGTTATAGCAATTGATTGCCATTTAAATTCTGGCTCTTCTTCCTGTACAATTTCATTATCAACTGGATATATAGCTGGACAGGATGGCAACCAGAAATCAACTTCAACCTGTTCAGTTCTTCCTACCAATTCATTAAATTGATAACCTTCTATATAGTAGCTATAAGTATTTCTATCCAGCACATTATCATCAGTCCACCAATACTGAAAACCTTCATCTTGATAGTCTGCTTCTATTTCCTCAAAATCACCCTTATTAACACTTTTAAATACTTTATATTCATCAGCCATTTCCCATTCAAAAGGAGACCAGAAGAGACGAATCTCATACTCGGTAAACCCTTGCCAGAATCTGGTAACAGCATATGCTTTAATCTGCTCATCAGATAAAAAATCTGTTTGAGCATCTGCTAAAATATTTATCAAGGGCATGGATAAGATAGCAATACTTAATATACCTGCTAATATCAAATTAAGCAGTATTTTTAACGAAAAATTGTAGAAAATTGAGGAGATTGTTAGAAATATATTTTTAGGTATATATATATGAAAGATATCGAAGATAATTTTTGAATAAGTATAAAATAGCTGACTTTTGAAACTGAATTTATAGTTGCTTGTGTTCATAATGTTTGATTTTTCTACCTTATTTAAGTGTATATTTACAATTATTTTATTATTATATTATGAATATAATATTATTTACAATTATTTTATTTACATTTTTATTTACAATAATTTAGATTTATTCTTTATTCATTAATATAAAGTTTAAAGTTCAATTCTATGTGGAAATAATGATATGAGACTACTTCATTGCCATAATTTGCTTACATCGACATTTTCTTAAAATAATGTCACAATCATCACAAGAGAACCGTCCCCTTGTGTCTGCCTTTGTGTCTGTTATTATGTTTTTTCAGCTCTAATTACCAGAAAAATACCTAGTACTAAAAATATGAGATTAGGTATCCAGGATGAAATGAAAGGATCTACCATGCCACCCCTACCCAGGGAACGACATAAAGAATATACCACATAATAGAGAAAAACCAGAGCAATACTAATTATAATACCGGTAGCCTTGGTACTTCTTTTAATCTGAATACCAAGGGGAACACCCATCAGGGCAAAAATCAAGCCAGAGAGGGGGTAGGAAAATTTAACATGATAGTCTACTTCAAAATTTTTAGTATCCACTCCCGCATCAGATAGTATCTGTATTTGTTGCCTTAACTCTCTGCTAGGCATTTCCTGGGGTGTACGCTGATTCTTGAAAAAGTCCTGCAACTCATCTTTCACCTGTATTTCCATTTCCTGGAAACTCATTTCATAGGTAATCTTACCGTCCTCATTATAATTATAGATGGTACCATTCTTTAATTGCCAGGTATCTACAACCCATTGACCCTCAGTGGCAGTAATTACCCTGGGGAAACGTTCACGGGTCATCTCATAAATCATTATTTCCCTCATAATCATATTTTGTTCATCTAAACGGTTTATATAAAAATATCGGTTTTCGGCATCACGGAAAAAGACATTACGTTGAATATGGGGAGGACCTTTCTTTAGCACAATCTCCCTGATAATATTCTGAGAGATATGATTGGTTTCCGGTACTATGTAATCATTAGTTATAAAAGATAGAATACTGATTAAAATGCCTGCAACTAAAAAAGGTTTCATAATTCTGCGAAAACTGATACCTCCAGTGCGCATGGCTGCAATTTCGTTATTAGTAGACATCTGAGCAATAGCCAGCTCACTGGAACCCAGGAGAGCGATAGGGAAGGTTAGCACTAAAAAGGCAGGAAGGCGATAGAGTAATAATTCAATTACATCTATAATAGGCACTTTTTTATTGATAAGCATTTCCATAAGTTCAAACATTGTTTCCATAATAAGTAGAATGGTTAAAAGGGCTACTACTCCCAGGAAATAATTCATTACCTGAGAAATAATATAGCGATCTATGATTTTTGTGCCAGGAATTTTCACTGTCTACCTCTCGGTCAATTTGTATTTATTTTTTAAAACCATACTTTTTGCTTTTTAAAATTTCTCCATTAGTATAACACAAAACATTTTCAGAAAAAAATGATTTTTATAGATAAGAAAATAGTAAAAAGAAATAATACATTTTAGAGACTTTCAGATACTTATTGAATCCTTAAAATAATCACATTCAAATAATACTTTTCTTGCACCTGAGGTGAGTTTATTATATAATCCATTTGTTATAATGATTTGCTAATTGTAATAAAGTGTTTTAGACATAAATAAAGAAAATAACAATAACTAAGAAAATCGTTTTACGATTTTTAAATTTTCATTAAATGATGTAAAATAAAGTAAAATAAAGTAATTGTATTAGTAATCAGTGACTAATTACTTAAGTAATACTTTTGAAAATTTTATTTTTATCAAGAATAAGCTACAGGGAGTAAAAATTATAATAACTTATTTAACTAAAGCAATAGTAAGAATAAGAACAAGGCTATACAGAGCAACAGTGCAATTAAAAATACTAATAGTACCTATAGTACCTAAAACATTTTCCACCTTGCTTTTTGTGATGCTTCTTGCAGTATACCTGTTAAATCCGCTATCTAATACTTTATTTCTTGTCTCCTCAGCCCAGGAGAGTGAACAGACCGTTCAAACTCAAAAGCGGACTGTACCAGTTGTTGCTGAAGAAGATAAAAATCAAACTTGCCTACAGCTGGGGAAGGAGCTGTTCTGGGAACAGAAATACTCGGAAGCAATTAAACAACTGGAACAGTGTATTACTGAAGATCCCGATAATCCGGAAATCTATTATTACATTGGTCAATCCTATTTTCAACAGGGGCAACAATCTGCACAAAAGAGAAATATAATCAAAGCAACTAAATATTACCGCAAGGCATATCAAGTTTCCGATACAGCTATAGAAAAATTTATAAAGAAAATCGAAGAAAATTCCGATAAAGACCATACCAATGATTACCTTCAACTTGCTTATATTCATGAGATTCGTAGCTTAATACCGGGTGTTGATGAATACCAGAAAGCCATAGACATTTATCAGAAGCTAATAGCTGAAAAACCCTATCATACTAATGTTTATTATCATCTGGGCTGGATTTATTACCAGCAGGAAGATTATCAAAATTCCATAGATGCCTTTCTTAAATACCTCAAGCCTGGTGTTAAAAGTGATTTTGTTTACTATTATTTAGGACTGTCCTATGATAAAATAGATGAAAAAGAACAAGCTGAATATTATTTTCGGCTTATCCTGAAAGAATTCCCTGATACTAACTTTGCAGATTTAGCCAAAAAAGAATTATTCTAAATTTTCCTAATGACAATGTAATTGAAAAAAGGAGAAACGCCTTGTTTTCTTTAATTAATAAAAACAAGCAACGAGTAAAGTATTTTAAAAAAAATTCATTAAGGTCAGTGCCAGTGTTTTTACTAAAAAAAATTTTATTACCTTTTTTGTTGTTGATTACTATAACAATTATTCTTAATGGATGTAATATAATTAATCCCCAGACCGGTTCGTTGGAAGGAGTGGTGCATCGTCAAAGTTCGGAAAGCTCAGAACCACTTCCGGATGCCCTGATAAGCATTAGTGGCTCCACTAATACTGCTTACACTGACCAGGAAGGATATTTCCTGATTAATGAAATTTCAGCGGGGAAAAGGACCCTAACTATTATTAGAGAAGGATATATTACTCTTAAATTGATTAATGTATTTATTGAACCAAATATTATCAATGAAGTTTATTTTGGCGAACCAATCATTCTTCAGCCAAAGGAAGACACTATTCTTTATGATACCGCTATAGAGTTTCTGGAGCAGAAAGATTACCAGCAAGCCATGGATACTTTCATAGAATTGCGCGATACATTCCCCGACAGCTCCTGGGCTGATGATGCTCAGTATTATATTGGCCATATCTACGAAATAAGTGGGCTTTATATTGCAGCAAGAGATGAGTATTCACTTCTTCTTTTTTATTACCCCGACAGCTCCTGGGCTGATGATGCGCGCCTGGGAATAGGAAACTGTTATTATCAGACCGGTGATTATTACCATGCTAAAATCCAATATCAGTCGGTTATTGATAATTATCCATTGAGTGATTTAATTCCCCTGGCTCAGTATCGAATTGCCTGGTGCAATAAAAGATTGGGTGATAATAATGAAGCTATAATGAGTTTTCAGCAAATAATAGCGCTTTATCCCGAAAGCATTTATGCTCCTGCCGCCCAATACTTTATCGGGGAAATATACTATGATTTGCAAAACTACACTCAAGCTATTATAGCCTTTCAGACTACCATCAATAACTATCCCTTTTCTACCTGGCCTGGTGAAAACAGACTGATTGCTCCTGCTGCCTATTTTTATATCGGTTATTGTTATGAAAAGCAAGCAATGTGGGAAGAGGCAATTGCTGCCTATCAGGTAATTATTGATGAATATCCTAATAGTACCTGGGATGATGGCAAATCAATAGCGGCTCAAGCCCAGCAGCGTATCGATTTTATCATGGAAACTTACTTTCCACCCGAAGAAAATCCTGAAGAAGAATGATGAAAAATATATAAAATGAATGCAAAAGAGATATTTGACTCAAGCAATGATCTGGAAAAGATTGAATTATGTCAATCGGGAAATACCGAGGCCTTTTCCTTCTTAGTTGAAAAATATAAAAATCTGGTTTACCAGCTGGCATTGCGTATGACCGGAAATTACCATGATAGTGAAGATATTGCCCAGGAATCCTTTTTAAAAGCATACCGTTCCCTGCATCAATATAATCCCGCTTATTCTTTCTCCAGTTGGTTATACAAGATTACCCTTAACATTATACGCGATAGAATGAGGAAGAAGGATTTACCCATTCCCTTTTCTGACCAGCAAAAAGTTGATGATGAAACAGCAAATACTGTCTTCCATAACTATAATGAACTGAAAACTAATCCAGAGGAATGGCAGGTCCAACAGGAACACAAAAATGAGTTACAAGCTGCTATCAAAGCCCTGCCTCTTGCCCAACGAGAGATTATTATTTTACGCCATATGCAAAACCTTTCTTATCACGAGATTGCTAAAGTTACCAACATCCCCCTGAATTCAGTAAAGGTCCGTCTGCACAGAGCCAGAGTACAATTGAAAGATATTTTACAAAATATAAAAAAATAAAAAATATATAGTAAAAAATTTCCTTTTTTATGTAACATTCTGCCAAATTTTACGTATTATTAAGTAGAAAGATAAATAAAAAGAGGATTACAAATTTAGAATGAAGAACAGTAAATGTCAGAATATTCAGGAATATATAGAGGATTATCTGGAAGGTAGGCTCTCTTCCGAAGAGCGAGCTGGGATAGAAGAACATCTTAATTCCTGCTCTGATTGTCAGAAAGAATTCCAAGCCTGGCAGGATCTTTATCAGAAATTAAATTCCTTATCCTCATCTGAAGAGCAACTCCCATCCGACTTTACTGACAGGATTATGCAAAAAATTACCCAGGAAGAATCAATTGTGGTGCAGAGTTGGTGGGAAAAGGTTCACCACCTTCTAACCATACCGCGTGTTTCCCTGAAGTGGGCTGCCGCGTTAGGTGTAACTCTGGTAACCGCTTTTCTGAGCTATAATATGTATTTTTCATCAATCGAGCAATACTGTCCCAACAATTTAGCTGAGATTACCTTTTCTATGAGGGCCGATGCCAGCCAGATAAATAGTATTGCTGTAGTGGGTGACTTCAATGACTGGGATCCTAATCGTAATCTTCTAATTGATGACAATCATGATGGTCTCTGGACTGTTACTTTAAAACTGGAACCGGGGCGCTATGAGTATATGTTTATCATTGATGGACAAAAGTGGGTCCCTGATCCGGCAGCTTACCGTTATGTCAGTGATGGTTTTGGCAATAAAAATGCCGTTATTGAAATCAGCAATTGCAGCTCGGAATGATTTAAAAAATTGGGATAGAATAAATGAAAAACAGAATGGAAAAGAAATTGATAAAAGAACAAACAAATAGAAAAGTTTTATTTTCATTGATATGCCTGACTGTTACCGCACTTTTCTTTTTCTTCATATCTCTTTCCATTCAGGCAATTGAATCTAAAAATGGCAATGCTATTAGCCAGTTTGAACAAGCTCTCGATAGCTCATCTTACAGTGACTTCCAGAAAAGGATGGTACTAAATACAGTTCAGGAAGCAATAGATAAAGGTATTTCCACTGAAGATACCCTTTCCATTATAAAAGACAGTGTGGAAAATGAGGTTGATCCTTACAATGTTAAAAAATTTCTTGATACGGTTATTTCAGCAAAAAATGATGGTATTTCAGAAAAACCTCTTCTTAATAAGGTAAAAGAAGGACTGGCCAAAAAAGTGGAAGAGCGCTTGATTATTAATGTACTTAACCAGAAATCGGAAAATATGAAGATTGCTCAAAACCTGCTTGCTGAAAGTCAAATTCAGAACGGGGAACCAGAAGAGATGATTGATATACTAGCAGATTCACTTGCCAATGGTGTTCCCCAGAGCACCCTGGCACAGATTTTAAAACTGAGTAGCGAACAGGGTAAAGAATGGTCAGAAGTAGAAGATGTTACCAAAGAGCTGGCTAACCTTGGTTTGAAGGCAATTGAAATGGGTATTGGAAGTGATAAGATAGAAACCATATTCAACCAGGCACTGGAGGTTGAGAGTAATCTGGAAAATATTTGTATGAATATTCAGGACCTCATTGTAGCAGCAATAGCAGTACAGGTAACTTCCAGCTCAATACAACGAGATATAATGGTGGAAGGTACCAGTAGTGGTTCATCTATTCCTGCTTTACCCTCTTCATCATCTGGTAGTGCAATAAGCGGCTCTGGTTCTTCTGCACCGTCTGGAGAAACAGGCTCTTCTCCTATTTCTTCAGGTGGGAACAACACAACTGATAACGAAAGTGGCTCATCACCACTTAATTGATAGATATAGTACATTGACAATAAAATAAAAGTCAAATTTTAGTTCATAGTTTCACTTCTATCAAGGATAATAATACTGAAACGCATAAACTTTAAACTGAAAACTACTCACAGTTATTCCCACAGTTGTAAGATGCTTGACTTTTAGCAAATTATATATTATAAACTAAAGTGATTGTCTATAAAGGCTGGTTTCTTAGCCCGTGTGAGGTCGACATGCGGTGTATTTATCTGTAAAATATTTTAAATAGCTTACAGATAAAAAGCCAGGAATCCAGATTAAAGAGAAATTAATTAATTTCTCACTAAAATCCATGGAAAAAAAGAAAATAGAAACAGTTAAGAAACACGAAAGGAGAATTCTTAATGAAGAAATTATTAGTACTCTTACTTATCGCAACCCTTGCCGCTTTTGTTTTTGTTGGCTGTGACCTGATTCCCAGTGAAGGCGAAGGTGAAGGCGAAGGTGAAGGCGAACCAGAAGAAGTCACCGTAGAAATTGCTACTATGGTCGACGTAAATGGCTGGACTTATGTTAAAGGTGGAAATCGTGCGATTACAGTTACTTTCCCGGCACCGGTTAGTGGCGTGGTAACAGTAGAAATTTCTGACTGTTCTGGTGATTACAGCAAAGAACAAGTAATTGGTCTTTTCCCCAATGCAGATAAAACAGTCTTTACTGGCTCAGCATACTTTAATTGTACTGTTGTCACTAGTAGTCCTTGTGCACAAGATACCTGTGAACCTGGTGATTGCTGCGCAAGCCTCGTAACAGTAAAAGCTGGACAATGCGAGGAAGAAGGCACCTGCTTACAATTCCCGGTTATCGTTGACTGTAAGCCTCCTTATGCAGTAATAGAAATATGCTCGGATGATTGTGTATGTGAAGGATGTGCGTTAACCTTTAGCAGCACCATTACCGAGAGTGCTTGTCTTCCTGATGAGGAAAATTGCGGAGATGACTGCTCTGGTTTAGCAGGTTGGACCATTGCTATCTTTGATGATTATCCATTTGATGATTGCTGTGAAATTACTTGTGTAGAACCACTCGATTCTTACTCCGGCACTGCTTGCCCAATTGACTGGACTTCTGGATGTTTGACTGAATTTGCTTGTGTTACACCATTATTTGATGGTGATGTATTCGTGGTAGTAAATCTGGTTGACAATGTAGGAAATGAAGTACAATACGGTGCATGGATACAAGTTAATGATTATGATACCTGCTCAGATATTACAATTGTACCTGCGACTGATACAGAAAATAAATGCCTGGACGATCCTACTGGTATATTTGTAGTATGCACAGATGGTGGTACAGTGGGTGCTGCAGAAGAAGCCGGTGAATATAAATATGAGTGCCCTGTTAAGCCAGATTAGCCGTAAAATAGTAAAAGTAGACTAAATAAAAATAGAACTAAACTAGATTGATAAAAAAAGAAGGAATGCTTTTAAAAGCATTCCTTCTTTTTTAGTAACCTGAACAGGTAATTAAGGATTTTTACTTGCAGAAAACAAAAATATCGTTTAGATAAATAACCACACTAAAAAAAGTAAAAACCTATTTAATGCATATTAAGACAAGAATAAAATTTGGAGTGTGGCTAATTTTCTAAAAAAATAAAAAATTCCCTTTTAAACTGCAAAGCCTTTTAAATAAACTCATTCTATTATATCAAAAATTCTTGTCAAGATTGCTTTTGTTATATATAATATTTTCTATGATAGGTTTACATGAAATAGAAAAAATTTTTTTTACTTTTTTGATTATTTTTATAGTATTATTCCTTACTGCCTGTCAGAAAGAAATTATTACTCCTAATTCTGTAATTGATAATACTATGCAAAAAAGTTTTCATTTAAATGTAAAAGAAAATAATGGCATAATAAAAGACTGTACCCCGGAATTTGAGATTATATGTGAAAAAGAAGATATTTCTGCTATGTCCTTTAGTGGAAACAATATAGATTGGTCAAATTGGGTTACTTATTGTGAAAATTATGACCAGTTTAACATTGCTAATGGTTTGTATGGAACGAGCATGGAATCAGGTATTAAAACTATTTACGTTCGATTTAAAGATATTAATGGTGTTATTTATCCTCAAAATATTCAAGAAACTGTTTGCTGTAAGTTTGAATATGAAATGCAAGAACTTTTTTCTATTAGAATAGAACCTCATGAGGCAGAAGTAAATCCTGGTGGATTACAAACTTTTGTGGTAAAAGGTTATGACCTTTTTGCAGAAAATGAAGTGCCTTTAGATGGTAATAGAATTGAATGGAGCAAACCTTGTGCAGTAGGCAAGCTAGATCCAGTTTTTGGTTTAAAAACCACTTATACAGCTCCGGAAATTATTGGCACCTGGAATATATCTGCACATTATGGTACTATAGGAACTGGTGCAAAAGTGCATGTGTTTGAAAAATGTAAAATTAAAAATTATTAACAGGAGTGTTTAATGAAGAAATTATTAGTACTCTTACTTATCGCAACCCTTGCCGCTTTTGTTTTTGTTGGCTGTGACCTGATTCCCAGTGAAGGCGAAGGTGAAGGCGAAGGTGAAGGCGAACCAGAAGAAGTCACCGTAGAAATTGCTACTATGGTCGACGTAAATGGCTGGACTTATGTTAAAGGTGGAAATCGTGCGATTACAGTTACTTTCCCGGCACCGGTTAGTGGCGTGGTAACAGTAGAAATTTCTGACTGTTCTGGTGATTACAGCAAAGAACAAGTAATTGGTCTTTTCCCCAATGCAGATAAAACAGTCTTTACTGGCTCAGCATACTTTAATTGTACTGTTGTCACTAGTAGTCCTTGTGCACAAGATACCTGTGAACCTGGTGATTGCTGCGCAAGCCTCGTAACAGTAAAAGCTGGACAATGCGAGGAAGAAGGCACCTGCTTACAATTCCCGGTTATCGTTGACTGTAAGCCTCCATATGTTGGAATAGAGGTAGAAGTTGATGATTGTTCTTGTGCTAGTTGTGAAATTTTCTTTAAAAGTGTTTCCACTACTCAGAACTGTGAAGGTGCTGATGAATGTTGTGGAGATGACTGTTCAGCAATTGCTGGATGGACAATAAGAGTTTATGATTTTTTTGATAATCCATTTGACAGATGCTGTAACTTAACCTGTACAGAACCAATCTGGTCTGACAGCGGAATGGGTTGTCCTATTGATACTTCTACTGATTGCTTAGAAGCAATAGAGCCTGGTGCAATAACAGGGGTGAGCGGAAGACAGGCATTTACTGAAAAAGCTTTTTACGGAAAGGTATATGTTCTGCTTGTTGAGCTCGAAGACAACGTGGGTAATGTAAGTAAAGGATTATTTGCTTTACTAATTGGCAAATCGTTGCCAAAATCTACTATAAGAGATATTTCTTATGAAGAAGAATGCTGTGCTATGATTTTAGATATTAATGTATTGGAAGACTGTGTAGACCCAGAAGATGAGAATAGCCCTTGGTATGGAATGAAAGCAGATATATGCCAAACAGATTGGTGTGAATGGTTAATTGAAGTAGGTGACCAATGTGAAGTATGTGATGAAGTTTTTGGGAATAATTGATGCAGGATAGATAGTAGAGCCAAACCTGCTAAATAGAATTGTTGTTAGATGTTTGCACAATAAACAGGAGAAAGGGTCTTTATCCATGTATTCTCTATTTCTATTGAGATATTAAAAACATTATTAACAATTTATTGTTCAAAGAAATGATTTCAATTATAATAACGAAATAATTTTAATAAGGGCAGTACATGATTTTATTGAAAAATAAACAAACAAGATAAATAAAAAAAGGAGAAGAGAATGAAAAAAATTTTTGTTTTATTGCTGATTTTACTTTTAGGAATCTTTGCCTTTACCGGTTGTGATGGGACTATTATTCCCACTGAGGGCGAAGGTGAGGGTGAGGGCGAAGGCGAAGGTGAAGTTACCCAGGTAGTATTGGTAGAAGCTTTTATTGCCGATGGATGTCCTAGCTGTGCAGTGGTCAAACCACATTTGGAAAAATTAGCAGGAGAATATGGTAGAGATGAGATGATTTTAGTAGAAGTTGTCCCCTGGGGATTATACTCAGTCCCGGAATCTAAAGATAGATACGATTGGTACTCAGTATTTTCAGGGGTTCCACAGGTATTATTTAATGGATTAGCAACCCGGCTATCAGGTACACAAGATTATGATGCCCTAAAAAGTAGAATTACAGCTCAATTAAATGCTACTCCAACTATTTCAATTCAGGCTACAAGAACTACAACAGAGGGAGTAACTATTATCAGTGGTTCAATTAAAAATATTAGTGATAGTGCATTAAGCAATTTAGCCATTAATGGAATGGCTTTTAGAAATCGTGGTAGTGGATTCCGTTATGCCGTAGTAGATATTTTTGAAGAAGAGAAAGTAAATATTTCTTCCTTAGATTCTGATGAAAGCTATAGCTTTAGTTTCAATCTGGGAGATATAAACTGGGATGGTTATAACTTAGATGGAGTTATTTTTGTCCAATCTGTTAACCATCCTCAAAAAGTGATTAGACAATCATTATTTATAAATTAATGAATCAATATCATGGGGGAAATGGCTCTTTTTTTATAATATTTTAATATTTAGCGATTAGCTCTGATTTATAAGTTTTTGGGTTTTTAGTTTAGAGATATTAAAGCATTTTTAGTAATGACTTTAATTTCCCGGAAGAATTATATTTTCAAGTAGCATATATATTATAGATTAAGAATAATTTTATTGGAAGAATATTCAAAGTAGTTATAAGGAGAACAGAATAATTGATAAAAAAGATATGCCTTTTAATACTATTATTGTTATTTGCTTTTTTCATAGCTGGCTGTGAAGTATATGACCCCTTGTTACCCAATGAGGAATATGATGAAGAAAACACTGAATTAGCTTATCTTACAATAATTCCTGCAGAGGTAGAGATGGAAGTTAACCAATCTAAAAAATTCGAGATCAAGGCTTATAATTCAGATGATAAGCTAATTGCTATGGATATTGCCAAGTTTGAAAAGTGGGTAGCAATGTATTCATGTATTGGTTGTGGAATTGTATGGCATATTGTGCCGATAAAAGGTTCTTTTCAAACAACATTTACTCCCTATAAATCTGGAAGGTATACAGTTTCAGCGAGATATGATGGAAAATGGGCACAAGCAATTGTATATGTGAATTAAAAACAACTATTTGAATGAAGTGCTAGTATCTAACAAATGGTATTGAGTAGCAGAAAAATATAATGCGAATGCATACCAAAGGATTTATTATTTTTAATTTTTGAGTTTTTAGATTGCTGGCAATAGGTCTGATAAAATAATGTTTCAAGCTTATATCGCATATGTCGTATAATACATATCATATATCGCATAGCGTTAAAACTAAATATTCCGGATTCAGTAATAATACACCAATACAACCCAATGTACTATTTTATTCTACTGAAAACTGAAAATCCCAAAATATAAAACAATTAAAGGAGTGAGTTAGTCTTACCAGCTATTTTTTGATAATGATTTTAAGATTATAAAATTATGCTTTTTATTTATATCTTAGGTTTTAAACCGGGCGACTCGTTAATCATAGGATGGGTATATAGGTTAGCATAGCACTGGAAAATTATAAAATTGTTACAGAAGTGTGGGATTCATGAATAAAAAAAATAATTTAATTTTAGAAAAGGGAAAATCTTCTGAGTGGGATGAAGGTATCTTTATTATCCTAATTTTAGTAATAATTATCCTCCCTGTTATTTTTTATCCTTATTGTATGTCGGTATTTCTTCCCATCAAGGAATTGTCCTTACAGATATTAGTTGTATTTGCCCTTACTTTGTGGATGCTTAGAATTATTACTTTTAATAAACTAGAATGGGATACAGCTGATTTACATAAGCCAATATTTTTATATTTGATAATTGGCTCGTTATCTTTAACCTGGTCAGTCAATATTTATAGTAGCATTTTAAATTTACCCCTTTTTTTAGCAGGCCCGGCTTTGTATTTTATTGTTTCCAATACAATAAAAGAACAGAATAAAATAGAAAAATTATTGCTGGTAATCATGATTCTGGGAACAATTATGGGTACTTATGGAATTTTGCAGTATTTTGGAATTGACTTTGAGTTTTGGAGCGGGAATATAGGGAGAAAACAAATATTTGGACTATTCGGTAATGTAAATTATTTTGCTGAATACCTGATTTTTCCTTTATCGTTAACCATTGGACTTATCTTAGCAAAGAATAAAATCTATAACAGGTTATTTCTGTTTATTGCCTTGATTGCCATGGGTGGAGCACTCTTTCTTACCTTTACCAGAGGTTCTTATCTGGCAATGGCTATTACTGTTCCAGTAATACTATTTTTATGCTTTAAAAGTGCCGTAGACGAACAGAACAAAAAGAGATATAAGAAAATAATTCTCTATTTTATATTATTAGCAATCATTGCTCTTGCTGTTATTTATATTCCCCATCCCTTCAATAGAGGAGATAGTGCCTTAGGAAAACTGAGGAGCAGGGTAACTATAGAGTCTTTAACATCAGGAAGCTCTGTGTTAAGACGTATTGCAACCTGGAAGTTTACCTGGATGATGATAGAGGATTATCCGCTACTTGGTTCCGGGATCGGGACTTATGCTTATCATTCTCTCAAGTATCAGGCAGATTTCTTTGCTCAGGGGAATAACCGTGATATTTATCCTCATGGCTTTGCCGTCCAGGCACATAATGAATATCTTCAAATCTGGTCTGAATTGGGGATTGTAGGGTTACTAATTTTTTTATGGATAATTTTTGCTTATTATCGAAATATTTTCATTAATCTTCACAAGATGGAGGAAAAACAGAAGGCAATAGTCATAGGGTTATCTGGTGGGGTAACCGCAGTATTGGTTGATTCGCTTTTTGGGTTTCCCTTACAATTAGCGGCCTCAATTTCATTGTTCTGGATGTTTATGGGTTTTGCTAACGTTCAAATATCTATTTCAAAATACAATGCACAGGAAAATCTCATTCAGAAAAAAGAGGAAATAAAAAAGATAATCGATAACCAAAATAATAATACCCGGGCTCCCAGTACTATCAGTAAAAAATACATTTTAAATGTTATTGTTATTATAGCTATGGTAGTTTGCCTTCTCTTTCTAATAAGACCATTTATAGCTCGTGTTTATTGGTATTATGGGAATCAGCAACTAATCAATGAAAATTATGATGAAACAATCGCAATTTATGAAAAAGGCTTAAAATGGAATCCCTGGCAAGGAGAGCTATATTATGATATCGGAAATATTTTAGCAATCAAGGGTATTAATCAACTTGGTTTACAATATTTTCACAAAGCAGAAAAGTATATTGATAATCATAATTTACCCCTCTATATAGCAACTCTATACAGGAGAAGGGGAGAAATTGGTAAAGCAATACCATATCTGGAAAAAGCTATCAAATATCAGTTAAATAAGAAAAGCATGCTTCCTCTACAAATACAGCTGGGGAATATTTATTTAACTGTAAAAGATTATAAAAATGCGGAGCGCCATTTTGCTGTTGTCATCGAGAATAATCCTGCTAGTGCAGAGGGTTATTATGGAATTGCTGGAGTCTATGCGAATGCTGGTAAGAAAGAGATGACTATTCAGTCATTAGAAAAAGTTATAGAGTTAGCTCCGGAAAGTAAATTAGCTGGTTATGCAAAGACGATGCTAAAAAAGATAGAGGTAGGAGAAAGTAAAGAGAGGTAATTATAAATTAAAAATCGCCACGGTTTACTCCAACGCAAACCTTACCATAATACAAAAAATGGACAGACATTTCTCTAGCGCTAACTGAGATAATAAGGTTTAATAAGAATTTGTTATTTGACAATATTTCATAATTAGTTATTCATAAAGATTTACCTTCCTGACTGTATTTAATAATTAGTACACAATATTGAACGCTCAATACAAATATTATCAAGTGTGACCATATGAAAGTAAAAGATGATTTAATGTTAAACAGGGATAAATATTCTGAATGGGATGAAGGCATTTTTTATATTCTTACCGGAATTATTGTTATAGTTCCTATTATTTTTTTTCCTTACAGTACTCCAAAATTTGCCCCGATTAAGGAATTATTTCTACAATTATTAGTGTTACTTGGGCTAACCATGTGGGCATTAAAAATGATTACCAAAGGCATGATTTGCTGGCAAGAAAGCGATTTAGATAAACCTGTATTTTTATATCTATTATTGGAATGTCTATCACTTATTTGGACAATTAATATCTACAACAGCATCCTTGCCATTCCATTATGCATAGCAGGTCCCATCCTCTTTTATATCATTATTAATTCTATCCGAGAACAAGAAACAATAGACAAATTTTTATTAACCATAATTATTATTGGATTAGGTATGGGTATCTATGGTATTTTACAATACCTGGGAGTAGATTTTGATTTTTGGAAAGGGAATATAGGTAGACAAAAGGTAATGGGACTATTCGGTAATGTAAATTATTTTGCTGAATACCTGATTTTACCTTTATCGTTAACCATTGGACTTATCTTAGCAAAGAATAAAATCTATAACAGGTTATTTCTGTTTATTGCCTTGATTGCCATGGGTGGAGCACTCTTTCTTACCTTTACCAGAGGTTCTTATCTGGCAATGGCTATTACTGTTCCAGTAATACTATTTTTATGCTTTAAAAGTGCCGTAGACGAACAGAACAAAAAGAGATATAAGAAAATAATTCTCTATTTTATATTATTAGCAATCATTGCTCTTGCTGTTATTTATATTCCCCATCCCTTCAATAGAGGAGATAGTGCCTTAGGAAAACTGAGGAGCAGGGTAACTATAGAGTCTTTAACATCAGGAAGCTCTGTGTTAAGACGTATTGCAACCTGGAAGTTTACCTGGATGATGATAGAGGATTATCCGCTACTTGGTTCCGGGATCGGGACTTATGCTTATCATTCTCTCAAGTATCAGGCAGATTTCTTTGCTCAGGGGAATAACCGTGATATTTATCCTCATGGCTTTGCCGTCCAGGCACATAATGAATATCTTCAAATCTGGTCTGAATTGGGGATTGTAGGGTTACTAATTTTTTTATGGATAATTTTTGCTTATTATCGAAATATTTTCATTAATCTTCACAAGATGGAGGAAAAACAGAAGGCAATAGTCATAGGGTTATCTGGTGGGGTAACCGCAGTATTGGTTGATTCGCTTTTTGGGTTTCCCTTACAATTAGCGGCCTCAATTTCATTGTTCTGGATGTTTATGGGTTTTGCTAACGTTCAAATATCTATTTCAAAATACAATGCACAGGAAAATCTCATTCAGAAAAAAGAGGAAATAAAAAAGATAATCGATAACCAAAATAATAATACCCGGGCTCCCAGTACTATCAGTAAAAAATACATTTTAAATGTTATTGTTATTATAGCTATGGTAGTTTGCCTTCTCTTTCTAATAAGACCATTTATAGCTCGTGTTTATTGGTATTATGGGAATCAGCAATATTATTCTGGAAATAGTAGTAGAGCGATTAATATTTATAAAAAAGCATTAAAGTGGAATCCCTGGCAGGGTAATATATATTTTGAATTGGCAAATAATTTGAAAATTATGGGCAATAATCAATCTGCTCTGAAATATTTACATAAAGCAGAAATTTTTACAGACAATCCTAATTTGCCCGGTAATATTGCTTATTTATATAACAACAAAGAAGAAAGCATAAAAGCAATTCCCTATTTAGAAAAAGCAATTAAGTATCAACCAGATAGAGAAAGCATGCTTCCACTGCAATTACAGCTGGGGAATATTTATTTAACTATAAAAGATTATAAAGATGCGGAGCGCCACTTTGATGGTGCTATTAAGAATAATCCTGCCAGTGTCGAAGCTTATTATGGTTTAGGAAGAATATATATTAATCAGGATAAAAAAGAACAGGCAATTGAAATGTTGGAAAAAGTTATTGAATTAGATCCAGAGAGCAAATTAGCAGAATATGCAGAAAGCCTGTTAACCAAATAAAAAATCGAAATCAAGGGGACGGTTCTTTTGTGTCATTGTTGTTATTGTCAGGAGTGTAACACAAAGCAGTCTTAAATAAATAAAATTTAATAAAATAAAGGAAAATATTGAGAATAAATCTATTATATGGTATATAAAAGAATATGAAAAAAATTAATTTTTTATTAATCATTATTTTTATCCTTTTCTGTATTACGTTTATTATATTTTATAATTTTGCTGAAGAACAGAAGGCAGTGGATAGTCCAGTATCGGCAAATAAAAATATGCTAAATACCGGTATACCGCGTAACGTATTAATTGAGCTTTTTATTAATGCCGATTGTACTACCTGTCCTAAGGCTGCTTTTTGCCTGGAGGAGATTGCCTGGAATTATGAACCGGGGAGAGTGATTTTAGTAGAATCTCATATCTGGGATGATGGGTACGATATTCCCCAAACCAATGCTCGTTATAACTGGTATGTCGGTAGTGGTATAAAGGGTACTCCTGATACCTTCTTTAATGGATCGTCAGAAAGGGTGCAGGGTTTATGCTGTGATTGTGGTGATATAGATGAAAACATTACTGCTTATCAGGAAATCATTGATAAACATTTAGCTCGAACATCTCCTATGGAAATGAAGGCAATAATGGAAATCTGCACTGACAAAATAATTATTCAGGGAAGCATTACCAATCGTAGCCATTCTCTGCAGCATAATCTGATGCTCAGCGGAATGGTATATTATGAAGGAGATGAAAGTGAATTCTTTTATCTGGTAAAGGATATTTTTGAAGAACAGGATATCTGCCAGTTAGCCCCCCTCGAGGAAAGAAAATTCAGTTTCATATCCCATCTCGATTTGATGGGAATTGAGGATGAAGAACTTGATAGGTATTATGGCGTGGTATTTGTGCAGGAAAAGTTGACCAAAGAAGTGTTACAATCCTTTCTCATCTATTAACTTTAAAATCCAAATCTATTCCAACACTACCAATTATTTAGCCAAAAGAAATAAAGTAATGTCATAAAAATTATTCTCTTGAAAATGTTGTTGAGGGCAGGAGGACGGAGAATAAAATCTCGGTCTTTAATACCATTTCCAAAAGATAACACATGACGTATATGATTTATATGAGAATAAGTGAATGTGCTTGCCACTCTAAGCCAAAGCTCGTTTCGCAATGACAATTTCGTTATGTGTTATGAGTCGTGTGTATTGAGTGAATCATAGGCAACAGTATACCTAAAAAATGTTTAACCAAAAGCTAAAAACCTTTAACTGAAAACTTCAATGTCATTGCGAGAAGCTTTGTGACGAAGCAATCTCCATAAAGAATAATCTCCTTGCTATAATTATTGAAGATTATTTAACTATGTGATAAACTAATATAAGTAAGAATAAAAACAATAAAGATGCTTCATGATTGTAAAACGATATTCTAAGTAAACAATAAATAAATTTGATTAATTGATGCTAATAGTAACAACGAAGTTTGTCAGTATAAGTATTAGTGTTATATTTCATGGTTAGTCTAAAATAATAATCTAAATTAACAATAATATGATATATCATAAATAGTAATACATATAATAAAAAAATAGTATAAACACTAAAATAAAGAAGTAGTATGTATAAAACAAAACTAAAAAAAATTATTCTACTATCTTTCATTTTTTTAACTATTGCTATTTTTACAGCATGTAAACCGCCTCTATCCCCTGAAATAACAGGCATTATTACCGGTATAGTAGCTGATATTCCTGCAAATTATTCAAATTATGTATGCCATAACAAAGAAGAAAGCATAGGAATAATTGAGCTATATTTTCCGGTATCTGATGCTTTAGTGACCATTATAGATAACCATGGTATTTCCCATTATACTCACACTAATTTAGAGGGTTATTACCAATTTGAAAACCTTTTTATTTCTGCCAATACCTTTATTGATATGGTTAAGGAAACAGAAGATGGTAAAAAGGTGTATCGTGATATCATTCCCATAGATATTTCACCTGAAGAAAGCTATTATGTTGGTATTACCAGTGCTCTTGCTACTGCTCGTGTCCTGGTTGTGGAAACTCTGCTCAGTGCAGGGAAGAAAATCAATCAAATAGACCTGGAAAAAATTAGTCAGAATAAATATTTTGCTAAATTAGTAGAACTTGTCAGTAAGGCTCAAAGGTCAGAAGAGGATCTTGCTAACCATTATCCTATTCAAAAACAAATAAATCTCATCATGAGAAGTATTTTATATCCTTCCAATCCATCTTCACCTGTTCAAATTTCTCCTCCACAACCTCAGCCTCCACCCCTAAGTTCTGCTAAAGATATTTTAAGCTATCAATTTAGGGCTGAAGATAATGCAGCTATTTCCAGTGATATTATAGGAAGAATTGATGAAGAAATGTATCTGATAACATTAATTGTACCATACGATACTGATTTAACTAACTTAGTTGCTACCTTTGAGCTTTCCGCTTCTGCTTCAGCCTATATTAATGAAAATATTCAGGAAAGCGGTACTGATTCCAATGACTTCACTCATTCCCTTATCTATACCATAATAGCAGAAGACGGGAGTAAACGAGACTGGCAGGTAATAGTGGATAAAGAAATTGGACCACTACATCACTTTACCATTACCGGATATCCAGATTCATGTATTGCTGGAGATGATTTTGGAGTATACGACATTACTATCACTGCTTATGATATAAACAACAAAGTAAAATATGATTACCGGGGGGAAGTCTATTTTACAGCTACTGATAGCGAAGCAAAACTGCCCTATGCTATCTTAAAGAAATATACTTTTACTGAAGAGGATCAGGGAAGGCATATCTTTCCTGCTGATGGATTTATGTTTGAAACGGCAGGAGAACAGTTAATTGCTATTACTGATGGCGAGATATCAGCAGAAACTGAATCAATTACGGTTTTAGCTGCTGCCCTGGAACGATTTCAGATTGAAAGAATTGCTCACCAGAAAGTGGGGATTCCCTTTACTATAACCATAATAGCTGTAGACCGATATTGGAATACTGTCACAGAGTATGAGGGGATTAATACCATAAATGATAGCACTACTACGATCAGTCCCAAAAATACCGGAAATTTCGTGAATGGGGTCTGGAGTGGCGAGGTAGCCATTTCCTTCTCCCAAAATAATGTTCAAATAACTACCAGCGGTAATGGCAAAACCGGCTACAGCAATCTTTTTAATATTTCTCCTTAAATATTACTTTCGGGGTTTATGTATCAAAGAGCACTCTTTATATATTTTTCTTATTATTTATTTCAATATTTGATCCCCATTTACCGTTTCTTTTGACACGACAATAAATACGACATATAATACTATTGAGGAGGAGTATAAGATATGAGAACTAAAAAAAAGCTAAGCATCACCATCGATAACAAATTATTGGAGGAAGTAGAAAAAACTTCAAAAGCAAGAAATTTTTCTAAAAGTAAATTGACAGAAGAAGCATTAAAACTCTGGTTTAAGAAAAATAAAGAAGAACTTATGGCCCAAGGCTATAGGGAAATGGCAAAAGAGGATCAAGATTTTATTGAGCTTACTTTAGAAGCCCAGAAAGAAGCCCTCCATGAATAATTTTCCCAGGAGAGGAGAAATTTGGTCGGTTAATTTAAATATATCTAAAGGTAGTGCACAAGCTGGAATACGGCCTGCTTTAATTATTCAAAATAACATTGGAAATAAAAATGCAGCTACTACCATCGTAGCAGCTATCTCTAACTCAGTTAAGTTATATCCTATGAATATTATTATTGAAACAAATGAGAGTGGACTTAAAGAAACTTCTATAGTAAAAACCAGCCAGATATTGACTGTTAGCAAATTAAGGCTCGAGAAGAAATTAGGGAAACTTAGCAAAGATAAAATGGAACAGGTAGATAAAGCTCTAAAATTAAGCTTAGGACTAAATGACTTTTAAAGGGAGCACCAGCTAAAATTTAATAGAAAGGTGTCAGTATAATGGAAGAAGAAATAGATTTACGGGAATATATTAAGGTCTTAATTAAGAGAAAATGGTTAATTCTTACTATTTTTTTACTCTCAGTTATCACTGCCGGTATCGTCAGCTATTTAGTTTTACCACCTATTTATAAGTCATCAGTAACCTTCAAAATTGCTCAAATTAATGATGAATTATTATTTGATACCAATGATATAGAAAATAAAGTTAAGAGCGATCATGTTTTACAAAAGGTGATTGAGAACTTACAACTTGATGTAACTCTCAGGGAGTTAGCCAGCATTATTAAAATTGACAATATAAATGAAAGTGCTTATGTCAGATTAGCCAGTGAAAGCACTTCTCCTGAAACAGCAAGAGAGATAGTTTTATCAACAGTAAATCAATTTGTTGAATTAAACCAGACATTTTATCAAATAAAGATAGATTTATTAAAAAAAGAAAGACAATCTTTAGAAAATCAGATGACTTTAGAAAGGGAGAAAATTGAGGAAGCCGAAAAATTAAGGCTTGATATTATCAATTCAGAGGGTTTATCTTTGACTGAAAAGCAAATACAAATAAATCTTTTACTAAATTATTCCACCCAGATTAGAGAAAATTATAATCTATTGGCTAATCAATATTATATCTTAGAAAATCAAATACTAAATTCCAACAATTTTGAAATTATTAATTATCCCTCCGTTCCACAATCACCCATCAAACCAAATAAGAAGTTAAACCTGGCTATTGCTGGAGTGCTAGGATTATTTTTAGGAGTATTCATTGCCTTCTTTACAGAATTTTGGCAAAGCAATAGAAAGTAAATCAACAAAAAGCGGAACAAGACATACTGAAGAATAACAGATTTAAGCTGTAAAAATATAAAAGATAATACCTATTAAATTTAATCAATAATAAGATTGTTTTAGAACCGGAGAGCGTATGAGGTATATTTTATATAGCAAACTATGTTTAACATTTTTCATTAAAATTGTTATTCAACTATTCTTGCTTGTAATTCTAATTAATTTGAATATAACTTCATTTGCTGCCATTTCTGATAATGAATCTAATCTTTTTATTTCACCAGATGATGAATCTGAAAAGAGTCAAATATTTTATCCTTATTTTACACAATCAGTACATTTCAAATGGATAAAAGAGGGGGACATAGGTGATTTTCAGGGATTATTGGTTCCTGAGCTGGGCACTATCATAAAAACTGATCCCCAATCCGATATTTGTCTTTACCTTGATTTTTCAGTATCTGCCCAAATCTATGATATTTATAATATTAAATTTGCCCCTGTAAATCTTAATGTAAATAAGGCTTACTTAAATTATAAACCCGATTTTTCTAATAAACATATGCCTGATAATATAAAATTTGAGATTTATTCAGATAACCAAATTATTGTTTATGATGATTCATTGAATCTTGGACTGGAGGGAGCTTGGCTTTTATCGGAGAAAGTGAAACTGTATGCAGAATTTTTGCTTTATGACTTATTTTCTTGCCAGAACAATAAATTTTCCAATAATAAATATGGATTAAACATAGGAGCACAATGGTTTGACCTATTTAATAGGGAAGGCAATAAGCATACTAATTTTAAAATAGAATACAATGGAGCAGATAACTGCCTCTTGCTCCAAATCAATCAACAAATAAATGACTCCTTATCTCTGGATGTTGCTTACAAACACAATTACCATATTTCCACATCTATAAATTATAACATTAGTAAAAATTGGCAATTGGAACTAACTGGCTTTTTCTGTAACAGTCACAATAATGATTTTGAACCTGGCCAAAATGCCAGAGAATTTTCTCTTCTAACATTACTATCCTACAGATTCTAAAATTTCCCCCCTCCTACAGTATGATTCCCTCAAACTAAATATCCTGCAACTTGTACCTTGTAACTTATTCTAACCGAAAATTACCAATTGAGAACCGATAACTCTTTTACTTAATTGTATTAAAATTGTATTAAACTAAATACTAACTATCAACGACTATCGACTAATTCTATCTCGCACTTTTCCTACATTGACACATTGACACAAATGATGAAATGTTGTATATTCAAAATCAGAGGTGAGGAATATGAAGAATAAGAGTAATACAGTTCGAAATAGACTTAGTATCGATGTAGATCCAAAGGAACATCAAAAAATTAAGTTATTCGCCACTCTGCACGGAACTTCAATAAAAGAATATGTTCTAACCAGTATACGAGAACGTTTGAAAAGAGAGGCTGAAGAAAAGCAATTATTGGCAATGACCAACCAGGTTACTCCTGCACTAAAAGAAGTATGGGATAACGAGAAGGACGAGATTTATAATGAACTATAAAAAGGGAGATATTGTTCTGGTTAAGGTGGTTTTTTCAGAAGGATCTGGTACCAAAAAACGACCGGCTTTATTAATAAGTGATGAGTATTACCATAATAACAGACAGGAAGTTATCATTGCAGCGATTACCAGTAATATGGAACGCATACTTCCTGGTGATACAAAAATAATAGAATGGCAACAAGCTGGATTAAAAATTCCATCATTAGTAACTGGAATCATACAGACTCTCAAAATAAATATAATTGAAAAAAAATTAGGAAATCTTGCTACTTCTGATTTTTTAGAGTATCAGTCTACCCTCAGAAAGATATTGGGTTTTAATTATAATTAATCTTATTATATGGTCAATAATTTTTAATTGTAGGAAAGGATTTATTCTTATTTTATTTCATCCCCCTCACCCAGACCCTCTCCCTCCGAGGGTAAAGGGGAAATAAATAGAAAGATGTTTTTGGTTTGTTGTTTTTTGTTTTTAGATCCAGAAAATATATCAGACCTATATTAAAACGTTATACTAATTTTATTTTGTACCTTACATTTGATTGTATTTTTGACGCAATACACAATACGCAAGACGCACGACTATTTTGACTAGTAGACTGGGTGACCGGCAGGCTGGTAGACTCTTTAATTTTTTTATCTCGCATCTTTTATTTTATTTGCATTTTGGCTCGATACTCGATACCACATACCCGATACTGATTTCAACAGTATACGTAATACTAGAACAGTTCATTTGTTTTGTTAGTTAATTGGTTCATTAGTTTAAAGATATAACTGTAATAATAATTTGTTGAATACTGATTTTTTTGTATTTTAACGTTATACGGTATAAGTAATACGTTATACGGTTTTTAAACTGAAAACCGATCAAATATTTAACTCACAATTCTCGCTGACGAAAACAATTTGACTTCTTCACACCCCTTAAGTATAATTTATTTAAGTTCACATCCTGAACATTAAATATATACTCGAGGAATCACAATTGGCTACTATAAAATCATTTGAAGACTTAACTGTTTGGAAGAATGCCCGTATATTTACAAATAAAATATATCTATTAACCAAACAATTCCCAAATGAAGAATTATATGGTTTAACTTCACAGATAAGATGAGCCACGGTATCTATCATGTCCAACATTGCCGAAGGTTTTGATCGTTATTCAACAAAAGAATTTATAAATTTTTTAATTATCTCCAGAGGTTCAATCTCTGAGGTGCAAAACGATCTATTTATTGCCAAAGATTTAAAGTATATAAATGACGATGAATTCTAACAAGCATATAAATATTCGAAAAAACTTGCAATGCAACTTAATGGATTAATCAAATATTTAAGAACAAACGGAAAAACATTTTCCAAAAAATAATTTTACTTTTTCCAAACTGATAGATTGAAATTATCTATTATTATATTTTTATAGTTATTCATTTTTTTATATTTGTCTTTAACTGGTAAACCGGTAAACTGGGTAATTGGTAAATTGTCTTTAATTGGTGAACTGGCCAACCGATAAATTGGTAAACTAAAAAAACGGAGTTTTTTATGCCTGAAACTAAACAAATTGACATGCTCATAGAGCTAAAAAACAATCCTTCCACAAATCAGCGTTCCTTATCCCAAAAATTAAATATTTCTTTAGGGTTAACTAATGAAATTTTACAAAACCTCATCCATCGGGGCTGGGTAAAAGCCAGTAAGCTGAAAGGGAGAAAATGGCTGTATCTGATTACACCAGCCGGAATATCCAAGGCTACCCAGTTTGCTTTTCAACGTTTCCAGGAAACTCAGAAATATTTTTGGGATGCTGAAAATATCATTATTAATTTACTGGATAGTTTACATCAAAAAGGGAAAAAGAATCTCATTATTTTAGGGAAAAACCAATACACCAAATTAATTATACTGGCATCTACCGATGTGCCTATCGAATTAACCATGATAATATCAGAGAAGCAATCTCAAAAAAACTTCTTAGGGCACAAAGTTGTTTCCATAGATGAATTTATTAAGAAAATTAACCAAGTACCCAAAGAATACCAGAATAATATCATAATATCTGTTGACCAGGAATTAAAAGAATCACTTCTTTCTAAAATTTCTCAAAACACTAATGATAATAATAGTAATAATGAAATATCAAGCATTGATATTATTAACATAGATGACTTAATCAAAAAATACATCACCAGCCAGCATAACCATGTTGCAAATAAGAAAGAAATAAAGTAAAATAAATTAATGTTCACACCCTGAACAATATTGAATCTTGAAAAATGATTTTATATACAATCTTATAAATGGAAGATTATCATGTTAATTAGTTTTTTATATTTATTTGAATCTTAGATTCTTTCTAGATCGGCAGATTGGTAGATCAGCTGATTCTTAGATTCTTAATAGATCGGTAGACTATATTTTTGGAGGCTTAATTTTTGGTTAGAATAAATTCTTTTGAAGAATTACCTGTTTGGCAGATTGCTAGAAAATTTACAAATGACATATATATTTTAACAAATCGATTTCCTAAAGACGAACTGTTTGGATTAACTTCCCAAATAAGACGTGCAGCAGTTTCTATAGGTTCGAATATAGCTGAGGGATTCGATCGAAGAACAGATAAAGAATTAACTAATTTTTTATCTATGGCACGAGGTTCTTGTGCGGAAATACAAAATGACTTATACATTTCACTTGATCAAAAATATATAACAGAAATAGAATTTCAAAAATATTATCGAGATACAAAAAAGATTGCCCAGCAGCTAAATGGACTTATGAATTACTTACGAAAAACATAAACTATAATTTTAAATTGTGTAAAGTGGCAGAATGAGCATTAAATTTTATTTAAACACATTACTTGGATAAACTTGCAGTTTACCCACACTTACCACAATACGACGAATATTATATTTTTTAAAATAACCTAATTCATTTTTATTTAGGAGATTCTTAGATTCTTTTTTCTTGATTGGCAGATTGGTAGATCGGTAGATTGGCCGATTTTCTTTTGAACCAATCAATCGTCCTTGTAAAAAGGATAAAAATAGTATAATATGGTTTTATAAAAAGGATAAGAATATTTAATTACTCCTTTTATCACCCTATGAATGGATATATTTAACTATGGTAAGTAAAGAGCTCTTAAAAGAAATTATTATATCAAATGAAGAATTTATTACCCGGCAGGTAAAAAATATTACAAAAAGAGAGGGAATTTCTTTTCCCGAAACACTGAATAAAGTAGTAATACTCTTTGGTGTAAGGAGAAGTGGTAAAACCTATATCTTATTTGACCTATTTAAGAAGTATAAAGACCAAGCATTATATATAGATTTTGAAGATGAAAGACTAAGTAATTTTGAACTAAAAGACTTTGAGGTATTAAAAGAAGTATTTCTGGAATTAAAACCCCATCTTATAGACCAAGAGCTTGTATTTCTTTTTGATGAAATTCAGAACATCGAAGGTTGGGAAAAATATTGCCGAAGAATTGTGGAACGGGCGAAGATAAAAGTATTTGTCACTGGTTCCTCTTCGAGAATAATGCCTATGGAAATCCATACATCTTTAAGAGGGAGAGCTTGGAGTATAGAAGTAGCTCCTTTTTCTTTTAGAGAATATTTAAATATAAAAAATATTGATATTAAAGATAAAAATATTATATATGGGTCGAAAAAGTCATTAATAAAAAAATATTTCTATGAATATATAAAATGGGGAGGTTTCCCCGAGGTTTCTCTTCTAACATCGGATTTTGAAAAGAAGAAGGTTATTACAGAATATCTCGAGGCAATGTTTTTCAAGGACCTGGTAGAAAGATTTAATATAACCAATATTCATCTTTTAATAGTCCTTATGGAAAAACTTTTTTCCTCCTTTTCCTTAAAAATTTCTTTGACCGCTTTTTATAAACAATATAAAGAAAAATTTCCTTTTTCTAAAGATACTTTATTTTTGTATTACCAATACTTCTTAGAAAGTATGCTCATTTTTGAGACAAGAAAATTTGCTGAATCTTCTTATAAGAGATTGAGAAATCCGGCAAAAAATTATCTTGTTGATACTGGTATCTGTAAAAAGATTACCTCTGCTGATTGGGGAAGAATGTTAGAAAATATAGTCTTTTTGCAGTTAAGAAAAAAAGGAGAAGAGGTATTTTATTTTGATGAAAATAGAGAATGTGATTTTATAGTAAAAGATAATCAAGGTAAAATAACTCCCTATCAAGTAACCTGGGAATTAAAAGAAGATAATGAAGAAAGGGAGATGGAAGGGTTAGTTGAGGCATGCAAAAAATTAGGCTTAAAAAAGGGTACAATATTCACCTTTGACGAAGAAGAAAATAAAGTGCTAAAAGATATAAATATTCAAATACTACCAGTATGGAAATGGCTATTAGCAAATCGATGAAGTAGTTAATTGGTTCATTAGTTTGTTTGTTAATTAGTTTAATAGTACTTTAAATTATTTAATTATTGATTTTGATTGTTTGATTGATCGGTAAATTGTCCGATTCTTAGATTCTTTGATTCTTTCCAGATTGGCAGATTGGCTGATTCTTCGATTCTTCTATTAACTTGAAGCAATCAGCACAACACTGTTGCAAATAACGAATAAATAAAGTAAAATAAATTAATGTTCACACCCTGAACAATTGCAAATAATAATTGAAATGATACTTTATATGTCAAAAATTAATGCATTTAATGAATTAAATGTCTGGAAAAATTCCAGATCTTTTACAAAAAAGATTTATCAAATTACAAACAATTTCCCTAATTCTGAAAACTATGGGCTCAAATCTCAGATTACACGAGCATCTGTGTCAATAATGAGCAACATCGCAGAGGGATTTCATAGGTATTCAAAAAAAGAATTTATAAATTTTTTAGTCATATCGAGAGGTTCTATAGCAGAAGTCCAAAGTCATTTATTTGTTGCACTTGATTTAAAATATATTAATGAAGAACAATTTAATAAACTATATTCCCAATCGGAAGATATCTTTAAACAAAAAAATGCACTGATAAAATATCTCAGAACCTGTAAGGATTATAATGTTAAATAAGGTAATACTCAACCAATGGAACTCTTAAGTTTTTTACTTTGAACTAATTAACTAATAAACCAATTAACTAAGAAAACTATTTAACTATTCAAGGAGTATACCATGCACATATCTATTGTGGGTACCGGCTATGTCGGCCTGGTCACCGGAACCTGCCTGGCTGATTTTGGGCTTAAGGTGACTTGTGTAGATAAGGATGATAATAAAATTAAACTACTTAATTCGGGGAAAGTGCCTATTTATGAACAAAACTTAGAAAATATGATTTCCAAAAATATATCTGCTGGCCGTTTAAACTTTTCTACTAATTTTAAACAAGCAGTGCAACAATCCCAGGTTATCTTTATAGCTGTTGGCACACCTTCCAATGATGATGGTTCAGCAGATCTTAGTCAGGTAGAAGAGGTTGCTAAAGAGATTGGTAATTATATTAATGAGTATAAAGTAATAGTCAACAAATGTACTGTTCCTGTAGGTACCGCCCGCAAAATAAAACAAATCATAAAGAATAGTCATCACAAGCGTCCTTCTTCTGGTAATTGCGAGGAGCGAAGTGACGAAGCAATCTCAAACAATATCAATCCCGGAGACCTTTCTGCTTACCATCCATGCCAGGATTCTCTTTCCAGTCATTGCTCCTCTTCTACTTACCCCTCTCCCTTGAGGGGAGAGGGCAGGGTGAGGGTGAAACATCCCTTCGACATAATATCTAATCCCGAATTCCTCCGGGAAGGTTCAGCAGTATACGACTTCACCCATCCAGATAAAATCGTCATCGGTTACGAAACTGAAAAAGCCAAGCGGATAATGCAGGAAATATATCGTCCACTTTATCTACTTGATACACCATTTGTCTTTACAAACTTAGAAACAGCCGAAATGATTAAATATGCCTGCAATGCTTTTCTGGCAACTAAGATTACCTTTATAAATGAAATTGCCAACCTTTGTGATAGAGTAGGGGCAGATGTCCATCAGGTAGCTAAAGCTATGGGGATGGATGGGCGCATCAGCCCTAAATTCCTGCATCCCGGACCAGGCTATGGAGGCTCCTGTTTTCCGAAAGATACCAGGGCTTTGCATGCCATTGCCAGTGAATATAATTATGATTTTAAATTAATTAAAGCAGTAATAGCTGCTAATTCCAGACAAAGGGGAATAGTAGTTGATAAAATTGAAAAATCATTAATAGACCTGAAAGATAAAACAATTGGTATTTTAGGATTAGCTTTTAAACAAAATACTGATGATATTAGAGAATCAGCAGCTATTGATATTATAAAAATGCTAATACAAAAAGGTGCTAGTATACGCTGTTTTGATCCAATGGCAGCGGAGAATACTAAAAAAATATTACTGGATTTGGTTTTTTGTTCAGATGAATACAAAACAGCTCGTGACAGTGATGCACTAGTAATACTAACCGAATGGAACCAATTCCGAAATTTAGACTTAAATAGATTGAAGAGTATAATGAATAAATTAATTATAATTGATACTAAAAATCTCTATGAACCTTGCAAAGTCAAAGAATTGGGATTCAAATATATTGGTATGGGTAGAAATTAGTTATTTAATTGACTATTTGCTACTAGTATTAGCGATTGATTGGTTGGCAGATCGGCAGATTCTTTGATTCTTTTTCGATTGGCAGACTGGCTGACTGGCAACCGAAAGATTATATTGTATTCGATTGTTAGATTGGTTGATTAACTGATCGGTAGATTGTATCTTGAACTAATTAACTAACGAACTAATTAACTGTATTTGTGAACTAACGAACCAAATTAACTAATTAACTAATTAACCAATGAACTAATGAACCAATTGATTATGAACCAAAAATCTTTCCTAAAAAAATTATATGAAATATTCACTCCCAGGGAGCGTACGCAGGCTGTGCTAATCTTTATAGCCAGCCTTGTAACTGCCTTTGCTCAGGCTTTTGGAGTAGCTAGTATATTTCCATTTATCAGTGTAGTTATGAATCCAAACATGATTCAACAAAATAAATGGCTTTCGCTCATCTACAATAAACTTAATTTCTCTGAAATAAATTCCTTTATTTTCTTTTTAGGAATTGCTGTGTTGCTAATAGTGATATTATCAAGTATCATTTCGGCAGTAACTACCTGGGCTAAAACAAGATTCACCCTTGGCAAAAATCATTCTTTATCACAAAGACTTCTAACTATTTATCTATCTCAACCCTATGAATATTTCCTGCAAAAAAACAGTAGTGAATTAGGAAAGAATGTTTTATCAGAAATAAATCAGCTTACCAGCCAGCTTTTAATATCATTATTTGATATTCTAATCAATGGATTAATGGTTTTAGTCATAGTTGGTATGTTATTTACAGTTGATGTATCTGTTACGGCTGGTGCTATAATCTTTTTAGGCGGCAGTTATGGAATAATAAATTACTTTGTAAAGAATAAGCTAAGTGATACCGGAAGGGAAAGATTGGAGGCGAACAAGGGACGGTTTCGTATGGCAAATGAAGCTCTATCTAGCATTAAAACCACTAAAGTAATGGGTATTGAATCATTCTTTCTCAATAACTACAGTTATTTTTCCAGAAAATTTGCTCGATATAATGTATTTGCTCATGTAGTAGGAGAATTACCCAGGTATCTCTTAGAGGCTATTGCTTTTGGGGGAATTATATTTTTTGTTATATTCATGATTGCCCGAGGAGAAAGAGTTATTGATTTTGTTCCCTTACTCAGTCTTTATGCTTTTGCAGCCTACAGGACATTGCCAGCTCTTAACCGTTTATTTAACGCTATGACCAGGGTTTATTATAATATAGCAATTGTAGATAAAATATATGAAGATATGATAGAAATAGGGCCACAACAGCAAACCGTATTGCCATCAAATATTGCTAAAAGTGAATTATTATTCAATAAAACAATCAAACTTCAGAACATAAGATTTTCTTATAAAGATTCAACCTTAGCTGCAATTAATGGCATAGATCTTACTATACCGAAAAATAGTATGATAGGTTTTGCTGGTCCTACTGGTTGTGGTAAGACTACTTTAGTGGATATCATTTTAGGTTTACTAACTCCCCAGGAGGGTAAAATAATCGTTGATAATATTGAAATAAATGACGTAAATCTCATTGCCTGGCAGAGAAAAATTGGTTATGTGCCCCAGGAAATATATTTAAGTGATGATACCATTCGACAAAATATTGCCTTTGGAGTTCCAGAAAATGCGATTGAAGATAAGCAGGTAAAATATGCAGCCAAGATTGTCGCTTTAAATAGTTTTATTGAAAATAAGTTACCTAAAAAATATGATACCGTTATAGGAGAACGCGGTGTCCGTCTTAGTGGTGGCCAGCGTCAAAGAATAGGCTTGGCTCGCGCTCTATATAGAAATCCTGAAGTATTAGTTTTAGATGAAGCCACCAGTTCCCTGGATGGAGCCACCGAAGAGATTGTCTTAAAGGCGATTCAAAGTGCCGCCAAATCAAGAACAGTTATCATGATTGCCCATCGACTAAATACTCTAAAGGACTGTGATCAGATTTATATTTTACAACAGGGAAAGATTATAGGGAATGGAACTTATTGGGAATTGCTCAGGCAAAATAAACAATTTATGGAAATGGCAAAAATCACAGAAAAATAAAGGATTATTTTTAAATGATAATTTTAAATAATACAATAAATAAAATTATTAAAACAAAGAATCACAAAAATGAAAAATAATAATACCTCGCTTGTAAGTGTAATAATACCTGTTTATAAAGTCGAAGAATTTATCCATGAATGTATCGATAGCGTAATCAATCAAACATATGAAAATTTGGAAATTATACTTGTTGATGATTCTTCCCCTGATAAGTGCCCACAGATATGTGATGATTATGCAAAGAAAGATTCAAGAATTAAAGTAATACATAAAACACATAGTGGAATATCTAATACAAGAAATGCTGGATTGAAAATTAGCAAAGGGGAATATGTATATTTTTTAGATAGTGATGATTTTATTGATAAAGATGCTATAGAATCCTTATTATACCAAGCTCAATATTATTCAGCAGACTTTGTTTTTTTCAACCTAAAGAGAATAAGGAATACAAAAAAACTAGGACATTTATCTAATAATTTTACAAGGAAGGAACTATATTCTAATCCACTTAAAGGAATAGAA
Organism: uncultured Atribacterota bacterium; assembly: GCA_964433555.1. Lineage (GTDB taxonomy): Bacteria > Atribacterota > Phoenicimicrobiia > Phoenicimicrobiales > Stramentimicrobiaceae > Stramentimicrobium. Next base: position 200,132 of record CAYSRG010000001.1, on the reverse strand, counting down.
ATGTTAGATAAATTATTAATATACAATGAATACAATGCTGCAGTCTCCATGATATTTATTCGCAAAAGGTTATTAATAAAGAACAAAATATCTTTTTATCCTGGCATTATTCATGAAGATGAATTATTTACCTTCAAATTATTTTTCTATAGCAATACAGTAGTGTATTTGCCTGAACCACTTTATAACAGAAGGCTAAGAGAAAATTCTATCATGACTTCTCCGATAGGGAAACACAATGTTATAAGCATGTTTATAGTTGTAGATGAAATGATTAATTCTTATTTATTTGAAGCAAAATCAGACAATGATAAAAAAGTGATTAGAATACATATTAATAAAATATTAATTAGCTTAAAAAGTAGATATTATCAGTTACCAATAAAAGATAGACTGATATTATATAATAAGGTTAAGGAATTGCAAAGTAAGTTAGACGCAAATAATTACCTTAATAGCTTAGAAGTAAGAGAAAAATATCAAAATATTAGAATATTTGATGTCAAAAGAGCAGTAAAGAGAATAATTCCAAATAGAATAAAAAAAATGATAAAAGACATTTATTAGTTGAAGATGTTACAAATACAAATCAGACGTTAACTGATATAGAAAAAGGTGTTTGAAATTAATAACCAAGAAAGAATTGTTATCACCTCTATCAATTTATGTTAAGTGATATTAAAGGATGACTATGAACAATTATGTGAGAGGAATAAATAATGAAAAATATTTTAATCATAGATGCTTATCATGATTCCGATAGAGGTGGTGCCGGCATATTGGCTGGTATAATAAATATTTTGAAAAAGATTGAGAAAGAAAAGGATGATAATTTTAATATAGGTGTTTTATATAGAGTTTCTGAGAATGATAATAGGTATAACACTGCATTTAGACATACTAAAAAAAAGTATCCCTTTATAAAATTTTATGGTTCGATTATAAATACAGAAAAAAGTCAAAAAGGATTTTTGAATAAATTTAGAACATTAGAAAAAATCATCAAGGCATTTTTTATGCTATGTTTTCCTTTTTATTTCCGTTCTAATCCTACAATGAAAGCACTACTAGAAGCTGATTATATTTTTAGCAAAGGTGGACACTTTTACCAGTTTGACAATTTCAGTTTGATAAGTTGTTTTGTCAGTAACTTTTTAAAATATTACACAATTCTTTTAGCTATAAGGTTAAAGAAAACAATTTTTCTGTTGTCCCATAGTTTTGGACCTTTTTCTGGAAAATGGAATAAATTATTTTCTAGAATTATTCTAAAAAAAGTTACTTATCTTAGTACAAGAGAAGAAATATCAAGAAAAATATTATTAGATGATGTAGGTTTGTTAAATAAGACAATAGATGTATTACCTGATTTGGCTTTTGCACTAAAACCAGCTTCAAAGGAAGAAATTAAAAAATATCTTTCAGAAAAAAAATTAGAGTTTAAAAACTATGCGGTTTTCACTCCGAGATATTGGAATTTTGGCAAAAAAAATATTAAGGATTATAGAAATCTTTATAATAATTATTTGCATGTTCAAGCTAAAATAATAGATGATCTTATTAGTAAAAAGCTAATAAAGAAGGTTGCTTTAGTTCGACATAATGATGGAAAACATTCTGTTTATGAAGATGATATTTTGCCATTGAGAGAAATATACAATAAGATAAAAAATAAAAAAGATGTTATTATATTTGATGAAGATTATTCCCCATCTATCCAATCTGCATTATATGGAGCATCAAAAATATTGATCGGTACCCGTTTGCACTCTGTAATATTTTCTTTAATTGGTGGTGCACCTGCTCTCGCTATTGGCTACACTCATAAAAGTTTAGGCATTATGCGAATGCTTAATTTGGAAGAATATGTTGTAGATATAAACAATTTTACTTATTCTGAATCAATAAAGAAGATCGAAGATATTCTAAGAAACGAGAAAGAAATCTTAGAAAAAATTAATCACAAATTAAAAAAAATGAAAAGATTATTAGAAAACAAAGTAACAATGATTTTATCTTAAAAATAAAAAAATATAATTAATTAGGGAAGGAAAGATATTTGGTGTTATTTTAAAATGAGTGGAATTGTTGCATTATATTTAAAAGGTGAATATAATTTTGAGTTTTCTAATATAAATATAAATCGTATTGCTAAAACAATAATGTATAATCTTTTAGACAAAGTTGAATATTGGAATGATGATAGGTTTTTAGTAATAATAGTTAGACATAATGACAAAGAAGGGTTGTGTTATAGCTATCCAATATTTAATAAGCAGAAAAATCTTTGTATTTTTATGGATGGGGAAATATTTGATTATAGTCATTATAAAAAAGATTTAATAAAAAAAGGATATATATTTAATACAAATAGTGATGCTGAATTTTGTTTAAATATGTTTGATGAATATGGTGTAAAATCATTTGAAAAATTAAATGGATCTTTTTCAATTCTAATTTATAATTTATTTTCAAAAGAAATTCATGTCGTTACTGATAGGTTTTCATCACGACCGATATATTATTATAGTGATAATCATAAGAATATAATTACAACGCAATGTAAATCGTTATTAGAATTCCCTGAACTTAAATTAAACCTTAACTGGAACTCATTTTTTGAATTCTTTGTATTTAATAGAGTTCTTTCTGATCATACATATTATAAAGAGGTAAAAGCTCTTCAACCTGCTAATATTCTTCAATTTAGAGATAAAAAGGCAAATATTATAAAATATTGGGAATTAAAATATAAAAATGAAAAACATAGTGAAAACTATTATGTTGATTTATTAGCTAACAGATTAAAAGCTGCTGTCGATAGAAGAACTAAAGATAATAAAAGATTTGGAATATTGCTAAGCGGGGGATTGGATTCAAGGACTATTCTTGCAGCAGATTATAGTAATAAAATAAGAAAGGGTTTTTCATTAGGAGATTTTGAAAACAGAGAAATAAAAGTTGCGAAAGAGATTGCAAAAACAAAAAACATTGAACATTATTTTCTAAGAAGAAAGCCAGATCATTATATAAGTATTATGAATGAAGCGATTGAAATGGGTGATGGTATGTATAGATATGACCACGCACATTTTTTAGGTTTTATGGAGGTCTTAAGTGAACAGTGTGATGTATTATTACATGGACATGGATTGGATTATACTTTTCAAGGTTTATATCAACCTCATTTAAATATGAATATTTTTGGTAAAATTATAAAAACACCAAAACTTGATTATCATCAGATGGAAGACATCGAAAATAGTATTTTATATAGAACGGAACTCAGCAATATTCCTCTAGGTATAAATAATATATTTAATAAAAATATTTATAGTGAGTATATTGATAATTTAAGAAATACAATAAATATAATTTTAAAAGATCAGAATATCTACAAAAATAATTTTTATAACGCGTGGGATTATTTCATATTGCATTCATTATCAAAACATTTCACATTTTTAAATTTTTTATGTGTAAGACATTATATGAATGAAAGAACAATTATTTACGATAATGATTTATTTGATTTATACCTTATGATGCCCCCAAAATATCGAATAAATGGTAGAATATACCGTAAAGCTCTAAAACTATTAAATAATGAAATAGCTAATATACCCAATAGTAACACAAATTTACCAATAAATATAAATGCCTGGTTGGAATGGTTTCTAATTAACCAAAGAAAGTTAAAAAATAAAATTATGAAACCAATTAAAATTCAAAAAAATCCTGTTTTTACTGAGGGTTCATGGCAGAATTTTGGAGAACTTATTCGTAATAATGAAAGAATGAATTCAATTATCAAGAAAAATATATCTGATGAAAGAATTTTCAATCCAAATATTTTTAACTTAGATGAAATTAATGAAATTTACAAAAATCATTTGAATAAAATAGATAACAATCCTTATATAATATTACTCTTAGTTACTTTTAGTGAATGGTTTAAAAAATATGGCTTAAATATAATTTAAAAAATAAAGAAAGCTGAATAAAAACAAATTATGAAAAAACCAACTGTAAGTGTAATAATACCAACCTATAATCGGGCTCATCTGATAGGCAGGGCAATACAAAGTGTATTGAATCAAACTTACCCGGACTTCGAGTTGATTATTGTAGATGATGCTTCAACTGATCATACTGAAAATGTAATTAAGGAATTCCTGCAGAAAGACAAAAGAATAAGTTATTTAAAACACGACAAAAACAAAGGTGGTTCTGCTGCCAGGAATACCGGAATAAAAACATCTAAAGGTGAATATATTGCATTTTTAGACTCGGACGATGAATGGCTTCAGGGGAAATTAGAGAAGCAAACTAGATTTTTTTTGGATAAATCAATTGATGTTGCTTTAGTATATACCGGATCTTTAAAAATTAATGGCAATTTAGAAAAAATTTCAACTAAAATTATTCACAAAAAAAAAGGATGGATATTCAAAGATTTATTATTGAAATATTGTATTGGTCCAACTTCAAGCATAATGATTAGACAGAAATGTTTAAAAGATGTTGGCTTGTTTGACGAAGATTTACCAAGTTGCCATGATTGGGATTTATGGCTTAGGATTTCAAAAAAATATAAGATTGATTGTTTAGAAGAACCCTTAGTAAAATATTACATTAATGAAATGAGCATTACTGCTAATGAAGATGTTAAAATTCTTGGAAGAAAAAAAATCATAGAAAATTTTAAAAATGATTTAAATGAAAATAACAGAATTCTTGCACAACATTATTTTGAAATAGGAAATATATATTGTCATTATCTTGATATAAATGATGGGAAAAAATATTTTTTTAAAGCAATTTACACATATCCATTTAATATAAAATATATAATTTATTTCATTAGTTCTCTCTTTAACAAGAAAGTGTATTTAGTATTAGCTAAAATAAAAAGATCTTTTAATAAAGATAAAGAAAAATATTAATAAATATGAATATTATTAATAAAATTTATTTGGAGAAGAAAATATTTTATCTGGTATTTTTAACTGGGTTTTTTGGAGCTGCTTTTTTAACAGTTAACTTAGGATTATTTACACTTTTTCCCTATAGATTTTTTCTTTTTCTATTATTGACTATATTTTTTTTAAAAACCTTGTTAAGTGGAAAAATTATTCTTTACCAGAAAAATGTTAGATGGTATTTCTTGTTTCTGTTATTTTGGTTAGGATATTCTATTGTTTCTTTAGCCTGGGCCATTTCTAAAGGTGATGCAATAAGAGATATTTTATTCTTAATTATGGGAGTATTGTTAATATATTTTTCAACATACTATATTGACAATGAAAAAGACCTAAAAAGCTTATTTATTTTATGGATAATTTGTTTTGGAGTATTGATTATAATAGGTTTTTGGGAACATCTGACTGGAAATCATCTTCAAATATCAAAGCATTATAATGAGTTAATATCAAGGGTGATGTTCAGGCCAACCGGGGTCTTCCCCAATACCAATGATTATGCAACATTTTTATCTATAAGTATTCCCTTTGGGATAGCGATGTTTCGTTACTATAAGCAGACATTATATCGACTGCTTGGCATTGCTATTGTCTTGTCGGCATTTTATCTAATCGTAGAGACCGGCTCCAGGGCAAATATTATTGCAATATTATTGGAGATTATCTTTATATTTTTATTTTTAATGAATATAAATAGGAAAACTAAATTTATCCTCACTGTTAGTATTTTAATAATTGTTTTATTTCTTTTTTTTGGAAATAATATTTATCAATATTATGACAAAATATTCGTTGAAATAACATCTATTGGAAGGCAAGTTAATTTAATAGAAGGATCAATGAGTGTGAGAATTAATTTGATTAAAAATAGTCTATTATTTTTATATAAAACTGCTGGTTTTGGAGTAGGAGCTGGAAATGCTGAATATTATATGGAGAATTTCCCCCAATATAATACTTACGGAATTTTAAATCCGCACAATTGGTGGTTAGAGATATTAGTTAATTATGGTGTTTTAGTCTTTGCGGGATATTTATTATTTTACTTTAGAATGATTTTCAATCTTTGGAAAATATTTAAGAGTAACTTAACTAGGATAGAAAAAATGATTTGTGAAGCGCTTTTAGTTTCGATCATAGGTTTTTTTGTGGCAAGTATGAGTTCGAGTTCGATATTAGCATTTAAACCACAATGGCTACTCTTTGCCTTTAGCCTTAGTTTTATCAATTATTTTCCCAAAAAAGAAAAAACGAGAATATTATGAAGGTATTAATAATTTCCCATATGTATCCATCATCCTTTAATGAGGTTTATGGAATTTTTGTTCATGAACAAGTAAAAGCTTTAAAAGATGAGGGGATTGAGATAAAGGTAATTTCCCCGGTACCCAGAACACCTTTTCCAACAAATAAAATAAGCAAAAAATGGAAAAAGATTAGCATGATTCCTGATTATACTAATTGGGGTAAAATACCTGTATACTACCCAAGATACATAACTTTCCCAAAGTCAATCCTTTTTGAATCCTCAGGGGAAAGGATGTATAAAGGAATCAGACAATTGGCAGTAAAAATATACCAAGATTTTAAATTTGATTTAATCCATGCTCATGTTGCTCTTCCTGATGGATATGCTGCAATGAAACTTGCAGAAGTTTTTAATGTTCCCTATGTTGTTACTATTCATGGGCAAGACCTGCAACAGACAATATATAGAAACAAACAATGTAAAGAAAATATTTTTAAAGTAATATATTCAGCAAAAAAAATTATATTAGTAAGCAATAAATTAAAAAATATTATTAAAAAATATTATGATGATAAAAATAATAAATTTAAGGTTATTGCGAATGGAGTAAATATTAATAATATTTTAAACAGTGAAGTGGAAAAAACTAATGAAGAAAGAAAGAAAATCATTCTTAGTGTGTCTAATTTAAAGAAAACTAAGGGACTTGATTTAAATTTGAAAGCTTTTAGCATGCTGATTGGAAAATATCCAAACTTAAAATATTTAATAGTTGGGGATGGTATAGAGAGAAAAAATCTGGAAAATTTATCAAAAGAATTAGGAATTACTGACAAAGTAGAATTTTTAGGGGTGTTATCACATGAGAATGTAATGAAAAAAATGGTGGAAGCAGATATATTTTCCTTGCCTAGTTGGAATGAAGCCTTTGGAGTGGTTTATATAGAAGCTATGGCACATGGGAAACCTGTAATTGGATGTATAGGAGAGGGACTTGAAGATTTTGTAGAAAACGAGAAAATGGGTATGTTGGTTAATCCAAAAGATGTTGATAGTCTTACCGAGGCAATATACTATTTATTGAGCAATCCCGATAAAGCTAGAGAAATGGGAGAAAAAGCCCGGGAATTAGTTTTTGAAAAATATACCTGGGAAAAGAATGCTGAAAATACAATCAAGGTGTATGAAGAGGTTTTAAACAATGCCAGGTAAGGTATGTGTAATAACAACTGTCCATAACCCTTTTGATACTAGAATATTTCATAAAGAAGCTAAAACATTAGCCAAAGCTGGGTATGAAGTGGTTTTGATTGCTCAACATGATAAGAATGAAGTGGTTGATAGTATTAGTATTATTGCATTACCAAAACCGAAAAATAGAGTTTTCCGAATCCTTTTTTTGGGATGGAAAGCTTACAAAATAGCATTAAAACAGAATGCGGATGTCTATCATTTTCATGACCCCGAATTTATTTTTTTCGGTATTTTATTAAAATTATATGGCAAGAAAGTAATTTATGATGTTCATGAAGATGTTGCAAAACAAATATTGTATAAATCCTGGATTGGGAATAGATTATTAAGAAAAATAATATCAAAAATATTTTCTTTTTTTGAAAAAATATATTCAATTTTTTTTAGTTATATAATTACTGCTACAGAGGGTATAGCTGAAAAATTTTTAATAGAAAAAACAATTGTTATTAGAAATGTACCTTCATTAGAGCTAATTGATGAAATAAAGCCAAAAAATTATAAAAAAGAAAAAAAGATTATCATATATGCAGGTGGGTTAACTCGAGTCAGGGGTATCAAAGAGGTAATAAAGGCAATGGAATATATGGATACTGACTATGAGTTGGCTCTAATTGGGAAATGGCAAAGTATAGGTTTTAAGATGGAATGTGAAAGATTAAGAGGTTGGGAAAAAACAAAATATCTAGGGTTCCTCCAATTAGAAAAAGTGTTATGTTATATGAAAACTGCTGATTTAGGAATATGTTTATTATTCCCTGAGGAAAACTATATTACAGGCTTGCCAGTAAAGGCATTTGAATATATGGCTTGTTCTTTGCCAATTATTATGTCTGAATTTTACAAAGACAGTAATATATTTAATGAATGTGCTTTATTCGCCAGGCATGATGACCCAAAAGATATTGGAACAAAAATGAAATATATTTTACAAGATAAAGTAATAAGATTAAAGTTAGGAAAATTGGGAAGGGCATTAGTAGAAAAAGAATATAATTGGGAAAAAGAAAAAATAAAGTTATTGCAAACATACCAAAAATTAAATTATATTAAATAACCATGTAAAAATAAATATAGTAAAATTATTTAAACTAATATAGAGTTATAATGAATAAATATATTATTTTCAATAAAATATGTTCGACTTTTTATATTATTTAAGGAGATTTTAATGAAAAAATACAATTTTGCTTTGATTGGCTGTGGCCGTATTGCTTATAAGCATATTGAGGCTATAAAAAATATAGAAAACGCTGACCTGGTAGCAGTATGTGATATTAAGGAAGAAAGAGCTAGGAACAAGGGTAAGGAAAATAATGTGAATTGGTATACTGATTACCATAAGATGTTGGTAAATGAGGATATTGATATTGTGAATATATTAGTTGAAAGCGGTAAACATGCTGAGGTATTTAGAAATATTGCTCATTATAAAAAAAATGTTATAGTTGAAAAACCCATGGCTTTAACACTGAAAGATGCGGATGATATGATAAAAATAGCAGATAAAATGGGCATTAAGTTATTTGTGGTAAAGCAAAATCGGTTTAATCTACCGGTGCAATTATTAAAAAGGGCTTTAGATGAAGGCAGATTTGGTAAATTGATTTTAGGTACTGTTAGGGTTCGTTGGCATCGAGACCAATCTTATTATGATCAGGATTACTGGAGGGGAACCTGGAAATATGATGGGGGCGTTTTTACAAACCAGGCATCGCATCATCTTGATTTACTGGAATGGATGATGGGGGATATTGAATCAGTTTTTGCTAAGTCGGATACCTTTTTACATCAGATAGAAACAGAAGATACTGGTGTGGCTATTTTTCGATTTGTTAATGGAGCTTTGGGTACTTTTGAAGCAACCACTTGCACAAATCCAGTTGATTTAGAAGGCTCAATAAGTGTTTTGGGAGAGAACGGAACTGTTGAAATTAGTGGTTTTGCTATTAACGAAATGAAGGTTTGGAATTTTAAAGATGAAAAAGATTATGACAAAGGAGTTTTCGACAGCAGCTACAAACCAAAAAATGTCTATGGCTATGGTCATGAGCTTTATCTAAGAAATGTAATCAACGCAATTGAGAGTAACAGCACTGGTTTAGTTGAAGGCATAGAAGGAAGAAAGTCATTAGAATTAATTAATGCTATTTATGAATCCATTGAAACTGATAAACAGATATTTTTAAGATTTAAACCCAAAAAATGTAAACTAGGAGGAAATGTTGAAGAAAATATATAAAAATGTATTCATTGGGGAAAATGTACATATTGGTGAATTTGTTGTAATTGGTGAGCCACCGCCAGGATATAATGACGGAGAATTAAAGACTATTATAGGTGACAACTGTAATATTAGGTCTCACACGGTTATATATGCAGGGAATGTCATTGGTAGTAATTTTCAAACTGGACATGGTGTTAATATTCGTGAGCTGAACGAAATAGGCAGTAATGTCAGTATTGGGACCCATTCTATTATTGAGCACCATATTAAAATTGAAGATAATGTTAGAGTTCATTCTAATGTATTTATTCCTGAATATAGTGAACTCAAAAAGGGTTGTTGGATAGGACCATCGGTAACCTTGACAAATGTATTACATCCACTATGTCCTAAAACTAAAGAATGTGTTAGAGGTGCAGTTATTGGTAAAAATACTAAAATTGGAGCAAATGTTACAGTTTTACCGGATATACAGATTGGTGAAAACTGTTTAATAGGAGCGGGTAGCCTTGTAACAAAAGATTTAATAGAAAATAATTGGGTTTATGCTGGTGTACCTGCAAAGAAAATAAAGCAAATAAAGGAATTAACTTGCCCATATAATTTAATTTTAAAACCTTATGATATAGAGGTATAAGCATATGATTCCATTAGTTGATTTGAAAGTGCAATATTATTCTATAAAAGAAGAAATTGATAAGGCAATCCAAAATGTAATATTTAATACTAGTTTTATTATGGGGCAAGAACTAACTGAATTTGAGCAGGAATTCGCACAATTTTGTAATACCAAATATGCTATTGGAGTTGCTAATGGTTCAGATGCTTTGTTTCTTGCTTTAAAAGCTTGTGATATAAAAGAAGGGGATGAAGTTATAACGACACCTCATACCTTTATCGCTACCACAGAAGCAATTTCACAGGTTGGTGGAAAGGTGGTTTTTGTAGATATTAATCCCATAACTTATACAATTGATGTCGAAAAAATAGAAGATAAAATTAATAAAAATACCAAAGCAATTATTCCTGTTCATCTTTATGGACAGACTGCTGATATGGATTTATTGTTAAAGTTAGCAAGAGAATATAATTTAAAGATAATTGAAGATGCGGCTCAAGCCCATGGCGCTGAGTATAAAGGTAAAAGAGCTGGTTCTATTGGTGATATAGGTTGCTTTAGCTTTTATCCAGGTAAAAATTTAGGTGCCTATGGGGATGCGGGTATGGTTACTACAAATAACAAGGAATTAGCTAATAAAGTCAAACTGTTGAGGAACCATGGAAGAATAGAAAAGAAATATAAGCACTCTATTGAAGGATATAGCAGTAGGATGGATAATTTGCAAGCAGCTGTTTTAAGGGTTAAATTGAAATATTTAGAAATATGGAATGATAAGCGAAGGGAAAATGCACAAAAATATAATGAGTTAATGCAAGATGTTCATGGAATTACTGTTCCCTTTGAAGCGGATTATGCTAAGCATGTTTATCACTTATATGTAATTAAAGTAAACAGAGAAAGGGATAAATTAATAGAAGCACTTAAAAGAAATGGTATTGCATCTGGAGTCCATTATCCAATACCTCTACATATGCAACCGGCTTATAGCGGTTTAGGATATAGAGAAGGAGATTTTCCATTTACAGAAAAAGCAAGTGAGTCAATAATATCATTACCATTATATCCTGAGTTGACTGGTGATCAAATCAATAATATTGTTAAGACAATAAAAGATTCTATTATAACTTTATATTAAGGATGAATAAATTGAAATATAATAATACTACCACAGTATCTTTTGTGATACCTATGTATAATGAAGAAAGATACATTGAAAATTGCTTAATATCCTTAATAAAACAAAGTTACCCGAAGGATAAGTATGAAATAATAATAGTTGATGGTAATTCTGAAGACAATTCGAGAAAAATTGTCGAAAAGATTAAAAAAGAATGTCAAATTATAAAAATATTTACTAATACTGAAAAAGTTACCCCAATTTCTTTTAATATAGGTATCAGAAATTCCTTAGGTGATATAATTATATTTGGCGGTGCCCATGCAGTATATGACAAAGACTATATCAGGGAATGTGTCAAATTATTAATGACTACTGATGTAGAAAATGTTGGTGGAATTCAAAATGCAGTGGGGCAAGGCTATATTAGCAGCGCTATAGCTTATGCTATGAAATCCCCGTTTGGTGTAGGAAATGCTTATTATCATTTTACCAAAAAAGAAAGATATGTTGATTCGGTTTGGGGTGGAGCATTCAGGAAAGAGACCCTAGTAAAATTAGGTGGATTTAATGAAAAGTATGTAAAAATGCAAGACTATGAACTTAATTATAGATTAAGAAGTATTGGCGGGAAAATTTTAGTATCTCCAAAAATTAAATGCAAGTATTTTGTACGCGATTCCCTGAAAAAATTTGCAAAACAATATTTTATATACGGTGCATGGAAAGTTAAGGGAATTGTTGAACACCCAGATTTACTTGCTATTAGACACCTGGTTCCTCCATGTTTTGTGATAGCATTGACCATTTCGATTTTTATTCTGCCTTTTAATTTGATGATTGGTTTAGTAATACCTATTTCGTATATAGTTCTAAATTTTTTGTTCTCAATTACTATATCTATTAGAGAAGGATTAAAATATTTTTTTATTTTACCAATTATTTTTTTCTTAATGAATTTTTCATGGGGTTTAGGGTTTTTATGTGGTTTAAAAAAATTTGGAATTCCCAAAATAAGCATAAGAACAATTTTAAAAAGTATTAAAAATAATTAAGAGTAACATTGAGTAACATTGAGGGACGGTTCTTTTTTGTTGATATGAGATTTAATATCTGCTATTCTGGACGGGGGTAATCCTATACCAAGAAAAGCAAGAAAGAAAAGTAATACAGGGATCTATCATGTAGTACTAAGAGGAATAAACAGACAGCGTATTTTGAAGACGAACCAGACTATCGGAAATTTCTTGAGACCATTAAAACAAATAGAGAAAAAAGGGCATCTGTTTCAGGATCGTTATAAAAGTAAAGCCATAGAGACAAATAGTTACTTTCTTACAGTTTTACGATATATTAATCAAAATCCAACCAAAGCATTGATTATCAAAGGGATTAAACAATATCCCTGGAGTAGTTATCAGGAAAATACAACAAAGTTACAGGTATGCGATATTGTATTTGCACTGAAGATATTTTCAGAAGACTATCAAAAGGCATTAGAATTATTTTCAGAAGAACCATTAATCCACAGCTAAAAACCCATAAATTAAGTGTAAACTATAAGGATTATGGGTTTTCAGCTGTTTATATGAAGGATTGTTTTTGGATGACAGGTAGCAGTATTCTAATGTAAATAATATGTCCTTTATATAAGACAACTAATAGCATTTAATTGACTTTTTTCTATCAAAGATGGGATATTATATTTATGATATAATTTAAAAATAAATGTTATATTGATGAATAGTATGAATTTGGATGAAATAGAGAAAAAAATAAAAAAATATTGATAAATAGTTTATCCCCAAAATTAATATACATTTTTGGTTCTATAATTACAAATAGAATCCGAAACGATAGCGATATTGATATTGCTATATTAGCTGATAAGCAAATAGACGAATACCAGCTTTACATGATTTTCCAGCAATTAGCTGATGATCTAAAGAGAAAAGTTGATATTGTAGATTTGAAAAGAGCTTTTACTGTCTTGAAAGCTGAGATTTTAAGAGATGGTAAATTAATCTATAATTCAGACAACCAAGAAAAGATACATTTTCAGTTAAGAGTTTTACAAGATTATGTTTTTTTAAATGAGAGAAGACTGGAAATCATTAATAAGTGATAGAAAAAGGGTAGTACCGTATGATTGATGATATTGTTTTAAATAAGTCTGATATTATTAAAAAGTGTATACAAAGGGTATATGAGAAATATGCAGATAACCCAAATAATTTAAATATTATTACAAAGCAGGATTCAATTATCTTAAATATACAAAGAGCATGTAAGGCAGTAATTGACTTAGGGATGCATAGTATAGCCGAAAAAGAGTTGGGAATTCCTCAATAGAGCAGAGATGCCTTTGTATATTACAAGACCAGGGGATAATTGATAATAATATTTCTGAAAGACTAAAAGCTATGGTTGGCTTTAGAAGTATCACCATTCATAATTATCAGAAACTCAGTATAAAAATTATTCAATCAATTATTGAAAAGCATTTAAAGGATCTAGTTGATTTTGCAGAGATAATTTAGAGTTTATAATATACAATCTGCTAATTAAAATAGTGACCTATACTGAATAAAACTGTTTTCAGTTTTCAGGTACCAATTTCCAGTAAAAGATGTAAGCAACAATTTATGGAACTGCTTTAGCCACTTTACTCATTTTTAGTGGCAGGGAAAACTTCACGCGATGATTGAAAAGTTTATCGTATTGTGTGAAAGATAAAAAAGATACAGGATGCAAGATAATGCAAGAGTTAATATCAAGATTTTTAGATAAAATGATTTTTATATATCATTATTAAGATTTGTGAACTTGCTATTATTAATCCAAAGTTTATAATAGATGGTAATAAACTTTAACAGTTTAGACAAGAAGAAAAAAATAAGAAGATATGTAAAAAAAATAAAAAAACCACACTATGTGGATTCAGTATTTACTTAGTATATTACAGGAAGATGTTGAGATGAAAATAATAATATTAGCGGGTGGTACCGGCTCTAGGCTTTGGCCATTAAGCCAAGACCGCTTTCCCAAGCAGTTTATCAAGTTTCAGGGGAGAAAATATTCTTTATTTCAGGAAACATTTCATCGCAGTGCACTGTTAGCTGGTTTAGATGATATCTATGTAGTTACGAATAAAAATTATAAATTTTTAGTTATGGGTGCAGTGGAAGAGTTAGGATATAATTATCCCGAGGAAAATATATTAGTAGAGCCGGAAGCTAAAAATACCTTACCAGCTATTTATGCCGGAGTTGATGAGATTTTAAAAAGAGGAGGAAGTATATCTGAATCTATTGTGGTATTCCCCTCTGATCATTTAATTAGAAGAAGTGAAAAATTTATAGAACTAATCAAATCCGTGGAATATTTAACCAGTGATTCGCTTATCACTTTTGGTATTAAGCCCGCTCTACCAAATACCGGTTATGGATATATTTCACCAGGAGAGAAAATAGGGGAATATGGCTATGTGGTTAAAGAGTTTAAGGAAAAACCAGATTATCAAAGGGCGGTAGAGTATATTAAAAAAGGATATTTCTGGAATAGTGGAATTTTTATGTTTAATAGTGAAATATTTATTGAAGAAGCAGAAAAGTTTACTCCTGAAATTAGGAAGGCTTTCCAGGAGAGTAAAAATCTGGAAGAGACTTTTGATAAGATTAAGGAGAATATTTCCATTGATTATGGCATGATGGAAAAAAGCAAGAGGGTGGTAGTGGTTCCGACAGATATTGGCTGGAATGACCTGGATAGTTTTGATACTTTCTATAATGTTTTTGACCGGGATGAGAAAGGAAATGTTGGTAGTGAGGAATATTTATTGCTGGATTCCAGAAACAATCTTATTCACTCCGAAGCTGGGAAGTTAGGAGTAATGGTTGGAGTTGATGATTTGATTATCATTGATGTGAAAGACGCTCTTTTAGTTTGTAAAAAAGGACAATCCCAAAGGATAGAAGAAGTTGTTGACCTGTTAAAGGAAAAGAAGGATATTCACACTGAATATCATGTGCAGGATTTTCGTCCCTGGGGTAGTTATGAGGTGTTAACAGAAGAGCTTGGTGCCTTTAAAATAAAGAGGATAAAGGTAAATCCAGGGAAGAAGCTCAGTTACCAGCTGCATCATCATAGAGCTGAACATTGGATGGTGGTAAAAGGGATAGCTAAAGTAACTTTAGACGATAAGGAAAGGATTATGAATGCTGGTGAAAGTGTGGATATTAAAGTAGAACAGAAACATAGATTGGAGAATGTGGGGGAATCTGTTTTAGAGATAATTGAGGTGCAGATGGGGGAGTACCTGGAAGAGGATGATATTGTCAGATTTGATGATGAATATGGCAGGAAGTGAAGTATGATATTATCTCGACAATGATAAGATGGATGAGGAAAATTAAATTTATTTTTGATTTAGAAGACTGAAATATTAATGTAAATATGTTGGTGGATAAGATGTTTTTATTATTAGTAGTGGCTTTATTTTCATTTTTGGTTACCTTTATAGGTTTTCCCATGGTTATCCCACGCTTAAGACAGGCGGGGATTACCGGTAAGAATATGAACAGTGAAAAGCAAGAAGAAATACCGGAAATGGGTGGCTTGGTGATGGTAGCCGGTTTTTGCGGTGGACTAATATTAATCATATTTCTTAAGGTATTTTTCAGATTATTGTCTGGCATATATCTGATTAACATATTAGCTACCCTTTCTACTGTGTTAATTGTGGCATTGATTGGAATATTTGATGACCTTATCTCCATGAGGCAGATTATAAAAGCTTTTATGCCCATTATTGCTGCCCTGCCTTTGGTAGCTATTGAATTTAGCGATACAATAATGCATATTCCATTTATGGGCAGAGTCAATTTTGGCATTTTATATCCCTTAATTTTAATTCCTCTGGGTATTACCGGTGCTACCAATGCTTTTAATATGCTGGCTGGATTTAATGGCTTGGAAGTAGGCTTGGGGATAGTATGTATGGTAACAGTTTCCATTATTGCTTATCTTACCGGGAGCGTAACTGCTTTAGCTATTTCCTTAACCTGTCTGGGAGTTTTGCTTGCCACAATATATTATAATTGGTACCCGGCAAAGGTGCTGGTAGGTGATGTGGGGACCTTATGTATGGGAACAGTGCTGGCAGTGAGTGTTATTGTGGGTGATTTTGAGACCGCTGGAGCGATATTGATTATACCTTTTTTGGTAGAATTTATTTTTAAGGCAGCTCATGGATTTCCCAGCAAAGGATGGTGGGGAATTTATAAGGAAGGGAAGTTATATTGTCCTGAGGAAAGAATAGTTAGTCTACCCCAATTAATTATGAAAATTAGTGGAGGAATCAAAGAGTCGCACCTGGTACTGGTGCTAATTGGCATAGAAGCGATATTTGGAGTAATAGCTATTTTGCTTTATTTGTAAAATAATATAACGGAGCATATAGGAAGGGGATAGCTTTTCAGTTTGAAGTTTTAGAGATGCTTATGGAAAGGGCTTATCTTTAATGAAGATATTGATAGTTGGTGCCGGACCGGCAGGTTGTTATACCGCTCAATTATTAAAGAGAATGGGCTATCGCTCGGTTCTGTTAGAAGAACATATTTCAGTGGGAAAACCGGTACATTGTGCCGGTATTATCTCCTCAGATATGCTTACCCTGGTACAGCCATTCATTTCTGATGATGCTCTTATCAGTAGAATTAATGGATTTTCTATAAATACACCATGGGAAGAAGAGTTTTCCATTAATAGAGAAGGCGTAGCAGTAATATTAAATAGGGAAAAGTTTGACTCATATTTAGGTGAAGGCCTGGAGATTCATTTGGGAGAGCGCGTTTCTACTATTAAGCAAAACAATGGTACTTATTTAGTAGAAACGGAACAGGGAAAGGAGTATGAAGCAGATATCGTAATAGGAGCGGATGGAGTTAATTCCTTGGTTCGAAGATACCTTTTACAAAATTATAGTAAAAAAGATAACAATAGCAATATCATATTAAAATATTATTTTGGTATGCAATACCAGATAAGATTGCATGATTATATCCCGATTAGGGCCAAAGATGTAATTCAGGTCTTCTTTAACGAAACTGTTCAATTTTTTATCTGGATGATTTCCGAAAATTCAAATATTTTGAGGATTGGAATATTATCGGATCAGGGTAAGGATATGCTGCACGATTTTATCAGGGAAAAAGAGATTAAAGGGGAGATTATTGATACAGTCTCTGGAAAAATTCCCTTAGGATTTATTCCCACCTGTGATAATCAGATTGCTCTGGTTGGTGATGCTGCCTGTCAGATTAAGCCTTTAACTGGGGGAGGTCTTTCTTATGGTTTGCAATCTGCTCAGATTCTGGCAGACTGTATCAGGGAAGGTAAATTAGAACAGTATGATAGCCGATGGAAAAAACAGTTTGGTCAGGAAATTAAATTTGGGATTAAGGCTCGTAAGATTTACGAAAATTTAGATGATGATCAGAGGAGAGAACTATTCACCTTATTCAGAAAAAATTCTGATTTCATTGAAAAGATGGTTGATTATGACCACCATTCCAGATTATTCCGGGAGGCTTTCCGAAAACCCCAGATTTTACTGGATACTGGAAAGTTGTTCAGATTTTACCTGGAAGACTTAGTAAGTGAATTTATCAGATAAAATAATAGACCAGATAAGATTAAGGAAATAGGGTGTAATAGGATAAAAAGTACTAAAGCAGATTTTATAGGCAAATTAGTCATAATTACACAGCAAAGAGTTAAGTGAAATATCATAGATTGCGAATTAAAGAGTAAACTCAATTTAGAGGGGAGGGATTAATTTTGGATTACCGGGGAAAATATAAACAATGGTTGAACAGCTCTTATCTTAGCAAGGAAGATAAAGATGAATTGCGTTCTATTGCTCATAATAAAGATGAAGTTATAGACCGTTTTTATAAGGATTTGGAATTTGGTACCGGAGGAATGCGAGGTAAAATTGCCATTGGTACCAATCGTATGAATATTTATACCGTAGGACAATCCACCCAGGGATTAGCTAATTATCTTATCAAGAAAGTGAAAAAAGCTCAGGAAAGAGGAGTAGTTATTGCCTATGATCCCAGACGGAAATCTCGGGAGTTTTGCGAGCAGGTAGCCCAGGTTTTAACAGCCAATGGTATCAAAACCTTTCTCTTTGATGATATACGCCCTACTCCCGAACTATCTTTTGCTGTAAGGATGATTGGTGCTGCTGCCGGTATTGTAGTCACTGCCAGTCATAATCCACCTGATTATAACGGTTATAAAGTGTATGGCGAGAATGGTGCCCAGATATTACCGGAGGTAGCTGATGAGATTATTGCCGAGATTGGTAAAATTAGAGACTATTCTGAAGTGAAGTTAATTTCCTTAAAAGAGGCAAAAGAAAGGAAATTGTGTAATATATTGGGTGAAATATTTGACCGTGTTTACTATGGAAAGGTTAAAACATTGTCACTGAGTAAGGCGGAGGAAATAGATAAAAACATAAAGATAGTATACACTCCCTTACATGGCACCGGGAATGTTCCTATAAGAACAATTTTAAGTGAGATGGGATTTTGTAATGTTTTTGTGGACGAAGAGCAGGCTCAGCCAGATACTGAGTTTTCTACTGTAGAATCACCCAATCCAGAGAATCCCGAGGCATTTGAACGTGCAGTAGAGTTAGGTAAAAAGGTAGGAGCAGAGATTTTACTTGCTACTGATCCGGATTGTGACCGTATTGCTGTAGCAGTTCAGAGTAAAAGAAATTATGTGTTTTTAAACGGCAATCAGACTGGAGCCTTGCTGTTAGATTATATTCTAAAAAGACGCCAGGAAAGAGGGAAATTGCCCAAAAATGGTTTTGTGATAAAAACTATTGTTACTTCGGAAATGGGTAAAGTGATTGCCGAGCACTACAATATTCCCACTTATGATACTCTGACCGGATTTAAATTTATCTGTAATAAAGCAGAAGAACTGGAGAAAAAAGGTGGTGTTTTTTTATTCGGGTATGAAGAGAGTATTGGCTATGTTACGGGAAATTTCGTACGGGATAAGGATGCGGTAATAAGTGCCATGTTGATTGCGGAGATGGCCGCTTTTTATAAGAAAAAAGGCTTGACCCTGCTGGATGTTTTACAGAAACTTTATGAGCAACATGGATATTTCCTGGATCATTTAGAATCAATCTTCCTGGAAGGATTGGAAGGAGAACAGAAGATAGAAAAGATAATGTCTGGATTTCGGGAGATATTTCCCGAGATTTCGGGAATGAAGATATCACGTAAAATTGATTATCAATCATCCTTTCAATATGATTATGAACAGCATAAAAAGGAGATTGTAGATATCCCTCAGTCTGATGTATTGAAGTGTTTCTTTAGTGATGGCTCCTGGTATGCTATTCGACCTTCTGGCACTGAACCAAAAATAAAAATATATATGTCCTTTGTAGGCAGGAATCGCGCTGAGACAGAAGAAAAACTTACCAAGATTAGATCAGTCATTTTTAGTAAAATAGAGGATATTTTGGCTGATAGCAACTAGTTACTGGTCGTTAGTAGATAGTTATTAATATTTAGTATGAAGTTTTCAGTTTATTATTTTTGGTTAAATCTACTTGGGCATCATTTATTATAATACTTTAATACTTATAAAGGTGTGATTTTGTTTATTTGGTATGACTTAAAGACATGAGTAGCTAAAAATCATGTTGCTAAAATTATTCCAGAAAAAACGTTATAAAATATCTACTATACTAAAATCGTTCTCTTCCAGATTAATTAAGAGCAGCCTATTTCTTAAAGGCTTTCCTCTCTTCAATAAAATCTTCAGCACCTCTGTTACCTGCAATGAAGCAATTAGAGAAGGGGTAACCGAAAGTACACTAACCTGGTTAGCGACAGGCTTCTCATGGTACCTATCTTCTGGACCATAGATGGCAGTTAATCCTTTATCTTCTAGAAAGATAGTGGTGACCTGCCCCTGTAATCCGTTAATGGCACCATGGATAAATGGGATTTTTAGTTTTTTACAGGCTTTTTCCAGAATGAATCGGGAAGGGATATTATCAAGAGCATCAATTACCACATCTCTATCCTGGATAATATTGTTAATATTCTGGGTATCAATAAATTGGGAATAGTATTGGGTATCTATACTGGAATTTATATATTTTATTCTTGATGCTGCGCTTATTGCTTTTTCTTTTATGATATTTTTTTCAGTGCATAGTATTTGTCGATTAAGATTGCTTTCCTTGAATATGTCTCCATCGACTGTGATAATATTTCCTACTCCCAATCTTGCCAGCAATTCTATGATATTTCCTCCTAATCCGCCACAGCCAACTACTGCTACCTTTGAGCTAAGTAAGGTTATTTGTTCGGCAAAGTTTATAGTATTAAAGTTTCTTCGGTATCGGGCTGGTATGATTTCTTTCTTTAAAGCTGCTATTTCTATCTCTCTGGGGGTGAAGTTAAATTTTTGGGCTATCCTCTTTACCTGGGAAACCGATATTATGGGAATCCCATCTACCTTTTTCAAAGAATGTCTTTTAAGTTTTATTAATTCTTCTTTCAATTCTTCCCTGGACTTAGAGAAATTATTACTCATTTGCCACCAACCAAATTAAAAATAGAAGACTATAGAACTATAATAGAGCTACTTCTGCCAATTAAAACACAAATTGAAATAAATAATAAAATTGTATTATTTATTTATTATTATAGCAACTTAGTCAATTTATTTATTGCCAACTAACGGTATATCGATTGATATAAAAAATTATTACTTGATAAATAATTATGTGATATTCTTAATACAGATATTTTATTAAATAATATTTATTATTACTAACCATAAATAACAATGATCCGGGGGACCGGGGAATTGGGTTAACAAGCTTTCTTAAATTGCCTGTCACAGCATTCCCCTATATATTCTAAATTATATAGACCAACTCTCTCACAAATGATAATTTAGCATAAATCAAAAATGATTATAATAAGATACTTCATGGTTGATAAAAGTCGTTAATTAATAAAATGACTGAAGGTGAAAGCAGGGGTAAATAGTTTTACTTTAGCGAAACAAAAAAGGAGGAAAGGATGAAGATAAATCGAAAAAAAATTACTCTCTATGTGAAAATGGAGTCAGCCTGTCAAGACCTGAGCCCAGTATAAGTTTTTAGAGTGGTGACCCAGTGATGATAGACATCTTGGTAAATCTTCTGGAGAGGTTGATCAGGATAAATAATAGCGGTTCTTTTTAATCCCACAAAGGCATCATCAAAGGTGGAATAAATTTTAGCGCCTACTCCTGCACCGCGTGCTGCACCTTCTGCACCATCGGTATTGAATAACTCCAGTTGAGTTCCGGTGACTGTAGCGAATATTTTTTGAAAAAGAGTACTGGAAAACTGATTAGTTTTACCGGCTCTTACGATTAAAATATTAAGCCCCATTTCTTTCATAATCTCAAAACCATAATTTAGAGCAAAGATAATTCCTTCCTGGGATGCCCTTAAGAGATGTTTTAATTCATGAATGTTAAAATCCAGATGTTGAAAAGTTGCTCCGATATTCTGGTTTTCCATTGTTCTTTCCGCACCATTACCAAAGGGGAAGACCAATAAACCTGCTGATCCGGCGGGAGCCTGAGAGGATAAATCATCCATATGGTGGTAGGAAAGGGCATCTGAACCGGTAGAGAGAATCTTATTTTTTAGCCAGCTATATAGAATTCCACAACCATTAAGACATAGCAGGACACTGTACCTGGGATCATTCTTATGATGGTTGACGTGAACAAAGGTATTTACCCTGGATTTAGAGTCATAGACAGGATGATTGATAACGCCATAAATAACACCTGAGGTTCCTGCAGTAGTCGCAGCTTCACCGGGATGTAAAACATTTAGAGAAAAGGCATTGTTAGGCTGGTCACCGGCACGGTAGGATATTTTGGTTCCCTCTCGCAAGCCAAGTTCACAAGCTGCCTGTGTGGTAAGTTCTCCCTGGAGGTCAAAGGTAGGAATGATATCTGGTATAATTTTTTCAGAAATACCGTAATAATCAAGGAGCATCTTGGCTAACTTGTTTTCCTGAAAATCCCATAAAATTCCCTCTGATAAGCCTGAGGGGGTAGTATTAATCAATCCGCTCATCTTCATGGCTATGAAATCACCCGGCAACATAATCTTATGGATTTGTTTATAGATATGAGGTTCATTTTCCATTACCCATTTTAATTTGGAAGCTGTAAAGTTTCCCGGAGAATTGAGCAGGGTGGATAGACATTTCTCTTCTCCCAGTTCCAAAAAAGCTTGTTGTCCTATATCCACTGCCCGGCTATCACACCAGATGATAGCTGGACGCAAGATCTGCTGTTTTTTGTTGACTAGAACCAATCCATGCATTTGGTAGGAAAGACCTATGGCTTTTATATTTTCTGGAGCAAAATTTGTTTGAGCCAAGATTTGTTGGGTGGATAATTTAACATGTTTCCACCATATCTCAGGATCCTGTTCTGCCCATCCCGAATGTGGAGCTATAATAGGTAATTCCTGCTGTGGTGAAGTGGCTTTAGCTATTAATTGACCGGTATCTGAATCAATCAGGCTGGCTTTTATGGAAGAACTTCCTATATCATATCCCAATAGATAAGCCATTACCCTACCTTTCTCTCTTTTAAATCCTTATTAATCCTAAGCTATAGTAAATAGTATAATACATTTTTGGAGTAGCAAAGAGAATATAAGAACAAAATTTTATTAGTTGTTGAATTGATTATAGTATATGTGTATTTAATCTGCAATATTAAATGCTTTGCTAAGCCTATCTTTAAATTCAAGATGATAAGTTCAGATAACCAAATAGCATTAGAATCAGATAGTATGACCTCGCTACTCGCTAACTGAGGGATATTTAATTGCAGATCTGGAATAAGTTTAGGTAGATTAAATAACCTGACTTAATTCAATAATGAAAATGAAATGAAATAATTTAGAAATCAATCAGCTATTTTGGTCTTGAAAAATGCATATACATTGAAGGAGTTAACTGCTATAATTATTAAATAAATTTAATGTTAAACGAGGCAAAATATGGATATTATGGAAATATTATCAGGGCTTACTGGTAACCAAAAGCTTATCAAGCAGCTAAATAAATCGGTAGGCGGAGAACCAGAAAAAGTAGAGAAGGCTGTACAAATAGGGGTTCCCTTGCTTATGGAAGCTCTTAATCGTAATACTAATAATCCAGAAGGTGCGCAGTCTTTAGCGAAAGCTTTAGAACAGCACCAAGATGATAAGGTTGACGATCTGTTCAGTTTTTTTAGCAATGTTGATACGCAAGATGGTGCAAAAATGTTGCAGCATATCTTTTCCAATAAAAATGAATTAGTGCAGAAGAATTTATCTAAAACAACAGGTTTACAGCAGGATCAGATTGGCTCCTTGTTATCAAGGCTGGCACCACTTTTGTTGGGAGCTTTAGGAAATCAGAAAAAAGCGCAGAATTTAGATGCTAACGGTATATCCAATCTAACTTCTTTGTTATCCCAAAACTTACAACAATCGAGCGGAGGCAGTCTCTTCTCTTTAGCAACAAAACTTCTGGATGCCAATAAAAATGGAAGTTTTATTGATGATTTATTTAGGATGATTTTTAGGAAAAAATAGTGTTTAGTCAATAAAATCAATAGATTTAATTAAACTAAACTAGAGTACGGGTACGGGTGTGATTTCTGATTATTTATTTAATTAGAAAGACTAAGATGTACGTGCCTATTAGTGATATTTGAGTATTCTTTATTTAAAGTGCTTAGAGAGGTAATATTACTGAGAAAGATTAGGTGAAAAGATAGATAAAAAGAAAAGCGAAAAAAAATAGTAAAGAGTGATTAATGAAAAGGTAAAATTTCTTTTGATACTTCTACTTCTTAAAAATAAACAACAGTGGGATGCACTTTTTACTAAATCAGAAGAAGAGGAAAGGAAAATGGAAAATAATATTTCTTTATATGAAAAATTAGGTTTGTTTTATCTGGGAAAAGAAGTTAATCCCAGGACATTTCAGACTAAGGAGGAACCTTTTCTTTATAAGTCGAAAGATTTTACTACCCATGCTGCCATAATTGGTATGACTGGGAGTGGGAAAACCGGTCTAGGAATTTCTATAATTGAAGAAGCTACTATTGATAAAATTCCCTCCATTGTCATCGATCCCAAAGGAGATATGGGGAATCTTTTATTAGCCTTTCCGGGATTGAAACCGGCAAATTTCCAGGATTGGATCGATCCGGTTGAGGCAGAAAACAAAGGTATGCAACCCAGTGTCTATGCGGAGGAGGTAGCACAAAACTGGGAAGCAGGATTAAAAAGTTTTCAGCAGGATAAGGAAAGAGTCAGTCTTTATAAAAATAGTGCTGATTTTACCATATACACTCCGGGTAGTTCGGCAGGAATTCCCTTATCTGTGTTAAGCAGTTTTGAAGCACCTCCTGAAGATGTTATGAATGACCCTGATACCTATTCTGCCGTTATTAATTCTACTGTAACGGGGCTTCTTTCCCTGATTAATGTAAAAGCTGATGCTTTAACCAGTAAAGAATATATTCTCATAGCTGCTTTATTTTCTTATTTCTGGAAGAAAAATATTAACCTTACTCTGGAGGAGTTGATTGGTTATATTACCAATCCTCCTTTTGAGAAGATTGGTGTCTTAAGCTTAAATAGTTTTTATCCCCAGAAGGAAAGATTTGAATTAGCTATGCTGCTAAATAATATCCTATCAAGTCCTGGATTTTCTATGTGGCTGGAGGGAGAAAGATTAGATATTCAAAACCTCTTGTATAATAAAGATGGCAAACCCAGAGTTAGCATCCTTTCTCTATCTCATTTAGATTATAACCAGCAGATGTTTTTTGTGACACTTTTTTTGAATAAATACATCAGTTGGATGAGGCAACAAACAGGGACTCCTGCTTTGAGAACTTTAATTTATATGGATGAGATATTCGGTTTCTTTCCGGCGATTTTAAATCCGCCCTCCAAACAACCGATGTTGATTTTATTAAAACAAGCCAGGGCTTATGGCGTAGGCGTAGTATTAGCCACTCAAAATCCTATCGATCTTGATTATAAAGGGCTGGCTAATATTGGTAGTTGGTTTTTAGGTAGGTTGCAGACCAGACAGGATAGAGAAAAAGTGGTGGATGGATTGGCGAAAAACACGGTAGGAGCCATGAATAAGAGTGAGGTAGATAATTTGCTTGCCAACATGAAAAAACGTACCTTTCTTTTAAAGAGCGCTCATTTGGATTCCCTGCCTCTGTTTGAAACAAGATGGGTATTATCTTATTTAAGAGGACCTCTGTCGGTTATGGAGATAAAAAAGCTGATGGAGAATAAACAAGCAATGGTTGTCTCTCAACAGGAAGAGATCGTTGAGGTCGAGGTAGGTACAAAAATTGATGAGTCAGTAATAAGCGGAACAAAACCATTTCTATCAGATAAGATAAGGCAATATTTTCTACATCACCCACCTTTTAGGGAAGAGGTGGTTTATAAACCCAGTATTATTTTTAACGGCAAAGTTAGATTTTATAGTGAATCTAAAAAAATTGACCAGAAGAAGGAGATCTCTTTCAAGCTTCCTTTATATCAGGATACTGTTGAGTTTAATTTTAATGAGGCGATTCCTGATGAGGGTGATATAAGTAGTTATGACCGTAAAGCATTTGAAAAGTCTCGTTTTGCCTTATTACCTCCCTTATTAGAAAAGATGAAGGATATGAGTACTTTGGAGGAAAAGTTCAAGAATTATCTTTATGATAATACCAGAGTTGAGCTTTTCAGCTGCAAAGAATTCAAACTTTTATCAAGTTCGGATGAAACACTTGCTAATTTCAAGTCCCGTATATTAGACCTTATCAGGGAAGATAAGGATAAAGCAGTGCAGAAGTTAACTGAGCAATATGCTAAGAAGGAAGAAAAGTTAGAAAAAGAATTCATTAAACTGCAGGAGAAATTGGAAAAGGAAGAGGCAGATGTTAAGACTTTAACTACCCAAAGTGCCCTGTCTTTGGGATCAAGCGTACTGGGTGCTTTACTGGGGAGAACGAAAGTGGGTACTTTAAGTACTGGTGTTACAGGTTTGAGTAGGGCAAGTAGAATTATGAAAGAAAAAAAGGATGTGGAATTGGTAAAAAAGAAGATCGAGGCACTCAGCGAGAATATTCAAAAATTGGAAGATGAATTAAAACAGAGTATTGAGAGCATGTCTGGGCAATTTGATATTGACAATTATACTATTGAAACCATCAGCATTAAGCCTAAAAAGAGTGATATTTTTGGCATCAATGTCGCCCTGTTGTGGGAAACTGAATAATCCTTAATTTATTGTCTTAATTAACTTGTTTAGCAAATTAATAATTGATAGCTATGAGCTATGTATAGCGGTGACAAGAGATAGAGATTTTATATTTATGTACTGGAAAATTGAAACAATAAAACATATAAAGGATGATATTTCAAGACCTGATTCCATTGGGATAAAAGATAATTTTAAAAAATTCGTATAAAAATTAGAAAATAGGGAATAATATAAGTAAAGACAGAAAATATATGTTTTTTGTAATAAATAAAAAATAATATGTCTTGATGATAAGTTGATAAGGGCAAACTATACCGAAAGGATAGGACGCAAAGCCTTGGGTCTAAAGCTAAATGCTATGATTGCCAGGTTGCCGACTTAATTTTTATTTCTAATTATTAATAGCACTATGGAGATAAAATGAATTTATTCCATAAAAAAGTAATAAATTATCCAGATAATGGAAATGGGAAAAACAAAGTAGAACAACAATACGAAATAAACATTGATTGGGAAGAAAGTTATAGCGTAGATGAAAAAAAAGATACCCCAACCAAAGAAAGTTATTGTCCCAGTGCGGAATTATTCAGGCGCTTAATTGAGGGCACTTCTTTTGACCGTCGTATCAGCAATAAAATAGAAGAACCGGAAATGCCAGTTAAATCTGAATCACCGGATCTAACCAATATTCCTTCTCAACAAGAGTTACCTGCTGTAAAAATATCCCCGGTAAAAAAAATAGAAAATAAAACTAATTCTTATAAGCCTCTGAAAAAGAAAAAATTTATCAGCAACAAGGAACAGAGCCGACTGGAACATGTGGTAAAAAAAGTATTTAGTCAAAACAATGAATAGATTTAGAAGGAAATGAATTTTAAACTTCTTTCTAAAAGTCCCATCAAATACCTCTAGAAATAATTAGGAGTTCAGGAAAATAAAATTATTGGATTTTTGCTACTATATCATTTTTGTTTTCTTGGTTTGCTTTTTTTTCATAAATAAGTATCATAAAATAGAAGATAACAGAAAATTTATTGCTTTATTACCTCATAATTCAGAGAAGAAGGTTATCAAATATGACTATTGGAGAAAATTATCTAAAAATAAGGAAAGAAATTCCTTCTTATGTTAAGATAGTAATTGCTACCAAAACCAGAACACCAAACGAGATAAAGGAATTAATTGAAGTAGGCGCTACTGATATTGGAGAAAATTATGTTCAGGAGGCTGAAGAAAAGAAGCAAGCACTGAAAAAAGATTTAGGGCATAAGATACAATGGCATATGATTGGGCCTTTACAGAAGAATAAAATTAATAAAGCCCTGCCAATTTTTGATTTAATCCAGAGTGTTGATTCAATAAAATTAGCCCGGGAAATTGATAAAAGGGTTGAAAAGGCAGGGAAAGATTTTATCCCGATTTTATTGGAAATCAACATCGGAAGTGAATTTACTAAATATGGGATAAAACCAGCAGAACATAAAGATTTTGAAGGTTATATGGAAGAGTTGGCCAAAGATGTTTCCAGTCTTTCTCATATACGTCTGGAAGGATTGATGACCATGGGTCCGCTTACCGGAGATCCGGAAAAGGTTCGTCCCTATTTCAAAAGAGTTAAAAATATTTTTGACAATTTAGCAAGATTAGAATTAGAAAGAGTTAATATGAAATATTTATCCATGGGAATGACCAATTCCTATAAAGTTGCTATTGAAGAAGGCGCTAACCTCATTAGAATTGGAACAGCTATCTTTGGTCCCAGGAAATGCCAAATTAAAAGTGATGAAAAAACGATATTAGACTAAGGGAAAAACAGATAATTTATACTGTTTGAAAGAGAATAATTAAATAAAATTGTAATATTAAATTAATTAAAGACAAAAAATATGAAAGGAAAAAATGGAATGAATAAAAATATTTTAATAGTTCAGATTGTGTTAATATTTTTTGCCCTTGTGATTTTATTCCCCAATATAGTGTCTGCTAATAATATTAATTTTATCGTTCAACAGATGGAAGAAAGCTATAGTAAACAAATGAGTGGAATTGATGATATGACAATTGTTCAGGGGATGGATGCCGGATTTTTTAATGTTAAAGCAATAACTTACCAAAAAAAGGTTATTTTAAATAATAAAGAAATTTTCAAATACCGGACTGAAACAGAAGTAATGGGGATGAATGCTGTAACAATATATGATGGGCTTTATACCTGGTCTAACGACCCGGTTAGCGGAGAAATTGAACAGAAAGAAGGAGGGATTGATCCTTTGCAGGTATGGAAAATATTTAATCCTGACAAAATGAAGTATTTAGGTGAAGAAGAGATTAATGGCAAAGGTGCCTATATAGTACAATTGGATGATGCAATCTGGATGATGGGGCAGGAAGAAATTGCTCAACAGAATATGTCAGAGGATGTTGAAGATATGGAAATGCAAAGTATTTACTGGATTGACAAAAGTCAATTTATTCCTTTGAAATCTAAAAATATAATGAAAGCTACCACCATTGAAGAAGGCGAAACAGTTATTGCCAATACAGTATCAGATGTTCAGTTCTTAGATTACCGCCTTGCTGGTTCAATGTTAATTCCGTATAAAGTAGTTATTTCAACTCAAATGGAGATTGATGACCCCACAATGGGCGAGGAAGAAAAGAAGATGGCCCAATCCATGATGAGCAGTATGGGGATGGGAGAAATGGAGATGATAGTTCAAAGTGTTGAGATAAATACGGGACTATCTGATGATCTTTTTGATGGTACAAAATTAGAAGCGCAGGAACCCATGTTTGGAGGAATGTCCAAAGAGTCTCAAGGGGTATCTGAGGATTATGAAGAAGGTGAACCAATGTCCGAAGAAGACCTTGGAGCCATGATGGAAGGCATGATGGATATGTTGAAGGATTTTATGCCTCAGGATTAAGAGTGAGATAGCAGATTTAGCATACAGAGATAGTAGGATAGAAATAATAAATGTCGATGGAATAGAATAGATTATCCAGTATAATTTACATTCCATCGACTTTCTATTTCCGTATAACAAAACAGGGAAAAAATGAAAGAAAAAATTGATATCAAAGAAATAAAGTTTGATAAGTTAAAAAATATTATTTCTCAGGAAGGATACCAGTCATTTCGTGCTCAACAGATATTTCAATGGATCTATCAAAAAAACGTAAATTCCTTCGAAGAAATGTCAAATTTACCAAAAGAATTAACAGAAAAATTGAATTCAATTTTTACAATTATCAATATAAAGTGTCCTAAACATCATAAATCCTATGATGGTTCAGAAAAATTTCTTTTTCAGTTAACTGATAATGAATATATTGAAACTGTTTTGATAAGGAATAATAATAGAAATACATTATGTATGTCATCACAAGTAGGATGCCAATGGAACTGCCTTTTTTGTGCAAGTGGCAAAGGAGGATATAAGAGGGATTTGTTAACAGGAGAAATGACTGAACAAATCCTGTCTGTACGGAGGATTACAGGGGAAAGTATTCAGAATATAGTTTTCATGGGTATGGGTGAGCCTTTTGATAATTATGAAAATATTATTAATGCAATTGAAATCCTAAACGAAAAACAAGGTTTAAATATTGGTGCCAGGAAGATAACCGTATCAACCTGCGGTATCATCCCGGGTATTATAAGATTTGCTGAATTTCCCCTGCAAGTAGAGTTGTCCGTTTCATTACACGCAGCAGATGAAAAAACCAGAACGGCATTAATGCCTGTGAATAAGAAATATCCGTTGAGAAAGTTAATAGATGCCTGTAAGTTTTACTATGAGAAAAAAAACAGACAGGTAACTTTTGAATACCTGATGTTAAAAGGAATTAACGACAGTCCCCAGCAGGCAAATAAATTAAGCCAGATGATTTTTGATTTTGATGCCAAGATAAACTTAATTGTCTACAATCCTGTAGATGTTCTTAATAACCTGTTTCCGTCTGATGATCACACCGTCAATGCTTTTCAGAAAATATTGAGAGAAAAAGATATACCTGTGACAGTCAGGTATTCCAGAGGACAGGATATCGATGCGGCTTGCGGACAATTAAGGAGTACCTATCTGTATACCTAATGTAACTTAAATCTTTTGACGCCAATAGAATATTGTAGTAAGTTAATAAATAATAAAGATCCTGCTATGTTGTAAATGTATTGGACGCAAACAATTCCTTGACTTTCTCTTGATATCTGCTATACTTTTAAAGGACATTTTTTATGGGGCCCATAGCTCAGCTGGTAGAGCAGCCGGCTCATAACCGGCCGGTCCCTGGTTCGAATCCGGGTGGGCCCACCAATATATATTACCATAAACTCTAAGACCTTTAAGCCTATTATTTTTTTACTAAAGCTCTTAGAATTTACCAATATTAATTATATGAAAATGAGAAAATGAAGGATATAGATATAATAGATAAATTACCACAAAGACTAAAAGAAGAAAAGATTGAGCAGTGTTGCTCGTGCTTATTATTAGCCTTACTTTATGTGATAATAAAGTAAGGCTTTTTTATTTCAATATAATGATTACCTTCTGGGAAGTTAGTTAAGGCTTTTGAGACAAACATTGAGAGAGCAATGATTACTTCGGGAAGAGATTAGATGAAAAGATTATCCCAAAGATAATAAGGAGGCAACTGTTGAGAGAACAACTATACTCATTAATGCTACTTCAGAAGATAGACAATGAGATTGCTAAAGAGAATACCAGATGTATTAGTTTACCAGTTCGTATTCGAGCAAAGGAAAGACAGATAGCTAATTTAGAAAAAAAACGGCAACAAGAAAAAAATGTTTTAAAAGAGGTACAAATAAGATTAAAAAGAAAAGAGATTGATAGCAAGGCTCTAAATGATAAAATCGAAAAAAACAAGAATGAACTTTATGGTGGTAAAATTAGTGATATCAAAGAATTAAAACAGCTACAGAAGGTAATAGAGTCTTTACAGGTAGATTTAGATAAGGTGGAAGAAGATTTGCTAATAATTATGGATGAAGAAGATAGCATCAAATTGAGAATAAGTAAGATAGAAAGAGAGCTATCAGAATTAAAAGAGCAATTAAAAGAAATACAACGGCAAGTTGAACAGGAAGAGAATACAATTCAGCAGTATATCCGGAAAAAAGAAAGAGAAAGAAAAGAAATTGCCGATCAAATCAATGATAATTCCTTAATGGACAGATATCTCATGTTATGGAATGAAAAGAGAGGGGAGGCTATTGTTGAGATTGAAGGTCCCATATGTGCGGGCTGCAATCTTTCGCTCCCCAGTGATATTATTTATCATTTACAGAAGGATGATTGCTTGATAATATGTCCTAATTGTAACAGAATATTAATCTGGAAAGAAACATCCTGAAGGCAGTCATCATCTGAGAATATAAGCCTTAGGAAAAAATAAATTAAAAATTAAATATGAATAATAGATTCTTTCTAGAAAGTTTGTAAAAAGTAAATAAATTTATTGTAACCAACTTATGAGTAAAAGCACACTATTCTCTAAGAAGAATATGCTACCAGATACGATATATGTTATACTATAGGAGAAGAAGCCCTATCGAATATATTATGGTAAGTAAATCAGGTAATCGCAGGTTTTTGTAAACCTGAGGAAAGTCCGAGCTCCGTAGGGCAGAGTGCTGGGTAATACCCAGTGGGAGTGATCCCAGGAAAGTGCTACAGAAAAGAGACAGCCAGTTATTCTGGTAATGGTGAAAAGGCAGGGTAAGAGCCTACCAGTTATTGGGTGACCAATAAGCTTAGCAAACCCCGCTTGGAGTAAGATCAAGAAGAGAACAGATAGTGGCCCGCTATAAGTTTTCGGGTAGATCGCTAGAAGTATAAGGTAACTTATACTCCAGATAGATGATTACCACACTGTTTTTACCTTATGGTAAATACGGTGACAGAACTCGGCTTATGATTTGCTTACCAACTTTTGATTATCTTCACGCACCCCTAATAAGGGTGCGTTATTTATTTATATCAGCAATACCACTCTTCTAATTTTCTCTCAGCATAAACGCTTCTTTTTCAGGTAATAAAAAATTTTTTAATTTTTTTAAAAAAAGAGGATTTTTTCAGAAAATTGTAGTATACTATAATAAAAAAGTGGAGAGAAGTGGAGAGAAGTGGAGAGATGATGTTTCTGGGGCAATATGAACATTCCTTAGATAAAAAGAGCAGAATCATTATGCCTGCTAAGTTTAGAGAGAATTTAGGAGATAACTTCATTATAACTTTCGGTTTGGATAAATGTCTCTTTGTCTACTCTATGGAGGAATGGGGAAAATTATCTCATAACTTGCAGAATCTTCCCATCGGGAAAAAGGATACCAGGGCTTTTAAAAGAACTTTGGCTTCCCGAGCATTGATAAGTAGTTTTGATCAACAGGGAAGAGTGGTGATAGCCAAACACTTAAGAGATTATGCCGGGATAGAAAAGAATGTAGTAATCATAGGAGTATTTGAACGAATTGAAATTTGGGATTTAAAACGATGGAATGGATATGCTGAGGAGACAGAACAGTCATATGAAGACATAGCTGAGCGTATCTATGAAAAAGAAGGACAGGATTAATAATGATTTTTCATATTCCTGTAATGCCAGAACAAGTTTTGGTAAATCTGATTACCAGGAAGACAGGAATATATGTCGATTGTACTCTGGGTGGAGGTGGTCATGCCCAAAAAATTATTGAGAAGATTTATCCAGAAGGATGGCTTGTTGGATTTGATCAGGATATAGAAGCGCTGGAATTTACCCGAGAAAAATTAAAAGACTATCAGGATAGAGTTATATTGGTAAAAGCTAACTTTGCTGAATTAGAAATAGTCTTACATAGTTTAGGATTCGCTGAAGTAACCGGTATCTTTTTTGACCTGGGAATCTCTTCTCATCAAGTTGATACTCCATACAGGGGATTTAGTTTTAACAAAGAAAGCTTACTGGATATGAGAATGGATTTAAGTGAAGAATTAGATGCTCACTATGTAGTAAACCGTTATTCGGAAAGGCAATTAGCAGAAATATTTAGCAGATATGGAGAAGAACGTTTTTCTCGTTCTTTAGCCAGAATAATTGTTGAGGAAAGAAAAAGGAATTCCTTAGAAACTACCAGTCAGCTGGCACAATTGATTACCAATTTTTATGCCAAGCATAGGAAAGGAAAATGGCGCTTACATCCGGCAACTAAAGTATTTCAAGCTATCAGAATTGAGGTAAATAAAGAGTTATCCGTATTAAAGGAAGCTCTGTTTCAAGCAATAAAACTTTTAGAGCAAAGAGGCAGAATAGGAGTAATATCATATCATTCCCTGGAAGACAGAATGATTAAGAATACCTTTCGAGAATGGGAAAAGCAGGAAATAATGAATCAGTATGGTTATGGTTTGAGAAGAATATTTAAAAAGCCGATTTATCCTGTAGAGGAGGAAATCAGACAAAATCCCAGAGCTCGTAGCGCAAGAATGAGGTTAGGCGAAAAAATATGTATATAAGGAAGTGTCTGAAAGATGAAAGACATTGTTTCTATGGAGGAAAGTGAACAATTTCTATTAAAAAATCACCGGTTATCATTCTCTTTTTTTATTTTTTCCATTATTATGGTAAGTCTACTGATTATTGGATATATTTGTAGTAATATAATCCTTATGAAATTAGGTTATCAGTCTATTGATCTGGAGAAGAGAAAGGATGAACTTTTAGTACAAAAATATCAACTGGAATCTACTGTAGAAAGCCTTTCTTCTTTAACCCGAGTTGAAAGCATAGCGGTTGAGGAACTCGGTATGTGCCGACCAGAAAAAATAGAATTTATTGCTATGCTTCCCAGCCACATCAATAACAATATGATAGCAGAACAACCTTCAGAATCAAACCAGAGTGGCAAATTCTTAGAAGCTGGAACTTTTTTCAAAGAATTTGCTAATTTACAGATATTTCGCAATCAGTAAATATCATTTTTCAATGCATGAGGCATGTTGTTTTGGTGCATTTTTTAGAAAAAAGAGAAAGAATCCTTTTTTTACTTATTGTATTTATATCAATTTTTTTATTACTTATCTACCGACTTTATAACATACAGGTGGTAGGAAGTAGCGTTCTACATGAACTTGCCCGTAAAGAGCATATTGCCTCATATATTGTAGATGGTAAAAGAGGGGTAATTTTTGACCGGAATTTTAAAAAATTAGCCACAAATATTGAGTCAAAATCATTATTTGCCATTCCTTATAGAATTGAGCAACCCGAGCAAACCTCCCGATTACTTTCTTCAAAACTTGGTTTAACTTCTCAGGATGTAGAAAAAGAGTTAACCAAAGAGAGGTACTTTGTCTGGATTGATCGTAAACTTTCTCAGGGGAAATATGAAGAAATAAAAAGCTTAGATCTGGATGGACTTGACTTTGTAACCGAAAATAAAAGATTCTATCCCAAAGAATCTCTTGCTGCCAATTTAATTGGTTTTGTGGGTATAGATAATCAAGGATTAGAAGGTCTGGAATTATATTTTGATAACGAATTAAAAAGCCAGTCTGGTCTAATAGTGATGGAAAGAGACGCTTCTGGAGCAAAGATACCCCTCAGTACAGAAATGATACAACCTGCCAAAAATGGATTATCTATTGTCCTTTCTATAGATGAAGTAATACAATACATTACTGAAGAGGCTCTCCACAAAGCCTTCCAACAATATCATCCCAAATCAGCGGTGGCTATTGTTGTTAATCCCAAAACAGGCGAAATTTTAAGCTTAGCTGTAAGACCTACCTTCAATAGCAATAATTATCAGGATTCAACGGAAGAATATCGACGAAACCGAGCTATTACTGATAATTATGAACCAGGTTCAACCTTCAAAATATTTACTATAGCTACTGCTTTAGAACACGGTTATGCTAGTTTATCGGATCATTTTAATTGTAAAGGCTGGATAAATTATCAGGGAACAGTAATTCGTGATATTGATCCTCATGGCTATCAAGATTTAACAGAGATCGTCAAAAATTCCTGTAATGTTGGTGTAATCGAAGTTGGCACCCGCATTGATAAAAATATTTTTGCTGAATCGATAAATAAGTTTGGATTTGGTGAAAAAACTGGGATAGATCTTCCTGGAGAATCTGCTGGTTTATTCAGACCGGTAAGTAAGTGGTCTAAGATTTCCAACGCATCTTTATCTATTGGTCAGGAAATATCTGTAACACCATTACAACTGGTGATGGGTGTGGCGGCAATTGCCAATAATGGCGTTTTGATGAAACCTTTAATAGTCAGTAAAATATTAGATGAAGAGGATAATATTGTTAAAAAATATTATCCTGAAGAGGTGCGGCAGGTTATTTCGCCACGTACTGCCAAGACGATGTCCCGTATTTTACAGGAAGTCGTGGATAACGGTACCGGTTCCAGAGCAAAATTAAAACATTACCCAGCGGCTGGGAAGACTGGCACCTCTCAGAAATTTGATTTTGCATTGGGAAGATATTCTAATGAGAAATTTACTTCCTGGTTTGCAGGGTATGCACCTGTAGATGAGGCGGAAATAGCAATTTTGGTTATGCTGGATGAACCTAAAGGTAGTTATTATGGCGGGACAGTTGCCGCACCCGTTTTTCAAGAAATTGCCTCCAAAACATTGCCTTATCTTTCAATTCCTCCTGAATAAAGGAATTGAAAGAACAGTTTACTTTTTAATCGATATCAAGTAAGATATTCCTGGTCAGTGAAATTAGATAAAAAATTAGAGGGTAAGAATAACATCTGAGGTAAAAATTGATTATGAGATTATCAACTTTAATCCAGGATTTACCTGTTGAAAAAATACAGGGATGCATTGACGTAGAAATAAACGCCTTATCACAAAATTCCAAATCGGTGGAACCGGGAAATTTATTTGTCTGCATTGTTGGCTTTGTAACTGATGGCCATTACTACATACCAGAAGCAATTGACAGAGGAGCTAAGGTTATTTTACTGCAGAAAGATCTTCCTATAAATTCAGACATTACTACCATATTAGTTAAGGATACCAGAAAAGCACTGGCTTTTTTGGCTAATCGCTATTACCATTACCCTTCTCGAAAATTGAAACTGATTGGTATTACTGGTACCAACGGCAAGACCACAGTGGCTTACATGATTAAGGCCATTCTGGAGGAAGCTCAGAAAAAAACTGGTCTCTTAACAACTGCGGAGAATATTATTAATAATCAAACTGTTCATTCCAGGATGACTACTATGGAATCCCTTGATTTACAAAAGACTTTTTGCCAAATGTTAGCCTATCAGACCGATTATGCCATTATGGAGGTATCATCACATGCCCTGAGTTTATCCAGGGTAGAGGGCTGTGATTTTGATATAGCCATTTTTACCAATATTAGCGATGAACATTTTGAAATTCATAAAAATTTTGCTAACTATTTAGAGAGTAAAAAGAGGTTGTTCCTTTCTTTGAATGAATCCTGCAAAGA
Source organism: uncultured Atribacterota bacterium (assembly GCA_964433555.1). Lineage (GTDB taxonomy): Bacteria > Atribacterota > Phoenicimicrobiia > Phoenicimicrobiales > Stramentimicrobiaceae > Stramentimicrobium. Next base: position 162,772 of record CAYSRG010000001.1, on the reverse strand, counting down.
TATGTCCAGTAAAAAAGGCATTATAAATATAGATGAGAAATATGCTCATGAATTTATAGACTGTCTGAAGACTGATGTGCTAACTTATGGGATAAAAAAACAAAAGGCAATGTTTCATGCTCGTAATATAGTATTACATTTAAAAGAAGTTCATTTTATTGCAGAAACTCCTCAAGGAGAAGCGGAGATTTTATTAAATATGAGTGGTCTATATAATGTTTATAATGCCTTGGCTGCTATTGCAGCTGCAACAAGTCAGGGGATCCCCTTAGATACCATTGCCAGTGCTTTTCAAAAGTTTTCCGGCGCCCCAGGTCGATATAAAATTCTGGATTATGGACAGCCTTATACCATTATTGTAGATTTTGCTCATAATTTTCATGGTTTGGAGCATATTTTAAAAACACTGAGGCTGTTTCCCAGAAACAAGATTATTACCATTTTTGGTCACGGTGGAGAAAGGGATAACCGGGTAAGAAAAAAGATGGGACAGGTTGTGGGAAAATACAGTGATTACAGTATAATTACCGCTGATAATCCTCGCAGTGAAGATCCGGCAATAATCTCAAAAGAAATAGAAAGGGGATTTCAAGAGGTAGAAAATGGTAATTATAGAGTAATTCTGGATCGTGTGAAAGCAATCAATTTTGCCCTTCAGATGGCAGAAGAAAATGATATTGTCTTAATTGCTGGGAAGGGTCCTGAAAATGAACAGGTTTATCATAATCAAGTTATTTATCATAATGATGAAGAGGTAGTTCGCCAAATATTAACCAAAAAGGACAAGAAATAGATGTTTCATTTATATGATTTTGCCCGGATAATTCCTGATTCACTCATCTTAGGAGATAAAGATATCACCTGGCAACATATTTCCATTGATAGCAGAACAATAAAAACTGGAGAACTTTTTATTGCCTTAAAAGGGGAAAAATATGACGGGCATGATTTCATTAAAGCTGCTTGTGAAAAAGGTGCCGTGGGAGTTGTTTTAGAGAAGAATTTCTTTCAGCAACACTCCTCATTATCCAAAGAACTTAAACAGCCTTTATTATTGGTAGAGAACACCCTGTTGGCTTTCCAGTTTTGGGCTCATTATTATCATTCTTTATTTAGACCTTTCAATATCTGTGTGACCGGCAGTAATGGCAAGACTACGACCAAGGAGATGATTGTACACTTATTATCTGCTAAATATCACGTATTAAAGTCTAAAGGAAATTATAACAATGAAATAGGTGTACCGCTTACCGTTCTGGATTTAGCATCTGACCATGACGTGCTGGTGATGGAAATGGCGGCGCAAAAGATTGGGGAAATAAAAGAATTAACAGCTATTACCAGACCTGATATTGCTGTAATAACTAATATTGGAGAAGCGCATATCGGCTTATTTAAAAATAAGGATAATATTGCGCGGGAGAAATCTGAATTAATACTGTCAATAAAAGATAAGGGAACAGCGATACTGAATCGAGATGATGACTATTTTGATTACTTGGTTGGTTGTGTGTCATCTCATAATGAAATAATCAGCTTTGGATTTCATCCCGAAGCCCAGGTAAGAGCAAAAAATTTCTGGCAAAAAAATGAAAGGGAACTACATTTTGAACTCCAGATATCGGGTAAAGATAGCTTTCAGGTCTTTTTGCCTCTTCTGGGTAAATTTAACATATTAAATGCCCTGGCAGCAATAGCAGTAGGTATAAAGATGAAAATACCTATCAGGGATATGATAGAGAAAATATCAAATTTTCAAGGGACCGATTTGCACATGGAGTATTTACTATTGGATAAGGGAATAGCGTTGATTCAAGATTATTATAATGCCAATCCAACAGCTACCAAAGAGGCTTTACAGAGCGTTGCGAGTATTGCTAAAGGTAGATTTCGGATTGCTGTTTTAGGAGATATGTTGGAGTTAGGTGATAACTCAATTGATTACCACAAAGAAGTAGGAAGAGTAGTAGCCTATCTTTTTTATGATATGCTCATTGCGTTTGGTAAGTATGGTAATTTTATCATCCAGGGTGCTTTAGAAGGGGGGATGGGAAAGGATAAAATCTACTATTTTGGAAAAGAGGAAAAGGGGAAATTAGGGCAATGGTTAATGCAATCGGCACCCGAAAATAGCATTGTCTTATTAAAAGGTTCCAGAGATATGCAAATGGAAGATATTGTACAGTACTGGAAGGAAAATATACAGAATAAGGGGAATTACGATTATGCTTAGAGTAATAGCAACTTTACTCATTGCTTTTTTGAGTCCAATTGCCCTGATTCCTTGCTTTATCAAAATTCAGAAAAAATATAAAGTAGGACAAAGAATCCGACAGGAAGGACCCGATTTGCACCAGCATAAGAGTGGAACCCCTACTATGGGGGGAATAATAATTTTTTTTTCTGTAGCTCTTTCTTTACTCTTTTTCCATCCCGAAGACACTATAATTTATGTTTCATTTATTCTAATGTGTAGTTATGGACTGGTTGGATTTATTGATGATATTATAAAGTTTTACAAAGGAAGGTCCTTAGGTTTAAAAGCTCGGAATAAGATTGTTTTGCAATTAATAATAAGTATTATCTTTTTATACTGGTATTTTCAAACTGCATTATTCGACCAAACTATAATAATTCCATTTAAATCCAACTCATTTCCTATTTCGTCCATAATCTATATACCATTAGTCATACTGATTTTCTTATCTACTACCAATGCTGTGAACCTTACTGATGGATTGGATGGATTAGCAACCGGACTAATTATTATTGCTCTTTTAGCTTTTGCTTTAATTGCTTTTAGTCAGGACAAGAAGGACCTGGCTATATTTACTCTCATTATTACCTTTTCTTGTGCTGGTTTTTTATTATTTAATTTTCACCCGGCTCGTATTTTCCTGGGTGATGTTGGTTCTTTAGGATTAGGGGGAGCCCTGGCAACCATAGCTGTTTTTAGTAATACCGAATTATTCTTGTTACTCATAGGCGGAGTCTTTGTTCTGGAAACACTATCAGTGATAATCCAGGTCATGTCCATACAATTGAATCATAAGCCAGTATTTCTGATGAGTCCTTTACATCATCATTTTGAAATGATGAAGTGGAAAGAAGTGTATATTGTTATCATGTTTTGGATAGTTGGCCTGGTATTTGCTCTACTGGGATTACTTGCTTATCAATATTATTAATTGTTTCTAAAAGAATAGAAAAAGAAGGGAAAGGAATAGCTATTCAGATGAATTTATTACCAGCGAGACAGCCCGACTATATCTTAATAGCCGTTATCTTTATCTTGATTTCCTTTGGCATAATTATGGTTTTTAGTTCCAGTTATATTATGGCTTTTAAATGGTATGGTGATAGTTATTATTTTTTCAGCAAACAGGTTTTCTCTGCTCTTATGGCAACGGTTATTTTTTTGATAACAATGAAGATTGATTATCAATACTGGAGAAAATTTGCCATTCCTATTTTAATTATTTCCATATTCTTGTTATTAATACTATACATACCTGGAGTTACCAGATATATAAGGGGAGCCAGAAGATGGATTTATATAGGACCTTTGCCTTTTCAGCCATCAGAATTAGCCAAAGTAGCACTAATTCTTTATATTGCGGATTGTTTAACCAGAAAAACAGCTCAGGATATCGGTACCTTTATACGAGGAATTTTGCCTGTATTTCTTGTAACCGCTTTCATTTTCTTATTAGTTTTTGCTCAACCGGATTTCAGTACTGGTATTGTTATTCTGGGTTGTTGTTTTATTATGCTTTTTATCGGTGGAAGTCAAATTACTCAATTATTTGCTCTAATTATCCTTCTAATTCCTCCCGGAATTGTTCTTCTATTAGGAGAAGAATACCGCAGGGTTAGATTGCTCTCATTTTTAAATCCTTGGGAAGATCCCTTAAAAAGCGGATTTCATATTATTCAATCACTATTAGCTCTGGGTAGCGGTGGATTGAGTGGAGTAGGAATTGCCCAGAGTAGACAAAAATTTTTTTATCTTCCCGATCAGCACACTGATTTTATTTTTTCTATTATTGGAGAAGAACTGGGATTTATAGGTACTGCTATTGTTATTCTTTTATTTCTTATCTTTTTATGGAGGGGTTTTTTAATTGCCTGGAAAGCAAAAGATACCTTTGGTTCATTATTAGCTGCTGGTATTACTTCTTTAATTGTCTTTCAGGCAGTAGTCAATATTAGTGTAGTTACCAAGATAATTCCTACTACAGGAATCACACTACCCTTTATCAGTTATGGTGGCTCATCGCTTATTGTTAATATGTTTTGTTGTGGAATTCTTTTGAATATCTCTAAAAGTGTTATAGTAAAAGATGAGGCTATTTAATTATATGAAAATCATTATTACCGGAGGAGGAACCGGGGGGCATATATACCCGGGAATAAGCTTAGCAAGGGAATTTCAGAGTAGAGATAAGGATAATCAGATTGTGTTTGTGGGGGCAGAACAGAAAATGGAGTCTGATATTATTCCCCGGGAAGGATTTCAATTTTTCGGTTTAAGGATTAGAGGGATGGAAAGAAAGATATGTCTGAGTAATTTATCAGCCCTATTCCTGTTATTACGTTCCCTGGTCACTTCCTTCAGAATAATTAAAAGTTTCAAGCCTGATCTGGTAATAGGGACCGGGGGGTATGTGAGCGGATCTGTTGCTCTTGTTTCCTCACTGTTGGGAATCCCTACTTTTATTCATGAACAAAACCTCATTCCTGGTATTACCAATAAAATTTTATCCTTAACCAGTAAAAAGGTATTCATCAGTTTTCCAGAATCAAAAAAGTATTTCTGGAGGAAGAGTGGAACAGTATTTCTGGGTAATCCAATTAGGGAAAATATCTGGCAGGGTGATAAAAAAAAATTGATTAAAGAAACCAATTTGAATATTGATAAAAAAACCATATTGGTATTTGGGGGTAGTAAAGGAGCCAGCAAGATTAATCAAATGATATTGGACAGCCTGGACTTTATTGATAAATCAATCTGGCAGGAATGGCAGATATTAATTTTAAGTGGTGAAGAAGATTATAATAACTTAATGGAAAAGGTGTCCAATTCTCAATATAAAGGGGAAGTTCGGATAATATCGTACCTGCATCATATAGAAGATGCTTATGACCTTGCTGATTTAGTAGTGTGCCGGGCTGGTGCTACCAGCATAGCTGAACTCACAGCTAAGGGATTAGCTGCATTATTAATACCATATCCTTATGCCACAGCAAATCATCAGCTCTATAATGCTCTGTTTCTGGAGAGTGAACAGGCTGCTCTGGTTATCAGGGAAGAGGAGCTAACCAAGGAAAGATTAGCAGATGAATTATCAAAATTAATGCAGGATAGTAAAAAACTGGATTTACTGGCTAAAAATAGTAAAAATCTGGGTAACCGGAAAGCAGGCCAGGATATTGTAAATACGATTTATAATTATTTAAAAAGTAACACTTCTCATGGAAAAACTATTTAAATAATATATAAAATAAGGTAAACTATTAGATGAAAAATAGTTGATCTATGAACAAAACTAGAAAGGTCAGTTATGATTAATCCAGGAAAGCGCATTCATTTTATAGGTATTGGTGGAGCGGGTATGAGCGGAATCGCTTCAATTTTATTGGAGTTAGGTTATCAGATAAGTGGATCTGATTTGCAAAGCAATGTTTCTACCAAGAGATTAATAAATAAGGGTGCCCTTATTTATAAGGGACATAATGAAAGTAATGTAGTAGGAGCAAATTTAGTAGTAATCTCATCAGCAATTAATGAAAAAAATAAGGAAGTTCTCGCTGCTCGTGAAAATAATATAGAGATCATTCCCAGAGCGGAAATGCTTTCTCGTATTATGAATCAAAAATATCGTATTGCTGTTTCAGGTACTCACGGCAAGACTACCACCACCTCCATGATTAGTATGTTATTAGAGGGTATGCATCTGGATCCCACTATTGCTATTGGAGGTGAGGTCAATGATATTGGCGGAAATGCTAAATTGGGGAGAGGTGACTATGTGGTAGTGGAGGCTGATGAGAGTGATGGCTCTTTTTTATTACTTAATCCTAATATAGTAATCATAACCAATATTGAAAATGATCATCTGGATTATTTTACCAATCTAGAGAAAACCATGGATAGCTTCAAGCTGTTTGTAGAGAAGATTCCCGTAGAAGGACGTATTGTATATGGTTGGGACTGTCCGAATACCAGGATGGTTGCGGAAAGGATAGATGCCCAAAAACATTTTGTTTCATATGGTTTTCATCAGGATGCTCAGATGAGAGCAGTAAATCCCTGTTTATCAAGAAATACTTCTATCTCAGAAATCTATTTTAAGCAACATAAATTGGGTAGTCTAAAACTGAATATTCCCGGCTATCATAATGTTTCCAACGCGCTTGCCGCTATTACCACTGGCATGGAGCTGGGATTAAAATTTCAGGATATAGCAGAAATACTATTTCATTTCAGGGGTGTGAAAAGAAGACAGGAAATTGTTTTTCAGCTTAATGATCAAATTATGATTATTGATGATTATGGTCATCATCCTTCAGAGATAAAGGCGACCCTTCTGGCAATCAGGCAGGGATGGCCCGAACACAGAATTATTACTGTGTTTCAACCACATCGCTATAGTAGAACGAAATTATTATTAGAGTATTTTGGTTCTGCCTTTCGGGATTCTCATCTTGTTATTGTCAACGACATCTATCCAGCTAATGAAATGCCCATTCCTAATATTTCAGCAAAATTAATCTACCAAGAAATAAAGAGACAGCAGGGAGAAAATGTTCATTATCTTCCGGGTAAGAAAGAAACAGTTGCTTTCTTAAAAGATATAATTTCTCCTGGGGACATTGTTATAACTATGGGTGCTGGTGATGTATGGAAAGTTGGCATAGAATTAGCTAAGAAAATCAAATTCCTTGATGCAAATAAAGGAATAGATCATTAATGTACAATAAAGACCGGCTCTGGAAAGAAATAATACGTTGCGACCTGGCAAAAGAAATTAGATGCAATGAACTTATGAAATATCACACCTCATGGAAAATCGGTGGTAATGCCGATTTTTTTTGTATTCCCTCTTATCAGGATTGTTTAGCGAAGGTGTTGCTCTTTGCCTTAAATCATAGTTTACCGATATACATTATTGGTAACGGTTCTAACATCTGGGTGCCAGATGAAGGCATCAGAGGCTTGGTAGTTAAAGTCGCCCATACTATCGACAAAGTGGAATATTCTGGTAAAATGATAAAAGCAGGTGCTGGCATCCTCCTGCCTGCTTTAGTTAAAGATACAGTGAGAAAAGAGCTTAGTGGACTTGAATTTGCTGCCCACATACCGGGAACTTTAGGTGGCGCCATTATGAATAATGCCAGTTTTGGAACCGAATCCATTTCTGATATTATAAATGAGATTACTCTGTTGGATTATAATAATGGTCATATAAAAACACTTAATAAGAAACAGTTTTCCTTTTGCTATCGTGGTGTTGACTTAGGCTATAAGGAATTCGTGTTATTGGGAGCCAGCCTAATTCTTTCCAGACAGGATAAGGAAAAAATTTTTTTGAAGATAAAGAATATTTATGAGCAAAGGAGAGCAGGGCAACCAGTCAGCTTTTTAACTGCTGGTTGTATTTTTAAAAATGCCGATAACAAGCCAGCAGGTTATCTTATTGAAAAATCGGGTGCAAAAGGATTAACCATAGGAGATGCACAGGTTTCTACTAAGCATGCTAATTTTATCATTAATAGGGGTTCGGCTACTGCTAGTGATATATTAAAATTAATTGAAAAAGTTGAAGCTATGGTAGAAAGAAAATTTGGTATAAAGTTGGAGAGAGAGATTGACTTTCTTAGTCTTCCTAAGAGTTGTTGATTTTATAGGGGATAATACTTATTATTATCAAAATTTTACAACGGGATACGCTAAAAAATATACTTAGAATGTGTATTTCCCCACAAGGTGGTTAGATAATTCTTTAAAAAAATTCAAAATGCAGCAGTAAATAAATAGAGGGATTTCAGGGAAGTTCATTCCCCTGGTAATATGGAAAAGAAGAGTGAGCAGTTTTGACAGTTAATAACCGGGCAATAGATAATTACGAGAGAGAAGAAGGGATAATTAGTGAGAGCAAGGAAGAGAATAGTAGAAAATATAATTTATTCAGGATTTTGTTATATTATATAATTATAGGTTTTTTAAGCTGGAATATTTTCTATTTTCTTTTTACTTCCCCCAGGTTTGGTATAACAAAAATTACTATTCATGGCACTAATTATCTGGCAAGGGATATTATTTTAGCCCAGGGTGGGATAAATACTCTTGATCCTGTTAATATTTTTCATTTTGATATTGAAAGTATCCGTGAAAAATTGTCAAAAATTCCCTGGATTAAAGAAGTTGCTTTGAAAAAAATATATCCCAACCAATTAGATATTAGCATTGAAGAACGTAAACCAGCAGCCTTTCTTTATAGTGATAACCTTTATTATCTGGTTACTGCAGAAGGAGTGATTCTGGCAACTTTTAACCAGATGAATAGTGATTTTAAGCAATATATAATAACAGGTCTTAATGTGGGCTCTAAAAAACCAGGTGAGGTGGTTAAAAACCAGGAATATAAAGAGGCACAGAGAGTAATATATGCTTTGGAAAATCTTTTTCCAGATCAATTTTATAAAATTGAAATTATCTCAGAAGAGGAGTTTGTTCTATTTCATAATAATAGGATAAAAGTTAGAATAAAGGGTGGGGATCAATTGATAGATGAGTGGTATTTACTGGAATCAGCTCTGCAGAAAGTTCAGGCAGAAAAAATACCATTGCAGGAAATTAACATGAAATACCAGGAAAGGTTATTAATTATATTGCAAGATAATCAGGAGAGTGAACTCCCCTGAAACTCCTTTATCTCTATTTTAGAAACAGATCGGTTTACTATAAACTTATCTGAAAAGCTGGTATTTTTTAAAAAATAAATATATATTTCTGTGCATCCGATTACTTGGAATTGCTATGTTTTAAGATAGCAGGATGCTTTCTGACGATGATTTAGATAGTTATGACCTTAAAGTTATTAAAAAATGTGCAGAGGCTATAAGTAACAATAATTGTTACTAATAAATATAAACAAAGAGATGAAAACTTTGCATTATAAGGAAGAAGATCGTTTGATTTAGCGGATAGGAGGATATTTATGAAAGGCGAAATATTATTAGCAGGTTTAGATATTGGAACTAATAAAACTAATACACTTATAGCTGAATTGGGAGAAGATAATAACATTGACATTGTTGGAGTAGGTTCTGTACCCTCCGGAGGGATTAAAAGGGGTGTTATTATCGATCTGGATCTAGCTGCAGAAGCAGTCCGGGAATCAGTGGGAAATGCAGAACGAATGGCAGGTGTACAAATAGATTCAGCTGTTATAGCTATAAATGGTAGTCACATTTCTTCTTTTAATAGTCAGGGAGTAATAGCTATTTCTAAAGAGCACCCAGAGATAACAGAGGACGATATTGAAAAAGTAATTGAAGCTGCCAAAGCAGGAGTAATTGCTCCCGAGAGAGAGTTAATTCATGTTTTACCACGTGAGTTTATATTAGATGGCCAGAAAGGCATTTTAGATCCTTTGGGTATGTCTGGTTCCCGATTGGAAGGAAAAGTCCATATAGTAACTGGTTCAGTTACCGCTATTCAAAATTTGTTAAAATGTATGGAAATTTCAGATATAGGAGTGGATGAAATAATTTTTGGTAATTTAGCCTGTGGCAATGCTATCCTAAATAAGACAGAAAAAGAATTAGGTGTACTACTCATTGATATGGGAGCCGGTTCCTCAGATATATCAATTTTTATTAATGATAATATTGTCTACTCCTCTATACTACCTTTGGGTGGGATTCAAATTACCAATGATTTAGCTATTGGTCTTAAAATTTCAATTGAAGAGGCAGAAAGATTGAAGGTAAAATATGGTAATGTGATGGAAAATTATGTTTCGCCGGAAGAGGTGATTGAGATAAGTAGAGAAAATAAAGCAGAAAAAGAAAAAATTGCCAAGAAGTATCTTGTTGATATCATTGAACCAAGGATACATGAAATATTCAGTTTAATTCGGGAAGAATTAGAAAGATCAAATTATTTTAATACCATTACTCAGGGAGTGGTATTAACAGGGGGATGTGCTTTATTGCCTGGTATTGATGATTTAGCAAGCAAAGTATTTGAAAGCAATGTTCGCATAGGTAGGCCTAATTACCAGGGTGAATTAAGTGATTTAATTAATGAACCCAGATTTTCTACTGTTATGGGACTATTAGATTATTCTCTGGAACAGATATCAATTGGTAATACTAGAAAGGCAAAGAGAAAGAAAAACATTTCCTTTTTCAGCAAAGCAGTAAATTGGTTACGAGACTTCTTTTAGAATAGAGTAGATGTATGAAGGAGAATATTTATTAAAAAATTATACTAAAAAATCAGGAAGGGAGGATTAATTTTGAATATTATACCAGAAAAAACTGGATCATTCGTTGATATTAAGGTAATTGGTGTGGGTGGTGGAGGTGGTAATGCTGTTAATCGGATGATTGAAGAAGGGATAAACGGAGTAAAGTATATCTCTACCAACACAGATGCCCAGGTACTGGCACTTTCCAATGCCGAACAGAAGGTTCAAATAGGTGCCAGGATAACAATGGGTTTGGGCAGTGGCTCCAATCCTGAAATTGGCAAAAGGGCTGTGGAAGAAGACCGAGATAAAATTAGTAAGGTTTTAGAAGGATCAGATATGGTGTTTATTACTGCCGGGATGGGTGGAGGTACCGGTACTGGGGGTAGCTCGGTTATTGCCCAGTTGTCCAAAGAACTGGGAGCTTTAACAGTAGCAGTAGTTACCAAACCTTTTTCTTTTGAAGGCATTAAAAGGAAGAAACAGGCAGAGGAGGGTATTAAATTACTGAAAGAGTATGTTGATACTCTAATTGTAATACCTAATGACCGATTATTACAGATTATTGCTCAGGATACTCCGGTTCTGGAAGCTTTTAAGGTTGCTGATGAAATTTTATTGCATGGCATAAGGGGAATATCCGAGATAGTGGTCGAACCTGGATTGATTAATGTTGATTTTGCGGATGTAAAAATGATTATGGAGAATGCTGGCACTGCTATCATGGGAATCGGTCGGGCATCCGGTGATAATCGTGCTACTGAGGCAGCTTATAATGCAGTGAATAGCTCCTTGTTAGGTACTAAAATAACTGATGCCCGGGGGATTTTGTTTAATATTTCTGGTGGTAAAAATATGACCCTCTATGAGGTTAATCAGTCTGCTGAAATAATTCAGGAAGCTGCCAATCCCGATGCCAATATTATCTTTGGAGCAGTAATAAATGAAGCTCTGGGTGAAGATATTAGGATAACGGTTATTGCAACCGGTTTTGAAGAAGCGCCTCCTACAGAAGAAGAGCAGTTAAAAGATAATATAGCAGAGCCAACTAAAGTTAAAGAAGAAAAGGTTGAAGCAGAAACAGTAAAGACTAAAGAATCCGTTCAGAATGGCTTTAATTATGATGATTTAGAGATACCCACTTTTTTAAGGAAAAATAGATAATATGTTCAGGGGAGCACTCTCCCCTGAATTCTTCAATTCTCTAAATAAAATAATTATATCCAATTATTTTATTATTTATGGGAATATTCCATATCATCTTCTTTCTTTTATACCACATAAAAATAGACATTCCTCGTTAGTTCAGGTTAAGTCGGTTAAGATATATTAAAAATGATTTGATTATTGTTCTCTAAAATAAAATTAGGATTAGAATAAATAATTGACTTGACATTGTATATTTAGAGCATTACTATTGATAATAGCTCTAAATATGGAGATTTTTTATGAGATGTCCCTTCTGTAACTCCCCTGATACTGGAGTAATTGAATCAAGGACTATGGAAAATGAACTGGTAGTAAGACGGAGAAGGTATTGTAAAAAATGTCAAAAACGTTTTACTACTCATGAACGAATTGAACTTATGCCACTGGTAGTTATTAAGAAAGATGAACGTAGAGAATCATTCAACAGAGATAAGGTTATCAGGGGGATTTTACGAGCCTGCGAAAAACGGCCAATCAGTATGGCACAGATGGAACAGATTGTGGAAGAGATTGAGGAAAAATTAAAACAGAGTTCCAGTAATGAAATAAAAACCCAGGTGATTGGTCAAATGGTTATGAATAGATTGAAGAAATTAGATGAAGTTGCATATGTTAGATTTGCTTCCGTTTACCGTCATTTTAAAGATGTAGGAAGCTTTTTAAAAGAGATTGACCGAATCAAGATGTTAAAAGAGAAGAATGAGAGGGGAAAATATGGTGGAGAAAATCAAAAAGAGAGAAGGTCATCTGGTTCCTTTTGATAGAGAGAAGATTTACCATGCCATTTTGGCAGCCATGGAAGCGGTGGGAGAAAAAGATGAGTTGCAAGCTCGTGAGGTAACTGACCATGTAACATATCACCTGGAAGTAAACTTTGAGAAAAGGATTCCCTCTGTGGAAGAGATTCAGGATATGGTAGAAGAACAGCTTGTTGCATCTAGTTTGACTAAAGCAGCTAAAGCTTATATTATTTATCGCAACAAAAAAAATGAACTGAGAAAGAAGCTAATTGTAAGAAATGAAGAGAAATCTTATAAGAATACCACCGAGATGTCACTCCTGGTTTCTACTTCAACTGAAGAAACGGTTACTCCCTGGGAGCGGAATAGAATAATTAATGCCCTGGTTAAAGAGGCTAAGCTTTCCACAGCAGTAGCAGAGAAAATTGCTAAAAAGGTAGAAGAAAAGATTTTGAGTTTAAATTTTACCAATGTTTCCACTGCTTTAATAAGGGAACTGGTAGACAATGAATTATTTACCAGAGGATATGAAAAGATATGGAGAAAACAAAAGATTATTGGTATGCCTACCTATGATTTAAAAAGATTATTTCTATCCAAAACCAAAGAGAATAGTAATATTGCTACCAACAATCCAGAAGCAATTAATTTAGCAATAGCAGAAAATACCATAAAACAGTATATGCTGCAGGAAGTTTTTAGTCAAGAAGTATCAGATGCCCATTTAAAAGGTGTAATACATATTCACGATCTGGGATATCCTCGTATTTATTGTTCAGGACATTCCCTGGAGTATATCAAGAAATTCGGCTTGAATTTAGATAACCTTGATACCTCTTCTTCGCCAGCGAGGTATGCCCGTACTCTTACCGGACATCTCAATACCTTCTTATCTTCAATGCAGGCTTATTATGCAGGAGCATTGGGGATTGCTTATTTAAATATATTTTACGCTCCTTATTTAGCTGGAATGTCTTATCGGGAGATGAGGCAGGAAGCACAGTATCTTATTTTTAGCGGTTCCCAGAATGCCTTCTCCAGAGGAGGACAGAGTTTATTTTTAGACTTTAATGTTCATTTAGGAATACCCGGACATCTCAAAGATGTACCAGCTATTGGGCTAGGTGGAGAGTATACCGGGAAAACCTATCAAGATTATAAAAAAGAATCACAGTTATTTCTAAGAGCTTTAATGGAGGTGTGGGCTGCAGGAGATTCAAACGGAAAAGTATTTGCTTTCCCCAAAATGGATTTGCATATCAATGAAGCATCTTTTCAGGACCCTGAGGAAATAGAGTTGCTTAAATATGCCTGTCAAATTGCCTCAGACAACGGTACACCCTATTTTATCTTTGACCGGGATAGTGTGACACTTGCTGCCTGCTGTAGATTAAAGAATGAGATAACCGATATGGAAATGATTAGACATCCCGAAAAATTAAGATTTGCCGGAATTCAAAATGTTACTATCAATCTTCCTCAATGTGCTTACCGGGCTACCAAAAATAATGATCAAAGAAAATCCTATAGTGAACAAGAAAAATTTAATCGATTTTTTGAACAAATTGAATCTACTCTGCAATTAGTAGTTAAAGCACATCAGGAAAAGAAATTATTCCTACAACGATTGATGAGTTCACCGGAAGCTCCTTTGTGGCAAATAGGTAAGATAAGTCCTGATGGCAGACCTTATGTAGATTTGGAAAAAGGTACTTATTTAGTAGGATTAATAGGATTAAATGAGGCAATGCAATATTTAACTGGCTATCAGCTTCATGAAAATGATGATAGCTATTTGTGGGGATTAAAGACCGTTTCTTTCTTACATCTTAAATGTAAGGATTATAGTAAAAGATATGGTATGATATTATCTTTAGAAGAGTCACCAGCAGAAAGTGCTGCGGGAAGGTTAGCTAAAATTGATTTAAGAGAGTTTCCAGAAAGTGAAAAGGTGATAAAGGGAAGCATTGCTAATGATGAGTGTTACTATACTAATAGTATTCATTTTGCTGCTTCTGCCGATGTAGACCTTATCATCAGGATCATAAAACAGGGCAAGTTTCACCCTTTAATTAAGAGCGGAGCAATTATTCATGCCTTTGTAGGTGAAAAAAAACCTCCCGCTGAGAGTATCTATAATCTGATATATAAAGTATGGAAAAATACTCCTGCCGCTCAAATTACCATTTCACCGGAATTTACGGTCTGCAATCGCTGTCGCAAGGTGAGCAGAGGCTTACAGAATTTTTGTATCAATTGTCATAGTGATGATGTTTACGGTATTACTAGAATCGTTGGTTATTATAGCAAGATTAATAATTGGAATAAGAATAAAATAGGAGAATTAAAAGATAGAAAGCTGGGTAATTATAAGATTAGCTAAAGAGAGATAGTTTGGAAGGAGCTAAGTTAATACAATGATGAAGATGAAAATTTTCTGGCAAAAGGATTGTCCTAATTGTCCTGGAGCAAAAGACATAGGAAAAATATTAGAAGAAGAGTTAGCAGTGCAATATTATGATGTCAACACAGTAGATGGTTTAGCTGAAGCATGTATATACCAGGTTATGAGTACACCTTCTCTCGTACTGGTAACAGAGAGAGGAGAAGAAATAGAATCTTGGAGGGGGATATTACCGGAAATTGACAGTATTAGAAAAAAAATACCAAATAGATCAAAAAATTAGAATAAGGAAATTAATTTCAACCTCTTTAATAGATTGGGAGGGGCTGATTGTATCAACTTTATATGTAGGAGGATGTAATTTTCGATGTCCTTTCTGTTACAATGTTGATTTGGTTACCAATCCTCAACAGTTTTCGATAATCCCAGAAGAAGATATAATTACCTTCCTCAAGGAAAGGAAAGGCTTTCTGGATGGAATATGCCTTAGTGGTGGAGAACCAACAATCTATGATGATTTACCTGAATTTCTTGTCAAGATCAGAAAGCATAATATAAAAATTAAACTTGATACCAATGGTAGTCAACCAAAGAGGTTAGCGGAAATTATTGAGAGAAATCTAGTTGATTTCATTGCTATGGATATTAAAAGTTGTTTGAAGTCGGAAGCATATAAAAAAGCCATTGGTATTAATGATGAGCAGGTTATTAGCAAAATAAAAAAGAGTATTAATCTAATTAGATGTGCTGGAATTGAATATGAATTTAGAACAACAGTAATACCGATTTTTCATGATGAACAGATTATTGAAGAAATTGCCCGAGAAATTAAGGGTTCAAAACAATATGTATTACAGAACTTCATTAATAACGGTCAATTGTTAGATAAGCAGCTGGTAGCTATTGCTCCTTATCCACCGCACAAAATCGAAGAGTTCAGGAGCAAGATTGAACCTTATGTGGAAAGATGTAAGGTTAGATAAATCCACTTAACTTTTTTTAATCTATTATTAGTAGAAGAATGATTGCCAGGGTATCAGAAGCAATTGATACAAAAAATTTGTCTTTTTGTTTAAAGTGATGTTATAATTACAGAGGTTTTTGATGTATAAATCGGATACTTTACTCCATATTCCGCCTTTCTGGAAGCAGAGAAAATATCTGGAGGAGTAATTTTCTACAGTGCAAAATCTTAGTAATTATAATAGAATATTAGGACAGGAAATAGGCACCTCTTTTATGATAGGCCATTTAATTAAGAAAAAGGCAGAGTAATGAATTTCTTCATTCTCTGCCTTTTTCTTTTAGAGTAAAATTCTGATTAAATAAACTTATTTATATTTATAGTATAAGTAATGGAATTTTTAGTAATTTTATAACTATAAGTATTCTTTTTAAGTTAAGAAGATATATAGTAAATTAATTATTAATATATTTAAGATGTAGTATATAATTTCTATAATCTGGGTATAGATAAGCTGAAATATCCTGAGGACAATTACTACCATATATTATACTCCTCAGGATCCTATCCGTAAAAAATATAACTAAAGTTTTACAGTATAACTTTTATAGGGGAATAACTATAATAGATTGTCACGCACTGCTTAGGTAGTACTCACAACACTATTTAAATTTTCAGTTAAAGGATTTTAGTTTTTGGTTAAAATTCTTTTGGTTATAACTATTTCCTATAATTCACATAATATGCATGGCCCATAACACATAACGAAATTGTCATTGCCAGGAGTAAAACATTGAGGCAATATCACCCACTTTTACCCGAGGAGATTTGAACTGAAAACCAAAAACTAAAAACTTTAAACTAATTTACACTAAGAACCGAATGCGGATACTGAATACTATCTACCAACTACTAACAACTAAATTAACGTTATGCAATGTACTTAGTACGGTATACTGTATCATCTATGTAACGCACTACACAGCACGGTATACTATATATACTAATTATAAGGATTTTCCAAGGGGAATCCTTCCCCTGGAATATCCTGATAAGTTGATAGTTTGCTTAAGATTAAGGAAAATTGTTATGAGAATTAAAGAACACCCTATTTTACACTTCCAGCCTGGCCAGAAGGTCTCCTTCACCTTCGAGGGCCGGAAGATGGAAGGGTATGACAACGAACCCATTGCCGCAGCCTTAGTAGCAGCAGGCATCAAGGTCCTCAGTTACAGCCGGAAGCTGAAGCGTCCCCGTGGATTCTTCTGTGCTATCGGCAATTGCTCTTCCTGCCTGATGAGGGTCAATGGCATACCCAATGTCAGAACCTGCATTACCAGACTGGAAGAGGGAATGGTTATAGAAAGACAAAAAGAGAAAGGGTAAGAACGTGAAAGAGTATGATATTGTAGTAGTAGGTGGAGGACCGGCCGGTTTGGCTGCCGCTACCACCGCCGCCAGATGTAAGGCCACTGTCTTACTCATAGATGATGGCCTCCAGCTGGGTGGACAGCTCATCAAGCAGACCCATAAGTTCTTCGGCTCTACCGAACAATTCGCCGGTACCAGGGGTATCGACATTGCCCGTAACTTTATAGCCGAGATTGCCCAATTACCCAATATTGAGGTCTTGATTCAGTCCACCGTGACCGGATACTATGAAGATGGCATCCTGACCATACTGGAAGGCTACAATGGCAAAAGGTTAAGCCAGGTAAGACCCCATCGGCTCATCATCGCTACCGGTGCCTCGGAGAATATGCTATCCTTTCTCAACAATGACCTGCCCGGGGTCTATGGAGCCGGGGCGGTGCAGACCCTGATGAATGTCTATGGCATCATCCCCGGTAGGTCAGTGCTCATGGTAGGTGCCGGTAACATCGGCCTGATCGTAAGCTATCAGCTGGTACAGGCCGGCATCGAGGTAAAGGCCATAGTAGAGGCCCTCCCCCATATCGGAGGATACTGGGTACATGCCAGTAAAGTCCGCCGACTGGGTATCCCCATCTATACCCGCTGTACCCTAAAAGAGGTAAGAGGTAAAGATGAGGTGGCAGGTGTCACCATCTGTCAACTTGATGATAAATTTAACTTTCTCAGCGGAACCGAACAAGACTTGGCCATAGATACGGTCTGTCTGGCCGTAGGGCTGTCTCCTCTTTCGGAGCTGCTCTGGCAGGCCGGCTGTCAGATGGCCTATATCCCGGAATTATGCGGCTATGTCGCCCTAAGGGATGAGAATATGAGGACTTCTCAGCATCATATCTATATCGCCGGGGATGTAGCCGGCATTGAAGAGGCCAGCAGTGCCATGATCGAGGGAGAGGTGGCCGGCCTCAATGCCGCCGCCAGCCTGGGTCTCTATCATACCCACTATCACAGGTTAAACCTCACCTTCCACAGAGAGCTCGCCCAATTGCGCCACAACCAGGTGAGTGCCGCCATTACCAGAGGAATCAGTAAAGCCACCCTGGCTGAAGGAGGAAGCCATGTCTGTAGCTCATAATGGAGTACCAACTAAAGAGGAATTGCAGAAGGTCACTCCCCCTCAGGAGATCCTTACCCAGAGGGCGGTGGTGATGGTGGAATGCTTTCAGCATATTCCCTGTGACCCCTGTGCCTCCGGCTGCCCCTCGGGGGCAATCTTGCCCTTTGCCGATATCAATGATTTGCCCAAGGTAGATTACCATAAGTGTACCGGCTGTGGCCTTTGTATTGCCTCCTGTCCCGGACTGGCCATCTTTGTCCTGGACCTGAACTACTCCCCGAGAGAGGCCCTAATCAAACTGCCCTATGAGATGCTGCCCCTGCCTGAGCAGGGACAGACAGTCTGTGGCTTAGACCGGGAAGGCCGCCAGGTAGCAAAGGTAAAGGTTTTTAAGGTTCAGAAGACCAAAAATAAGACCTCTATCGTAAGTATCATCGTACCTAAGGCATTAGCCCTTGTTATCCGCAATATCAAAGTGGAGGTTAAACAAAATGGATGATAACACCATTATCTGTCGTTGTGAGGATATTACCTGGGGAGAGATAAGAAAACAGCTGGATAAGGGTTATACTACCTTAGATGAGATCAAACGTCTTACCCGTGCCGGTATGGGTCCCTGTCAGGGCAAGACCTGCCGGAGAGTACTTCTCCAGGCCATAGCCCGTTACCTGAACAAGAAAGTAGAGGAAATACCTCTTTCCACCTTCCGACCCCCTACCAAGCCTGTTCCCCTGGGGATACTGGCAGGAGGTCAGGATGAGTGATAGGGCTGATATTGTTATTATTGGTGGGGGAGTACAGGGTTGTAGCATTGCCTATAACCTGGCAAAAAAGGGACAGAAGAATATAGTTATTTTGGAAAAGGATACCGTGGCTAATGGGTCATCAGGAAGATGTGGTGCAGGATTCCGTCAGCAATTTGGAACAGAAATGAATTGCACTTTAGCCCGAGATAGTGTTAAAATACTTGAACAACTTAGTGATGAGCTGGGATATGATATTGAGCTAAATCAAAAAGGTTATCTTATTATAGCTTATACGGAAAAAGAGGTTAAACAGTTTCAGAAAAATGTCCAGTTAGAGAATAGTCTTGGCATTCCTGCCCGACTGATAACACCTGGTGAAGCAAAAGAAATAGTGCCGGCTTTAAATATTAAAGATATGCTGGCAGCTACTTACTGTCCTACTGATGGTAATGTTAATCCGTTATTAACTACATTTGCCTATGCTGAGGCTGCTCGAAGGTTAGGAGTAAAATTATGTCAATTTACTGAAGCACAAAAAATAGTAACTAAAGGACAAAAGATTCATGCTATTATAACTAATCAAGGTAGTATATTGACCGATACAGTAGTTAATGCAGCAGGAGGATATGCCCAAGAAGTGGGCAAAATTGCCGGTATTGAAATTCCAGTGTATGCTCAAAGACATCAGATAATGGTTACTGAACCCATTGAGCAGTTATGGGAACCAATGTTAATGTCTTTTTCTCGTAATTATTATTTTCAGCAACTTCCACATGGCAGCATTGTTGGAGGTTATGGCGATCCAGAGAATGAAATTATAGGTCATGACCTGGGAACCAGCTGGCAATTTGCTGTTACAATGGCGAGGAAGATGATCAATTTAATTCCTGTTTTAAGTAGCGTGCGGGTAGTCAGACAATGGTCAGGTTCTTATACTATGAGTCCTGATTTACAGCCAATTCTTGGTGAACACCCGCAATTGAAAGGGTATTATATGTCTGTAGGTTTTAGTGGTCATGGATTTATGCTTGCTCCTATTACCGGAAGGATGTTAGCAGCATATATTATGGAAGGTCGTACCTTACTACCCATAGAAAAGTTAAGTATTACCCGATTTGAACGGGGAGAGTTAATCTTAGAACCATCAGTGGTGTGAAAAATATATAGATTGAAGTTTGATGTGGCTATAGAAAATAACATAGTCAAGCTTGTTATTTTCTGCTGAAAGTGTCTTAATATAGGATGTGTTATTTTCCTAAAATGAGACAACTGTTAAGTTAAATCCAGATATTTAGTCTCAACTATTAAAATAGGAGGTGATGCTAACATAAAGAATAAAGTGAAATTTGAGCTTATATCGCTTTAGAAATAAGTTTAAAGGAGGAGATTATGAATAGAATGAAACAAATTTTAACTATCGTGATGATTTTATGTGTATGTTTTTCCATTAATGTTTTGGCGCAACAACCACCGGTAGTGATTGGATTACAAGGACCCCTTACCGGTGCAGAAGCCATTGAAGGAGAAATGGCTAAACAAAGTGTAGAGACTGCAGCTAAGATGGTTAACGAAAAAGGCGGTGTTTTAGGTGGCAGGATGATTAAGATTGAAGTAGTGGATGACGCCTGTCAACCGAGAGCAGGAGCATTGGCAGCTATGAAATTGGTTTCCATGAAAGAAGTAGTGGCAGCTATTGCTACTTATGGTTCTTCTGTAACGCAGCCTGCTTCCGATATTTATGAAAAATTTAAGAAGGTCAATATTGCCTATGGAGCAACTGTTACTCATTTATCAGAAAGAGGACTACAATATTTCTTCCGTACCTGTGGCAGAACAGATACGCAGGGGATATTCTTTGCTGAGGAAGTGGTGCCTTATTTTAAAGCCAAAAGAGTGGCAATTATGCATGATAATACCTCCTTCGCTTTAGGTTTAGCAGAAGAGGCACGAAATGCTGCACTGGCGATGGGTAATATTGATATAGTTTACTTTGATGCTATTACTCCCGGAGAAGCTGATTATACAGTTCCCTTAACCAAGTTGAGAGAAACAAATCCGGAAGTATTTTATTTCACCGGATATTTCCCCGAAGCAGGTCTCATTATAAGACAGGCTAGAGAAATTGGTATCGATGCTGTCTTTGTAGGTGGAGATGCTGCCATTAATGAAGATTTTATAAAAATTGCAGGTTTAGAATATGCTGCCGGATGTTATATGACTCAGGAAGCTTTAATAGAATATTTCACCAATCCAGAAGCTATGGAATTTAAAGCCAAATATCAAGAGGCATATGGCAGCTTACCTTCCAGTCCTTGGCCTGTTTATGCTGCTGATGCTTTAATGGTGTTGGCAGAAGCAATTGATAAGAGCGGTTCTACCGATTCTGACGTTTTGGTGAATTACTTGAAGAATGAAATGACAGAATTCCCCAGCATTACCGGACCAATCGGATTTGACGAAAAAGGTGATCGAGTTGGCACCGGAATCAATCTCTATGTTGTTAATACTGACGGAAGCTACTCAATAGTGAAAATATAATGAATAATTTTTTTGAGGTAGAAGGTTTGCTCTATGAAAATAGTTATTGAACAGCTGTTAAATGGATTAACCATTGGATCATTTTATTCCCTTATTGCTATGGGCTATTCAATGGTTTATGGAGTGATGAAATTAATTAATTTTGCCCATGGTGATTTCTTTACCTTTGGTTCCTATTTAGGATACACTTTATTAGTAATGGGGATATCCTATGTTACTTCTACCTTAGGCGTATGGGGCGGTATGATTGCGGCTATGTTAATAGCCGCAATCGGAACCGGTATTTTAGGTATAGTGGTGGAAAGAATTGCCTATCGCCCCATATACCCAGCTGGCAGATTGCCAGCAGTGGTATCGGCCTTAGGTGCCTCAATTTTTATTCAAAATGCCATTATGGTTATTTGGGGGCCACGTCCACAGGCTTATACCTCTGAGGTTATTCCGGGATACATATTAAATATTGCTGGTTTTAGAATTAATATCTTACAAATAATTATTTTGCTTCTCTCTTTTCTGTTAATGGGGATTCTATATTATATTGTTCAAAAAACCACCTTTGGTGCTGCTATCAGAGCTTCAGCTTTAGACAGGGAGACCGCTGCTTTAATGGGTATAAACATTAATTTAATCATCTTTTTTATCTTTGCCCTTGGCCCTGCTCTAGGAGGAACTGCTGGTGTAATGGTAGGTATGTATTATCGAAAGATTAGTTTTATTATGGGTTGGAATTTTGGTTTAAAAGCTTTTACTGCTACAATTTTAGGTGGTATTGGCAATATTCCTGGAGCAATGATTGGGGGATTAATTCTAGGGGTACTAGAAATGCTTGGTTCAACGTATGTTTCAACCGCTTACAAAGATGTATTTGTTTTTTTAGTCTTAATATTGGTATTAATCTTTAGGCCAACCGGTATTCTTGGTGAAAAAATTGCTGAGAAGGTGTAGGTACCATATATGATGGCAAAAAGTGTAAAAAGTCAGGTGAATAAGTTCAATATAAAGAGTAATTGGTTTGTTATTATAGTAATAATATCATTTCTTTTATTTCCCCTGGTGATAAAAAATGATTATATTATTGATGTAGCCTTTTTCTTTGGAATTTATACCTTATTAGGTCTTAGTTTAAACATTGTTTTGGGAGAAGTAGGTTTGTTTGATTTAGGGCATATGGGCTTTGCTGCTATTGGGGCATATACTACCGCTATCTTAAATACCAGTTTTGGAATCCCGGTATTACTATTATTGCCAATTAGTGCTATTGCTGCCGCGATTTTTGCTTATCTGGTTTGTTCTCCCATCATTCATTTAAGGGGGGATTATTTATGTATTGTTACTATAGGCATGGGAGAAATTATTCGATTAACCTTGCTTAATAATCCCTTTGGTTTAACCGGTGGTCCCAATGGTGTTTTCGGAATTTGTTTTCCAGCCATAGGTAGCTGGTTGATAATAAATAATTGTCTGAAGTTTTATTATTATGTTTGGATTGTAGTAGGACTGAGTGTTGTGGCTCTAATTAGACTGCAGAATTCTAGAATCGGCAGAGCATGGAACTATGTTCGAGAAGATGTAATTGCAGCAGAAGCATCCGGAATTGATGTTAGATATTACAAATTATTAGCCTTTGTACTAGGTGCTGCTTTAGCAGGAGTAGCCGGGAGTATTTATGCTACCAAACTAATGATTGTTTCCCCAGAGAGTTTTACTTTTATGGAATCATGTTTGTTATTTTGCATAGTATTAATAGGCGGGATGGGTTCTATACCAGGTATATTTATTGGGGCAGCTGCCATTTCTCTTTTCCCTGAGATATTTCAAGCCTTTGCTCAATATCGCATGCTTTTCTTTGGAGCAGTAATGATTATAATGATGATGTTTAGGCCTGGAGGCGTGTGGCCTAGGCAGAGGGGAAGAATTCAAACTACATCAATTTTAATAAAAGCTGACCAGGGTGAAATATAATATAAAGATACGGGAAAGGTAAAAAATGACGGGAAAAAATGCTATTATACTGGAAACAAAGAAACTAACAAAACGTTTCGGTGGACTTATTGCTGTGAACCAATTTGATTTAAAAGTCACTAAAGGTAAAATCAGCAGTATAATTGGTCCGAATGGGGCTGGTAAAACCACAGTATTTAATGTAATTACCGGTATTTATCAACCGGATGATGGCGAATATTTCTTTAAAGGGGAAAGATTGTTTGGACTTAAACCTCATCAAATATTATTCAAAGGCATTGCCCGTACTTTTCAAAATATCAGGCTGTTTCCAAATATGACCTGTCTGGAGAATGTTATGGCTGGTCAGCATGCCAGAAGTAGTTCAGGAATGTGGCACTCTATTTTTAGAACAACATCTCAGCTTAAAGAGGAGCAGAAAATAATGGAAATTGCTGAGAATAGGTTAGAGCAAGTGGGTTTATCTAATCATAAACATGAACTGGCTAAAAATATTGCCTATGGTAACCAGAGGATGTTAGAGATTGCTCGAGCTCTAGCAAGTGATCCTGATTTATTAATATTAGATGAGCCAAGTAGTGGTCTTAATGATAAAGAAACTGAAGAGCTTATGAGTTTTTTAGATAATCTACTCAGAGATAATTTAACAATTTTGTTAATAGAACATGATATGAATGTAGTTATGGGGATTTCTGATTTGGTAACGGTAATGGATGAAGGTAAAAAAATTGCCGAAGGTAAGCCGGAAGAAATTTATAATAATCCCATTGTTATTGAGGCTTATTTAGGAAAAGAGGAAGAGGAGGAAGGCTATTCCTGATGGATAATCTATTGAAAATAGAAAACCTTCATATTAATTATGGTTCCATTAAAGCCTTAAAAGGGATTTCCCTGGAGGTTAATCCAGGTGAGATTGTTACAGTTTTAGGAGCAAATGGTGCGGGCAAAAGCACATTATTAAGAGCCATATCCGGTTTAATACCCATTCATAAAGGGGAGATGTCTTTTATTAATAAATCATTAAAAAACACTGAAGCCTACCGCATTGTTATTGATGGAATTTCACATGTACCGGAAGGCAGAAGGGTATTTGCTACCCTCTCTGTAGAAGAAAATTTAAATTTAGGAGCCTTTAACCGCCGAAGTAATCGACAACTTGTTTTAGAGCGAAAAGAAAGGGTTTACAATCTCTTTCCCATTCTGAAACAGAGGAAAAATCAGTTAGCCGGTACTCTGTCTGGAGGAGAACAGCAGATGCTGGCAATTGGTAGGGGATTAATGAGTGATCCTAAGCTTCTGCTTTTAGATGAACCTTCTCTGGGCTTAGCTCCTATATTAGTAAAGCAGATCTTTAAGATTATTAGAGAGATAAATGAACAAGGAGTTGCTATTCTACTGGTGGAGCAAAATGCCCGGAAAGCCCTGGCCATTTCTCACCGAGGTTATGTACTGGAAACCGGAAATATTACCATAAGTGGTTCTAGCTCAGAACTAAAGAATAACAAAAAGGTTCAGGAAGCCTATCTTGGTGGAGCGGCATTACAAAGAAATAAGAATAGAATAAGCTAAGATTGTCAAAATAATCGATAAGGAAATGAGAACCTAAAACCATTGACAAAAAGTTACAGAGAAACATATGAAGCCTGATTAAGTCATTGGTTTTCTTTATTTATCATAACCTATTCCCTTCAGAGAGAGTATATTGTGAGAGAAATAAATTTTAACAGCATAATGTTTATAGGGGAATAACTGTATGAGATTGCCACGTACCGCTTAACCAGTGTTCGCAAGGACCTTGCAGTTAATAGTTCAAGGTTTTAGTTTTTGGTTAAACATCTTTGGGTATAACATTTATCTATGATTCACGCAATACGCATGACTCATAACCAAATGGTCATTGTAAAGAGTCTTTCCCCTTTTCTGTTGTTACCAGGAGCATTTTTCCTGTTTGGTCCTTGCGATGAGCAAAGCATTGAGGCAATCTCATCCGCTTTTACCCGAGGAGATTTAATCTGAAAACCAAAAACCTGAAACCACTTTACTCTAAGAACCAAATACCAGATAATAAATACTAATTCCAACTAACAACTACTAACGACCAAATTAACGTTAAACAATATACTGAGTACGGTATACTATATACTAATAAAGGGGTTCTCCAGGGGAAGGATTCCCCTGGAATATCCTATTGATTTAAATTAATTGAAAAAAGGATTCTTTTTTGTTATAGTATATGCAAGTTCTAATTATATATAGTTGAATGATATCAATTATAAGTTAGATATAATTACAGAAAGAAAAGCCATATGAATAAAAATAATAATGAAGATAAAGAGTTGATAACATTGTTTAATGGTGAATTGTCACAGTTACGGGATAGTTTAAGAGAAATGTCTGGCTTAGTATTGAATTCCTTGGAATACTCCATACAATCATTGATTAACCAAGACCAGCAACTGGCACAGCAGGTGATTGATAGTGATGAAAAGATTGACCGGATGGAGCTCGATATTGAAGAACAATGCTTGCAATTAATTGCTTTAAAACACCCGGTATCTAAAAAATTACGTGTTATAACCTGTGGAATGAAAGCAATTTCTGAATTAGAGAGAGTTGGTGATAGGGCAGTAAATATTTCAGTAGCAAGCCAGTATCTGTCCTCAAAACCATTAGTCAAACCCTTAATTGATATTCCCAGGATGGCGGAAATAACACAAAGTATGCTCAAAGATAGTCTTGATGCCTACTTGAGTGGGAATGTTGATTTAGCTAAATCGGTCTGGGATCAGGATAGGTTAGTAGATCAGTTAAATCAGCAGATTTTTCGAGAGTTGCTTACTTTTATGCTGGAAGATCCTCATACCATCAGCAGGGGAATTCACCTGATTTTTATTTCCGATAACCTGGAAAGAATAGGTGATCATGCTACTAATTTAGCAGAGAGAGTGGTATATATTGTTAACGGGGAAAGAATGAAACAAAGAATAACACCTCAGGAAGAGATGGACTGAATAAAGAAGAACATATGGTATTTATTATTAATATAATCAATTATTTATTTAGAATATATAGTTACATTATTTTAGCCAGAATATTTTTATCCTGGGTACAGGTTGATCATAACAATCCCATTGTCCGATTTATCTATAAAGTTACTGAGCCGATTTTGGCTCCTTTTCGTATAGTAATATCATTGGGTGGAATGGGAATTGATTTATCACCTATTATTGTCTTTTTTTTGCTAAATTTACTCAGGACATCTTTGATAAGACTTATTGTAAATTTATATTATTAATAAGTTAGATGGCAGAATATGAGAGATAAAAAAATAGACTGCAAAGAGAAGGAGGGTAATTGATGAGAATTACTCCTATGGACATTGAACAACAACAGTTTGGTAGGTCTTTTAGAGGATATAACGAGGAAGAGGTTGATAATTTTTTAGATAGGATTGCTAAAGACTATGAAGAAGTACTTAATGAAAATATTAAGAATAAGGAAGAGACAGAAAAACTACAAGCCAGGTTAGAAGAATATTCTAGAATGGAGGAGACTTTGAGGAGCGCTTTAGTTAATGCCCAGCAGAGTGCTTCCAGTATTAAAGAAAGTGTGCAAAAAGAGGCTCAAGCTATAATAGATAGTGCTAAAATTGAAGCTGAGAAAATCAAACAAAGGGCTAAGCAGGAAATATTAGATATAAACAATGAAATTGTAGCTTTAAAGAAGAAGAAATTTATTATATTAGAGAAACTGAAAAACACTTTAAAACTGCATATTCGTATGCTTGAGGAAGAGATTTCGGAAGGGGCAGAGAGGGAAATAGCTTCCAGTTATATTCAGGATAAATCTATTGAAAACTTGAAAATGAAATTGTATCCTGAACAAGATCAGGATATCGAAGATATTCAGAATAAGAATATTGATTAGATAAAAAAGGATGCTCATAAAATATTGACCTTATAGTAAATAATTATTATAATCATTAACAATATTTCGATTATATAGAATTAATTATAAATTCAAAAATATAAAAATTAAGGGATAATGTTAAAATTCTAGTGATCTTTGTTTTGGCAAACAATGAAATTGAGGAAGAGTAGGTAATAAAAATACCCAAAATCACCTCTGATATTTTGACTGAAAGGATAATAATAAGTCAAGACGGTTGCACCGTTAAAGCAAGAGATGGATGAATGCTTAGCATTCTTCCTAGAAAGTATTATAGTTTCATTCACATCAGTTTAATCTTTACTTCGATTTTTGTGATGATAGGTCTTTACGGTTATTCATGAAACTATAGGTAAAAAATTAAGGTGGTACCGCAGGAAGTGTTAACCTCTTGCCCTTTGCCGGCAAGGGGTTTTTATTTTATATCTGGAGATTAGTATCTAAAATAATAAATATATGATGAAATTAAATTAATTTCTAATCTTATGAGGAAAAGGGAGTTAGTTATGGATTTTAAAACAACACTTAATTTACCAAAAACTGATTTTTCAATGAAAGCTAATTTACCAAAAGAAGAGCCAAAAATGCTTAAATTTTGGCAAGATATAGAGCTTGATAAAAAATTGTTAGTCAAGTATTGTGATAGGAGAAAATTTATCTTACATGATGGACCGCCTTATGCTAATGGGAATATTCACATTGGGACTGCTTATAATAAGATACTGAAAGATATTATACCAAAATTTAAATGGATGAGAGGATTTAACGCTTATTATGTTCCAGGCTGGGATACACATGGTATGCCTATTGAGCATAAAGTAAGTCGGGATCTTAATGTAACTATAAACGACATCGATCCGGTGGTATTAAGAGAAAAATGCCAGGAGTATGCCAAAAAATATATCAATATTCAAAGGGAAGAGTTTAAGAGATTAGGAGTCATTGCTGATTGGGAAAATCCTTACTTAACCTTTTTACCCGAGTATGAGGCTACTCAGATTGATGTATTTGGAAAAATGTATGAACGTGGTTATATTTACAAAGGACTAAAAGCAGTCTACTGGTGTTCTTCCTGTGAAACCGCTCTAGCTGCCGCTGAAATTGAGTATAGTGATGAAGTAAGTGATTCTATTTATGTCAAATTTGAAGTTATAGATGATATAAGCTCAATATTTCCGGAAGCAGAAAAAAGAGAAACTTATGTGATAATATGGACTACTACACCATGGACTATCCCAGCTAACTTTGCCATTGCCTTTAATCCTGATTTAAAATATAGCCTGGTAAAGACAGAACATGGTTACTTGATTCTTGCTACTGGGTTGATAGAAAAAGTAATGAAAGAAATAGACTTGACTAACTATAAGATTTTAAGTGAGCAACCAGGTAGTATTTTTGAAGGTATTAAATGTAGACATCCATTACTGGAAAGAGACTCTGTTATTATATTAGGAAAGCATGTTAACTTGGAGGAAGGGACTGGATGCGTACACACCGCACCCGGACACGGACAGGAAGACTATGAGATTGGAATAAAATATGAGCTTCCCGTGATTTCAGTATTGGATAGCAAAGGTAGACTCAATGAAAATGCCGGACCTTTTAATGGACTTGACTATCGAGAAGGAAATAAAAGAATAATTACAGCCTTACGAGAGAAGGGATACCTGTTAGGAGCAGGAAAGATAAAGCATTCTTATCCCCATTGCTGGCGATGTAAGAATCCAATTCTTTTTCGAGCCACAGAACAGTGGTTTGTTTCTGTTGATAAATTTAGGGAGCAATCCTTAAAAGCCATTAATGAGGTTCAATGGATTCCTATCTGGGGAAAAGAAAAAATATATGGCATGGTCGAAGAAAGAACTGATTGGTGCATTTCCCGTCAGCGAGTATGGGGTGTCCCCATACCGGCTTTTTATTGCCAGAAATGTAAAGAGATAGTTATTACTCCCGAAACCATTCATGCGGTAAAAGAATTGTTTAAAGAAAAAGGATCAAATTCCTGGTTTGAGATGAGCGCTGAAGAGATTCTCCCCAGGGGATTTCAATGTCCCCACTGTCAGGGAACTAAATTTGAGAAAGAAAAAGACATTATGGATGTCTGGTTTGATTCTGGTTGCAGCCATGCAGCAGTACTGATGAATAGAAAACAACTGCACTGGCCTTGTGAATTATATCTGGAAGGTTCTGACCAGCATCGTGGATGGTTTCAAACCTCACTCTTAACAGCTGTGGCTGCCTTTAATCAGGCACCTTATAAATCAGTTTTAACACATGGATTTACTGTTGATGAGGAAGGCAGGAAGATGTCTAAATCCCTCGGTAATGTTATTCCTCCTCAGGAGGTCATTGACCAGTATGGAGCAGATATCTTAAGACTATGGGTGGCTTCTTCTGATTATAAAAAAGACATAAGAATTTCTAAAAAAATATTGCAGCAATTGGTTGAGATTTATCGCAAGATAAGAAATACTTCTCGCTTCATTCTAGGGAATTTATATGATTTTAATCCCCAACAACATTCAGTAACTTATGAACAGTTAGAAGAAATTGATAAGCTTGTCTTAAGCCAGTTCCAGAATTTAATAAAGAAGACTACCGAAAATTATGACCAATATGAGTTTCATTCTTTCTATCATGATATTCATAATTTCTGTACTTTAAATTTAAGCTCCTTCTATCTGGATATTATTAAAGATAGAATCTATGTTTTAAATTGTAATTCGATATCTCGCAGAGCTGCTCAGACAGTTCTATATAGAATAATAGATGCTTTAGGCCGATTGATTGCACCAGTATTGAGCTTTACAGCAGAAGAAATATGGCAAGCTTTAAACCATATTGCAAGACAGGAAGAGAGTGTATTCTTAGCTAATTGGCCAGAAGTGAATCCAGAATTGATACAAACAGAACTGGAAAGGAAATGGGATAAGCTACTGGCAGTGAGAAAGGATGCTTTAAAAGCACTGGAAATCCGTAGAAAGGATGGTCTTATTGGAAATTCGTTACAAGCACAGGTTGATCTATATACCCAAGATAAATCCCTGTATGATTATTTAATTCAATTTGATGATAAATTGGAAATGCTCTTTATTGTTTCAAAGGTAAATTTATATTTTGTTAAAGAGCAAATTTCTGAAGAAAATGCTTTTACAGGAGAAGAAATTCCAGAACTTTCTGTAGTTGTAAGAGTTGCACCAGGCCAAAAATGTGAAAGATGTTGGTGTTATTCTGAAACAGTAGGGTTAGATAGACGTTATCCCAATATCTGTCAGAAATGTGTAACAGTATTAGAAAAAGAAAATGATAGTTGATTTTCAGAAAGAGTGTCAGGCTACTTCAAAGGCATTAATTCCCAGGATACTGAAACAAAAATATGACCGCAATATATACTGTAATAAAATAAAAAAATAATTACAAGGTACGATTTACTAAGTGAGATTGCTACGCACTGCTTAAGCAGTACTCGCAATGACCATGAAGTTTTCAGTTTTTGGTATAGTACAAGTTTTTAGTTAAACTTTTATTTGGGTATAATGCTTACCTATGATTCACGCACTACACTCAACGCACTACCACTTTATACGGTATACTATATACTGGTGGTATACTATATACGAGAAAAAGGGATTCCCCAGGGGAAGGATTCTCCTGGAATATCCTGTATTACTGGAGATCCAATGCGTTTTGTTATAGGAGTATTACTAGTAATTATTGCTGACCAGGCCAGTAAAATATGGATATCGAGTAATTTGGAATTGGGAGAATCTATTCCCATAATAAATAAGATATTTCATTTCACTTATATTCAGAATCCAGGATCAGCCTTTGGCCTGTTAAGGTTTAGTAATGCAACTTTTATCGTTATAGGTTTACTAATTATTCTCTTGGGAATTATTTTCTTATCAAAGATAGCTCGACACAGTAGGTTGGTATTTTTCTCATTTATTTTGATTTTAGGAGGTTCCCTGGGTAATCTAATAGATCGTTTAAGAATTGGAAGTGTAATTGATTTTTTAGATTTCAGAATATGGCCTATCTTTAATGTTGCTGATTCAGCTATTAATATTGGATTCTTTCTTCTGATAATTCATTTTTTATTCCAGCCGGAAAGTGCAAGAGATGATGATAATCTGGAAGAATGAAACACATTTTCCAATAAGTAAATTAACCAATGAGGATATTTACCCATTTTAAGGTTGCTAAAATGAACAAGATTGATTCCCCAAAAATCACTGGTAAACTTCAGTATTTAGAGCAGGAAAAGATTAGAGTGGATTCTTTTTTAGCCAAAGCAGAAGTTGCTAATTTATCAAGAAACAGAATTAAAGAATTAATTAATTTTGGTCATATTACCGTAAATAGTAGGAGGGTAAAGCCAAGCTATGTTTTAAAATCAGGAGATACCATCTACTTTGTCATACCTGATAATCAGGAATTATCATTAAAAGCCGAAGATATTCCTCTTAACATCTATTATGAAGATGAGCATTTAATGGTCATTGATAAGGATGCAGGTATGATTGTTCATCCCACTGGAAAGGTAAACAAAGGTACCTTGGTCAATGCTCTTCTCTTTCATTGCCAACGAGAGCTTTCGGGTATAGGCGGAGTTAATCGACCTGGAATTGTTCACCGGTTGGATAAAGAGACGTCGGGTTTAATGATGATTGCCAAAACAGAACAGGCACACTATCAGTTAAGTCAACAGATTAAAGAAAGGAAAGTAGTAAAAAGGTATATCACTCTGGTGCATGGAGCGGTAAAGGATGAGAAAGGTTATATTGAAGCTCCCATTGGGAGAGATCCCAAACATGGGAATAAGATGGCAATTACCGCTATAGGTGGTCGAGAAGCCAGGACTTATTTTCAGGTTATCAAACATTTTACTTCTTTTACCCTGCTATTAATCAGATTGTATACTGGTCGTACTCATCAGATAAGAGTTCATTTGCATTATCTGGGACATCCAGTGGTTGGTGACAAGGTTTATGGTTTTGGTAAAAAAAATAATTCCTTGCTAGTGATTGAGAGGCAGGCCTTACATTCCCATTTTTTACAATTCCAGCATCCGATTAATCATCAGATATTAACCTTTACCTCACCCTTGCCAGATGACTTTCTGGCTCAATTAAAAGTACTTTCTACCCTTTAAGTTAATATCATCTTATTTATATCTTTCTGTATTTCCTCATAATCAATGAAAACCGGTATACTCTTTTCCTGAGAGTAAACTACCTTGCCAACTTTACTATTTTTTGGTTTTTTAACATATTTTCTTAAGGTATATATTATTGGAGCTGTCTCATAATTTTTTACTCTGCTATAATATCCGGTTAATCGGGCAGCAAAGGTTAGTGTATCAGGAGGAGGAGATGACAAATTTTGGTGGTTTTTTATTATAACATGGGCACCAGATTTAAGCTGATGGTGCAACCAGAAATCATTACCGCTGGAAAGATGCCTTAGGATATATTCATTTTGCTGACTATTCTTCCCCACCAATATATTCCAACCGTCAGTAGAAAGAAATTTTAAAATAGAAGGCATTCTCTTTATCGAATTCTTACTCCCGATTCCTTTCCCCCTTTTAATATAATTTAATTGCACTAATTTCTGATAGAGAGCGGTTAATTTGCTGAGAGAATTTTTACTTTCCGATAATTTTAAATAAATTTCATTTAATTGCTTCAAAGATTCTTGATTCTCCAATAGTTGTTTTTTTATTCTTACTCTATTCACGGTTAATTTTTTGTATCTCTGGAAAAATTGACGGGCATTTTGTAGTGGCGAAAAGTTAGGATTTAATTCAATGTCAATCCTGGGAAGACCAGGTTCAGTATAATCTATAAGGGTAACCTGATGCATGCCGTATTTTATATTCCATAAATTCGCCTTAATTAATTCTCCTTTCTTTTTATATTGTTCGCAATCCTCTATCTCTTTATTTTTTCTCTTTAAAATTTTATTTTTTTCTTCTAATTTTTCCCGGTTTTTATTCAGGATTTTAATTATTATTTGATGCAATTCCTGCTTCTTTTTCTCTTTGCTAATCTGGTAATAAAAAGATTCAAGGCAGGCGGAAACCTGATTAAAAGATAAATATTCTATTTCCGATGATTCTATAGGTGAAATTAAAGAATAATCGATTGCCTTACCACTATTTCTATCAATTAACAACAGTGGTGTTATGTTGTGCTGAATAATTTTCTCTCTAAAGTTACAGAATGCTTCCCAAAGGTTGATTAGTTGTTCTGATTGAAGTTCAGAGACTTTTTGATCAGCAGGAAATTTCAAGAAAGAAACCATCTCTCTAGCACTTTTTTGGCTTATGCCTTGGAAATTATGGCATAAAAGTTGCCACCAATAATCTGGTTGAGATGAAGCACTGTTTCTAAGGAATATGTTCAGGAACTGTTCTTTATTTACAGTCAGGGGATTCAATTTATCTTGTGCAGGAGGGGATTTATATAGAATTCCTGGTTTAATCTCCCGGTACCTATTCAGTTCAGAACCAACTTGCTTTAGTGCAGTTTTGATAAAACCATTTTCATCAATTAGAATGGCATTGCTATGTTTACCCATAAATTCAAATATTAGATTATATTCTACTGAGGGTCCAAATTTATGATAGGATTGGATGGTGAGTTTGATA
The DNA here is from genome assembly GCA_964433555.1 of uncultured Atribacterota bacterium. Classification (GTDB taxonomy): domain Bacteria; phylum Atribacterota; class Phoenicimicrobiia; order Phoenicimicrobiales; family Stramentimicrobiaceae; genus Stramentimicrobium. Next base: position 128,637 of record CAYSRG010000001.1, on the reverse strand, counting down.
ATACGGTCAAAGTCTAACTGCTCTATTTTTGATAGCTTACCTCCCTGAAGTTGACTTTTTAATTGTTTGGTAAATGTTGAGCTAACATTTTCTTTTAGCGGAATAATCTCACTTATGAAGAAAGTCATTCTATCCGGTTTTAGAGAAAAAAATATTTTATGGTCACCTTTTTTATTTTTTAGAACCAGCAATATTCCATATTGTTCGATTTGATAGAGGTCAAGAATCCTGGCTGGAATTATCTGTTTATTAATTTCATAAGCTACCAGTGATAAAGCAATGCTATCCAGTATCATTTTCTCTCCTCTTATCTTTAAAATATTAGATAAAAAATAGTAATGATTACAGGTCATTTATAATATATTTATTACTACTGGTCAAGACATTTCTGTTTAATAGTATAGAAATTTTCAAAAATTCAGATTTCATAGAGTACTCTTTTCTAAATAAAGAACAATTTATGATAAATTAGATTTTAAGTATAGAGTATATAATAATCATAATTACTATGCCTTGCCTATCCAGAGGTTTGGTAGCAGGCAGATGTTTTCTATTATTGGTTTCTTACCAGCAGATGAAAAGGGTATTAAGGTAATAAATCCTTATTTTATGCCTATTACTGATAACTATAAGCTCCAGGCTTAATTTTATATATTTGACAGAGTCAGGGGAATTTCCTAAAATGATTTTAAAATATGAGGAAGAGAAAGGAGAATTTTTTGGTAAAAAGTATGACCGGCTTTGGAATGAATGAAGCTGAGATTAATGGCATTACTTCTATTACAGAGATAAAAACAGTAAATAATCGTTATTGCGATATCAAAGTCAAGATGCCTATCCAATCATTAGATATTCTGCAAAGAATAGAGAACATTATTCAAAAGAGAATAAATAGAGGGACTGTTAGTGTTTTTATTAAAGTTGATGATGGTAATGACCGTATTAGCCAGATTAAATTAAATGAAGATTTACTGAAGTCCTATTTACAATCATTACATAGATTAAAAGAGATTGCCCAATTAGAGGAGGAAATTAATCTGGATTCATTGCTCAGATATAAAGAAATATTTGAATTTATTAAAAAAGAAGAAGAGGAAGGGAAATGGGAATCAATAAAAGTTTCTCTAAATAGAGCTCTGGATTCCTTGGTGCAGAGCAGGGAAGAGGAAGGCAACAGATTAATAAAAGATATTCTGAAAGGGATTTCCCGCATGGAAAAAATAGTGCAAGAGATAGAAGAAGAAAAAACAGAATGTCTTAAGGAATTTCAGGAGAAGTTAAAAGAAAGAATAAAGCAGCTAACACAGACTATTTCGCTGGACGAGGGAAGGAGTGAAATGGAAGTGGCATTTTTAGTGCAAAGGAGTGACGTTACTGAGGAGATAACCAGATTAAAAAGTCATATCAATCAGCTAAAGAGAATTGCCAAAAATAGAAAGCCTATAGGGAAGAAGCTGGAGTTTTATACCCAGGAGATGGGCAGGGAAATAAATACTATAGGTGCTAAATCTGTTACTCAGAGCATATCTGAAAAAGTTATTCGACTAAAGGAAGAGTTGGAAAAGATTAAAGAACAATCAAGAAATATTGAATAAATTAGGAGTATTTTATGAATCAATTTATGATGAATATTGGATTTGGAAATTTTGTAAATTTAGAAAGAGTGATATCTATCTTGGATCCTGATTCAGCACCTATGAAAAGATTAAGAGAAGAAGCAAAACAATCTAAAAAATTAGTGAACGCTACCTATGGGAGGAGAACCAGGTCTATTATCATTACTGACAGTAATCACATTATTTTATCTGCCTTACAACCAGAGACAGTCATTAATCGTCTAAATAACTATCAGAAGAGAGAAAATGATTAGTAGATAGGTGAATTAAATGGAGAAATATAGGGGTCATCTATTTGTAATTTCTGGTCCCTCAGGAGTTGGCAAGGGGACTCTCAGAAAAAAATTATTTGAACACGTTCCAGATTTACAATACTCAGTTTCGGTAACTACTAGAAAGCCAAGAAGGGAAGAACGGGAAGGAATTGATTATTTTTTTGTAGACGAAGAAACATTCAGAAGATATATCCAGGAGAATAGATTTGCCGAGTGGGCAAAGGTTCATGGAGATTACAAAGGTACTTTATTAGACACTATTAATAAAACACTTGTGGGAGGCAAAGATCTCTTACTGGAAATTGACGTTCAGGGAGCATTACAGATAAAGAATAAATATCCGGAAGGAATATTTATTTTTATTGCACCACCTTCCTGGGATAAATTGGAAAATCGGTTAAGGGGAAGAAGTACAGAGGATGAGGAAAATCTAAAAAAAAGGCTAAATGATGCCCATTATGAGATGGAATATATTAGATATTACGATTATATAATTGTTAATAATCACCTGGGGAAAGCCTTAGAAGAACTGAAAGCTATTATTGTTAGTGAAAGATGCAGGATCAGAGAAAACAAATAAAAGTTGTAACTGTCTAAGGAAGTTTCTGCTATAATGACTATTGCGAGGAACAAAGCGAGAAAGCAATCTCATCCACTTTTACTTAAGTAGATTTGAACTGAAAACCAAAAACCTGAAACCATTTTACTCTAAGAACCAAATGCTGGATGCCAAATACTAGCTACTAAATTAATGGTATACTAAATACCATATATTATGTACTATATACTAATAAAGGGGGTTCCCCAGGGGAAGGATTCCTCTAGAACACCCTATATGGGGAGAACATATTATGACTGATGCAAAGGATAAAAAAGTAAACATAATTCTTGGTATTACAGGAGGGATTTCCGCTTATAAAAGTGCAGAGTTAGTTCGATTGATGAAGAAAGAAAGATTTCAGCTTAAAGTAGTGATGACTGAAAATGCTACCCGTTTTATTACCCCCCTGACTATGGCAGTCTTATCTGAAAATAAGGTTTATACCAGACTCTTTTCTCCAGATGAGGAAGATCCAGAGATAAGACATATTTTTCTAGCTCGCTGGGCTAATATGCTGGTAATTGCACCGGCATCGGCAAATGTTATTTCCAAATTAGCACATGGTATAGCAGATGATTTGTTAAGTACTACCATATTAGCTTTCCAGGGTGAAGTTATCATTGCTCCAGCCATGAATAAGGTTATGATTAATAATTCGATTCTCAGAAATAATATTGGCTATCTACGAAGAAAAGGTTATCATTTCATAGAAACTGAAAAGGGTAATTTGGCTTGTGGTGAATATGGAGATGGGAGGATGACAACTCCTGCCAATATAATTAGTTTTATCAAGAAGATAATAGATAATGCCAATTCTTTAAATGGAAAAACGATACTCATAACTGCTGCGGCAACCAGAGAACCTATAGACCAGGTAAGGTTTATCTCTAATTACTCAAGCGGTAAAATGGGTTTCGCTTTAGCGGAAGTAGCAAAAAGGCGTGGTGCTAAGGTAATTCTGGTTTCCGGGCCTACCTTTCTACAGGATATTGAGGGGATAAAGACTATTCGGGTAAATACTGCAGCAGAGATGAGAGAACAGGTACTATCTTATTTTGATCAGGTAGATGTATTTATTTCTGCAGCTGCGGTATCAGATTTTCGACCGGTAAATCAATTTAAAGGAAAAATAAAAAAGGAAGAAGCTGATGTTATCAGCTTAGAGTTGAGAAAAAATGCCGATATATTAAAAGAGGTTGGAGAAAAAAAAGGGAAACAGATTCTGATTGGATTTGCAGCTGAAGTGGAAAAGCTAAAAGAAAATGCCCTGTCAAAATTAAAATCAAAAAATTTGGATTATATTGTAGCAAATGATATCAGCAGAGAAGATAGTGGATTTGGTGCCGATACCAATAAGGTATTGATTATTGAGCGTAGCGGAAAGACTATTGATTTGCCCCTGATGTCAAAATATGAAGTTGCAGAATACCTTTTTGATTTAGTAAAGTCATATTTTGAACATCAAAGTAAGGCTATTATAATATAATGATAAACAATAATGTAGCCGAGGTCATTCCTCTAAATATAAATCTTGATCATGGTTTTCATTATCTCATTCCCTTATCTCTAAAGGAAGCAGTTGAAGTTGGGAAGAGGGTTACAATATCTTTTCAAAATAGAAAAAAAGTTGGAATTGTAGTAAATATCATTAAGGAAACAGAATTCCAAGATCTGAAAGAAATTGAAGAGGTCCTGGATCCTATTCCCATTCTATCCCGGGAAATTCTAGCCTTAACTGATTGGATAGCTAGATATTACCTATGTCCTAGAGGAACTGTAATATCTTATATTGTACCTTCCCGAATATCTAATAAAAAGATTGCTTCTATTCTGAATAACATCCCCTTAGCAAGTAGAATTTTAGATAAAGGAAAATCTTATTATAGAAAAAGAAATGAAGATAATAAACCTCAAATTAATACTTGTCAATATAATCTTTTTACAGCACAGCAGACCTCGATAGCAGATAATTTCAGCAAACCAGTACTTTTTCACTACCATAGTTATAGAGAAAGGGATCTTTATTATATCTCCTTGATTATGAAAACTATTCAGGAGGGGAAGCAGATATTAATCCTTATACCTGATCAGTTCAGTTGTAACGATTTGAAGGAAAAACTAGGTAAAAAATTAGGTAAATCCTTAGCTATCTTTGATAAAAACATAAGTCAGAATCAAAAATATCTTCGTTTTATCATGGTGCAGAAAGAAGATATCAAAGTAGTAATCGGTACCAGGTCCAATATATTTCTCCCCTTTTTAAATCTTGGTCTCATAATAGTAGAACAGGAGGATTCAGTTTTATATAAGGAGGAGAGAGTTCCCCGCTATCATGCTCGAGAAGTTGCTCAAGCCAGGGGTTTAATAGAGTCTGCCAGGGTAATCCTGGGTTCTGGTGCACCAGCAATAGAAAGTTATTGGCAGGGAATAAATGGCCATTATCATTTAAAAGCTAAAGATTATATTCCTAATACCAAGCTAAAAAATTTATTACAAACATATTTTGTAGACCTGGAAGAGGAAAAGTCATTTCAAAGAGTCATCAGTTTTCAGTTACAACAGCAGATTGCTGAATGTCTCAGGGAAAAGAAAGGTATAGTTTTGTTTCTCAACAGACGAGGTTTTGCCAGTTATATTTCCTGTGGACAGTGCGGTCAGGTAATGAAATGCCCAGATTGTAGTTCATTGTTATCTTATCACAGAGAAGTAAAAAATAGCTTTTTTATCTGTCATAATTGTGGGAAAAAGATACCCTATAGTAGAAATTGTCCCCAGTGTGGGAAACAAGCCTTAAAACCTATGGGATTTGGAATCCAATATGTGGAAGATATAATTCACCGAATGTTTCCTAAAGCAGTAATTCAATGTTTTGATAAGGATGTTGCTCCTAATTTAAGGATTCAACAACAATTACTGCATAGGTTTAGGGAGGGAGAAATAGATATACTAATAGGTACTCAGTTATTATTTCAGAAGTTAAATTTTCAGCAGGTCTATTTAGTTGGCTTTATTTTAATTGACCATCTTTTAAATATTCCCAATTATAGGTCTGCTGAAATTACCTTTCAGTTTATTTATCGGGTAATTCTAAGCTTATTAGAACAAAAAAAACCAAAAATTTTACTAATCCAGACCTGTCAACCTGAACATCATTGCCTACAGGGGATAAAAGGATTAAGTTATCCTTTATTTTATCAGAAGGAGATAACACTCAGAAAAGAATTAGAATACCCCCCCCTTACTAAGATAATAAGGATTGATTTTGCTGGAACTAGCGAGGATCTGGTGAGAAAAAGTGCTCTAGAATTTGGAGAATTTATTCATAAATCTGATGTATGGAGTATTATGGGTAGGGATACTGTAATAAATGAAGATAATCTGCTTATAGTTAAAGATAAAGGTAGAAATAGAATTAGTTTATTGCTTAGAATGCAAAATAAAAAACAAAATTTTGAACAGGTAAGAAAAAAATTGTTTTCCTATGTTTTAAAATATCAAAAACATAAGGTTAAATTGGTAATTGATGTTGAGCCAATAAGATTATATTAGTGTGATAGGAGGAGAAAAATGGCTATTTTAAAATTACAAAAATATGGCTCCCCTATTTTAAGGGAAAAAGCGTTGCCTGTGAATAAGGTCGATGAAGAAATCAGAGAACTGATACAGAATATGATTGAAACAATGTATGCAGAAGGAGGTGTTGGCTTAGCAGCTCCTCAGGTGGGTGTTTCCAAACGGATAATTGTTCTAGATACAGAGGAAAAGGGAGTAATTGTCTTTATTAATCCGGTTATCATTAAACGAGAAGGGGAATCCAAAGAAGAAGAGGGATGTTTGAGCGTACCTGGAATATACTCTACTGTACGCAGGTCCTCCATAATCACGGTAGAGGCTATGGATTTAAATGAAAAAAAGATTCAGATTACTCAGGAAGGTTTTCTGGCTATTGTTTTACAACATGAAATCGATCACTTGGATGGTTATCTCTTTATAGATAGACTGAGTCCAGCTAAAAGATTAATGTTAAAAGAGCAGTTAAAAAATATTGAGTAAAAAAAGCAGAGGAGAGGAAATAGTATAGTGCGAATTATTTTCACTGGTACATCTTCTTTTGGCATACCGATATTAAAGCTGTTAATTGCCTTGCAGAAGAATATTGTGGCTGTTGTGACCCAGCCTGATCGACCTGCGGGTAGGGGAAAAAGAATGTTAGCTTCTCCTATCAAAATACTGGCTTCTCAATCTGGCTTATACCTATGTCAACCAGAAGATATCAATGCAGATAGTGCTGTTCAAGAGATTGCCGGACTGCATCCTGATTTAATAATTCTGGTTGCCTATGGCCAAATACTCTCCAGTAAAATACTACAGCTGCCAACCCAAGGCTGTTTAAATATCCATCCCTCCTTGTTGCCTAAATATAAAGGTCCAGCACCAATTAACTGGGTACTTATAAAAGGAGAGCAAGAAACTGGAGTTACTTTTTTATTTATGAATGAAAGGATTGATGCGGGGGATATTATTCTACAGAAAAGAATAAAGATATTGCCTGAGGAAAATTTCGAGCAGTTAAGCATCAGATTGGCCATAGAAAGTGCTAACTTACTGGAAGAGGTATTGCTAACCATTGAAAGAGGAGAATATGAAAGATTTCCTCAACCAAAAGAAAAGTATTTTTATGCCAGAAAAATAAATAAAGATGATTGTCGAATTGATTGGCATCAAAAAGCTATAGAAATCTATAATCTGGTGAGAGGCCTCACTCCCTTGCCTGGAGTCTATACTGAATTTAAGGACAAAAGAATTAAAATTAGTGAAACCAGCCTGTTGGTGAAAATAAAGATAAATAATAATCTATCTCAGCAAAAACCAGGAACTATAGTTAAGCTCAATAAAAATGGTATAATGGTATTAGCCGGAGATGGTAATTATATTGTCATCAAAAAGCTTATTCCAGCTGGCTCCAAAGAAATGGATGCCTCTGGATTTATTAATGGTTACCATGTTGAAATCGGTGACTCATTTAATTAAACATTCCTTTTAGTGAAGATAATGTTAATTATAAATGACATTACATACTAAAAAAGACTGAAATAAGATTAAAGTAAAAGGTAAATTTATTGTATCTATATCGTAACATAACTAGCAGGAAATTAATTTTAAAAATCTTAAATCGGTTAGAAAAGCAGAATTCTTATTTAAATATTTTACTTCCCTCTTTTTTTTTAAAATATAAACCAATAGATCAAGATAAAGCTTTAATGCAGGAAATAAGCTATGGTGTAACCCGTTTCAAAAAAAGGTTAGATTGGATTATAAGTCAATTTCTCACCAATAAAAAAATAACACTTCCCCTAAACATTCAAAATATCCTGAGAATGGGGATTTATCAGATTCTCTATTTAGAAAAAGTACCAGACTACGCTATAGTGAATGAATCAGTAGAATTGGCTAAACAAAGTTCCTTTAAAGGTTATTCCGGTCTGGTAAATGCTATCTTAAGAAATGTTATTCGAAAATCTACTAATATTAACTGGCCTGATATTAAATCAGATCCAATCGGCTATATTTCTGTCTTTTATTCTTTTCCAGAATGGTTAGTGAGCAGGTGGATTAATAGATTTGGTTTAGACATGTGTTTAAAAATTTGCCAAGCGAGCAATATTAAACCCAGCTTCACATTGCGGATTAACCCCCTGAAAATAAGTATGCCACAATTCCGGGAAAGATTGTCTGAATTAAAGATACCTTTTCAGGAGAGCGTATATCTTCCTGCCACAGGGATTATAATAAAAGATCTTGATGAAGTTGGTAAGATACCAATCTTTCAAGAAGGTTTATTTACTATTCAGGATGAAAGCTCAATGCTAGCCTCAGAGTTTTTGGCTCCTGTTGCTGGTGAAACAATTATTGATATGTGTAGTGGTCCCGGAGGGAAAACCACTCATATGGCTCAGCTTATGCAAAATAAGGGTAAAATAATGGCTTTGGAGATAAATCAAAATAGACTGGAAATGGTTGTTGCTGAAGTCAGGAGACTTGGTATTGAAATTGTGTCACCGGTGCTAATTGATTCCCGAAAACTAAATAGTGCATACCTGGGAAAAGCTGATAAAATATTGGTTGATGCTCCCTGTTCTGGAACAGGCGTAATCAGAAAAAAACCTGATATAAAATGGAAGCAATGGGATATAAGCCACCTCAATGGATTAAATCAAATACAGGAAAACTTACTTGATGTAGCTGCCCAATATTTGAAACCGGGTGGTGAATTACTTTATACTACTTGTAGTATAGAAAAAGAGGAAAACGAAGATATAATATTAAAATTTATCAAAAAATATACCAATTTTACCATCCAGGAAAGTTCACAGTTTGTTGAGAAAAATGGTATAGTAAATTATATAACTAACATTAAAGAAGCGATACAATTAATTCCAGGCTATTCTGGTAATAATATTGATGGATTTTATATAATAAAGATGAGAAAGAATAATTTTAAGGAATAACAATATGGATAATTTTGTAGCCAGATCACTGATTATATTCACCCGTATTTTGTTTATCATATTTTTCAGTATTGGTGCAGTAATTCTGGGAGGATATACTGCCTTTCTTACCTATCAAACTGTTTTTGCGGTTCCTGTGGTTCAGGTTCCCTCGGTCATTGGCATGGAACTTGATGCTGCCCGTCAGACATTATATAACACAGGTTTAAAGATGGTGATTATTGATGACCATATCTTTTCCCAGGGTGAGCATTATGATGTCATAGCTCAAAAGCCGCCTGCCGGGACAGAAATAAAAAAGAATCGCACCGTAGAAGTAGAAATTAAAGCAGGTGGGACATTTCAGCAAGTTCCTGATCTGGTGGGAAAGACTATTGCTGAAGCAGAAGCACTACTTTCAGAATATGGCTATCAAATTGGTGATATTGCTTATACACTGCACCATCAGTTGCCTGAAGGTAGAATCGTAGCTCAAACACCACCAGCGGGAGGAAGTAAGGCTAATGATGGAAAGGTCAATATATTAGTAAGTAAAGGATTGTATTAATGAATTAAAAAATTCAGGAAATAAGGTTAGGGAGTATGGAAAGACAGGAATTAAAATACTGGTTAGCCTGGAATAGGGTAAAAGAGATTGGTCCGGTACGTTTTTTAAAATTATGTCAGCATTTTTCTTCTTTGGAAGAAGCGTGGAATTGTAATATAAGAACAAATAATATGATGAATTTATTGCATATCGGAGAAGAAATCCTGAATAAAATCGAACAGGAAAAACAACGGATTGATCCGGAACAAGAGTGGGACTTATTAGAAAAGAGAAACATCAAAGCCATAACTATCAAGGACGAGGGGTACCCTTCCCTCTTAAAAAATATCTACAGTCCACCACCGGTTATTTATTATCAGGGAAATTTTGTCACCATTATGAAACAATCAAAAGGCATAGCTATTGTTGGTTCCAGAAAAGCTACTTATTATGGACGAAAGGTTGCTCGGGAAATAGCCAGTGAGATAGCAAAATCTGGTTATGTCGTAATCAGTGGATTGGCTAAGGGTATTGATACCAATGCCCATTTAGGGGCGCTGGAAGCTAATGGATTAACCATTGCAGTTTTAGGATCTGGCCTTGATAGAATTTACCCTTCGGAAAACAGAAGCTTAGCTCATCGTATTATAGAAAAGGGAGCAGTTGTTACTGAATTTCCCATTTTTACCAAACCGGAAAAGAATAATTTTCCCAGGAGAAATAGAATTATTAGCGGATTAACTCTGGGAACCTTAGTTGTAGAAGCTGGCGAAAAAAGTGGAGCTTTGATTACTGCAGATTATGCCCTGGAACAGGGAAGAGAGGTATTTGCAGTTCCAGGAAGTGTTCATTCTTTTCTCTCTACCGGCTGTCATAATCTCATTAAACAGGGTGCCAAACTGGTAAACAGCTATCATGATATTCTGGAAGAATTTCAGGAAGAAAATAAACTCTTCTCAGAGAGAGAAAAAACTGAAAATAGAAGGCCGACTTGTGTTAATACTGGTGAGCTTACTGATTATGAACAGAATCTTTTGCAATATATTTCCATTGAACCATTGCATATTGACGAAATAACTGAATTAACAGCTCTTCCCTATGGAAAGATAAGTGAAGTTTTATTATCTCTGGAATTGAAGAATATGATTAGAGAAATTGAGGGAAAAAGATATATTAGAATATAAGAAATTTTATTTTATTTCCCTTTATTTGGTTGCTAGAAGAGGTAAGCTCCTGTATAATATACTTGTGTAAAAGCTAAGTCGGGGCGTAGCGCAGTTTGGCAAGCGCACCTGAATGGGGTTCAGGGGGTCGGAGGTTCAAATCCTCTCGCCCCGACCAGACCAGAGTTTGAAATTGATATGGGTGAGCATATTGAATAAGGAGTGCTTGGTTTGTACCGGATGCCAAAAAGAATATCCTCTGGATAGAGTATTCCCCCGCTGTGATGATTGTTTTGAGCCATTGGAGGTTAAGGTTAGCTCACTAAAAAATTTTGATAAAGATAAGATTTCCCTTCCGGAAAATATTTTAACTCATTATGCTCCCTTTTATTCCTTTTCCAAAATAGACCGTAAGCTTTCTTTGAAAGAAGGCTTTACTCCCTTAATTAATTCCAATCTACTTTCCCAGCTACTGGATTTGGATTATTTATATTTAAAAAATGAAACTGTTAATCCAACCTGGTCATTTAAGGATAGAGGTACCTATGTCGCTTTACAGCATGCTATTAGTCTGGGCTATAATTGCATTGGTACACTTTCCAGCGGTAATATGGCTGTTTCGGTGGCTGCTTATGGTGCTCGTGCTGGGATAAAGACCCTTATTTTGGTTAGTGCTGACCTGCCAGAAGAAAAGATAAATCCTATTTTGATTTATGAACCTATTCTAATCAGAGTAAAGGGTGATTATAGTCAGATTTACTATGAAAGCTTAAAAATTGGTCAGGAATTAGGTATCTATTTTATGAATTCAGATGTACCTTTCCGAGTGGAAGGGTCAAAAACTATTGCCTTTGAAATATGTGAACAGTTAGATTATGACTTACCACAATATGTAGTAATACCAACCAGTTCTGGGGGCAATGCTCGGGGCATTATAAAGGGTTTTCTGGAATTTTTTGAACGAGGCTTAATTGCTGAATTGCCTAAAATTATTTGTGTTCAATTAGAAGGATGTGCGCCTATCTATCAGGCCTGGATTAATAATAAGGATAAGGTTTCTCCAGTAGAAAATCCCCGGGCTATTGACCATGCCATTGCTAATCCTTTTCCACCCAGTGGTAATGAGCTTTTAAGGAAACTAAGAAAGTATAACAGTATAGTAACTACTGTTTCTGATCAAGAAGCAATGCAAGGACAACGTATGTTGGCTAAAGAAGGGATATTTGCCCAGCCTGCTGCTTCAGTTTCAGTTGCAGCTATTTGGAAAATGAGAAAAGAGGGAGTAATAAGCAAAGAATCTAGTTGTGTTGCCCTGGTGACTGGAGCTGGACTGAAATATACAGGCATATTAGAAAAACATAAATTTAGTGTTTCTACAAGCCGATTAGCAGATTTAAAAAAGATAATTATTTCTAAATTACAGGATTAATATTTTATTAAATTTTAGTGGAATTTTCAAAAAGGACTGTCCAGCAGGGCTTTTTTTCTTTGACCATAAAGATTGAGATGAGCAAGGATTATATTTTTACCTCAATCTTACGAATAAGGTGGAACAAATGGATAAAAGATATGATGTTATTGTAGTTGGAGCAGGGCCAGCAGGTATTTTTGCTGCTCTGGAATTACTAAAGAGTTATCGAAAGGATATTAATATTCTAATTTTGGAAAAAGGCAAAAATATCACCAAGAGAAAATGTCCCATGAGAGAGCAAAAAACTGCCTGCCAGCAATGTAGTCCCTGTTCATTATTATCAGGATGGGGCGGAGGTGGTGCCTTTAGTGATGGGAAACTGAATCTCACTAGTGATTTTGGTGGTAACTTGTCTGATTATATTAGCGAAGTAGAATTAAACCGATTAATTAATTATGTTGATACAATATATCGCCAGTTTGGAGCAGAAGATAGTGTCTATGGCAACAGTCAGGAAAAAATTGAACGAATTAAAAGAGAAGCTGCTAAAGCGAATCTAAGATTTATTCCTGCTAAGATTCGGCACTTAGGAACTGAGAAATGTTTCACCATATTAAAAAATATCTATGATTTTCTAAAAGATAAACTGGAAATTAGAACCGATACTGAAGTCAATAGGGTAGTCAAAGAAGATAATGAAGTTAGTGGAGTCATTACCTCAACTGGAGAATATATTAAAGGAAGGTATGTTATTCTTTCTCCTGGTAGAGTGGGCGCAGAATGGTTAAAGAATCAAGCTACTGAATTAGCATTACCGATTTTTCGCAATCCGGTAGATGTAGGAATAAGAGTAGAAGTTCCAGCAGTGATTTTAGAACATCTAACTGATACACTTTATGAATCAAAGTTGATTTACTATTCAGCCTGCTTTGATGATAAAGTACGTACCTTTTGCATGTGTCCTTCTGGCGAAGTAGTGATGGAATATAATAACGGTATTACCACGGTCAATGGTCATAGTTATAGTAATAAAAAGACCGATAATACCAATTTCGCTATATTAGTAAGCACGATGTTTACAAAACCTTTCCAGGAACCAATTGCCTATGGAAAATATATCGCCAATTTAGCCAATATTCTAAGTGGTGGAGTAATTATTCAACGTCTGGGTGATTTGATTTTAGGAAGAAGGTCGACACCTGACAGAATAGATCATTCTATAGTAATACCAACCTTAAGTAGTGCTACCCCAGGAGATCTAAGTTTTGTTTTACCCTACCGAATTCTTAGCGATATTTTGGAGATGCTAAAATCCTTGGATAAAATTGCTCCTGGTGTTTACTGTGAACAAACATTATTGTATGGAGCAGAAGTTAAGTTTTATTCAGCAAGATTAGATTTATCTCAGCAGCTGGAAACAAAAATAAAAAATCTCTTTGCCATTGGTGACGGAGCAGGAATCACTAGAGGCCTTGTTCAATCTTCTGTTTCTGGTGTTATTGTTGCTCGGGAAGTTAATCTTAGAAGGGGTAAAAATTATTGAACATACTATTAACTAATGATGATGGCATACAGGCAAAAGGCTTGGTAGAGTTAAAAGGATATTTGGAAAAAATAGGCAAGGTTACGGTAATAGCTCCTGATCGGGAAAGAAGCGGTTCAGGGTGTTCAACTACTATTTATGAAACAGTCTGCTGTGGTAAAACATGGTCAGGAAGTAGTTTTTTTGGCTATTCCTTAAGTGGGACACCGGTTGATTGTGTGATAATTGGTCTGGATAAATTGTTGTCTCATGATAAGCCGCAATTAGTGGTGGCAGGAATCAATGCCGGTGCTAATTTGGGGAGAGATGTTTTTTATTCGGGAACAGTCGGTGCTGCTATGGAAGGAGCTTTCCACGATATATTTTCCATGGCCATATCTATAGATAAAAAAGATAACATTTCTTTTGTCGGAGCTATTAAGGTGATGGATATGATAATTAAGACATTGCCGTCACATATTAGTCAGATACCAATGGTACTAAATATTAACATTCCCGGAATTGATTATGATAATATAAGAGGATTTAAATTAACACGACCTGCTCCTATTTTCCATCAAAAAACAATTGAAAGTATTTTTAGAACTGAGCAGGTGGAATATTTTTGGATTGCGGGAAACAAACCAGTTGGAGAAATGGATAAGAATAGTGATTATTGGGCTATAAAGAATAATTATGTATCCATCACTCCTTTTTCTGTTCAGTTGAAGACAACTATTAATCAGGATGAATTAGAAAAATGAATTCACAAACTTAATTATTAATCAATAAAATAGTTTTTCCATAAAGAATTAAATATATTAACTTGAGATACAAAGCAGAAGAAAGTATTAGCCGGATAAATAAATTAAAAAATAGATAGTAGAAATGAGGAAAAAATAGTAAAAGGGGCTGACCAGGAGTAAGCGTATAACTCTTATTGATTATCTTAAATCAATCCCTAATAATAGACTTACCTCAATTAAGACGTGTCATTAGTAAATACAAGAGAGTAGAGCAGGTTAAGATGGCTGACCAAATCGCTGTATTGTTTATTCTATTATTTATAATAGTTATCCTTTCGCAGATTATTACCCGAATGATGAAATCGGATAATAAAAGATTCAGGATACCTATTCTTTATGGAAGAATATTACTGGGTTTTTTGTTGGCGATGCTTATTTATCTGGTATTTTTAATGCTCAAAGGGGAAGATATTATTACTAAATTATTCGGACCATCATAATTTTTATTACTAAAGTAGAACTTTATAATAACAATGGAGCGGGAAACGGGGTTTGAACCCGCGGCCTTCGGCTTGGGAAGCCAACGCTCTGCCAACTGAGCTATTCCCGCTCAAATATGTAAATAGATATTACCAATATAGCAGGTAATATTATAAAGGAAAATTCATATATTTTCAATCAGATTTTTACTTAAAAAATACTTTCAGTCCAGGAACCAAGATAGAAAATAGCCAAAAAGGAGAGTTAGTTGTATAATCGCCATTATTATCATAATAAGAAAGCAAGACCTACTAAATGGCTAAATAGTAGGTTATTTTTAATTTTATTTGCCCCTATTTTATTCTTTTTTCTAATATATTCAATTGATTTACTAATCTATAGAGGGAAAATATATCCCAGTGTGATAACTATGGGTCAGGAAATCGGTGGATTAAGAAAGAACGAAGCCTATCAAATTCTACAACCAGTTATTAAAAATACCCTTAATAATCCTATATTAATTAATCATGAGGAAGGGAAATTAAGTATAGTACCCCAAGATGATATTGGTGCTGTTATTGATATAGACAAACTAACCAATGAGGCTTATTCTATTGGCAGGAGGGGCACTTTTTTCTTTAGAATAAAGGAAAGAATACTTCTAATCAGAAAAAATTATCACCTTTCTCCTTTGATAAGAGTTGAGGAAAACGAATTTAAATCTTTATATAACCATTTACAAGCAAAACTTGAACGACCTTCTCGAGATGCCTCCCTTGCTTCAGATAGAGTTATTCCAGCCCAGATAGGAATAGTAATAAATGAAGAACAGTTATTAAAAGATATAGAAAATGGTGTAATTGAAATAACATCATCAAATATACCTATTACTATTGATTTGCCGGTTTATCATCAACTACCCGAAATATCCACTATGGAAATTTTGACAAGCATTGGAGTTTTCGAGACCATAAGTACATATGAAACTTCTTTACTGGGCAAAGAAGAAAATACCTTCTATAATATCCAAAAAGCAGCAGAACAGATTAATGGTGTTATAATAAAACCCGGGGAAATATTTTCCTTTAATCAAATAATAGGTCCCGCCGATAAAGAAGATGGTTATAAAGAGAGTACAATTATTGCTAATGGACAGTTTGTCAATGGATATGGTGGTGGTGTATGTCAGGTTTCCACTACCCTCTATAACGCTGTATTACTGGCTAATCTTCAAATTATGGAAAGATATAATCATTCTATCTATGGTGAGGTAACAAATTATGTTCCTTTAGGGAGAGATGCTGCAATATTTTATGGGTATAAAGATTTGAAGTTTAAAAATTCTTTAGACCAATTAATTGTAATCTTTAGCGAAGTTAAATCAGATAGTCTGGTGGTTACTATCCGGGGAGAAAAGGGATTGGATAAGAATGTCAGAATAATTACTCAGGATCTAAAAACTTATGATTATGATGTGATTGAAATTAAGCAGGAAGGTACACGATCAGCTAATGATGTAAATAATGTAATCCAGGAAGGAGTTCCCGGTTATAGTATTAAGACTTATCGGTTAATAATAGATAATTCAGGAGAAAGAATGGAATTACTATCTGAAGATCGTTATGTCAGTGTTCCCAAAAAAATTCTATTTGACTGAACTTCTGGATAATGAAGTATCAAAAGGTTAAAAAATACCATGTTAGAAAAAAGGCTTATTTTTTTTCCAAAGATATATACCTATCTCACTTTTTTATTTATCTTATTTTTAATAACACCTTCATTATCTGTTTACGCCCTTAACCAGCAAACTTCTGCTATTATTGAAAAAATAATTATTTGTGAAGATACTAATTATGAGACAGATGCCTATATTTTCTCTTCCCAGCAGGATGGACCGGTAATAATGATTTTAGCTGGAGTACATGGTGATGAACTAGCAGGAATTAAGGCAGTTAGAAGATTTATGGAAGATTTCCAACCGGTAAAAGGAAAGGTTATTGTAATTCCAAAGGCCAATAAAGCAGCGTGTCAGAGCGAAATACGTGCTATTGCTCCCGAGGAAGATTTGAATCGAAATTATCCTGGGGATAAGAAATCAGAAGGAGTTGCTAGGTTAGCAGGAGAGATTATAGGAATAATGAATGATTATAAGGTTGATTTCCTGCTGGATTTACATGAATCAGTTGATTTTTATCAGCAGAGCTCTGATCATTATGGGCAGACCATTGTTCTTGATGTTCATGATAATGAATTACTGAATCAAATGAGTAGTTATTTACTCAAGCAATTAAACCAGAAAGTCATTTTACCAGAAAACTGTTTTAATATACTTTTAAAACCTGTTGAGGGTTCAGGAACACATGAAGCCTGGCACCAATATAAGATTCCCGGCATTACCTTAGAAACATGCACCAGGATAGAATTCTCTAAAAGAGTTAACTGGCACTATCATTGTATTCAAAAAACATTATCTTTTTTTAATATGGTAAATATTATAGAAGCAAAGTAAGAGTAAACCTTAGTTAGTTCTCTATTATTTCTTCAATTATACCTTCTTCAGAAACATCTCCTTCTGATAATTGATTTTCATCAGTAGAGATTTCAGTTTCTGTAATTTGATTACCATCTTTGTCCTGTTCTTTGGCTTCTAATTCTGAAGTAAAGTCGTAGCGAATTATTATATTGGCTTCTTCTCTTAATTGGGCTAAGAGCGCTTCAATTACCTCATTCTGTTTTTGGTAGGTAAAAACATTTTTTATATTTTCTTTTGCTTCTTCCAAACTCAATTGTTTTTCTTCCTGGATATCATTACATTGAATGATATGATAACCATATTCAGTTTCAACAATATTACTCAGTTCCCCTATTTCTAAGGAAAAAGCAGCCTCTTCAAATGCTGGGACCATTTGTCCCCGAACAACATAACCTAAGTCACCACCCTGTTCTGCTGAAGGGCAAATAGATTTATCTTTAGCAGTTTTCTCAAACTCAATAACTCCATCACTTAGTTGACTTAACAACAACTCCGCTTCTGCCTTATCTTCAACCAGGATATGACTTATCTTTCTCTTTTCCGATTGAAAGAAATAACTCTTGTTTTCCTCATAATACTGCCCTATTTCCTCTTCAGAAACGGTGATCTTATCATATTCATTTTGAACAACTTTATTAATCATCAATTGCCTATTCAAATTATCTTTTAATAGACTTAAAGTTAGATTATTTCTGCTCAAAGCATTATTAAATTCTTGTTCTGAGCTAAAGCTGCTTTTAATCTGTTCAATTTCATTATTTACATCACTATCTGGAATGCTTATGTTTTGCTTATCAGCATATTGATATAATAAGGTCGAATTAACCAGCTGTTCGGTAATATTGTTTTTAAGAGAAGCCAATACCTCATCACTGATGCTGGATAGGGTTTCATTATCATAACGGGAAATAAAATTCATAAAGGCATTTTGCCACTGCTGGTAACTTATTCCGATGCCGTTCACTTCAGCTATCATATTGCCCACCTGCTGGGAACGAGAACCGGAAGACCTGTATTGACCCAGACCATAAAATATGGAAACAATGAAAACGATAACGATTGCCAGTAATATTGGTTTTATATTCTTTCTAATGAATTGCATAATAAATAAAGTTCTCCTTAAGATTATTTGGGTTATCGATTATAAATATAATGGCAGTATGCACTTTTGTCAAATATAATAATCATCAAGGTTTATATTAACAACTTGTAGCCATTTATCTTTCAATAAAGATAGTAGGAAAATAAAATATATTTATTTTTGGTAATATAATAATTACAGCTTTTAATTGCTATAATTAATGGATTCAATGGTAGAAAATAATTGCCAAAATTTATTTTCAATAGATACTTTAATATTAAATATGATTACTACTATTGAGCTTTTTATGGCTTTTGTTATATACTATGGTTATTAAATAATCTTTTCTAAATTAAAAATAATATTTGCTTAGTTGGGTTATTAGATAAAATATAATGGTCGTTATCATCATACCTTAGGTCAGAATAAGATAGAATTTGTGATAAAATGTCAGAAAAATACATTCAAGAGTGTAATATAATATTATGTTTAAGAAGAAAAGTAAGATAAAAATTAAAGAAGAAATAGAATGGTTAAGGGAAGAGATTAGAAAACATAACTATCACTATTATGTGGATGATGAGCCCCTTATTTCCGATTATGAATATGATTTATTAATGAAGCAGTTAATTGAATTAGAACGAGATTATCCGGAATTTATTACACCTGATTCTCCCACTCAGAGAGTAGGGGCAAAGCCACTGGAACAATTTATAACTGCCAGGCACCTGGTTCCCATGTTAAGCCTTTCTAATGCCTTTTATGAACAGGAATTGATAGATTTTGATCAACGTGTCAGGAAAAACTTTCCACACCAGTATTATGATTATGTTGTAGAATTGAAAATTGATGGGCTGGCAATTGCCCTGGTTTATGAAAAAGGTATTCTGAATCGTGGTGCTACCAGGGGCGATGGTATTACCGGAGAAGATATCACCCAGAATCTTAGAACCATAAAGAGCATACCTCTTAAATTAAGAGAATATAAGGGAATGGATACAATTGAGGTCTATGGTGAAGTGTATATGAGCAGAGAGAATTTTAAGAAGCTTAATGAAGAAAGAATGAAAAGAATGGAAAATCTATTTGCTAATCCCAGAAATGCAGCAGCAGGCTCTGTACGACAGCTTGATGCAGCTATAACTGCCAGTAGACAACTGGATACTTTTATCTATCAGGCTACCCTGCCCAGGAAGGAATATTTTTCCACTCATATGGAAGTGCTAGATTTTCTTAAGGCTGCCGGATTTAGAGTTAATACCAATATCAAGCCATGTGCCAATATTGAGCAGGTTATTGAGTATTGTAATTCCTGGCAGAAGAAAAAAAATGAATTGAATTATGATATCGATGGCATGGTTATCAAGATTAATCAATTATCATTGAGAGAGAAATTAGGTTCCACCTCAAAGAGTCCCAGATGGGCTATTGCCTATAAATTTCCAGCAGAGCAGATGACCACTGTAGTTCGTGATATTATCGTGGGAGTAGGACGAACAGGAGCCTTAACCCCCGTTGCTCTATTAGAACCAGTTGTCGTTTCTGGCTCTAAGGTTCAAAGAGCCACTCTTCACAATGAGGATGAGATAAAAAGGAAAGATATAAGAATTGGCGATACCGTATTGATACAAAAAGCTGGCGAGGTAATTCCTGAAATTGTACAGGTAATTAAAGAAAAGAGGAACGGGAAAGAAAAGATTTTCCGCATGCCTGAGAGGTGTCCGGTTTGTGGTTCCAAAGTGGTGAAGTTAAATGAAGAAGTTGTCTCTCGCTGTAACAATATTTCCTGTTCTGCTCAGGTCAAGGAAAGAATTAGACATTTTGTTTCTCGCAGTGCCTTGGATATTGAAGGATTGGGCCCAGCCCTTATTAATCAACTGGTAGATACTAAAGTCATCAAGGATTTTGCCGATTTATATTATTTGAAGAGAGAAGATTTGCTAAATCTGGAAAGAATGGCTGAAAAATCCTCCGATAATACTATTAGAGCTATTGAGGATAGTAAAAATAGACCTCTCTCCAATTTAATATATGCTCTTGGTATCCGACATGTAGGCGTATATGCGTCACAATTATTAGCTGAAAGAATAGATAGCCTATCAGATTTAGAGAAATTTACTTGGGAAGACTTTGTTAATATAGAGGGCATAGGCCCTATTATGGCAGAAAGTATTATCTTATTTTTCCAGCAAAAAGAGAATAGAGAAATCATCGAAAAACTCAAACAAGCTGGAGTAAATCTTTCTGCCAAGAAGAAGACTGCTGGGAAAAATCCTTTAGAAGGTCTTCAATTTGTTTTAACCGGAACTTTAGAACACTTTACCAGAGAAGAAGCTAAAGGTATAATTGAAAGATTAGGAGGTCGAGTAACCAGTAATGTTACTAAAAAAACTGATTTGCTACTACTGGGGCAAGATCCTGGTCAAAAATATCAAAAAGCAAAAGAATTAAATATAAAGATAATAGCTGAAGAAGATTTTAGGAAAATGATAGAAAGTTGATGCAGGAAAGGAGAACTTAGTATTTATTATGGCTGAAAAAATAATTACTCAAAAAGATGTGGAATATGTAGCAAAGTTAGCTAAACTGGAGTTAACTGAGGAACAAAGAGAATTGTTTTCTAAACAACTAAATGATATTCTTTCTTTTTTTGCTAAATTAAAAGAATTGGATACGGAACAGGTGCAACCCACTTCTCATATTGCTACCTCTTCAAAACACTTTCATGAAGATATTGTTAAGCCTTCATTATCCCAGAACACAGTAATGGGAATGACCAGATACAAGGAAAAAGGTTATTTTCAAGTTCCCAGAATTTTGTAATTGAATTAGAGAAAAAGTAAGCAGATTTTTTACTGGAAGCAGGAGGAAATAAATTTGCAATTAAATGAACTAAAAGTGATTGATTATTTGGAAATGATAAAAAATAGAGAGATTACCGTGGAACAGGTAATAAAAGATATTTTTCATTCGATTGACAGGATTGACAAAACACTGAAGGCTTATTTATTTGTTAACAAGGAAGGAGCTTTATTGGAAGCGAAGAAGATTGACCAGAAAATAAAGAATAATCAAGATATACCTCCTTTGGCTGGTCTACCTATAGCGATAAAGGATATTATTTGCACCAAAGATATGGAAACTACCTGTGCCTCCAGAATATTGAAAGGATTTATTCCTCCCTATGATGCTACAGTAGTCAGAAGGATAAAGGATGCCGGGGGGATAATCATAGGTAAAACTAATCTTGACGAATTTGCGATGGGTTCTTCCACTGAAAATTCTGCTTTTCAGGTTACACTTAACCCCTGGGATATAACTCGTGTTCCAGGTGGTTCCAGTGGTGGTTCAGCAGTAGCAGTTGCAGCAGATGAGGCATTAATTGGCCTGGGAACCGATACCGGTGGTTCAGTTAGATTACCAGCTTCTTTTTGTGGTATTGTTGGTATTAAACCTACCTATGGTCGTATATCTCGCTATGGTGTCATTTCTTACGCCTCCTCACTGGATCAGATTGGAATCTTAGGTAAAGGGATTAAGGATGTGGCTAAGTTGATGAATGTTATTTGTGGTTATGATTCCCTTGATTCCACTTCTGCCAATCTTTCAGTTCCCGATTTTCAGTCATCCTGTCGGGAAGGTATCAGTGATTTAAAATTCGGTGTACCACGTGAATTTTTTAGCCATGGTTTAGATGGAGAAGTAAAAAGAAAGATCATGGATGCCATCCATAAACTTTCACGATTGGGAGCAAAGATAGAAGAGACCTCTTTGCCCAATATTGAATATGCCTTACCAGCTTATTATCTAATTGCCATGGCGGAAGCAAGTTCTAATCTGGCTAAATTTGATGGAGTACAATACGGTTTGAGAATAGAAGAAAGTGATGACCTTGAAGATATGTATTTAAAAACCAGAAGCAAAGGTTTTGGAGCCGAGGTAATCAGAAGAATAATGTTAGGAACCTATGCCTTAAGCTCAGGTTATTATGATGCATACTATTTAAAAGCTCAGAGAGCAAGAACTCTAATCAAGAAAGATTTTGATAATGTATTTCAAAAATATGATTTACTAATTTGTCCTACTTCTCCCATTCCCCCATTTAAGGTAGGGGAGAGAATAGATGACCCATTGACCATGTTTTTAACAGATGCTTATACCTTACCGGTTAATCTCGCTGGTTTACCAGGTTTATCAATGAATTGTGGTTTTACTGACAAGGGGAAATTGCCGGTAGGAATTCAGATTATAGGACGTGCTTTTGAGGAAGAGAAGATGCTAAGAGTAGCTTATAATTTAGAGGAAGAATTAAAAGAAATTAATTCGGTTAAGCCAGATTTATCATTTAACCTATCTATCCCGAATAATTGCAAACAAGGTAAAATTTTATAGTTTTAAGGAACTGAAAAGATTTGATGTAAATAAATGAAAAGATAGGAGTTAATCATGCCAGGTGATATTGTAATTGGTTTAGAAATTCATGTTCAACTATTAACTGAAACCAAAATATTTTGTAATTGTAGTACAGATTATATTGATCGAGAACCCAATTCCCATACCTGCCCGGTATGCCTTGGTTTACCAGGAAGTCTACCGGTACTCAATAAAAAAGCGGTGGAATTTGCTCTGAAAACAGCCATTGCTTTAAATTGTCATATTAACCAGACCAATATTTTTCATCGAAAGAATTATTATTATCCTGATTTACCGAAAGCATATCAAATATCTCAGTATGATCAGCCATTAGGGGTAAATGGATTCTTAGAGATAAGAGCTGAAAAATCGTTAGGAAGCAGAAAGATAAGAATTAATAGGGTACATATGGAGGAGGATGCTGGAAAGTTAGTCCATATGGAGAGAGATGGTAAAATTGTATGTTCGCTGATTGATTATAACCGTTCT
This sequence comes from uncultured Atribacterota bacterium, assembly GCA_964433555.1. Lineage (GTDB taxonomy): Bacteria > Atribacterota > Phoenicimicrobiia > Phoenicimicrobiales > Stramentimicrobiaceae > Stramentimicrobium. The sequence goes on along the minus strand of CAYSRG010000001.1, from coordinate 105,272 downwards.
GGTATTCCTTTGTTAGAAATTGTAACAGAACCAGATATGCACTCATCAGAAGAAGCTGTGTTTTTTCTACAAAAATTGAGAAGCATGGTTCAATACCTGAATGTTTGTGATGGCAATTTAGAGAGAGGATCGATGCGCTGTGATGCCAATATTTCTATTCGGGAAGAGAAAAATGGTAAATTGGGAACCAAAACTGAGGTAAAGAATATGAATTCTTTCCGGGCTATCAGGGAGGCACTGGATTATGAAATTACCAGACAAAGAAAACAAATTGAACAGGGAGAGAGAATATTACAGGAAACCAGACGATGGGATGAGACGACTGGAAAGACTGTAGTTATGCGCAGCAAAGAAGAAGCCCAAGATTATAGGTATTTCCCAGAACCAGATTTATTACCATTGACTATTGATCAATGCTGGAGTGAAGAGATTAAAAATAATTTTCCGGAATTACCAGAGCAACGAAGAGAAAGGTTTATCAAAGACTATATGCTTTCCGATTACGATGCTAACCGTCTGGTAGAAGCGAAATCATTGGGTGATTACTTTGAAAGAGCAACACAAAGCTATACGAATTATAAAAGATTGGCCAACTGGATTCTGGGAGAACTCTTACGCTATCTGGGAGAGGAGAATATAGATATAATCAACTGTCCAATTTATGTCTCAGATTTAGTTGCATTATTACAGCTGATTGACCGAAAGATAATCAGCGAAAAGATTGCCAAAAATATCTTTGAACAGATGTGTAAAACTGGTCAAAGTGCTACTGATTTAGTTCAAAAGAGTGGATTTACCCAGATTAGTAATGAAAAGGAAATTAATGATATAATTGAAATTGTTATTAGAGATAATTCAGAGACGGTAAAGGATTATTGTTCTGGAAAGGAAAAAGCTATTCATTTTTTAGTTGGTCAGGTTATGAAATATACTAAAGGCAGAGCACAACCAGATTTAGCCCTTAACCTGCTTAAAGAAAGAATAAAAAAACTTTTCTGAAACAATTAATTCACCCATGTTCTCCTAAAAATAATATAATAAAATGGTATATAGAGAAAGGAGGAGTATCGATGGACCGATACAGATGTACAGTTTGTGGCTATATTTATGACCCTGTACAAGGGGATCCCGAATCTGATATTAAACCGGGAATATCTTTTGATGATTTGCCGGATGATTGGGTTTGTCCTTTATGTGGTGCCAGTAAAGACGAATTTGAAAGGGTGGAATAGTTTTGGCTATAAAAGAAATCTTAGCAGATATCTATTTTATAGGAACCATAGATTGGGATAGAAGACTTTTTGATGAACTCATTCCCCTTCCTGATGGTACAAGCTATAATTCTTATTTAATTAAGAATCAGAAAGAAGGATTACTAATAGATACAGTAGATCCCTCTAAAAAGAAGGAATTTTTTCAGAATATTAAGGAGTCACAGGTAGAAAAAATTAGCTATATAATTGCCCAGCATGCAGAACAAGACCATGCCGGTTGTATCCGGGACGTATTGAATATGTTTCCTGGCTGCAAAGTTATTACCAACCGCAAATGCCAGGAATTGTTGATTGATGAATTACATTTAGAAGAAGAGAATTTTATTGAGATTAAAGATAAAGATACTTTTGTTTTTGGTAATAAGGAATTTCATTTCTTTTTTGCACCCTGGGTACACTGGCCGGAAACATTTCTTACCTATCTTCCTAAACAAAAGATTCTATTTACTTGTGATCTATTCGGTTCACATCTTGCCAGCAGTGAATTATGGTCTTCAGATAATATTACTTATTTAGCTGCTAAACGTTACTATGCTGAAATTATGATGCCCTTCCGGCAAAATATCCAGAATTATCTCCAGATACTGAAAAAAATAACCATTGCTATCATTGCTCCCAGTCATGGACCTGTATATGAACATCCTGATTTTATTCTTAAAAATTATCAGGAATGGGTATCTGATTCGGTCAGAAATGAGGTGGTAATACCTTATGTTTCTATGCATGGTAGTACCGAAGCCATGGTAAACTATTTAGTGGAACAATTGATTAGCAGGGGTGTGAGAGTAACTCCTTATCATTTAACTAATACTGATATTGGTGAATTGGCAATGGCTTTAGTTGAAACAGCAACAATCATTTTAGCCTCACCTACAGTGTTAACCGGTCCGCATCCCCAGATAGTTTATGCTGCTTATCTCTGTCATATCTTAAGACCAAAAGCTCGATTTGTAGGAATTATTGGATCATTTGGTTGGGGAAGCAAAATGGAACAGGATATATTACAGATAATAAGCAATCTAAAAGTAGATCTATTGACCTCGGTAATTAGTAAAAGTTTTCCCAGGGCAGAAGATTTCCGTAAATTAGATAAACTGGTTAATCAAATTATACTAAAGCATAAAACCATATAGTAAAAAAGTATATACGGAGTTGAGGTGAATATAAGGATGACAAAAAGATTTTTAGTATGCTTGTTAATTTTTAGTATCTTTTTTACCCTTACCAGTATAATAAATTCCCAGGACTCCCTTGATGATATCTTATATCGTGATTTTAAAGATGTGGAGACCTTTGGCTATATATCTGTAAAAGTCCAGGGAGAGCAGTCTTTTTTAATTGGTTTAAGTAGCGGAGAGCTTACCGATTATACCCGACTAAAATATAAAAATAATTTTGCCAGCATTGCTTTTCAGGAAATACCTGCTGAGGAAGCATATCTGTATCAGGAAGAGGAAAAAGCTAAAAAGACCGGCAGTATTTGGTTCAGAGTATGGACAGTAGGAGAGGATTTTCCAATAGCCTATTATATTGAATGTAGAGCAGGTACCTATAAGAACTATGAGATTTGGAGGGATGAAATACTGGGATTTTGTGATGTGAAAGAAGTTAAGCAGATTGTTAGAAATGAAATAACAAGAATGATAGAAAACCTGGCTATTACTTTTTTCAAGGTAAGGGGAGAAATTTAAATTTCAACTCTATTATTAGAGATTATGATAAAAATTGCTCTTTAACTCAAAGAAAGATACTAAAATGATACAATATAGTAAACGATAAGTTATTTTACAATTAGAATTATTATATTTTTTATTGGTATCGGGGAAGATGAATATAAAAAGTCTTTTCGAAGATTATATAAAATTACCGAGAAGTATATTTATCTTATTTTTTGCCCAGATAGTCTATTCTGTGGGTAGTTTTATCTTTCCTTTCCTGGCTATTTTTTTTACTAAAACACTAATGTTTAATGAACAGAAAGCCGGATTCTATGTTATGCTGGCTACTGCCGCTAAGGTACCAGGTTTGCTTCTGGGAGGAAAATTGGCTGATGTTTTTGATAGGAAAAAAATATTCATCATCTTTAGCACTCTTTCGGCACTATTTATTTTCGCCTGTTTACTGGTTGTGCAGAGCGAAATAATTCCCTGGTTATTAACAATATCAGCAGTCTTTAGTGGTGCCAATTATCCTGCCATGAAGGCAATGGTTGCTGACTTGACCAATCCCGATAATAGAAAAGCAGCTTTTTCTCTGTTGTATCTGGGTATGAACATTGGTTTTGCCATTGGTCCCATGATTGCGGGATTACTATATAATGATTACCTAGATCTACTTTTTATTGGAGATACGGTTACGACTCTTATTTCTGTTTTACTGGTTTATTTCTTCATTGCGGAGTCTTTCCCTCGTCTCAATAGCATCAGGCACTCTATTGTTTCAGACTACGGTGATGAAAAGGCAGAGCAGGGGAGTATTTACCGTGTATTTCTCTCTAGGCCTTTTTTAGTTTTTTTTACCCTGATTTTTACCCTGTATTCTTTTGTTTATGTTCAAAGTGAGTTTACTCTGCCCATACAGATGATAAAAATATTCGGAGAAAGAGGTCCCCAATATTTTGGTTCTATAATGACTATTAATGGAATTGTGGTTATCTTTCTTACCGTGATTATCATCAGTATGACCAGGAAAATTAAACCTATTTTAAATGTATCCTTAGCTGCAATACTATATGCTTTTGGCTTTGGAGTAATTTACTTCAGTACCAGGTTCTTCTTATTTGCTCTTTCCACAGTTTTATGGACTTTAGGTGAGATAATTGCCACTACCTATTCAGATGTCTATATAATCAATCACACTCCTATAACTCACAGAGGTCGATTTAGTGCTATTATTCATATCTTGATAGGTTCTGGATTTATCTTTGGTCCCTATTTGTCAGGATTATTCATTAATAATTTTGGGGTGGAAAATATTTGGCCGTTTATTTTTGTGTTAGCCATCTTTTCCTCTTTTTTAATGTACCTGCTTTATTATTTTGAGAATCGAACTCATAGTACTTTAAAATATTCATAAGCAGAAGAGAAATTGCATTTAATGAAAAATGCTGATTCTTCTGACTTTTTAAAGAAGAACCAGCATTCCTATTCATTTTTTAAATATTGCCAAATCGGAAATCAAATTGATTTTAATTGTCATTGATTTCCTGGAAAAGGTCAGCTATTTTTCCTTTGAGTAGATTAAAATTTTCTTTATATTTTTTTTCCATTTGATTTAATCTTTGCTTTAATCCCTTATCTTGTTCCAATACTTCTTCAACGCTTAATTCTTTTATAACGATCTGGTTACCCTGTTGAAAGGTTTGTAATCTCTTCTGAGGATTTCTTTCCAGATCCTTTTTTACATATTGAATTAATTGGTCTTTCTCTTTTTGAAACTCCTTTTGTAATTTGGTTAGTTGATTAAAATAGTGTTCAATATCTGAGGATTGGTTAGTTTTCTTCAGGTTTTCAATAGCTAAGATACCTTTTTTCCTTTTCTCAAAATCATAGGTATTACTCTGGTAGGTTAAGGATTTAAGAAAGCTATTTTGTGCTTGTTTTAAATATTTTACATGCAGTTCTTTTAATTGATACCATAATTGATCTGGTTCAATCTGATCTTTATAATATTTTGCTAAAATAGAGTCTATCTTTTCCTGTTGCTTTATTTCAGCAATTTCCTGAGCACTCAGCTTTTCACCAGCTGTTTTTTCTAGCGCTATTTCCCGAGCAGATTTAATATACCCCACTATTACTACCTCCTTCTAAACAGTTCAAAGAAACGGTCTTGATAGAATTCGAATAGACCCCAGCGGTCTAATTCAATTTTTAGATCCCTTGGTTCCATATCACCATGTTTTACCTTATCAAACATAGTTTCAATTTCTTTCTTGGCAATAAGAGGAATACCCTGGGTATCACGTGAAACAACCTGATAACCAGACTTGTTATAGGTTATTAATCCCCTTTTTCTAAGTTCTGGGAATTGTGACTGATGAGCACTTCTTGACATCATATCAAGGATAAATTTAGATAGTGAAATATCCCATAAATCACCCACACCCATAACAATTGCTGAAAGATTATCGCCTTTTTTATCAATATCTCGAGCAATCTTATCAGCAACCGATTCTAAACTACCAGAGACAAAAATCATAGAATCAACTTCTCTCTTAAAGTTAAAGCGATAAAGGATACTTGCCAAATCAGGCATTTCATTAGCTATGGATAAGAGTGCTTTTTTGGCTTCATCGCTGAATCCTTCAATACGCAAAATATACTCTGGAGTTAATAATTGAGGTCTATACCAGCTTACTTTGCCCTCTCTTACTACAGTCTCCACCTCTCCTTTAGTAAATTCCTGGTAAACAGGTTCAGTAAGGACATGATAATGAATCTCTGATGAACCAAAGGAAGAAAGTAGCTGTTTAGGCCATTTTAGTATTTTCGAATGCTTAAAAGCATATCTAATTCTTTCATCCATATCCATATAATTTACCTCTTTAAGCTAAAAGGTTTATAGTAATTATATTATTACTTACCATTTTGTTGTTGAATTTAGTCTCAATTCCCATCTACAACATTTTAACCAATTATTTAAAAATGTCAAATAAGTATTGTGCGTTGTCTAGGATATACTATAAAATACATCAATTCAGTTTATTTAACCATGAAAAAACTCCTTCTTAGAAGGTGGTAATGGTTAAATAAACTGGTTTTATATGGAAAAAGATTAAGAAAAGCTATAGGACCATTTTATACCTGGCTTCTAAAGTAAGTAAGGAAATTGTATCACTTAGTAATATTATAGTTCAATAAAATTGTCAGAAAAAGAGTAGAACAAAAGTAAACAAGAAAAAGTCAAACCTCTTTTTGAGGTTCTTAAAGACATCCGCTTTGCGGGTGCGATGTTTATTCTGTATTTCCCCAGTTTCCTCCAGAATTGATTAATTTTTTAAGATTATTCTAACTTAAATTTATCTTTTTATAGAAGGATAGCAGTGTATCTCTATTAAAAAATGTACCTGTGGCCTGAATAAAATTTCAGCCAGGATTAACCATAAGTGTTATTTGCACAGATTATGTATCATAACTTGAGAAAATAAAATATTAGTGTATATAATAGATTAATATAAAATAAAAAGGTTAATTAACTACAGGAAGGGGAGAGATTTTATTAAAAAGATAATAATTGGTATAATGGGTGGAGCTCAATTTGTAAATCCGGAAGATGAGCAATATGCCTATCAAATTGGAGCAATGATAGCCCGGGAAGGCTGGGTATTATTAAATGGTGGTCGAGCTTCTGGTATTATGGAGGCATCAGCTAAGGGCGCCAAAGATAATGGCGGAATTACCATAGGGATATTGCCGGTTGATGATCCTGTTTGGGCTTCTCAATATATTGATATTCCTATTGTAACGGGTATGGGTATAGCCAGAAATGTGATTAATATATTAAGCAGTGATCTGATTATCGCTTTACCAGGAAGAGCGGGAACAATATCTGAAATTGCCCTGGCTTTAAACTATGGTAAAGAAGTCATTTTGTTTAGATTTGATGTTGGCGAATGGCTTAAGCCTTACCAGAAAGAAGGAAAAGTACATTTTATTAATGAGTTGGACGAGCTAAGAGTTTTTATAAAGAAAAAATTAAGTGATATTTATCACAAGTAAAAGAGGTATTTATGCCAAAACTATTATTGCGTGTTGATGGTTCCTGTATTCCTAATCCTGGGAATATGGCTATTGGAGTTGTTATTTATAGAGATGGACAGTTATGGAAAAAACTCAATGAAATAATTGGAATGGGTACCAATAATATTGCTGAGTATAGTGCAGTAATCAGGGGTTTGGAAGAAATAAAAAATATCCCGGCAGATTCAGTTGAATTTTATTGCGATAGTCAATTAATAGTAAAACAATTAAACGGACAATTTAAGGTAAAAAACAAAAAAATAATTCCCCTTTATGAAAAGATTCAAGAATTAATTAAAGAACTTAAGGTCCCTATCTTTTTTATTTGGAATAGAAGGGAAAATAATCAAATGGCTGACCAATTAGCTAGAAAACTATTAATTAAAGAAGAACAGAATAAAAGAGCTATTGCCTCCAAAGATATAATGGTAGAAGAGGAAGGGGATTATTTTTTAGTTAAGAATAAAAAAAATAAAACTACATATCATGTAAACCTGACAGTTCCGGAATGTGATTGTTATGATTTTGAAAATCATTGCCGTCAATGGAATCTGGAATGCAAGCATATTGTGGCAACCCGAAAATATATACAGGAGAAAGAAAAACAGATATCGGATAAGGGTGATAAAAAAATGAAGGTGTTGATATTTAGTAAAATGGTTAGCTTTAATAGGTGGATGGAATTATTGGGTGGATATAATCAGGAGTATCATCTTCCACTGGAGATTGTTTTTCCTGATGGGAATAAGCAACAATTAGACAATCAGATTGCTTCTGCTGAGGTGATAGTAGGAGGAGAATTAACTGAATACGAACTCAGTCGGGCTAAAGACCTAAAATTATTTCAAATACCTTTTGCTGGAGTAGATAAGCAAAATCTGGAGGTTTTTAAAAACTATTCCCATGTAGCTGTGTGCAATACTCATGGAAACAGCCATGCTGTTTCAGAGCATGCACTTTGCCTGTTATTAGCGTTAGCTAAAAATCTAATAAATAATGACCGCGATTTGAGAATGGGTAAGTGGCATGGATTCGTTTCCGGGGAACCAACAATTCAACTTTATGGAAGAAATCTAGGTATTGTTGGTCTTGGTTCAATCGGATTAGAAATTGCGAAAAGAGCCTTATCTTTAGGTATGAAGGTATATGCAGTTAAACGTTCTCTCAAGAAAGAAGAGATGCTGGATAAGCAATATGGCCTGACTTTTTTGGGTACAACTGAACAACTGGCCTATGTTATTATTCAATCAGAATTTATCATTATTTCCTTACCATTAACTTCTAAGACAAAAAACATGATTGATGACCGAATGTTAAAACTGATGAAAGGAAAATACCTTATTAATATTGGTCGAGGTAGGATTATTGATGAAAAAGCCCTCTATTTTCATCTTAAAAATGGAACTTTAGCCGGAGCAGCAATTGATACCTGGTATCAATATCCAGATAAAGATTCTCCGGTAATATTACCCAGTAAATATGACTTTCAAGAATTGCCTAATGTAATTATGTCTCCACATAATGCCGGTTATTCCGATAGAGCTATAGAAGAGAATATATTGATGGTATATAATAATATTAAACGGATATTTCATGGTCAAGAACCAGAAAACAGGGTGAATCTTACTGAGGGATATTAGTTAAATGTTAGGGTCTGACCATCAATCATTAAAATAGTCAGACCCTGAAGTATGATTTATAATTTTGTTTTAATCTTGTATATTGTTAAGATATTGGATATATTCATTTTCAGATGATAACAGAATAGTGGTATTTTCTCCCAAGCTGTTCTGATAAGATTCCAGAGTTCTAAAGAATTGATAGAATTCCGCATCCTGATTAAAACTTTCTGCATATATTCGAATTGACTCTGCTTCACCCTCACCTCTTAACTGCTGGGCTTCCCGGTATGCCTCAGCCAGTATTACGGTTTTTTCTCTTTCTGTTTCTGCCATAATTTTGGCGGATTCCTCCATACCTTCTGCCCGATACTGCTTAGCTATTCTATCCCGTTCAGCTTCCATTCTGGCATAAATATTTTGTTCATTTTCCGGAGGCAAATCTGCACGTTTTATTCTTACATCAATAATATTTATTCCATATTCCATAGATTTTTCATTACTACGTTCGGTAACAGTTTCCATAATTTCAGTTCTTTTTGAGGAGACAATCTCACTCATATCGAATTTGCCCAGATCCACTCTTAATTCAGAATAAATGATATCATCCAATCTGGCTTGCGCTCCATTAATATCTCTGACTGTTTGCATAAAAAGTAGGGGATCAGTAATTTTCCAGCGAGCATAATTATCAAGAATTAGAGTTTTCTTATCTCGGGTAATTATCTCAGTAGGAGGAGCATCGTAAATAAGCAATCTAGACTCAAAGAGGATTACATTTTGAATAAAGGGAATTCTCATATGCAAACCCGCTTCCCGAATAACCCTGATTGGCTTACCAAATTGCAGAACTATAGCCTGTTTTGTTTCATCAATAATGAAAAGGGTAAAATTTGCCAAAAGGATAATCAAAATTAAGCAAATAAATATTAAACTTTTTTTCATTTTTGCTCAACCTCCTTTCTAATTGAGTCCTGGAGCAGTGGTTCATTTAAGGGCAACAGTTTTAACACATTATTTTCCGTTTCTTCTATGATAAATTTATTCATATTAGGTAATATTTTTTCCATTGTTTCGATATATAAGCGGTATTTAGTAACCTCTTTCCCCTTTTGATATTCAGCTAAAATCTGATTGAATTTAGCCACATCACCTTCTGCTTTTCTTATTCTCTCGATTTTATAACCTTCTGCCTCTTTTATAATTCTAGCCGCTTCTCCTCGGGCTTTGGGAATGATGTCATTGCGATAACCCTCTGCTTCATTGATGAATTTACTTTTATCTTCTTTAGCGCTAGCAACATCCTTAAAAGCAGCTGATACCTCATTAGGGGGATTGACATCCTGTAATTGGACGGCAATTGCTAAAATTCCAGACTGGTAGGTATCAAGTAAGTCCTGGATAAGCAACCTTGTCTCTTCCTGTATCTCGTATTTGCCTTCGGTTAAGGCATCATCAATTTTACGACTTCCAATTATCTGTCTAAGTGCAGCTTCAGAGGCGTTTTTAACAGTGAGCTCAGGTTCAATTATATTAAAAAGGTAATCAGCAGCATTTTTAATTCGGTACTGCACGATGGCTTCGGCACTAACGATATTTTCATCCCCGGTAAGCATAAGAGCTTCCTCCTGGACTTCAATATAACTGTCCCGAACAGTCCGAAAACCAATTTCAATCCTCTTTACCTCGGTAACTGAAGGTGTTACTGCTGATTCAAAGGGTAAGGGCAGGTGATAATGTAGACCTGGACTATCTAATCTGCTAAATTTTCCAAAACGCCTGACTACTCCTTGTTCATTAGGTTGAACTATGTAAATACCGCTAATCAGGTATAAAATAACTAAAATTAAAATCAAAAGCTTTAAAAATTTTTTACCAAACGTTATTTTAGGAATTTTTTCAGCTATATTGATTATTTTTTCCCCAGAATCATCTCTAAAATCATTCATCTTATTCTCCTTTCTTTCGTTTTTTTATTTCTTTTCTTTCTTAAAAAGACAGTTCATAGCAAACTCACATTAGATTTAACTTTAAGATAATACGAATATAGCACTAATTATTATATTTCTCAAATATTATTTGTATGTGGTTCGTGTCAACAACTTGTGGGTATTTTTTCTTACCTCAAAATTTATGGAAATTAAATTAAGTTAAAGTGCAAGTGATGATAAGTAAATTCTAACAGTAAAATAGCAATAATAGTACATTCAAATAACAATATCCTTTATTCTTTTATTAATCTTTAATTAATGAATACTGATGAGCTCCTTTAATTGTTTCACCCAGTTTCTGTCCTGGTGAGGACCTACCAATACCGGAAGAGAATACTGTCTATCATATTTATCTTCTTTGGGGAAATGGTATTCTTCTTGAGGCTCTATCTGTTTGAGGATCACCTCTTCTTCAGTAGGCTAGAGTCATTCCAGTCATCATTGATGATCAATTGTCCTATTTTAGCTAAATTGAGTGCTCCTGAAGGAGACCAGCTCATCCCCCGTTTCTTCAATCGATTGGCCAGGATCTTGTCAATATTGCCCTTGATAGCTCCCATGGTATCTACGGGTAATCCTGCTTCTTTCAGGCGATCTACGGCATTGATTCCCTCAGTATTGTTGAGGAGATAGGTAATCAGATTATTTAATTCATCTTTTTTCTGAGGATTCTTTCCTTTTTCTTCTTCCAATAAAAGGAGTGCTTCTGAGATGTTATCCTCTTCTAAGAGAAGACTGACTTGTGATTTTATTTTTCGGTTATAGGAAAGACTCTGGGTTAGTTTGCGTTTTAAGTGAAAGGGGCACAGCTGATAGATACAATTAGGAAAATAATCTCTGGCTCCTTCTTTGATCTAGGTAGCACCGTCTCCTCCTACCAGGATGAGGTTATGATCATATACCTGAAAGTTTTCTTCGGCAAGTAAGCTCACCTTAGCCATAAATTCATCTGCTGGACCAAGACCGGTATAGGCTAATCTATCTTTGAGTTTCTTGGCATCCGAGTTTCCCGCAGGATAACGTTTTTCTTTTCCTTTATGGATGATGGCCAGTTTCAGTTCTGCCTTTTTCTTGATTTGTTTCTGCAGGTTAATCATGGTGCCGTCTAATTCCAGATAGATGGTCTCTGATTTATCTAGGGTAGATGTTATTGTTGGTTTTAGAGCCTCTTCTAACTTTTGGTCAAAGGCATATTCTTCTTGTTGTTGAATCTGGCTACCCTGGAGTTGTACCTGCCTGCGGATACATTTAAAACTTACAGAGTCACTGTAACAGTGCTGGAGAAATCCCTGGGCATTGCGGTAACTGCCGGCTATAAAGGAGAACAGGCCGGTGATCTTCTGGTAATGCGTGCTCATCCGCTGATTGGGCTTTAAGCCAAGAGTTTCATCCAGAAGACAACGGTACTGGCCCTCTTGATCCCTGTAGAGATGCTTCTGGTAGGTGATATTGCCCAGGAGGGTCAAGAGGTATCTGCTGCGCTTTCCGCAGTTGGTGAGTTTACCTCTTTGCCTTTCTTTCCTTAATCGATTGTCAAGGAACTGGAGTATTTCCTGGATAACGTATTGGCCCACGATTTTGGTTAATTGAAAGACAAATCGCTCCAGGTACTGGAAATTGAGCTTACCTTCTGGTATAGTCACTGGTAGAGATGGTAAGGTAATGATTAACTGTAATTCTTTCATTAGGTAGATTTACCTCCTTTTAGAAAAAGAATGTCTCTTCTTTTTCTTTTGATTTATATCTATGAGGTAAGTCTACCTTTTTTGTTGACCTACTGGCAAGTGATATTCAAAAACACCTACTGAAATTTTACACTATCTAGTATGTGATATGATAATATATAATAGAGTATTTAATCAATATATATTAATTTACTGCTTCCAGAGATTTAGGATATGCTCCCCCAAAGTAAAATATTAATTGCAATAAGCCTTTAAGATATATATAATAATAAAATGTAAATCATTTTTTTCCTACTTATTGTTTAAGTGTATTATTTTATTTAATATCACTTGAAAACTTTCTATAAAATATTAGCAATGAGGAGTAAGAAGGAGATAGAAAGGAGAATTTTATGCCCTTAGTAACAAGTAAAGAAGTATTAATAGATGCTCAAAAAAACCATTATGCTGTGGGTGCCTTTAATGCCAATAATATGGAAATAGTACAGGCAATCATAGAGACTGCGGAAGAAGAAAGAGCACCTGTGATAGTACAGGCTTCCCAAGGAGCCATTAAATATGCTGGTTTAGATATGATAGTTGGCATGGTAAAGGTATTGGCGGAAAGGACTTTTATACCAGTTGTTTTACATCTGGATCATGGGACCGATTATTATCAAAATATTAGATGTTTAAGAGCTGGATTTACCTCATTAATGTTTGATGGTTCCAAATTACCATTTGCTGAAAATGTTGCTTTAACTAAAAAGGTGGTAGAAATGGCACATTCTTGCGATATTCCGGTAGAGGCTGAAATCGGGCAGATTGGGAAGATGGATTCCAGTGATGAACCAGGAGTAGCACGAGAGAAAATAAAAGAATTTATAGCTGATCCGGAAGAAGCAGCAAAATTTGTCAAGTTAACAGCTATTGATTCTTTAGCTGCAGCAGTGGGGACAATTCATGGATGTCGAGAGCTTATTGCTGAATTGGATATACCTCGTATCGAAAAGATTAGAGATTTAACTGGCATTCCCCTGGTGTTACATGGAGCCTCTGGAGCAAGTGATGAAGAAGTTAAAAAAGGAATTACTGCAGGAATATGCAAGATTAACATAGATACCAGGATACGGATGGCTTTTACCAGGGCAATCCAGGATTATCTTGCTAAGAACTCTGATGAAATAGATCCTCGGAAGGTTCTGGGAGTTGCCAAAGAGGCAGCAAAAGAAGTTATTAGAGACCGTATTAGAGTATTAGGTTGTCATAATAGAGCATAGTGATTTAGAATGAATATAGAAATACGAATAAAGGGAGTAAAAGATGTCTAAAAGAGTTGGTATTTTAACAGGTGGAGGAGATTGTTGTGGGCTTAATCCAGCCATTCGTGGTGCAGTTTATCGAGCCTATGATTTTCATTATGAAGTATTCGGCATTAGAGACGGTTGGAGGGGTTTGATTGATGGTAATCTTTTTAAAATTCATTTACAGGATGCAGAAGAGTTAATAGATAAAGCCGGTACTATTCTTGGAACTTCTCGCACCAATCCCTTTAAGGTGGAAAGCGGAGTAGAAAGAGTATTGAATACTATAAAGAATTATGGTCTGGATGCTGTTTTAGCAATGGGAGGCGAGGATACCCTGGGAGTTGCGCATAATTTATTTAAAGAGTACAAGGTAAATGTTGTAGGAGCACCTAAAACCATGGATAATGATCTATCATCTACTGATTTTACCTTTGGCTTTGATAGTTCTGTAACCAGAGCGGTTGAAGCAATGAAGAGTCTGGAAGATACTGGAAAATCTCATCACAGGGTCATGATACTGGAAGTTATGGGTAGGCATGCCGGTTGGGTTGCCCTGTATACCGGGCTGGCTTCTGGAGCAGACTGGATATTGCTTCCAGAAGAAAAACCAGATATTGACGAGATGTGTAAACAACTTCAACGCGTTTATTCCAGAAAAAAATATGCTCTGGTGGTGGCATCAGAAGGTGTTGAATTACCAGGTGCTAATGCTGGTCGGGAAGAATTAGACCAGTTTGGACATATGATTTTAAGAAAAAGAGAAATTGGTCAGTCTTTAGGTGATATAATTAGCGAGAAAACCGGTCTAGATACCAGACATGCCGTAATTGGGCATATACAGAGAGGTGGCAATCCAACGATATTCGATAGAATCCTGGGTTTGCGTACCGGAGTAAAAGCAATGGAATTAATTGAAAAGGAAGATTTTGGAAAAATGGCAGCAATGAGGGGCAATAAGATTGTTTCAGTTCCCCTAGAGGAAGCTACCAGGGAAATTAAGATAGTAAATAAAGAATGGATTAGTTTTGCCAAAGTTTTCTTTAAGTAATAATTAAAAAAATGTAATGGTCTGGTATATTTTTATTTAGAGCAACATATTTAATTGATAATAAACAATAGAAGATAAAATATAATGGGAAGCCTCAATTGGCTTCCCATTATATTGCTTGTTTGTTTACTAATTAATTGGCTTTTAGTGTGAAAACCAATTCAAATTAGTATATAATATCTTTAAGGTGATAGGTTTTGCTACTTTTAAAATTTTCTTATAGGTTGATATGATAAATTTTGGGTGAACTACCTTAACCTTTAAAAAGTGAGAAAATAGTATGTCTGAAAAATCAAGATTTGTCCATCTACATGTTCATTCTGAGTATAGTCTTCTGGATGGAGCATGCCGCATAAAAGAATTAATTAAAAAAGCCAAAGAAAATAATATGTCTGCTTTAGCTCTGACTGATCATGGAGTTATGTATGGCGCTATACAGTTTTATAAAGAAGCTGTTGCCAATAATATTAAACCAATAATTGGCTGTGAAGTTTACATTGCTCCTCATAGCAGAAAGGATAAATCCAATGGTAAGAAGGAATCACCAAGTCATTTAATTCTTCTGGTCAAGAACAAGACTGGATACCAGAATCTTATTCAATTAGTTACCAAATCATTTCTGGAGGGTTTCTATTATAAACCAAGGATAGATAAAGAAATATTAAGAGAATACAGTGAAGGGCTTATTGGGCTATCAGCTTGCCTGAAAGGAGAAATACCTCGCCTTATATTACAAAATAATTTTACTGAAGCTAAGGAATTAGCTCTATCCTATCAGGAAATATTTGGTAAGGGTAATTTTTATCTAGAGTTACAAAACAATACTATGCCAGAACAAATTAAGGTTAATCAGGAACTAGTCAAACTGGGTAATTTACTGCAGATTCCCCTGGTAGCTACCAATGATGTACACTATATTGACCAAGAAGATTATGAAGCTCATGATATTTTATTATGTATTCAAACTGCTACTAATCTTGATGATCCTGATCGTATGAAATTTAGTACTGATGATTTTTATTTTAATACCCAGGAAGAGATGCAGCAACATTTTGCTGATATTCCTGAGGCACTGGATAATACCTGCAAAATTGCTCAGGAGTGTAATCTGGAAATAGATTTTCAAAATGCCCATCTACCTGACTTTAGCTTACCGGAAAACCTTACTGATTATGATTATTTAAAGCAACTATGTTATGAAGGAGCAATACGAAAATTTGCACATCTTGAAGGTGAAATCAAGGATCGTTTGGATTATGAATTATCCATTATAAAAAAAATGGGTTTTGCTACTTATTTCTTAATTGTATGGGATTTCGTTAATTATGCTAAAAACCATAATATAATGGTTGGTCCGGGAAGGGGTTCAGCAGCTGGTAGTCTGGTAGCTTATTGTCTGAATATTACTAATATTAATCCTCTCGATTATAACTTGCTCTTCGAAAGATTCCTCAATCCAGAAAGAATCAGTATGCCTGATTTTGATATTGATTTTAGTTTTGAGGGAAGAGGAGAAGTAATTGAGTATGTTAGTAAAAAATATGGGCGTGATAAAGTTTCTCAGATTATTACCTTTGGAACAATGGCTGCTCGAGCGGTAATTAGAGATGTTGGTAGAGCCCTGGGTATTCCCTATGGGCAGGTGGATAAGATTGCTAAACTTATTCCTATGGATCCCAAGATGACCATAGAGAAAGCATTACAGATTGAACCTGAATTAAAAAATAGAATGGAAAATGACGCTATCATTAAGAAGATGATTGAAATATCATCAAAATTGGAAGGTTTGTCCCGTCATGCTTCCACCCATGCTGCTGGAGTGGTTCTATCGCGAGAATCATTGACTAATTTTGTTCCTCTCCAACTAACATCTGAAGGGGAAATTTCTACCCAATATGCAGCTGAAGATTTAGAATCACTGGGATTATTAAAAATGGATTTCCTGGGATTGAGGACTCTCTCGGTGATTAACAATACTATAAAAATTATTAAAAAAACCAGGAGTGAAATAATAAATATAGATGAAATATCCTTAGATGATGAGAAGGTCTATGAAATCCTGGCAAAAGGAGAGTGTTGCGGCATCTTTCAATTAGAAAGTTCTGGAATGACAGACCTGGTAAAACGAATGGAACCGAAGAATATCGAAGATATAACTGCTCTTTTAGCACTATTTAGACCTGGTCCCTTAGGGAGCGGCATGATTGATGATTTTATAAATCGGAAAAAAGGGAAGGTAGAAATTAAATATTTACATCCCAAACTGGAACTAATTTTAAGGGATACTTATGGGGTAATTGTCTATCAGGAACAGGTTATGCAAATTGCCAGCCAATTGGCAGGCTATTCCCTCGGTCAGGCAGACATTTTGAGGAAGGCAATGGGCAAAAAGATAAAAGAAGTAATGAAAAAACAGCAAAAACAATTCATCGAAGGTGCTGTTAAAAATGATATTGAGAAAAAGACTGCTGAAGATATATACGATCTTATTGCTTATTTTGCCGGATATGGATTTAACAAATCTCATAGTGTTTCCTATGCTTTTCTATCTTATCAGACTGCCTATCTGAAAGCGCATTATCCTGTAGAATATATGGCAGCATTACTTACCAGTATTATGCAAAATACTGATAAGGTGGTGAAATATATTAAAGAGTGCCAGAATATAGGCTTAAAAATATTACCTCCAGATATCAATGAAAGCTTGATTGATTTTACTGTGGTAGATAAACAAACCATACGTTTTGGTCTGGCAGCGGTTAAGAATGTGGGTAGGGCTGCGGTTGAAAGTATTATTAAAGAAAGAAGAGAAAGTGGTTTATTTTCATCTCTAATTGGTTTTTGCCAGAGAGTGGATTTAAGGACCATCAATAGGAGGGTTGTAGAGAGTTTAATAAAATGTGGTGCTTTTGATTCACTTAAAGCTTCTAGGGCTCAACTGTTGTCAATTTTAGAAAGGTCGATTCAGATAGCTCAGGATAAGCAAAAAGAAAAAAGAAATGGTCAGGCCAGCCTTTTTATGGTAAAAAATGATGGTCTTATGAAAGATCTTCAGGATGTCTTTACTTCGGCAGCAGTGCCAGAATTTACCGACCAGGAACTTTTAACTATGGAAAAGGAAACTCTTGGTTTTTATCTATCTCATCATCCTTTGGAGGATTATCAGGAAAAATTGACTGAGATTGTCAATGCTGATTCTGCTAATCTGGAAGATTTTTCTGATAAAAGCCATGTCATTCTGGGAGGTGTAATTACCAATATAAGAAGAAAAGCCACCAAAAATGGAAATGTAATGGCTTATTTTTCCCTGGAGGATTTGCATGGTACTATTGAAATTATTGTTTTTCCTAAAACCTTTGAGGAGTGCAAAGAAGTGCTCAGAGAAGAGAACGTAGTTATAGTAGAAGGGCGTCTGGACGCTATGGAAGTAAATATGAAGTTACTGGCAGAGTCAATCATCCCGATTAAGGAATATCAGAAAAACAATTTAAACAGGGGAAAGAAAAAAGTAAAAGGTGAGCACTGTTTACATATAGAAGTAGATGTAGCTGGGCTTGAACCAGAGAAATTAGATGATTTAAAAGAAATATTACAAAAATACCCAGGATCAGATCGAGTTATAATACATTTTAAATCTGGCCTAAGAAGATATCATCATTATGTCGATGAACAATTAAGAGTAAAATATAATAAAGGATTAGTAAAAGAAATAAAGGATTGTTTAATTCAAACCAGGGTGTGGCTAGAAAATGAAGATTCGGGCAAAATTTAAATATGGTGCCGAAGGTCGGAGTCGAACCGACATGAGCTGTGAGGCTCGCTGGATTTTGAGTCCAGTGCGTCTACCAATTTCGCCACTTCGGCGTTAAAAAGTATCTTAAAAATTATAGATTAGACTATTGCCAATGTCAAGCTAATGACTATTAATAAAATAATAGTTCTGTTAGTTTTATTTGTGGTGATATCTTAATAAATAATAGGTAAATTTGTATATCTTATTGTTTTATTAAAACCACTTTCATGGTAAGTATTGTCTCAGGATTATCAAGGCCATCTGCTAAGCGAATAATCGTTTATTTATAAATAATAAGAGTATTAGAGATGATAAAAAAGACCAAAAAATTATTTTTAATTGACGGACAGGGATTAATATATCGTGCTTTTTTTGCCTTACCCAGGTTAACAACTTCCTATGGGCAGCTTATTAATGCTGCCTATGGCTTTACTCTGGTATTATTAAGATTATTAGAAGAGCAAAAACCGGATGGTCTCATAATTGCCTTTGATACTCCCAAACCAACCTTTCGCCATAAACAGTATGACCAGTATAAAGCACAGAGAGAAAAAATGCCTCCGGAATTAATTGAACAATTACCCATTATTAAAGAAATCGTGCATAAATTTAATATTCCGTCAGTTGAAATTGAAGAGTATGAAGCTGATGACATTATTGGCACTATAGTTCAGAAAACAAAAGATAGTGAATATAAACCGGTTATTGTTACCGGTGACCGGGATTTATTACAACTGGCAGATAAAGATACAGAAATATTATTGATGCAAAAAGGAGTAACTCAGGTTAAACAACATCACCTGGCATCTATTGAAAAGATGCTTGGCTTCTCTCCTCATCTTATTCCCGATTACATAGGTCTCAAAGGAGATCCGTCTGATAATATACCAGGAGTTCCTGGGATTGGAGAAAAAACCGCTCAAAAACTAATCCAGCAATACGGTAGTTTGGAAGAAATAATTAAGAATTCTCACCAGATAGAAAATAAATCCATCAGAGAGAAAATATTCCAATATGAAGAGCAGGCCAGATTAAGTAAAAAATTAGCTATGATTAAGAGAGATGTTGATATTGATTTGAAATTACCCAGAATTGCTTATACTGGACCAGATTATGAACAAATAAGAGCCTTGTTTCAAAAATATGAATTTAAAAAGTTGATAGAGAAGATTCCCCATAAAGGGGAAAATAATAAAAAAATAAAAAAGAGTATAGTAGAATATGAGGAAATTTTAAACGAAGAGCAGTTAATAAAATTATGCCAGAAGATTAAATTAGAAGGTTATCTTTCGTTTTTGCTAGAGACGTATCAGTCTGCTTCTCATAACTTACTTAAAGGTATCGTCATTAGCCTTCTGGATGAATCGTTTTTATTAAGAATTAATAGCAATGATATACTGATAGGAACAGATAGGTATCTTTCCAGAGAATTAATACTAAGCAAGTTGAGAGAGTTATTTCAAGATGGAAAGATTGAGAAGATTGGCTTTGATTTGAAGAATTCCTGGGCTTATTTATATAATGATATTGATTTTTTTCAGCTTCCTTATTTTGATATTAAGATAGCCTCCTATTTATTAAATCCCTCCCAACAAGATTACAATTTGACCAAGATAATACAGGATTACTTAATCGAAGAGAGTGATACTGATAAGAATGGTGGGCAGGAAAAACATTTTACTGACCAGGAACAGGAAATATGTTGGCAGACCAAATCTTTATTATCCTTAAAACCGATATTATGGGAACAACTCTCCAAAAATGATCTGGATAAACTTTATCTGAATATTGAACTCCCTCTAATCAGAATAATTTACCAGATGGAAAAAAGGGGAATCAAGCTGGATAATATCTTTTTAAAAAAGATGTCCCAGCAATTTTCCCAGAAAATAGCTGGAATTAGGGCAGATATTTTTAATTTAGCTGGTGGTGAATTCAATTTAAATTCACCCAAACAGTTAAGTCAAGTTTTATTTGAAAAACTGAAACTTCCCACTGTAAGAAAAACCAAGACTGGCTATTCAACTGATGCGCAGGTTTTATCGGAATTATCTGAAAAGCATAAAGTTGTAGCTAAAATACTTGAATATCGTGAATTGGAGAAATTAAAGAACACCTATATTGATAAATTACCACGATTAATAAATCCTCAAACCGGTAGGATTCATACTTGTTTTAATCAAACCGGCACCACAACTGGAAGATTAAGTAGTAATAATCCTAATTTACAGAATATACCGGTACGAACTGAATTGGGTCGTGCTATTAGGAATGCTTTTATTGCCGAGGAAGGGAATATTTATTTATCTGCAGATTATTCCCAGATTGAACTGAGAATTCTGGCACATTTATCTCAGGATGAGAGTTTAAGGGAGGCATTCTTAAAGGGGAATGATATTCATGCCTATACAGCGGCACAATTATTTAATATTGATTTAAATCTGGTCAGTGAGGAGATGAGAAGAATTGCTAAGACTATTAATTTCGGGATTATTTATGGTATGAGTAGTTATGGTTTAGCTAATAATCTCAGAATAAGCAGAGAATATGCCGAGCAATATATTGAAGCCTATTTTCAGAGATATCATAGGGTTAAAGAATATATTGATAAGCAGATTGAGATTGCTAGAAAAGATAAATATGTCAAAACTATGTTAAATCGAATCAGATATCTGGATGGTATTAATAGTCCCAATAAATCAATCAGAGAATTTTACGAGCGAACCGCTATTAATACCCCCATACAGGGTACAGCAGCAGATTTAATTAAAATAGCTATGATTGGAATAAACACCAAAATGGAGAGATTAAATCAATGCAGTGGTTTAATTTTACAAATTCACGATGAACTGATTTTTGAAATTCCAAAATCAGAGTTGGAAATGAGGCAGGCTATAATTAAAGATATAATGGAGAATTGTTTACATCTGGATATACCGTTAAAAGTGAATTTTAAGAATGGTTATCGCTGGGGAGACTTGTAATGGAGAATAAGTAAATTTTCTAAAAAAGAGAGGTTTAATCTCTTGAAGATGCTAATTGTTGGATTAACAGGTGGAATTGTCTCTGGAAAATCAACCGTTGCTAAAATGTTTAAGCAATTAGGAGCACAGGTAATTGATGCTGATGAGATTGCCCGTATAATTGTTCGTCCTGGAAAAAAAGCCTGGCAAAATATTGTGGAGTATTTTGGAAAAGAGATATTGTATGATAATCAGGAGATTAATCGCAGAGAATTAGCCAGGATCGTTTTTGCGGATAAAGAAAAATTAGAAATATTAAATAAAATAACCCATCCAGAAATTACAGCAATTATAAATATGAAAATTAATCAGATGAGGAATAATGGTAATCAAGAGTTAATCTGTATTATTGAAGCGCCTCTATTATTTGAAGCTCATCTAGAATTTATGATGAATAAGATAATTGTGGTATATCTCAGTTGGGAAGAACAATTAAAGAGACTTCTAATCAGGAATAGTCTCACTGAGGAAGAAGCTATAAAGAGAATTAAATTCCAGATGCCTATGGAAGAAAAGCTTCAGCAGGCAGACTATGTCATTAATAATTGCTTTTCCCTTGTTCAAACTAAAAAACAGGTACGGCAAGTATGGCAAGAATTAAAAAAATCACTTGCAGAAAAAATTGATTTTAGAATTTAACCCTATCTTTTTAGCTAACTGAGCTGTTTACCTAATTTGGTTGCTTTTCTTCATTTTTCAGATAGATACCCTGATTGAGTTATAGTTTGTGATATAATTTAGAGCATCAGAAATATGAAAAATCCCGTTGCTTTAAAAAAGTTTTTTTAAGACGATATTTAAATTCTATAATAACCGGATGGTCAAAGAAAATTTTATCTAAAGCCCGAGTGTAATAAAAAAATAGGAAAGAGGGATTAGGGGAAAGTTCGTCCCTTTGGCTATCTTCTGTTTGGAATGAGATTAGATATTTTTTGCTTTCTTGGAATTGGGAGAGTGAGAAAAGAATTTATTTATTATTTGGTAGCAAGGCAGATTAAAGAGAAAGGCTTATTCTATGAGCAGAAAATTTCAAATCATATCTGACTATTCCCCCCAGGGGGATCAACCAGAAGCCATACTGAAAATATGCCAGGGCTTTCAGGAAGGGAAAGACATCCAGACCTTACTCGGTGTTACCGGTTCAGGGAAGACATATACTATGGCTAATATCATTCAGTATTTACAATTACCGACCCTGGTTATTTCTCATAATAAAACACTAGCAGCTCAGCTTTGCAGTGAATTCAGGCGGTTTTTCCCTAATAATGCAGTAGGTTATTTTGTCAGTTATTACGATTATTATCAACCAGAGGCATATATTCCCAGGACTGATACCTATATTGAAAAGGATGCCTCCATAAATGAAGAAATTGATCGATTGCGCTTGTTGGCAACTGCTTCTTTGCTGGAGAGAAATGATGTTATTATAGTGTCCAGTGTTTCCTGTATCTATGGTCTTGGTTCTCCCACTGATTTTTCTCAGCTGGTTGTATTATTGGAAGAGAATCAGCAATTGGAGTTAGAAGAGGTAACAAAAAGATTAATAGACATACAATATGAACGAAATGATATCGAATTTCAAAGAGGTCATTTTCGAGTAAGAGGAGATATTTTAGATATATTCCCAGCCTATTTGGAAAATGCCTTCCGAGTTGAATTTTATGGAGACAATATAGAGGCAATTCATGAAATTGATCCCTTAACCGGACATAATATTGAAAGGAAAGAAAAGATTACTATATATCCAGCAAAACATTTTGTTACTCCACAGAAAAGATTAGAAGAAGCAATCGAAACAATTAAAATAGAATTAGCAGATAGATTGGATTATTTTCAAAAAAAGAAGAATTTGTTGGAAGCTGAAAGGTTAGAGCAAAGAACAAGATATGATCTTGAGATGCTATCTCAGTTTAGTTATTGTACTGGTGTTGAAAATTATTCCAGACATTTAAGTGGAAGAAAGCCGGGTGAACCACCAGCTACATTGCTGGATTATTTCCCCAAACCATTTTTTATTCTGATTGATGAATCACATGTGACTTTACCTCAGTTAAGAGGAATGTATGCTGGGGATAAATCTAGAAAGGATAGCCTGGTGCAATTTGGATTTAGATTACCTTCTGCTTATGATAATCGGCCATTGGTATTTCATGAATTTGAGAAATATCTGGAAAAGGCATTATTTGTATCTGCTACACCGGGAAAGTACGAAATAAATAAAAGCTATCAGATTGTAGAACAGATAATAAGACCTACCGGACTGGTGGATCCGGAAGTAATAATAAGACCAGCTCAATTTCAGATTGATGATTTAATTGCTGAAATTAAAAAGAGAGTTTATCAGAAGGAAAGGGTATTGGTCACAACTCTGACTAAAAAGATGGCTGAGAGTACAGCTGAATATCTACAGGAAATCAATATTAAGGTTAGATATCTTCATTCCGAGATTAGTACCATTGAAAGGATTAAAATTTTAAAAGATCTAAGGGAAGGTAAATTTGACGTACTGGTAGGCGTTAATCTATTAAGAGAGGGGTTGGATTTACCCGAAGTGTCTTTAGTAGCCATTCTTGATGCAGACAAAGAAGGTTTCTTACGTTCAGAAACCTCCCTGATTCAGACTATGGGTAGAGCTGCCCGGAATGTAAATGGCACAGTTATACTATATTGTGATGAGGTGACTGGTTCTATTAAAAGAGCTATATCAGAAACTAATCGTAGAAGAAAGATACAGTTAGAATTTAACCGTAAAAATAATATTATACCCCAGACTATTCAAAAACCTATCGATGATATGATTTATTTTGAAGATTTGGATGGAGATGAAGAAATTGATAAGGAAGATAAGGTGAGTGAGGGAAAGACAAAGTATTTGCCCAAAAGTAGTCTGAATGCCTTAATAAAATCCCTGCAAGGCGAGATGAATCAGGCAGCAAAAGAGCTTGATTTTGAAAGAGCAGCCTTATTAAGGGATGAAATCAAAAGACTGAAGCGAGAGAGAATGATTTTTAAATAGCTAAATACCAGGAGTTGAAGTATCCTATATAACGTGTTCTGTTTTAAGTGAAGAAAATATATATAGTAATAAGTAATGAGTAAGCAAAAACAATAAGAATTAAATGTTATTTTTTAAGAAAAGCTAAAAACCGAAAATGGAAAACTTTTAACTGGCGAAACTAATCACTTATCACTTATTACTAAATACTAATCACACACCATAATTTTTACAGTATTACTATATATGGATATACTTATTTATGATGCAATAGGCATGTACATTACAAAAATGGAGTTTACAGAAAAATGGGAAGAAATAAGATTGTTATAAAAGGTGCCCGAGAACATAATTTAAAAAATATCTCTTTAAGCCTACCACGCAATAAGCTTATTGTTATTACCGGATTAAGCGGTTCTGGAAAATCATCGTTGGCTTTTGACACTATCTATGCTGAAAGCCAAAGACGTTATTTAGAATCCCTATCATCTTATGCTCGGCAGTTTTTAGAGAGGATAGATAAACCGGATGTAGAATATATTGAAGGATTGTCACCATCAATCTCAATTGACCAGAGAAAGGCGAGCAAGAATCCTCGCTCCACGGTAGGAACTGTTACCGAAATTTATGATTATCTGCGTTTACTATATGCCAGAATCGGAATACCCCATTGTCCCGATTGTGGAAGAAGAATAACCAGACAGAGCATTGATCAGATCATAGATCAGATAATGAGTTTTCCTTATAACACCAGAATAAAAATATTAGCACCAATTATAAGATCAAAAAAGGGAGAACATAAGCAGATTATTGATGATATCAGGAAGAAAGGATTCATCAGATTACGGATTGACAGCAAAATGGTTGATGTAGATGATGATTTTAATCTCGCTCGTTACCAGATGCATACCATTGATGTAGTTGTAGACCGCTTAATAATAAAACCTGAAATTAAAAGTAGATTAAGCAATTCTGTTGAAACAGCATTACATCTTAGTGATGGCTTAGTAATAATTCTAGATGAGCAGGATAGGGAATATATCTTTAGTGAAAAATTTTCCTGTCCTTATTGCGGAATTAGCTTACCGGAAATTACTCCTCGCATTTTTTCCTTTAATAGTCCTTATGGTGCCTGTCCCAATTGCAGTGGGCTGGGTTTTAAAATGGAATTTGATCCTGACCTGGTAGTACCAGATAAAGAAAAATCAATATTAGATGGTGCCTTGGTACCCTGGGGTTTTATTAAGGGAAGGTATCTGTATCATATTTTACTTGGAGTTGCAAAGCATTATGGATTCAAACTATCTATTCCTTTTCATAAATTAACTGAAGAGCAGCAGAAGGTCTTACTTTATGGCTCTGGAAATACTAAAATATCCTTTGAATATCATGATTTAGAAGAAGGCAATTCCTGGATACATCAGAATGAATTTGAAGGAGTTATAAATAATTTAAAGCGAAGATATCGAGAGACTAAATCTGAATATATTCGTTCTGAGATTCAAAAATTTATGACTATGAATAATTGTCTGGTCTGTAAGGGAAAGAGGCTTCGACCAGAAAGTTTAATGGTAAAAATTGCGGATTATTCCATAGCCGATCTTGCCGATATGACTGTCAAAGAACTGGTTTATTTTTTTGAAAATCTTAATTTATTAGAGAGAGAAGCAGAGATTTCCAGACAGATTAGAAAAGAGATATTAAATAGATTGAAATTTTTAATGAATGTTGGTCTGGATTATATAACTCTTTCTCGGTCTTCCTCAACCCTTGCTGGTGGTGAGAATCAGAGAATCAGATTAGCCACCCAGATTGGTTCCAGTTTAACTGGAGTTCTATATATTCTGGATGAGCCTTCTATTGGATTACATCAGAGGGATAATAGTAAATTATTAAAAACATTGCTACAGTTAAGAGATCAGGGTAACACAGTTATTGTAATTGAACACGATGAGGAAACGATTAGAGCTGCAGATTTCATTGTGGATTTAGGACCTGGTGCCGGCATACATGGTGGCTATGTAGTAGCTGTGGGAAAAGAAGAACATATTATGGCTAACCAGTCTTCGATAACCGGTCAATATTTAAGTGATAAATGCCAGATACCAGTTCCGCTGAAGAGGCGCTTAGGCAACGGAAAAAGCATCAGAATAATTGGTGCCAGGCAGCATAACCTAAAAAATATGGATGTTAGCATACCTCTCGGGAAATTTAACTGTATTACCGGAGTTTCCGGTTCGGGGAAAAGTACTTTAATTGAAGAGATATTGTACAAGGCTTTGCTGAGAGAATTATATCACAGCAGGGTTAGACCAGGAGACTACGATCGAATGGAGGGCATTGAAAATATTGATAAGGTAATTATCATAGACCAATCTCCTATTGGCAAAACATCGCGTTCTAATCCTGCCACTTATACCGGTATTTTTACTCCTATTAGAGAGTTATTTGCTAAAACCAGTGCTGCTAGAATGAGAGGGTATCTACCGGGAAGATTTAGCTTTAATGTCAAGGGGGGAAGGTGTGAGTCTTGTGAAGGTGCTGGAATAGTGAAAATTGAAATGTTCTTCCTTCCCGATATATATATTCCTTGTGAAGTATGTAAAGGACAAAGGTTTAACAGGGAAACTCTGGAAATAAAATATCGAGATAAGAGCATTGCCCAGGTATTGGATATGACTGTGGAGGAGTGTAATCAATTTTTTGAGAATATTCCTAAAATAAAAAAGGGACTGCAAACCCTCATCGATGTTGGTTTAGGCTATATTAAATTAGGGCAATCAGCTACTACCCTCTCAGGAGGAGAAGCACAAAGGGTAAAATTAGCTAAGGAGTTAAGCAAGAAAAGTACAGGCAGGACATTGTATCTGCTGGATGAGCCAACCACAGGCTTACATTTTGATGATGTCAGAAAATTACTGGATGTTTTAAATAGATTAGTTGATCAAGGTAATACAGTACTGGTTATTGAACATAATATGGAGGTCATTAAATCTGCTGATCATATTATCGATTTAGGACCTGGTGGTGGTGAAGAGGGGGGAAAGATAGTTTTTAGCGGTACACCGGAAGAAATAGCTAATCATCCTGTCTCGTTTACCGGACAATTTTTAAAAAAGGTATTGAATGAAACTTACCATAAGGACAAACTTATTTTACAGGGGAAAGGGCATGGACATAATTGATAAGATTAGGAATCTGCCTGAACAAAGTGGGGTATATCTATTTAAAGACCGTGATGGTGAGATTATTTATATTGGAAAAGCTAATTCTCTGAAAAATCGAGTTGGTTCTTATTTCAACAGGGGCAATTCTCACTCAGTAAAGGTAAAACAAATGATTGAGCAGATTGATAATATAGACTATATTATTACCGCTTCAGAAATGGAAGCACTGCTTCTGGAAAGCAGATTGGTCAAAAAAAATAAACCTTATTTTAATATTCAGTTGAAAGATGACAAAAGTTATCCTTTCATCCAAATTACCAGAGTAAATTCTTTTCCTGCCATTCATTTGATTAGAAAAAATAGAAAAATTGTGGAAAAGAAAGCACTGTATTATGGTCCTTTTACCGATGTAGAAACCACCCGGAAAGCAGTTCAAAAATTAAGGTATATTTTTAAAATTAGAAATTGTAGTAAACAGAAATATGATTTAGGAAAACCCTGTCTTGATTATCAGATTGGTTTGTGTACCGCACCCTGTGCCAAAAAAATAGAACAGGATGAATACCAAAAAAAGGTGAGAGAATGTTGTCTTTTATTGTCTGGGAGACATAAATCATTGTTCAAGAACTTAAGACAGGAGATGAAAATTGCAGCTCAATTAATGTTATATGAGAAAGCCGCTAAAATAAGAGATACTATCAATATGATTGAAAAGGTCATCAGTCAGGAAAGGATAAGCAAATCTTACCAGAGAAGATTAAATATCTATCTCAGGGGGAGCACAAACAAGGATTCTTTACAGAAAGCTCTTAGGGATTTACAAGAATATTTACAGCTACCAACATTACCTTTATCCATAGAGGCTTATGATATTTCTAATATTCAGGGAAAAATTGCAGTTGGTTCTCTGGTTTTTTTTCAGTATGGAATACCTGATAAAAAGAAATATAAACATTTTAAGATTAAATATACACAGGGAATCAATGATTATGCTATGATGAAAGAGGTTTTAGAACGACGATTTGACAATTATCATCTACAAAAAGGGAACCTGCCTGATTTAATACTTATTGATGGGGGTAAAGGTCAATTGAATATTATATCGAAGGTATTAAAAGAATTAAATTTAACACTAAATCTGGTCTCCCTTGCCAAGAGAGAGGAGCAATTGTTTCAACCCGGGAAAAAGGAACCCATCTTACTGCCCAGGAATTCTGAGGTATTCTTTCTAATTCAGAGGATAAGAGATGAATCACATCGTTTTGCTATAAGTTACCATAAAAAATTACGGAGTAAAATAATTAAAGATTCATTAATTGATTTTATTCCGGGTATTGGAGAAAAAAAGAAAAAACTGCTTTTATCTAAATTCAAAAGTATTGACCATATCAGAAATGCCGCCATTGAGGAATTGACAAAACTTCCCGGAATTGGAGAAAAAACTGCTCAAAAAATAAAGGATATATTGGAGGTTAGGTATGATTTTAAAATACAGGAGTAAAACCCCGGTAATAGACGAAACTTCTTTAGTAGCGGAAAATGCCACACTGATTGGGGAGGTATATATAGGCCAATATAGCAGTATCTGGTTTTCGGCGGTATTGCGGGGTGATATTGATTTTATTTATATTGGTAATTATACCAGTGTACAGGATGGGTCAATAATCCATGTAGCAGAAAATTTACCCACTAAAATAGGAAATTATGTTACAATTGGACATGGAGCAATTCTACATGGCTGCACTGTTGAGGATTTTGTTTTAATTGGCTCAGGAGCCAATATCTTAGATGAGGTAATAATTGAAAAGAATTCTATTATTGCTGCCGGGACTGTCGTTACTCCCAAAACTTTAATTCCAGCCAATTCTATGGTTATGGGAATTCCAGGAAAAGTGGTCAGAAAGATTACAGAAAAGGATCTGTCTCTTTTACGAGAACATGCTGAATCTTATGTACAGCTAATGAAAAGTTATAAGGGAAAGTAATATTAGAGTTCATTTATCATTTTATGTTTTCATTTTAGAAATTTTAGAGCTACAAGTTATTTAAAAATTTAGTAATATTTTAAAAATGGAATTAATGCTTACCTTTGCCAGATGATTGTATTCCGGGATGGAGGTGGGAAATGCCCAGGAAATCAATCGCTGATTTAGCTTACAGTATTCTTGAAGAAAATCATCGCCCTATGCATTATCGCAAGATTACTGAAGAAATAATGAAAATTAAGGAGATTAAAGCGGAAAATCCACATCATGATGTAAATGCTTTGATGGGAGTGGATCAGAGATTTGTAAGATATCAACGTGGAATTTGGGGACTTATAAAATGGAAGTATCGAGAAGCTAACTTGCCCTATACTTTAACCTCTTACTGTCTACGTAATGGAACAATATTCTTAACCAGCTATTTAAAACCTTATTTTTCCTGGCATCGTGATGATAGTATTATAAATGTTATTTTCATTGACAGTGAAGGAGAAGAAATCAAGGCGGTGGTGGATTATCGTCAGAAATTAATATCTGGATTTAAAGAATGGTATCAAAAAAGAAAATTAGAGGTAAATGATACTATTTTAATTGGTTTAATTGATGAGACCAAGAAGAAGTATTTTATTATAGTGGAGAAAGAGATTAAATATGATACCAACAAAGATATGGGAGATACAATATATCAAATCTTGCATGATGAAGGTAAACCGCTTAGTTTTCTTCAAATTTATTCAGAAATAACCAAACAAGAAGCTGAGCAAAAAGGTTTGTTTGAAAGGTATATTCAGGATATATTACGAAATGATGTTCGATTTGTATTAATAAACAAGGAACAGTGGGGATTATTGGAATGGTTGAACGAGGCAGAGCAGCTCTATCTTAGTCTTTATTATGCAGATAATCCTGAGGTTTTTTATGTCTCACTACAAAAATGTTTTGAATTTTTGGGATATGATACAGAATCCAGCAATGAATTCCAGCAAGAATTATTTATTGCCCGAGCAGCACTTGCTTTTAAATCCTACTCCCTAATTATTACCGGATTGCCTGGAAATTACGATATTAATACCATTCATTCCCTTGACTGGGAAGCTATGAAAAAAATGAAGGAAAAAACAAACGCTGATTCTATAATTTTATTTTCAGAAAAATTCATGTTACAGGAATTAATTGATAGAGCCAGCGAAGAAGGAGTCCAATTGTATGAACTTTCTATCATAGACTATATTATCAAGGAGCATAAACGAATTCCTTTTTCTTTACTTGATTTGAGGATTGCCTTCAATCCGATGCATCACTCCAGAAATAATCTAACCAAATTAAAAGGACTGAGGGAAAACCAATGGAAAAATTGGCAATTAATAAAAATGGTGATAAATATTTTTCAAGCTGCCAGGTCCAAAGATAACTTTATGGATATAAATCTATTGGTAAAAGAACTCGATATTATACGTAATCCCTTGGATAACGGAAATATCGATCCGGTTCAGGTTAAAAGTATAATCACTATATTAAGTCAAGAACCCTTTAAGTTGATTGAATTATCAGAATCAGGTAGTATTATACTGGCTTACCCCGATCATCTTATTCAGGAGAAGATACATGATATTTGGCACTTTATAATAGGTGAGCAGGAAATTCAGTATCATGAAAGTAGGAGAGGTAAGGAAAAAGAATGAAGATAAAATGGTTGGGACATTCCTGTTTTCTTATCACCAATAATCGAGGCATCAATATACTTACTGATCCCTTTGATGAGACACTGGGATATAAGATGACCAAAGAAAAGATTAACATTATTACCATCAGCCATGAACATTATGACCACAATAACACCATGGGGATTAAAGGAAAACCAGTTGTTTTAAAGGGAACGGTTAATAGGAATACCCACAAAATGTTTTTTCAAGGGATTTCTTCTTATCATGATAGTGTCTATGGAAAATATAGAGGGAATAATACTATTTTTGTTATTAAGACAGATGAAATGGTGTTATGCCATCTGGGTGATTTAGGACATTTACTGGAAAACACACAACTGGAAGAAATAAACCAGGTGGATATCTTATTTATTCCCATTGGCGGATATTATACTCTTAATCATAATCAAGCTGACCAGGTTATTAAACAGATTAAACCGAAAATAGTTCTTCCCATGCATTATAAAACTGATGCTGTTAAGTGGTCTATTGATCCACTATCATTTTTTTTAGATAAGAAGCAAAATATTAAAATGATTGGTGCAAATTTCTTTGAGATAGATACTCAGTCACTTCCCGAGAAGACCACTATTTACGTCTTAAATCATTAAATTAATATTATTACCTACTTAGTTTTAAAATTATAAAAAATATTTAGCTTAACTCTTAAATTTTTTCTTATTTCAGATTATAATATACCTGTTATGCTAAAGCAGAAAATAATTTCAGTTTTCTCAATAAATACATCGCAACAATATATAATGTTTCTCTCGAGAGCAAATGCTAGCAAGTAGCGACTTAAGTTACTGATAAAATTTACATAGAGGTTTTATATGACAAAATATATCTTTATAACTGGAGGAGTTGTTTCCTCAATAGGTAAGGGAATCACAGCAGCTTCCATTGGTCGGATACTGAAAAGCAGGGGATTAAGGGTTTCTATTCAGAAACATGATCCCTACCTTAATGTGGATGCTGGTACTATGAGCCCCTTCCAGCATGGAGAAGCATTTGTTACAGAAGATGGAGCTGAAACTGATTTAGACCTGGGGCATTATGAAAGATTTATTGATACCAATTTAACCAAAGATAACAGTATCACCACCGGAAAAATATACAATACGGTTATTTCCAAGGAAAGAAGGGGAGATTTTTTAGGCAAGACAGTTCAGATTATTCCTCATATTACTGATGAAATAAAAGCCAGTATAAAACGTCTAAATAAGCCAGGACAAGCACCTCTAGATGTTATTATTGTAGAAATTGGGGGAACCATAGGAGATATTGAAGGACTACCCTTCCTGGAAGCGATTAGACAATTTAGAAATGATATCGGAAAAGAAAATGTTCTTTATATACATGTTTCCTTTTTCCCGTATTTAAAGGCACCAAAAGAGATTAAATCAAAACCTACTCAACATAGTATTAAAGAATTACGTAGTATAGGAATTCAACCAGACCTATTAATATGTAGAGCTCAATCAAGGTTAACAGAGTCTGTAAAGGAAAAAATATCTTTATTCTGTGATATACCAAAAGAGGGAATTATAGAAACTAGAGATGTAGATTCCATTTATGAAGTACCCATTGTTCTCGAAGAACAGGGTTTAGGTAATTTGATAGTCAAAATGTTGCGATTATCAGAACAAAAACCTGATTTGAAAGAATGGCGGGAAATGGTGCACCGTTTATACCATCCAGAGAGAAAAACAACCATAGCGGTTATCGGGAAATATATTCGCTTAAAGGATGCCTACATGAGTATCAATGAAGCCCTCGTTCATGCCGGGATTTATCATAAATGCAAGATTGAGATTAAAAGAATTGATTCCGAGTTGTTATTAAAAAATGATATTAAGAAGGTTTTGAAAGGAGTCCAGGCAATATTAATTCCCGGTGGTTTTGGAGTGAGAGGAATAGAAGGGAAAATTCAAGCTATTAAATATGTTCGGGAAAATAAGATACCATTTATGGGAATCTGTTTAGGTATGGAATGTGCCTTGATAGAATTTGCTCGAAATGTATTACATCTAACTGGAGCTAATAGTGTAGAATTTGACCCAAATACACCGTATCCAATTTTTGATTTATTGGAAAGATTAAAAAATGTTACCGCTAAGGGTGGTAATATGCGTCTTGGTGGTTATAACTGTAATTTGACAAAAGAGACACTAGCTTATAGAATTTATCAAAGAGATAAGATACAGGAAAGGCATCGCCATCGCTATGAATTTAACAATCAATTTTTGTCAAAATTTGAAAATACTGGTATAATCTTTAGTGGAGTTAATTTAGAGAATAACCTTATTGAAATTATTGAATTAAAAAATCATCCATGGTTTATAGGTATGCAATTTCATCCAGAGTTTAAGTCCAGACCGAATAGACCTCACCCTATGTTTAAAAGCTTTCTCGAAGCTGCAATAAGAAAGGATTAGGTGTGAAATACTATAAAAATTGGCTTCAATTATTTGGAGTAAGCAAGAGATGAATGCTTTAATCCTGGCTGGCAAAAAAGATACTGGAAAATTAGAGAATAATAATAAATTGACCAACAAAGCTTTATTGATGATTAATGAAATTCCCATGATTGAATATGTTATTAATGCCTTATTGGAGTCAAAACTGGTGGATGATATTGTGGTAGTGGGACCAGAATATGATTTAGTTCCATTTATTGAGAAAAAAGTGAAAAAGATTCTTGACTCCACTGATTCCATTATTGAAAATATAAAAATTGGACTTGATTATTTTAATGATGATGATAATATATTATTGTTAACTTCAGATATACCACTAATTACAGGAGAGATTATTGATCGTTTTATAAAAAAGTGTGAACAATACAACGCCCTGTTTTATTATCCCATTATTACCAAAGAAACTATTCTGAAGAAATATCCTGAAACTGTTCGTTCCTATGCTTTGTTAAATGAGGGGACCTTTTGTGGCGGTAATATGGTGATATTTAGCCGACCTTTGTTTGATAGGAATAAAGACCTATTAAATGAACTTTATCAGAATCGAAAAGATATCAAGAAATATGTGCGCTTATTAGGCATAAAATTTCTTATAAAGTATTTACTTAAAACATTAACCATCAAGGAAATAGAAGAAAAGGCATCAGTTATAGCTGGCTATCCGGTGAAGAGCATCACCATTGATGACCCAGAAGTAATGATTGATTTAGATAAGTTGAGTGACTATGAATTGATATTACAGACCATAAATCAAAAAAATCCTACTACCTCATCCTAAATTAGCGTTTAATCGAAAATTATTATTTACCTGAATCTGAGAATAGAGGTAATTTTATCTGGAGATGATTTGCTTACAAGATAGATAGAAATCAAGAGACAATGAGCAGCTCAATTGAAGGTTCACCACAACAGGTAATATGAATTTAGAACATTGAAGGGATGAAAGCAATCAAGAGGCACATTCTAACTGGAATTTATTATTCTACAGAAAAATAAATCATATATTGTTTTTTAAAAAGGAAGTGATATAATTTTAATAAAATGTAACTACAGGGTTATTCTTCAAGAATTTTTCCCACTATTTATCTATTAATTAATGAAAGTAGTTTTATTTGTTTATTGTAACTTTATTTGAAAAGATAGTGATAATCACGGAAAAAGAGTTATTTAATTATTAATTTGACTGTAAAAAACACCTTTCATAAAAGTGGTAATGATTGGCTAAAAAAGCAGTTTAAACTTAAAGAACGGGATAGGTACGAGCTATTATTTTAAGTTGAAGTCTTAGAAATTATTCAATATTGCTTGGTTTTATGAACTAAAAAGTAGAGATAAAAGATGAAGTGAGAAAAAAATAGTAAAAATAGCTAAATAGAATTGAATCTAAGCTCTTTTAAGCACCTTAGAGCTATCCGCTCTGCAGATGAGTTATCTGCTGTTCATATATGAAAGAGATTCAAAAACCTGAGGGGGTATTATATTTTGGAATTAAATGAATTAAAGGAAATGAAAATAAGTGAACTGTGTAAGATTGCTAATGAGTATGAAATCAATAATTGTGCTCGAATGAAAAAGACAGATTTAATTTTTAATATCTTAAAGGCACAGACTGAGAAACAGGGTTATATGTTTTCTGAAGGCATTCTGGATATTATGAAAGAAGGATTTGGATTTTTAAGAACCGGTGGCTACCTACCTGGTCCTAATGACGTCTATATTTCACCATCACAAATAAAGAGATTTAACTTAAGTAATGGAGATCTTGTTTCCGGTCAGGTCCGTTATCCCAAAGAAGGTGAAAGATATTTTGCCTTACTCAAGGTGGAAGCAGTTAATCATGAAGACCCGGAATTGTCCAAAGAACGTATTGATTTCGAGAATCTAACGCCACTTTTCCCTTTGGAAAGATTTAAGTTAGAAACCAAACCGTACGAATTATCTGCTAGAGTAATCGATCTTTTTACACCCATTGGCAAAGGACAGAGAGGTTTAATCGTATCTCCTCCCAAAGCAGGGAAAACAACACTTCTGGAAAAGATTGCTAATGGTATCATCGCTAACCATCCTGAAACTATTCTTATGATATTATTGATTGATGAAAGGCCAGAAGAAGTTACCAATATGAGGCGATCAGTGGAAAAGGCGGAAGTTATTAGCTCTACCTTTGATCAACCTATTAACAATCATATTAAGGTAGCAGAAATTGTTTTAGAAAGAGCCAAAAGATTAGTAGAACTAAAACATGATGTGGTAATTCTACTGGATAGTGTAACCAGATTAGCCAGAGCATACAACTTGAATATTCCCACCAGTGGCAAGACCTTATCAGGTGGATTAGATTCAACAGCCCTCTATTTTCCCAAAAGATTTTTTGGAGCTGCCAGAAACATAGAAGAGGGAGGCAGTTTGACCATTCTAGCAACAGCTTTGGTGGAAACCGGAAGTCGTATGGATGATGTAATTTTTGAAGAGTTTAAAGGTACTGGCAACATGGAGCTACGCTTAGACCGGGAAATTTCTGATAACAGGATATTCCCTGCCATTGATATTAAGCGTTCTGGAACCAGGAAAGAGGAGTTATTATTAGAAGCAGATGAGTTAAGCAAAGTCTGGTTAATGAGAAGGGCTTTATCTAGTCAGACTACCACTGATGCCATTAGCTTACTGTTAAATAGACTAAAGAAGAGCAAAAACAATCATGATTTTCTAAATGCTATTAAAGATGAAAACCATTAGACCTGATATCTTCTTGAAAATACCAAGCAATAGTTTAAGCGTAAAGATTTGAAAAAAAAGATAATAGAAAAAAGTATTTATTACCTTTGACGCTTAAAAGTACTTGTGTTATAATTTCATAGTATTTTTGGTAGAAAGTTTTTGGTAACTATAACTAATAATTCACTGTTTGAAATTTATTAAGAAAATAAATTGATAGTTTTTAAGTTGTAAGAGGAAATGCCCCCTTGAATTTCGGGCTGATATTATTAAGAATGAAGGTGAAATGATAATGAAAAAAGGAATTCATCCTAAATATGGAAAAGCTAAGGTAATCTGTGCCTGTGGAAATAGTTTTGAAACTCAATCTACAAAAGAGTTAATAAGGGTGGAGGTATGTTCTGCCTGCCATCCTTTCTTTACCGGAGAACAGAAGATTTTTGATTCTGCTGGTAGAGTCGAGAAGTTTAATAGAAGATATAATTTGGAACAGGAATTAGAGGATAGCAAGAAAAACCAGGAAACAAAAGAGGAATAAATAACGATTCATCAGATAATGAATAAGTAATATTACTATGTTATTATAAAGAAAGAAAAAACAGGGCAAAGGCTCTGTTTTTTATTATAAGTTTTTGTTTAGGAAATATAGATAAGGGAGGAATACAGGATGCAGGAAACCTGTTCCGGGGGTAGTATAGAAGTAATTTGTGGAAGCATGTTTAGTGGGAAAAGCGAAGAATTGATAAGAAGAGTACGTCGTGTGCAGATTGCTCGAAAAAAAGTGCAGATATTTAAACCTTTAATAGATAATCGTTATCAGATACAATATATATATTCCCATAATGGTAGTAAGGTTGAAGCTACCTGTATCATAAATGCATTAGAGATTCTGAATGAAGTTAAACTTGATACTGAGGTCATTGCTATTGATGAAGCACAATTTTTTGACCAAAAAATTGTAGAGGTCTGCCAGTTATTGGCAAATCAGGGCAAGAGAGTGATTGTAGCAGGGCTTGACCAGGACTTTCGAGGCGAACCATTTGGTTCTATGCCCGAGTTGCTAGCTATTGCTGAATATGTTGATAAACTTCATGCTATTTGTATGGTGTGTGGGAAAACAGCTACCAGAACCCAAAGATTGGTTAATGGTAAACCAGCTGATTATAACGATCCAACCATTCTAATTGGTGCTAAGGAAAGCTATGAAGCACGATGTAGAATGCATCATGAGGTTACCAATAAACCAGCCCAGAAAAGTTAATATTTGTAGGAAATAAAATTACAATGAAGGTTCAACTATTAAACTATACCAGGTATCCAGAAGAGACGGTTGCTCAAGCAGCTCGACTTTGTTATTCGAATAAAACTATTGATCAGTTAAAAGAAGAAACTGTAGAGGAAACAAACGATAGGATAATAAAGAAGATTATGAAGTTAGGGCATTATTCTGTCCTGGAACATGTCTCTTTTACCTTTGGAATTGAAGATATATCAAGAATTACTTCACATCAACTGGTCAGGCATCGGATAGCTTCTTTTTCCCAGAAGAGCCAAAGATATGTCAAGTTGGGGAAAAAACAAAACTATATCATCCCTAAAAGCATCCGGAATAGCAATAGTGACTTATTATTGAAATTTCAGGAACTTTCCCAGAGCTGTTTTTCTTTTTATCGGGAAATGTTAGCACAGAGTATTCCAGCTGAAGATGCTCGATATATTTTACCCCAGTCGGTTACTACCAGTATTATTTTTACTGCTAATGCTCGTGAATTAATGCATTTTTTCAGATTGAGATGCTGTAGCAGGGCACAATGGGAAATAATGGAGCTAGCAATTTCTATGTTGAAGCTGGTAAAAGCAATTGCTCCTCATATTTTCCAAGATGCCGGGCCATCTTGCCTGATAGGTCCATGTCCTGAAGGAGAAATGACCTGTGGTAAGCCCTGGAGCAGAGAACAATCAGGTAAAAACTAAGGAAGATATTATAATAATTTCTAATTTGAATATGAGTAAGTATAAAACTTTATCGGATTTGGAAAGTAGTGAGAATATATGTTTAAGGTATTAGATGACATTGAAAAGGAATATCAGTCTTTAAATCAACAATTATCCCAACCGGAAATAATTGCTAATCAGGAACAATTTCAAAAATTGGCTAAAAGACATAGTGAGATTGCCAGGATTGCCCAGCTTTATATTGAATACAAAAAAATTGAGCAGGAAATCCTGGAAAATGAGCAGTTAAGAACAAATGAGCAAGATCCTGAATTAAAAGAAATGATTAATGAAGAGTTAGAATTGCTCAATCAAAAGAAGGATAAGGTAAAAGATTCTTTTCAGGAATTATTAAATCCGGAAGATCCCAGAAATAAGAAAAATATCATTGTAGAGATTAGAGCTGGTGCTGGGGGAGAGGAAGCAGCACTTTTTGTAAGTGATTTGTTTCGGATGTATTCCCGTTTTGCAGAAAGAAACCATTGGAAGGTAGAAGTGATGAATTCTAATCCCACTGAAATTGGCGGTTTTAAGGAAATTATCTTTGGTATTTCTGGAAAAAATGTCTTTGGTTCATTAAAACAAGAGAGTGGGGTACATAGAGTACAGAGAATCCCTGTTACCGAATCGGGAGGTCGTATTCATACCTCTACGATTACCGTAGCCATCTTACCGGAGGCTGAAGAAATTGAAATGGAAATTAATAATAATGAGTTAAAGATTGATCGTTTTCGTTCAACCGGTCCCGGAGGGCAGAGCGTTAATACTACCGATTCTGCAGTAAGAATCACTCATCTTCCTACCGGGATTGTGGTTACCTGTCAGGATGAAAAATCTCAGCACAAAAATAAAGCAAAAGCAATGAAGATATTGAGAGCACGCCTATTGGATCGTATACAGGGAGAACATAATAAGGAAATTGAACAACAGAGGAGAAAGCAGGTGGGCACCGGAGATCGGAGTGAACGCATTAGAACTTATAATTTTCCACAAAATCGTGTTACCGATCATCGTATTAATGTTAATTTCTATAATTTAGAGGATATATTGGACGGTAACTTATTTGATATTATTGAACACTTTTAGCATCGGCATTGTTAAAGATTCCGATACTAAAATGTTCTTTTTGAGTAAAGAAATATATTGTAAAATTAGATTTAAAGATAAAGTAATCAGGGGAGATACTCCCTGAAATTCCTCAAAGAATATAAATTTTAAAGAAGATTCTATCTTATTTTACAAACAATATAAGAACATATTAAATATTGAATAAATATCAGAATAACAGCATATTACACTATACGGTATAATCTATACTGTATATCAATATAGAGATTCCCAAGGGGGGAAGAGTCCCCTTAAAAACTTGAGGAAAGAACTAAAATGATACCTATTTATTTAAACAATTCCCTAAAGCAAAAAAGTGAACAATGTATCGGAGATCTTCTCAGCAAAGGCAAGCTATTATTAGAAAGAAGTGGCAATAATAGAGCTGAGCAGGAATCTGTTTTATTGCTGAGTTATTTATTAGGAAGGGAAAAGAGCTATTTATTTCTGAATAGACATTTACCAGTTTCCCGAATAAAAATAGAACGATATTACCGGTGGATTAGAGAAAGAAGAAAGGGGATTCCCATTCAATATATTACTGGTTTTCAAAATTTTATGGGATTAGAATTTGCTGTTTCAGAAGGAGTATTTATTCCAAGAGCAGAAACAGAGATACTGGTGGAGAAAGTTATACAATTGATTGAGATGATACCTGAGAAAAAACAATTCTGTTTAATGGATATAGGTGTTGGTTCTGGAGCAATACCTATTGCCATTTGCTATTATTTGCAAAAAAAGAATAAATATATTAATTTCCATGCTATTGACATTTCTATAGAAGCTATTAAATTAGCTTCAATGAATGCTAAAAAATTTCATTGTCAGAAAAATATTTACCTCTATCAGGGAAACCTATTTCAACCTTACCAGGAAAATAAATATTTGAATACCTTTGATGGGATTATCTCCAATCCTCCTTACCTGAGCCAAGCAGAGTGGAATAACTTGCCTGAAGAGATTCGTCTTTTTGAACCACCAGCAGCACTGCTGGGAGGAGAAAAAGGTCTGAATTTCTATAAAAAGATAATATTTGATTCCCCTGCATTCTTAAAACCTGATGGATTTTTAGCTTTAGAGATTGGTCACCAACAAAAATATGATGTTTACCGGATGATAAAAAATAATACCAATTTTCAAAAAGAAATCATCACCTTCAGTGATTATTATCAGAATGATAGAGGTATTATAGCCTTTAAAAACAGCTAAGAGCTAAAATAATGAGGAAGAAGTTGGAAAAGAAAATTATTCTATTTGTTTGCACTGGTAATACCTGTCGCAGTGTAATAGCTCAAGCTCTGTTTCAAAAGTTAAAAGAAGATCTGTATCCCGAACTGGACTACCAGGCAGAATCAGCGGGTATTGCAGCCAATAATGGAGTTTCCCCAAGCAAAGAAACTGTTTTCTGTTTAGCTAAACAAGGCATAGATATTACCACTCATCAAGCTAAAATTGTTGACAGTAAGCTTATCAAAGAATCTTCCCTTATTCTGGCTATGACCCACCAGCAACTAAATTATCTGCAAAAACATTTTCCCTGGGCGGAAAATAGGATGTATCTGTTTAGAATTTTTTGTCATCAAAAAAAGTATATGAAGAATGATGAGATAGAAGATCCCTATGGTAGAGGAATAATCCTTTATGATGATATTTATAAACGATTAAAACAGGATATCAAATTGTTAATTTCTTATTTAAGAGAGGAGTTCAAAGATGAATAAGATTAATAAAATTGCTATAGCCAGTGATCATGGTGGATATGAACTAAAGAACGAGATTATCAATTATTTAAAAGAGAAGCTCTATATCTATAAAGACTTCGGATGCTATGATTCAAAGCCTGTAAACTATCCTGATTATGCTTTAAAAGTTGGTAAAGCCATTGTCAATAATGAATATCAATTTGGTATTCTTATCTGTGGTACTGGCATCGGAATGTCAATTGCTGCAAATAAAATCAAAGGAATCAGGGCTTCCTTATGTCACGATACCTTTTCTGCCCGAATGGCAAAAGAACATAATAATGCCAATATTTTAACAATGGGGGGAAGGGTGATAGGGAAGGGTTTGGCAAGAGAAATAGCTAAAGTTTGGTTGATGACTGAATTTAGCCAAGAAAGCCGTCATATTGTTAGAATACAAAAAGTCGAAGATATTTATGAGCAGAGATAAAACATTTTCGGAAGAATAATCGGGAAAATAGAAACTCAGAAAAGCAACAAAAATCAAATAAGGAGGAGCTATTTTGAAAGAAGTAATAATCTTGGATCATCCATTAATTCAGCATAAATTGACCATGATCAGAAATAAGAAAACAGATGTAAAGGATTTTCGGGAAATTGTGGAAGAATTATCTAATTTGATGGCTTATGAAGTAACAAGAGATATCCCCTTGAAGGATATCAAAATTGAAACTCCCATTGCTAAAACTACCGGCAAAATCATTGCTGGTAAAAAAATGGCAATTGTAGCTATATTGCGTGCTGGACTGGGAATGGTTGGTGGAATTCTACGCTTAATACCTTCCGCAAAAGTAGGTCATGTTGGTATATATCGTGATCCGGAAACACTTAAGCCGATTAGCTATTATGCTAAATTACCAAAAGATATTGATAAAAGGGATGTCATTGTCGTTGATCCAATGCTGGCTACCGGAGGGACCGCAGTAGCAACGATTGAATACATTAGAAGGTTTAGTAAATCTACTATAAAGTTTATGTGCTTGGTTGCTGCTCCTGAGGGTATCAAATTCATCAGAAAACACTATAAAGATGTTTTGATTTATACTGCTACCGTTGATGAAGGATTAAATGAACATGCTTATATAGTGCCTGGTTTAGGAGATGCCGGAGATCGCCTATTTGGCACGAAATAATTCATTTGTTATTTATACCATATATATAGAATAATGTTATGAGTGCTGAGTAATAAGAAATAGAAAGAAATAAAATTTTGCTATTTTTAACTAAAAGCTAAAAATCGAAAATGGAAAGCTTTGAATAAAGACACAAATCACTTGTAATTTATTGCTAATTACCATATTAAAGATGCGTTAGATACTACGCATTACGAAAATAAACATACTGTATACGGGTATGCTGATTTAGAGTGTATAACTTTTTGGAGGGATATCATTTCCAGACCATCGTGGGATGAATATTTTATGCAAATTGCTATATTGGTGTCAAGCAGGTCAACCTGTTTAAGAAGGAAGGTAGGGGCAATTATCGTAAAGGATAAACGTATCTTAACTACCGGCTATAACGGTGTGCCACGATCTTTAGCTCATTGTGGGGAAGTGGGTTGTTTACGTGAGAAAATGGGAATTCCTTCAGGAAAAAACCAAGAATTATGCAGAGGATTGCATGCTGAACAGAATGCTATTATTCAAGCCGCATTACATGGTATCAGTATCCAGAATAGCATTCTTTATTGTACTGAACAACCGTGTATTACCTGTAGCAAAATGATTATTAATGCGGGTATTATTAAGGTTTTTTACCTTAATAGTTATCCAGATGAATTAGCTCGAAAATTATTAGAAGAAGCTGGGATAGAGGAAATTTATTATGCCGAGAAATGTAGATAAAAAAATTAAGATTGCCTTTATTTTTGGAACCAGGCCAGAATCAATTAAAATGTATCCTGTTATTCAAGAAGTAAAGAAGTATCCCCGCTGGATAGAGCCAATCATAATTTTAACTGCTCAGCATAGGGAAATGCTTGATCAAATGATAAATCTTTTTCAAATTCGGTCAAAGATAGACCTTGGTATAATGGAACATGGGCAAACACTATCCCAAATAAATTCTTCATCTTTGCTTAAATTAGAGGAAGTCTTTAAAAAAATTCAACCTGATTTAGTACTTGTGCAGGGCGATACAACCACTACTTTTTCCGGTGCCCTGGCGGCTTTTTATCAAAAGATAAAGGTAGGACACATTGAAGCTGGATTGAGAACTTTTAAAAAGTACTATCCTTTTCCAGAGGAGATAAATAGACGTTTAACTACAGTTCTAGCAGACTATCATTTTACCCCGACTCCTTTAGCAGCCAAAATATTGGAAAAGGAAGGTATTGTGAGAGAAAACATTTTTATTACTGGCAATACGGTTATTGATACCTTGCTTCTTATGCAAGAAGATGAATTTCACTTTATGGATAGCAGAATCAATAAGTTAATAGACCAGAAGAAGCAGATAATATTGATAACAATTCATAGGCGAGAGAATTGGGGAGAACCTCTGGCAAAAGTATGCCAGGCTTTAATCGAGATACAACGAAAACACAAAAATGCTGTTATTCTTTTCCCTATTCATAAAAATCCAATTATCAGGAAAGTAGTTACTAAATATCTTCAAGATAAAGAGAACATTATTTTACTGGAGCCATTGGATTATAGAGAAATGGCCAATTTAATGGCCTTATCAACTATAATTTTAACTGATTCAGGAGGAATTCAAGAAGAAGCTCCGGCATTAGGCAAGCCGGTATTAATCTTAAGAACGGAAACAGAGAGGCCTGAAGTGCTGAAAATAGGTGCAGCTAAATTAGTTGGGACTAATGTTGTAACTATCTGTAGAGAAGTGGATGGATTATTAAACAACTCGGATTATTATCAAAAAATGGTAGTAAAAAAATCTCCTTATGGAGATGGTTTGGCCGCGAAAAGAATTATTCAATATCTCCTTTATCAATATCATTTCCTGAAACATCTCCCCAAAGAATTTTCCCCCAATGCAAATATATTAGATATTTGAAACTAATAACTATTTTCTACTATAGCTAATAAATAGCAGGTTTATAGTGTAACCTATGTCCTGAATCAAAAGTGTTACCTATGTATTGGTTAAATACGCATTTACTATCTACTATGTACTAATAAAGGGGTTCTCCAGGGGAAGATTTCCCCTGGAATA
Source organism: uncultured Atribacterota bacterium (assembly GCA_964433555.1). Taxonomy (GTDB): domain Bacteria; phylum Atribacterota; class Phoenicimicrobiia; order Phoenicimicrobiales; family Stramentimicrobiaceae; genus Stramentimicrobium. The sequence continues at coordinate 60,749 of CAYSRG010000001.1, read as the reverse complement.
TCCTATTGTGTTATAATAAAAATCTGATATTTTTATACCAGCTTCTGAGAAGATATTATATTATTAGTTAAATAAATTTTATTGTCATAAAATTAAGATATACAAGATGACATTTTTTTACCTGAGATGTGCAATGAGTGCCGTTATTGCTCTGACAGATTCAGTGAAAAGAAAGATAAGAAGGTAAGATAAAAAATAATAACAAAATGTATAGCAACACCGTTACAAAAAGATAATGAGAGAAGCGGATAGCTTATGTTACCATTGTGGGATGAAATACCAACCAGAAAAGTGCCAATAATCACTATAATTCTTGTATTAATTAATTGTTTGGTCTATTATTATCAATTTTTTATAGTAATTGATCATAATATATTTATTTATGCCTATGGATTAATTCCTTTTGAGATTACTAAAGGAGTAGATTTATTTCCGCCTGGTCCTTCTCCTATTTATTATACTATTTTTTCTTCTATGTTTATGCACGGAAGTTTTATCCATCTATTTGGCAATATGCTTTATCTATGGATTTTTGGGAACAACGTGGAAGATTACCTGGGGAAATTTCGCTATATCATTTTTTATGTCCTATCGGGAGTTTTTGCTGCTTTGGGGCAAGTAATGGTCAGTTCAAATTCCCAGGTACCCATGATTGGAGCTAGTGGGGCAGTGGCTGGTGTATTAGGTGCTTATTTTATCCTTTTTCCGAGAGCAAGAATTACTACTCTTATTTTTTTTGGATTCTTTATTAGATTAATAAAATTGCCAGCATTATTTGTATTAGGACTCTGGATTATCTTTCAATTGTTCTATGGCTTGTCAGACTTATCATCATCGGGAGGAGTAACCGGTGTCGCCTGGTTTGCTCATATTGGAGGATTTGTCGGGGGAATAATTTTAATTAAATTATTTAATACCAGGAAAAGGTATTATTATCAATAACCATATAATAATTAAAGAAAACAAGTCAGAGGGCAGAAAAAATATTTAGGTTGGAAGTTGTCTTTTTGCTTATTTTGGTTAATTAAGATATAATTTTTATGCATTGTTACATCAAATAACTTTTAATGACTTGATAGGAAAAAATTTTTATTATCAGGAAAAAAAGATGATTGCTACGGTTACTCTTAATCCATCTCTTGATATGATATTGAAGTTAAATAGGCTCAAGCTAAACCAGTATAATATAGTAAAAAGAGTAACCAGAATTCCAGGTGGAAAGGGTATTAATATTTCTAAGGCAGTTAGAGTTTATGGGCTTGAAACCATGGCCTTAGGTTTTTTAGGTGGTCATAATAGTCATTATATTGCAGAACAACTCAGGCAATATTCTATTACTACCAACTTCTGGCATATTGAAGAAGAAACCAGGGAAAATGTGATTATCATTGAAGAAAATAATAATACGCATACCTTGCTAAGTGAACCGGGACCTGAGATAACTGAGCATGATCTTGATCATTTTAAGTCAATATTTTTCAGAGTGATGGCGCAGAGTAAGGTTGTTGCTCTTTCTGGTAGTCTTCCCAGTAAGGTACCAGATGACATATATTTTCAATTAATTGAATTAGCACACCAGAGAAATGTTCTTACTATTCTTGATGCCACGGGGACTGCCTTTGATAAAGGTTTACAAGCAAAGCCATTTTTAGCAAGACCAGATTTACGTGCTACAGGATACAGATTTTTCAATAAAAAAATAAACAGCCAAGAATCAGCATTGGAGATTGCTCAAGAAATTATTAAGCATGGTGTAAAAATTGCTATCGTTTCTCTTGGGGATAATAAAGATGTTATTGTTACTGAGGAAGGGGCGTGGTTAGCAGAGAGTGCCGCTGATAACTTTGTTAATATTGTGGGAAGAGATGAGTCAATTATTGCCGGATTTGCTATTAAAATTACTTCAGAAGAGAAAGAGCAAATGGCCGATATCATTCAGTTTGCTATGGCTTGCGGCTTAGCTAGTTCTCTTACTGATAGTGAGGTATTTCACAGTAGAGATGATATCACCGCCTGTCTACCCTCCATTAAAGTAACTGAATTAAAATGATTAACAAACAGGAGCACTAATTGAAAATAAAAGATATTATGCATAGAAATACAGCCAGTGTATTACCTGATTGTAGTTTAGAAGAAGTAATTAAAATTATGGCTTTACAACGTATAAATGGTATTCCGATTGTAGATGAAAATCAAAAGGTTATTGGCTTTATTTCTCAGCATGATATCATAAAGGCACTACTGCCCAATTATTTAACGGTTATCAGTAGTAATATTTTTTTAACTGAATTTATACAACTTTCCAAGAAACTAAAAGAATATGCCCATTTCCAGGTAGAGGAATTTATGAACAAAGAAGTTATTACTATAAATGAGGATGATAATGAAGTTATGGCTGCTGATTTGTTAATAAGATATAAAATTCACCATTTGCCCGTTTTACGTAATGGTTATCTGGTAGGAATTGTCACTATGAGGGATTTATTAAAGGCAATGATTGAACAGGAAGAAGAGTAAGACAGCAATTAGGAGCAAGAAACATGAAAAAGGGTTTTTTTATTACCTTAGAAGGATTTGAAGGATCTGGAAAAACTACCGTGGCTAAAAGATTATATCAAATTTTCCTGAAAAATGGATTTGATACATTATTAACAAAAGAACCTGGCGGAACTTTAGTTGGGGATAAAATTCGTAAAATATTATTAGAAAGAGAAAGTGAGGGATTAGGTTATAAGGCAGAACTATTATTATTTGCCGCTTCGAGGGCAGAAAATGTCAGAATTAATATTAAACCTGCTTTAGAGAAGAATTTGATGGTAATATGTGATAGATATTTTGATTCTACAACTGCTTATCAGGGTTTTGGTCGAGGTATTGACATGAGTGCAATTAGCTATCTCAATAGTTTTGCTATAGAAGGCATAATCCCAGATTTAACTATTTTTTTAGATGTTGATACCGAAATTGGATTAAAACGTGCAACCATGCTCAGTAATAATTCAGAACTACGCTTCGAAGATGAATTTCTTAAGAAAAAAGAAGTAAATGGAAAATTATTTTTAGCAAGGGTAAGAGATGGTTATTGTCAAATTGCCCGACAGTATCCTGAGAGGATAAAGATAATTGATGCTAATCAAGATATCTCTATGGTGATAAAAGACATTATTGAAATAATTAATCCTAAACTAGCACAAAAGTTTAAGAAAGAATTTAGTTTAGAGTTATAGGAATTAAATAGGTAGTAGGTATTTGGTTAATATTTTGGAAATGATTGATTTTGAACAGATAGTAGGACAGAAAAAGTCCATACAATTATTAAAAGCTTTAATAAAGTTTGACCGAATAGGGCATGCCTATCTTTTTGCCGGCAAAGAGGGTATTGGGAAAAAGATAACTGCCATAGCCTTTGCTAAGGCTATAAATTGTACCGGTTTATCTGAAAATCATAATCCCTGCAATCACTGTTCTTCCTGTTTGAAGATTGAAAAGGGTATTCATCCTGATTTTCGAATCATTTCCCCACTTAATTCAATAATTACTATAGATCAGATTAGAGAAATTAAAAGCATTATCTATTGGCGACCCTTAGAAAGTAGAAAAAAAATATTTTTAATCAATGATGCTCATAAAATGACTATTGAGGCTTCTAATTCCTTATTAAAAATATTAGAAGAACCGCCTGAATTTGCAGTTCTAATTTTAATTACTGCAGAACCTGAGATTATTTTACCGACTATTATTTCAAGATGTCACAGAATATCTTTTCAGCCGTTAAGAGTGGAAGAGCAAAAAGAAATATTAACCAGCATGAACTTGCACTTAGATAATAGACATCTGGAAGATATTCTCTTGCTTTCTCCGGGCAGTCCCGGCAAAACCATAGAATTAGCCAGTAATCTGTCGAAGATGAAGAAAAAAAACAGGTATATTGATTGGTTAATAAGAACTAAACCAGAACAAATGGTAAGCAATATCTTTTCCTCTCGTGATAATGAATTGACTGATATTATAGAATCTTTTTTAGATTTTGTGGAGATAATGATTTTATGGTTTCGTGATATACTATTTTTTAAGTTAGGATTGGCACAGGAAATGTTATGTTTTCCAAGTAGGATAGATATAATAAAAGAATTCGCCCAATACTATTCCCAAGAGAAGATAATCCTTATCTTAGATGATTTAGCTGAAATACCGGAAAGAATAGAAAAACATATTAATCCTAAAATATTATTAGAAAATTTTATTATACGATTAGGTGATTAACAATGCCCAGAGTTATTGGAATACAATTTAGTAATTCAAACTTTATCTATTATTTTAAATATGGAAAGTATATCCTGGAGATAGGAGATTTCTGTGTTGTGAAAACATCATTGGGATTGGATATCGGAAAGGTTGTAACTTCAATTTTATATATAAAACCGGAAGAATTGGTGGAACCTCTCAAAAAAATTGTTCGCAAGGCAACAAAAAATGATTTTGAAAAATGGAAAGATATACAGATAGATGAACAAGAAGCCCAGCGCATATGTGATGAAAAGATAAAAAAATATAAATTAAATATGCATCTTATTAATTGTAAGTACTTATTTGACAAAAGTCGTCTAATATTTTATTTTTATGCTGATAACCGAATAGATTTCCGTGAATTAGTTAAAGATTTAGCTGGGCAATTCAAAACAAAAATAGAGCTAAAACAGGTTGGTGTTAGAGATAAGGCAAAAATGGTAGGGGGATTGGGTATCTGTGGTAGACCATTGTGTTGCTCCAGCTTTTTAACTGAGTTCAAGCCGGTGCCAATTAATGTGGCAAAGATGCAGAGTGTAGCCCTAAATCTTTCCAAGATATCTGGTACCTGTGGTCGGTTAAAGTGTTGTCTTAATTTTGAAGCCCAATTTTATCTGGAAGAATTAAAAAAATATCCCAAATTGGGTAGCCAGGTAAAAACGAAAGAAGGCAAAGAAGGAAAAGTAATAGAGGTTAATATTTTAACCAGATATATGATAATTGAAACCCTAGAAAAAGAAGATAATGAAAATATCAAAAATAGGATTAAAGTACCTATAGAGGAATGGCAAAAGAATAATAACCAGATAAGCAGAGAAGTCCATTATGCAGAAAATGAATCTACAGCCGGGGGAAATGATTGAATCCTTGGACAAATATCAGTTGAAAGTTATTCAGAATAAGAATAGCTATTGTTTTTCAATTGATTCTCTCTTATTATCACAGTTTATAAAAATTAAGAATAGGGAAAAGATTATAGACCTGGGTACTGGTTGCGGAATTATTCCCCTGTTAATCTACCATCCCCAAAAAAATAATATTATTTATGGGGTAGAAATCCAGGAGAAATTAGTGTCTCTGGCCAGGAGAAACGTATCTCTAAATAATTTGGATAAACAGGTTTTTATTCTTCAGGAAGACATAAGCAATCTTAAAGAAAAGTTTTCTGGTGAATATTTTGATGTTATTACTGCTAATCCTCCCTATATCCCGCCTGGTAGAGGGAAAAGCAGTTCCAATGATGAACAGCTAATAGCCCGGCATGAAGTCAATATAAATTTAGAGAGTATGCTGAGAATAGCCAATTACCTTTTAAAAAAAAGAGGTAGACTATACCTTATACATAGAGCAGATATTTTTATACCTATAATAATGACTCTAAAGAAATATTATTTTGAACCGAAGATATTACAATTTGTCTATACCAAGAAAGATTATCAAGCTAAAAGATTTCTCCTGGAGGCAAGGAAAGAGGGAGGGACTGAGCTAAGAGTATTGACTCCCCTATTTTTACCTCAATAAAAAATAAAACGAATATTTATTTAAAGCAACTGATTCTAAATAAATTAAAAATGTTTTTACTTAAAAATAGCCATTAGTCTTTAGTTTGAACTAAGGGAAAATCAGGTAATTTATGTTATGACTGAATATCAGCGACTAATGACTCTTCTTTGAAAGGTATTTTATATGAAAAAACAGCAATCTGGTAAATTGTATATCTGCGGAACACCGATTGGTAACCTGGAGGATATTACTCTGCGTTGCCTGGCAATTTTAAAAAAAGTAGATTTAATTGCTGCAGAGGATACCCGACATACTAAAATTTTGTTAAATCATTACCAGATTAAGAAAGCAGTAATCAGTTATCATAAATACAGTAAAGAAAAGAGATTAGAATACATTTTACAACTGTTAAGAACAGGAAAAAATATTGCTTTATTGTCAGATGCTGGAATGCCAGGTGTCTGTGATCCAGGATATGAATTAATAAATAAGGCTATTGAAAATAATATGGTCATTGTTCCTATTCCTGGTGTTTCAGCTTTAATTACAGCATTGGTAGTTTCAGGATTTACCATGCAAAGCTTTGTTTTTGAAGGATTTGTTCCCAGAAAAAAAGGGGAAAAAGAAAGGTTTTTTTCAAATCTGAAAGATGAGAAACGGACTATCATATTTTATGAAACTCCCCATAGGATTAAGGATACCCTGGCAGCTCTCAAGCAGATAATGGGAGATAGAAAAATTGTTATAGCTCGGGAACTGACCAAAAAGTTTGAAGAAATAATTAGAGGAGATCTTTCCGGAGTAATAAATACCCTGAACTCCAAGGAAATTAAGGGAGAAATGACTCTGGTTCTAGAAGGAAAATCAGCTATAAAAACAGAGTCAACCTTCTGTGATAAGGATTCCGGAAAAGAAGATGAGCTGGGGAAAAAAATTATGTATTACTTGCAAAAAGATTATTATAACAAAGATATTGTATCTTTAATTGCTGAAGAGTATCATATATCTAAAAAATGGATTTATGAAAAGATTTTAGAATTGAAAAAAAATGCAAACAGACCTGATTAAAAATTATTTGGTTTAATCATAAAGCCATCTTAGGGAAAAGAAATAATATTAAAAATGTTTTTCTAAAAGGATTTATGGCAGGAGACAGGTAAGCTGAGTATATATTTAAAGCCTCTTAAAATCAAACACTAAACGGCTATGAAATTCTCTTTTAGAGCAAATATTAATTCGAGAAAGGATATCAATAAAACTAAAAACTATGGAAAAGAAAAAAGTATTTTATATTACAACTCCTATTTATTATGTCAACGATGTCCCACATATAGGGCATGCCTATACTACAATTGCAGCAGATACTATGGCAAGATTTAAAAGGCTTAGAGGCTTTGATGTTCTTTTTGCTACTGGTACTGATGAGCATGGCCAGAAAATTGCCAAATCAGCAGAACAATTGGGTATAAAACCTAAAGAACTTGCTGATAAGGTGGTGATAAAATTTAAGAATCTTTGGCCTATTTTAAATATCAAACCGGATGATTTTATACGTACTACTGAAAAGCGTCATGAGTTGGTGGTACAAAAAATATTCAATCGTTTATATGAAAAAGATGATATCTATAAAGGTGAATATGAAGGGTGGTATTGTGTACCATGTGAAACCTTCTGGCCAGAAAGTCAGGTAGAAGGTAATCTATGCCCCGATTGCGGTAGACCAATTGAAAAATTCAAAGAAGAAAGCTATTTTTTTAGAATGAGCAAATATCAGGATAGATTATTACAGCATATTGAGTCACATCCTGATTGTATTAAACCAGAATCAAGAAAGAACGAAATTATTAGTTTCATAAAGAGGGGATTGAAAGATCAGAGCGTAACCAGGATTAGATCAAGTCTAAACTGGGGAATTGATGTTCCTTTTGATAAGAATCATGTAGTTTATGTCTGGTTTGATGCTTTAATAAATTATCTTACTGTTGTCGGTTACGGTATTGATGAAAAAAAGTTTAACTTTTACTGGCCAGAGGCAGTACATTTAATTGGTAAGGATATATTAAGATTTCATACTATTATCTGGTTCACCATGCTGATGGCAGCTGATATAAATCCTCCCAGAATGGTTTTTTCACATGGTTGGTGGACCATTGAAGGTGAAAAAATGTCCAAATCGAGAGGAAATGTAATTGATCCCTATCAGGTAGCAGAGGAGTTTGGTGCCGATGCTTTTCGTTATTTTTTGTTAAGGGAATTATCATTCGGTCAGGATGGAAACTATTCCCGCCAGTTACTTGTTCAGCGGATCAACTTTGACTTAGCAAATGATCTCGGTAATTTACTCAGTCGTACGGTGGCCATGACTGTTAAATTTTGTGATGGGAAGATACCTGCACCTTCAGGTTCAGGTAAGGATGAATTGTTTGATATAGAATTACGAAAGCTGGCAGAAGAAGTAGTGTTGCAGGTAATTGGTAATATGGAGGAAATGTCTTTCAATCTTGCCTTAGAAAATATCTGGTCTCTAATTAAAAGAACCAATAAATATATAGATCAAACAGAGCCCTGGTTATTAGGAAGAGATAGGAGCAAGAAGGATAGATTGGAACAAGTGCTGTACCACCTTAATGAGTCATTGAGGATAATATCTCTATTAGTGTACTCCTTTATACCGGTAACAGCCAGTAAAATCTGGCAACAGTTAGGGATTAAAGATAATATTGAAAATATGACTATTCCTGAAGATACCAACTGGGGAGGACTGGAGCCGGATACTAAGGTAAATCCTGGTGATAATTTATTTCCCAGAATTGAGGGAGGGAGAAAAAAAATTTCACCTGCTACCCAAGAAGGTAAAGAAAAGCCTGAGCAAGAGCATAAGGAAAAAGAGAATGAAACGAAACAGTCGCCAGTCATATCTCTAGGGGATTTTCAAAAAATTGACTTGAGAGTGGGCAAAGTTATCTCAGCTGAAGATATTCCAGGTACCAACAAGTTATTAAAAATTAAAGTGGATTTTAAATCCGAAACAAGAATCCTGATAGCGGGAATAAAAGAATTTTACTTGCCTGAGGCGCTTATTGGGAAAAATATTGTAGTAGTATTTAATTTAGCTCCTGCTACCATCAGAGGTATTCAATCACAAGGTATGCTGCTGGCAGCTTCAAGCGATGAACAGGTTGTTCTTTTAACTACTGATAAGGAAATCACTCCAGGTAGTAAGATAAGATAGGCTAAGGAACACTAAATTAAATTTAGAATTGAAAACTGCAAGGAAGATGAAATGAGTAATGATAATAAAGAGAAAAAAGAGAATAAAGGTACAGGTAAAAAATTAAAAAGGAATAACATTATAGACCAATATTTTAATAGAGCCATAATAATTTTTTTAGTGGTCATGATATTGTTAATGATTTATAATTTGAGACAATATGGACAGCTTTATCAATCCATTGATAATTTAAATCAGGCTTATAGTGATATACAAACGGAAAATAGGGTCTTAAAAGAGAGAATTGAAGAGCAAAATCAGAAGTTAGATAATATTAACAACCAGATGGCTAATTATCTAAAAGAGAAAATTACCAAAGAACAGTTTACTGAAATTTATATGCAGCTGCAGGAATTGACCGGAATGATATCCGAAGAAAAGAAAAGAGAATTTTACATGAATCGTATTGTGAATATTGTTTCCAGCAATAATAAACAACTGGAAAGTGAAACCATATACAATATTGCTAAAAATATTTATGAGGTAGCACTAAAATATAAATTTAATCCCTTCTTAATCTGTGCTCTGATTAAAGTGGAAAGTAATTTTATAGTGGATTCTATTTCCGATTCCTATGCCTATGGATTGTGCCAGGTTCGTCGTTTCATAGCGAAGGAATTAGCAGAAAATATTGGTATTAAATGGGATGGAGCAGAGAAGACCCTACTCAATCCAGAAAAAAATATTAAGATTGGTATACATTATTTAGCGGTACTTTATGATGATTTTGGCGATATAAGATTAGCCCTGACTGCTTATAATTATGGGCCGTTTAAAGTACAGGAATTTCTTTCCCAGGATAATGAAATTCCAAATGGTTTTACGGAGAAGATACTTCATTACTATGCCCAATATCGTGGTTTTGAAATAGAAGATGTAGACGAAGTATTAAACGAAGAGCATGGTTAATATAACTCGTTAGGAATAAATAGGAATATAGAATAAAAATTTATTAAAATTTAAAAGAGATGATAAAAGATGAATAATATTGCCCTTATCTTAGCGGGGGGAAGAGGGAAGCGATTCTGGCCTCATAGTCGTTTCAATAAACCAAAACAATTTCTCGCTGCTCCCAGCGGAAATTTAATGCTCAGAGACACCTTTGAACGCCTATTACCCTTTTTTAAGACAGATGATATTTATGTTGCTACGATTGAAGATTTATTTCAACCCATTAGAGAGATAATTCCTGAAATTGATATACTGAATTATATTATTGAACCAATGGGAAAGGATACTGCAGCTAGCATTGCTTTGGCAACACTGCTTATAACTCATTATCGAAGTAGGGATATTAACATTGCTATTTTCCCCATAGACCATTATATACCAGAAAAGGATAAATTTTACCAGGTACTGGATAACTCCTTTCAAGCTGTGCAGAGATTTAAAAAACCGGTTATCATCGGAATTGAACCAAAGAGAAAGGAATCCAGGTATGGTTATATCTGTACTTCTAACCAAACAGACAACTTTAAGGAGATGAATCTTTATTCGGTAAAGATGTTTAAAGAAAAACCAGATTCCCATTGGATTGAGCAATACAGTAAAAAAAATCAGTTATTATGGAATAGTGCCATTTATATCTTCCCTGCACACATAATTTTGGATTTTATTACCAAATGGATGCCTAAGCTTGATAAGGCAATAAATGAAATAGCTTTGAGTATAGGCACTTTGAGTAAAAGAGATGTTATAAAAACTCAATTAAAAGCAGTTGATTCTATTTCCTTTGAATATGGTGTTTTAGAGAAGGTTGCAGACTTGCTGGTTATGAAAGGAGATATAATTTGGGAAGATATCGGCTCATGGCATGCTATGGAGAGATTTGTACCACATGATGCCAATGGTAATATTGTTCAGGGTGAATATACCGGAATTGATACACAAAATTGTATTATTGTCAATGATAAAGGAGTTACCGTTACCATTGGCCTTTCTAATATGGTGATTATTAATGATGGACCTATTCAGTTGATTTATCCCAAAAATCGTGAAGGTGATATCAAAAAAGTTATCAATCAGATGGCTAAAGACGAACGTTTTAAAAAGTATATTTAATAATAGTTTTTATTTGTAGATGGCTAAAGAAGGAGAAAATTATTTTATAACTTAAATCATACATTATTTTTGATAAAGAGGAGGTTGGGACCTTGGGAAAAAATTATTTTTTTACTTCTGAATCAGTTACAGAGGGTCATCCAGATAAGATTGCTGATCAAATTTCTGATGCTATACTGGATGATCTATATCGTCATGATACGGAAGCAAGGGTAGCGGTAGAAACATTGGTTGCTACCGGTCTGGTTTTAGTTGCCGGTCAGATTACAACTACCGGATATGTAGACGTTCCCAGGATAGTCCGAGAAACAGTGAGAGAAATAGGCTATACCAGAGCAAAATATGGATTTGATTGTGATACCTGTGCAGTATTAACTTCTATTGAGGAACAATCTCAAGATATAGCAATTGGAGTGAATTGTGCCTGGGAGGCACGTGAAGAAAAAATAGTACCAGAAAAGGATAGAATTGCCTCTACCGGAGCTGGGGATCAGGGTATGATGTTTGGTTATGCCTGTCGGGAAACTCCGGAATTAATGCCTTTACCAATATCGCTGGCACATAAGCTAACTTACCGCTTAGCGGAGGTAAGAAAGGATAAAATTTTATCCTATTTAAGGCCTGATGGTAAGTCTCAGGTAACTATACAATATGTAAATGGTACTCCTCAGAGAATTGAGGCAATAGTTATTGCTGCCCAACATCATCCCCAGGTAGGATTAGACACTATTCGTAAAGATATTTTGGAAAAAGTTATTAAAGCAGTAATCCCTGAAAAATATCTTGATAGAAATACCAAATATTATATCAACTCCACCGGCAGATTTGTTATGGGAGGTCCTCAGGCTGATACTGGTGTTACTGGTAGAAAAATTATTGTGGATACCTACGGGGGAGTAGGAAGTCATGGAGGAGGTTGTTTTTCCGGTAAAGATCCAACAAAAGTAGATCGTTCTGGAAGTTATGCCGCCAGATATATTGCTAAAAACATTGTTGCTGCCGGAATTGCTGAAAAATGTGAAATTGAAATTGCCTATGCTATTGGAGTAGCCAATCCGGTTTCTGTTATGGTGGATACCTTTAACACTGAAAAAATTCCTCATTCCCGAATTATCCAGATAATTAAGAAGCATTTTGATTTAAGGCCTGCAGCTATAATTGAACATTTAAAATTGAAAAGGCCTATTTATAAGAAGACTGCTGCCTATGGACATTTTGGTCGGGAAATTGACGAATTTACCTGGGAGAAAACAGATAAAGCTGAAGTGTTAAGACAAGAACTGGATTAATTTAAACTAAAAAATAAATTCTATTTCTTACTTTCCACTTCTTTTTCAGAAATAAAAATGGGGGTATAATAATGAATATTACAGAATTGCTGAAGATAACTCGGGACCGAAATGCATCAGATTTACATTTGACTGTTGGAATTCCTCCCACATTACGAGTTAATGGAATTCTAACTAAATTAGATTATCCTGATTTATCCGAAAACGATGTTTATGAAATGATTTATAGCGTATTGAGTAACGAACATCGCAAAAAATTTGAAGAATTGAAGGAAATTGATTTTTCCTTAGAAATTGTTAATGTTGCCCGTTTTAGAGTAAATGTCTTTATGCATAGACGTGGTATTGCCGGTGCTTTTCGGTTAATTCCTGATAAAATCAAAAAATTGGAAGAATTAGGATTACCTAAGCATCTGGTAGAATTCACTAAAAAACCGAAAGGATTGGTTTTAATTACCGGACCTACCGGAAGTGGAAAATCAACAACTATCTCCAGTCTTATAGATATTATAAATGAAAATCAAAAGCTTCATATCATTACCATAGAAGACCCTATTGAATTCATTCATCACCATAAGCAATGCATTATTGACCAGCGAGAAGTTGGTCTACATACTAAATCATTTGCCTATGCCTTAAGAAGTGCTTTAAGGGAAGATCCGGATGTCATCTTGGTGGGAGAAATGAGAGATTTAGAAACCATCTCTATGGCTGTTACTGCTGCCGAAACAGGGCATTTAGTATTCTCCACGCTACATACGAACAGTGCTGCCGAAACTGTAGAACGAATTATTGATGTTTTTCCTGTTCATCAGCAGAGACAAATTCGTATTCAGCTGGCTGAATCTTTGCAGGGAGTCGTATCCCAAACATTACTTCCCAATATTGACCAGACTAAACGAGTGCCTGCTGTGGAGATAATGATTGCCACACCAGCAATTAGAAATATTATTCGTGAAGAACGTATTCATATGATTCCTGCTGCTATTCAAGGAGCTCAACAGCTTGGAATGCAGACCATGGATCAGTCCCTTCGTCAGCTATATCAAAATCAAATTATTGATAGAGAGACGGCTTTATCTAAAGCAAATGATTCCAAATTTGTAGTCTCTCATTAATTATCGAAAAACATTATCCTATGGATATTAACAAGGTAAGATATACAGGGGTGAATAATGATAAAAAAACAGAAAAAAAGATTGGGTGAAATATTATTAGATTATGGAATAATCTCTCAAAAAGAATTAGAAATGGCTTTAAAAGAACAAAAAATTAGAAATAAAAGAGTTGGCGAAATATTAATTGAACTTTATCTGGTAACCCAGGATCAGATAAACTGGGTTTTAAGTAAACAGTTAGATATCCCCTATGTTCAAATTGAGACTAACCAATTAGATCTGGATTTATTAAAAAAATTTCCCGGATTTTTAATTAAAAATTACCATATAATTCCTTTGATAGAAATGAATGATACTTTAGTTGTTGCTATGAGTGATCCCACTGATAATGAGGCTCAACAGAAAATTAAAACCTTCCATAAAAAGAATTTCGAGGTAGCCTTAGCTTCCTTTAAAAATATTTCTGAAATCATTCAGTATATCGAGAATGAATATCCAGATATGTGGCAATAATTAATCCAGTGATTCTTTGTAAATTATTATAGCAAGAGGAGAGATAAATAGATGGACTTTAAGATACAGGATATTTTAATATTAGCCAAAGAACAGGGAGCCTCAGATGTTCACTTAAATATTGGCATTCCACCAATTTTGCGTTTAAATGGTAAATTAGTGAAAAGTAAGTTTTCGATCTTAAGTGCTGAAGATGTTCATGAAATGATATATAGTTTGTTAACAGATAATCAAAAAACATCATTTGAGAAAGATAAACAATTTGACTTTGCCTATGAAATGCCAGGTGTCTCACGATTTAGAATTAATATTTTTTGTCATAGGTTGGGAGAAGCTGCAGCGATAAGATTGATTCCAACTGAAATCCCGTCTATTGAACAACTGGGATTGCCAAAGGTAGTCAGTTCTTTAGCAGAGCAGAACAGGGGAATCGTTCTGGTTACTGGTCCTACCGGAAGTGGTAAATCTACTACCCTGGCAGCTTTAATTGATATAATAAATACTAATCGCTATGAACATATTGTTTCAATTGAAGATCCTATTGAGTATATTCATCAACATAAGAATTGTGTTATATCTCAAAGAGAAATTGGTAACCATACTGATTCATTTGCCAGTGCTTTAAGGGTTGCTTTGCGGGAAGATCCTGATGTAATTTTAGTGGGGGAAATGAGAGATTTAGAAACAATTTCTATGGCTTTAAGAGCTGCTGAGACAGGTCATCTTGTTTTTTCTACTCTCCATACTAATAGTGCTGCTGATACTATTGAGAGAATGATTAATGCCTTTCCTGCTCATCAACAGGCACAGGCACGATTACAAGTAGCAGGTACTATTGAAGCGATTATTGCCCAAACTCTTATCCCGACTTTTGACGGGCAGGGTAGAGTGGTAGCAACAGAATTAATGCTGGCTACACCTGCTATTCGTAATTTAATTAGGGAAGAGAAAATATATCAGATACCTTCTACAATACAGACAAGTAGGAAGATTGGTATGCAAAGTCTCGATCAATCCTTAAAAGATTTGTTAATGGCCAGTAAGATTACCAGAGAGGAAGCTTTAAGAAGAGCAGTTAACAAGAAGGCTTTTCTTGATTATATTGATTAATTATGATAATTTTTTGACTTTAGAGGTTAGATTGAGTAAAATATCACCAGTATTTGTACCTTTCTATTTTTATCAATAATGATAATAGGTGGCTAGGGGAGAGTAGATTGTTTTATCTGGTAATCGAAGGACATCCCCTAATTAGTCTTCCTGAAATAAATTAATTTTATTAAATCTATTCGTTACAGTGCGTTAAAAGAATGAGCGGAATGGGATATTTCTCCATTCAATAAGGGTGGCACCGCGAAAAGAGATTTTCGTCCCTGATAATATTATTAATTGTTATAATATTATCAGGTTTTTTATTTAGCTTAGAAATGTATCCTGTTAATTTATCTTAAAATAGAACTTTAATAATTTATTCTTATTAAAGAGTGTATTGTAACAATTATAACAAGAAATAAATTTTAAATAGTAAGCTCATAACCAATAATGTAATATTTCCTAAGCCTAATATAATACGATATACTAAATACTAGTATCAAATACTATAAAGGGGATGCTAAAGGAGAAGGATTAACCTTGAATATCCCGTAAGGAGATAATTGTGTTAGCAAGATTACCAAAAGGAACCAGTGATATACTTCCTGCCCAGATAGATTACTGGTATTATCTGGAAAATACCATAAAAGAAGTATTACAAAACTTTGACTATAGAGAAATAAGAACACCTGCCTTTGAATATACTGAATTATTTGTTAGAGGAATTGGAGAATCTACTGATATTGTGAATAAGGAAATGTTCACTTTTCAAGATCGCAAAGGGAGAAGTTTAACTTTACGTCCCGAGGGGACTGCTCCTGTAGTTAGGGCGTACATAGAGCACAATCTTAGCCGGGAAAATCCCTTGAGCAAATTATTCTATATTGGAAGCATGTTCCGTTGTGAAAAACCACAGGCAGGTAGATATCGGCAATTCAATCAGTTTGGCTTAGAAGCCATTGGATCCCCATTACCCATTATTGATGCAGAGATTATAGCTGCTTCCCTGGATGTTTATAAGAAATTAGGATTAACCGATTTAATATTAATGTTAAATAGTGTTGGTTGCCGGCAATGCAGACCTGATTATCTCAAGGCACTTAGAAATTATTTTCAGGAAAAGAAAAGTTTATTGTGCTCTGATTGTCAATTACGTTATGAAAAAAATCCTCTAAGAATACTGGATTGTAAAAAAGAACAATGTCAGATAGAAATTAAGGAATGTCCTTCCATTTTTGACTATCTGTGTGAGGATTGTGCCACTCATTTTAGCAAATTGAGATATTATCTGGATAACCTCGACATTACCTACCAAATTAATCCTTTATTGGTGAGAGGATTGGATTACTATACCAAAACTGCTTTTGAGATTTTATCCGGTGAATTGGGAGCACAGAATGCAGTAGGCGGTGGTGGTAGATATGATTATCTAGCAGAAGAATTGGGTGGTAAATCCACTCCGGCTGTAGGCTTTGCTGCCGGTATGGAGAGAATTTTGGAAACTATGATTAAGCAAAATATTAAGATTCCAGTCTGGAGTGGAATTAAGGTTTTTGTAACTACAACCAGCCAGGATCAAATTATTTCTGCCCTGACAATTGCCAATCAGATAAGAGCAATGGGAATTTCTACGGAGATGGATTTTCTTGGTAGAAGCTTAAAAGCACAGATGAGGATGGCTAACAAATTAAAGGCTCCTTATGTTATTATTTTAGGACCGGAAGAGTTACAAAAAAATAAGGTAATAATAAAAAATATGCTAAAGGGAACACAGCAGACAGTTTCCCGAGACCAAATTTTAACCTATTTGCACGACCTTATTGCAGATAGCACTTGAACCTTGATTCATCAAAAATTAATTATCTGTTTTATGTATTGAGGAGGAGGTAATCTGATGAAAGTAATTACTATATCCAAGGTTGGAAATTATGAAACAGAGTATGTTTCTATTAAAGGATGGCTTTATAATCAACGTTCCAGCGGCAAAGTAAAATTCATGATTATCAGGGATGGAACAGGATTTTTACAGGGAATCCTGGTCAAGAGTGAAACGGAGGAACAATATTTTAATTTGCTGGATGAACTTAATTATGAATCTTCTATTATAGTAGAGGGGATTATAAAAAAGGAGCAAAGAGCTCCCAGCGGATATGAAATGCTGGTTAAGACCATTCATGTAATTCAAAATGCTTATGAAGATTATCCCATCTCTTTAAAAAAACATGGTGTAGGATTTTTAATGAATTTTCGGCATCTCTGGATAAGAACCCAGAGGCAGAATGCCATTTTAAGAATTAGGGTGGAAATTGTGAAAGCTATTCATCAATTTTTACAGAAAAAGGGCTTTTATCTAATAGAATCTCCCATATTGACACCTGCTGCCTGTGAAGGAACTACTACACTATTTGAAACAGAGTATTTTGGTGATAAAGCCTATTTAACCCAGAGTGGTCAATTGTATAACGAAGCATCCGCTATGGCTTTTGGTAAAGTTTACTGTTTTGGCCCTACCTTTAGAGCAGAGAAGTCAAAAACGAGAAGACACCTAATGGAATTCTGGATGGTTGAACCGGAAGCGGCCTACTTTGATTTTAATGATAACAACCAATTACAGGAAGAATTAATTATAGCGATTGTTGGTCATGTATTACAAACCTGCTCCTTAGAACTAAAAGTGCTGGAAAGGGATATATCGGCTTTAGAAAAAATTCAGCCACCTTTCCCCTATTTATCTTATGATGATGCCATTAAAATAGTACAAAAAGAGGGCAGTTCTGCTCAATGGGGAGAGGACCTGGGAGGTGAAGATGAAACCATTGTTTCTAAGCACTATGATAAGCCAGTCTTTATTCATCATTTTCCTACCAAATGTAAAGCTTTTTATATGAAACCGGATCCGGAAAGACCAGAGACTGTTTTGGGAGCTGACTTAATTGCTCCAGAAGGATTTGGTGAAATAATTGGTGGGGGACAGCGTATTGATGATTACCAGTTAATTAAAGACAGGATTAGGGATTATAAATTACCAGAAGAGGATTATCAATGGTACATTGATTTGAGAAAATACGGGTCAGTTCCTCATTCTGGTTTTGGATTGGGGATTGAAAGAACTGTAGCCTGGATATGCAACCTTCCTCATATCAGAGAAACTATACCCTTCCCCCGAATGTTGAACAAGATTTATCCCTGAATCTGTCGTGTGTTATAGGTTTATCTTATATTATATAAAGTGAAGAGAATACAGTAATAAGTAATGAGTAAATATTAATAAAAAATATATTATTAACTAGTTACTAGATACCAAATACTAAATACTAACGACTAAAGAAAATTTTAATCGCTATGTACTATGCTTTGCATGTTATACCATATATCATATCTAATATTAATAAGGAGTGAACCAATAAGATGACTATTCCTGAACAAGATAAAAATGAGCCGAAAACCTGGAAAAGGACTCATAGCTGCGGTGAATTGAGTAAAAATAATATTAAGGAAAAGGTTACCCTGATGGGATGGGTTAATTCCCGTCGAGACCATGGTGGACTTATCTTTGTTGATTTGAGAGATAGAGAGGGTAAAACTCAAGTAGTTTTTGATCCTAAAATTTCTAATGAAGCACATTTGATGGCGCATAAAATACGCAATGAATATGTTATTGCCATTAAAGGGGAAGTAATGTCAAGAGGGGAAGAGGCAATAAATCCTAATTTAAAAACCGGTGAAATTGAAGTCAAAGTTAGTCAGATGAGGATTCTAAATCAATCAGAACCACCTCCTTTTAGTATCAATGAATATTCTGAGGTGGGAGAGGATATGCGTTTAAAGTTTCGTTATCTGGACCTGAGAAGACCGGAAATGAAAAATAATCTCGTATTACGCCACCGAGTTTGCCAGTTAATTCGGAACTTTTTAAGCGAGAGAGGATTTTTGGATATAGAAACACCATTTCTAACCATAAGCACACCCGAAGGTGCCCGGGACTACATTGTTCCCAGTCGGGTCAATCCGGGAAATTTTTATGCCCTTCCTCAATCACCGCAATTGTTTAAACAGTTATTGATGATTAGCGGTTTTGATAAATATTTCCAGATAGTAAGATGTTTTCGGGATGAAGACTTAAGAGCAGATCGAGCCCCGGAATTTACCCAATTGGATATGGAAATG
Source organism: uncultured Atribacterota bacterium (assembly GCA_964433555.1). Classification (GTDB taxonomy): domain Bacteria; phylum Atribacterota; class Phoenicimicrobiia; order Phoenicimicrobiales; family Stramentimicrobiaceae; genus Stramentimicrobium. Next base: position 41,448 of record CAYSRG010000001.1, on the reverse strand, counting down.
TCCTTCATTGACCGGGATGAGTTATTCAGTCTTGTTGAGGATTTAATGGCTCATTTATTCAAGGAAATACTGAGTATTGAAATAAGGAAACCTTTTCCCAGATTTGATTATGATGATGTTATGGACAGATATGGTGTGGATAAACCTGATTTAAGATATGGAATGGAGATACATAACCTAAATGTAATTTTTCAGAAAACTGAATTTAGTGCTTTTTTAGATGTGATAGCAGGTGGTGGGAAAATTGGTGCCTTAAAGACAGAACAGCCCGATAAATTTTCCCGTAAGAATATTGATGATTTAGACCCTTTTATTAAATCATTTGGATTAAGTGGTTTATCTTATATCCGTTTTAAGGAAGGGAATCAAATACAATCATCTATAGGAAAATATATTACTGAGGAAGAAATAGTATTAATAAAAAATGAAATGCAGATAACTCCTGGTGACCTCATTTTTATTGTGGCTGGTAGCAGCGAAAAGGTAAGTCAAGCACTTGGGATGCTCCGAATAAAATTAGCTAATACTTTAAATATAATTCCGGAAAAACAATATAAATTTTTATGGGTAACCAATTTCCCTTTATTTGAATATTCCCAAGCTGAAAAGAGGTATACCTCTATGCATCATCCCTTTACCGCTCCAGTAGATGAAGATATTCCTCTATTGGATAATAATCCCTATCAGGTTCGTTCTAAAGCATATGATTTAGTCTTAAATGGTAATGAAATTGGGGGAGGAAGTATTCGTATCCACCAGACCGAACTGCAACAGAAGATATTTGATTTGTTGGGAATCAAACCTGAAGAGGCAAGGCAAAAATTTGGTTATCTCCTGGAAGCCTTGCAATATGGTGCACCACCCCATGGAGGTATTGCCTTTGGTATGGATAGATTGGTAATGTTATTGGCAGGTGCCAATTCCATACGGGAAGTGATTGCTTTTCCTAAAACACAAAAGGCGACCTGTCTACTCACAGGAGCTCCGGCAGAGGTGAGCCCAGAACAGCTAAAGGAGTTACATTTAAAAATAGACTTATAATCATTATCTAGATCCAGTATATTCATATACCGTTAAATTAGTTGTTAGTAGTTGGTCGTCAGTATAAAATTTTTAGTATTTAACCAACATATAAGTAACACTTTTGATTCAGGACATAGGTTACACTGTTTCCACCTGCTGTTACTTAGCTACAGTGTAAAATGATGATGATACTAAGTCAATTTTACCTATAGGAAAATTACTAAACCATACATCTAATGTATATTCATCCTCATAGGCCAGACCTATATGATAGCCTGAAAATGATGATGTAATCCTGATTGACTGATTGTCATATTTAATATAGCCATTTTTACAAACTTTTCTTCTTTCAAAGCCATTGGGATAGCAAATCTCATCTATATACCCGTCAAAGTCTCTGGGAGATAGGCTATAAACTATAGCCGGCGTTACCATCCCCAAGGTCTCATGTGGCCTGATATGATTGTAATAATATCTCCATTGATCGATAAGGTTCTGATAATAATTTATGCTTCCCCTGTTTTAAATCCCTATGCCTTCTCTCATGAGAACCATTCTGATAGAGCTTACCCGGGGTAATCCTGTCAGGTAATATCCCTAAGGCTATCCACATGACTGAGAGCCTGCTAATACCCAGGGGAGTATTATAGACAGCAAAAGGAGTTCCATTGTCACTTCTTATCACCTTTGGCATCCGTATTCTTTAAAGACATCTTCCATGACTTTTTTGACTGAAGAGGTATCCTGTCTGGCAGTTAATTTAGTTGCCAGATTGTATCTGCTTTTTAAGTCCCGGATGGTCAACAGGTTACATCTCTTGATGTCTTCACTTAGCCACCAGCCCTTATAGTCGATGGTCTATACATCATTAGTAAGAGATGGCTCAATTAGCTGATGCAGGTTCTCCTTATGTAATGACTTACTCTTATGAAATTTCTTTCTCTTTAATAGATTGGCCTTATCCAGTATACGATAGACGCTGCTTACCGATGGAGTGTCTGGGTTTTTCTTATCTGCAATGATTCTGGCAATCTTCTTGGCTCCCCAGGTTGGATGATGATGTCTAATCTGGATAATTTTGATTATGACTTCTTCTGAGAGTGTATTAGGACAATTATTTGGCCTCTTGCTTTGGTCGAACAATCCTGTCCTGCCTTCCTCAAGAAATCGCTTTTTCCATTTTTAGCCTGTCTTTCTGGCTATATGGTATTCTTTACACAACTGACTAAATGGTACTTCTTCACTTAAAGATTTCAATACAAACTCTTCTCTTTGATCCATTATTTTTTTGTTCCCTCCAAGGCATCAGCTGAACACTCCTTTTTGATAAGTTTTCAGCTGTTATTTTATTAGAAAGTGTTATCTGTGTCTTGAAGTTTTTTGTTACCCATGTCCTGAAGTCGTACCTAGAATCCTGTTCTATTAAAAACAATTTAATATTTCAAGTTTTCACTTTAGAGGTTTCTTTAATATTGCTATTTACTGAAAACTGCAAAATTTAAACTAAAAAACATATTGCTTTTAACTCATTAGGGAAGGAATTGTTTTTTTTGAATAAATGTGCTATATTATATGTGCAGTATAAAAATGCTAAGTTACCCTGCTGTGAACGCTAAACTGAATAAGTTTTGACCCAACACTTTATAAAAAAGGAAATCGATCTCCGGGTGTGTAATGCAAGCCTGCGGTTTCCCGAGAGGGTTACCTAAAATTAACATTAATGTTAATTAACTGGAAGCATAAAGCATTTGGTTAGATATCCACCTGTTTGAGGAACGGAATCAAAACTTGAAGTTAGCGACATAGCGGGGTTATTATTTATGCTAATAGTTTAAACAGTAGCAAAAAAAATATAAAAAGATAGTTTAGAATTTTGAAATTATAAAATATTATGAAAGGTCTAAGGTAAGGAATTCAGGAACAACATTATTCTCTATTATTTGTTATTAACAGTAAAACTATATTCCCATTGACAATTTGTTGTTATTTGTATTATGATAAACAAGTTAAGCAAATATTCTATAAGAAAACAGCTCTTAATTAGCAGAAGAAAGCTATCACCAGAATTTATTCTGGAGAATAGTAAAAAAATAGCAGAATCTTTAATAAAGTTTGATGTTTATAGAAAATCGACTAATATTATGCTCTATATTGCTACTAAACATGAAGTTCAAACACAGAGCATCATAAAATCTGCTCAGAAAGATAAGAAAAGGGTATTTATACCTCTAATCATCCGGAGAGATAATAAATTGCTTCCTTCTTTAGTAAATGATTTTGAAAGGGAACTAGCCGTAGGGGATTTGGGAATATTACAACCCAAAAGAGAATTCTTCAGAATATATCCACCAAATGTTTTAGATCTGGTAATTGTGCCAGGTGTTGCCTTTACCATCCAGGGTCATCGTTTAGGACGAGGTGGTGGATATTATGACCAATTTCTAACCCAGTTAAAGCCAAAAGCCTCATCAGTTGCCCTAGCCTTTGAGATGCAAATCTTAGCAAAAATACCTGTTGAAGAGAAGGATATCCCGGTAGATTATATTATTACTGAAGCAAAAGTAATTAGAATTAGAAAATAATTTTTGCCTAAAATATAGATATTAAAATGAAATATTTTTTTTGATGATGTTTAAATTTAAAAATTGTTTTAAAATTAAGAGTTATAAAAAAGCTGTTGCTGTAAATTAGCGATTTATAGCAATAGCATTAAATATGTGATAAGATTGACACAGAAATTAAGGAGGAGATAGCAGGCTCATGGAAAAACAAAATGATATAGCAGAAGAAAAAAAGGAATCACAAAGCCAGGAGCAAATGGATTTGATGATGAATGATTCATTGAATGGTTTCAAACAAGTCAGGAAAGGGGAAATAATTCGGGGAAAGGTTGTTAAAGTTGATGAAGAGGGATATCTTATTGATATAAAGTACAAGATGGAAGGCTTTCTTCCTGCTACCGAAGATTCGCTGCTACGTGTAGGACATGACAAAGTAAACCATACTCTGGAAGTAGATGATGAAATTGATGTTTACATAGTGCAGGTTGATGAAAAAAATGGACAAATTTACCTCTCCCGAGAAAGAGCTCGCTATATACTCTTATGGGATCAACTCGTTAATGCCTATAAGACTAAAAAACCGATACAGGGTGAAGTTATTGAGAAAAACTCTAATGGATTAATTGTTGACTTAGGAGTCAAGGCATTTGTCCCCTTATCTCAGGTAGAACAAAAATTTATTACCGAAAAAGATTTAGAAAAATACGTAGGTAAAAAATTATCATTCTTTATTCTTAAACTGGATAGAATGAAAAATAATTTAGTATTATCGCATCGCCTTGCTTTGGAAAAGGAAAGAGAGTCACTAAGACAGAAGACTCTTGCCAATTTGAAGGTAGGACGGGTACTAACTGGAAAAGTGGTTAATATTACAGATTTTGGTGCTTTTGTTGACATTGGAGGCATTGAAGGGTTACTCCATATCTCTGAAATTACCTGGAAAGAAATCAAAGATCCCCTGAAACTGATCCAGAAAGGTGATGAAATAAAAGTAAAGGTTATTGATTTTGATAAAGATCAGAAAAAAATATCTCTTAGTATAAAACAACTAAATCCTAATCCCTGGGATGTGGTGGAAGAAAAATATAGTGTGGGAGATGAAGTTGAGGGAAAGGTTATAAGTATTAAGGATTTTGGGGCATTTATCGAATTAGAAGAGGGATTGAATGGTTTACTTCATATTTCTGATATGTCCTGGGCTTATACCCGAGCACCGCATGAAGTTTTATCAGAGGATGAAGTAATTAAGGTTAGAATTTTAGATATTGATAAGGAAAAGAAAAAGGTATCTTTAGGGTTAAAACAACTTATGGAAGATCCCTGGACAAACATTGATGAAAAATATGCTGTGGGAAGTACTGTAGAGAGCAAAATAACCCAGGTAACCTCTTATGGAGCAAACATAGAATTAGAACCCGGAGTTTCAGGGATTATCCATCTTTCTGAAATTGATTGGAAATACATTGAAAAACCTTCCAGTATATTAAAGAAATATGCAGTATTACCGTTGAAAGTAATTAAAATTGATAGAAAAGATCGTTTAATATTCTTGAGCAGAAAACAGACCTTACCCAATCCCTGGCAGAACATCGAAACAAAATATAAGGTTAATGATACAGTAAATGGAGAAGTAAGAAGATTGAAAAATTTTGGTGCATTTATCTCTCTTGATGAAGAAATTGAAGGATTTTTACCATTTTCAGAAATTACCTGGGAAGAGATTAAACATCCCAACCAGGTACTTAAAAAAGGTGACCAGTTAGAATTAAAGATAATAGAAATTGATTCAGAAAAAGTCCAGATAACTTTAAGTCGTAAGCGTCTTCTTGCTAATCCCTGGATCGAAATTAGAAAAAAATATGGAGTGGGCACTATTGTGGAAGGAAAAGTAGTTAATATAACTGATTTTGGTGCTTTCGTAAACCTAGAAGAAAATATTGATGGTCTGGTACCTCTTTCTGAAATATCTAATCATAAAATTGACAAAGTAGATAGTGTTCTGGCGGTAGGTGATACAGTACAAACTTTGGTAACTAAAGTTGATGACAGAAGAAAAAAAATCAGTCTCAGTATTAGAAGAGCAGAAAAAGAAGTTCAGAAAAGGTTGATAAAGGATTATAATAAGAAAGAAGGCTATGATCGAATCTTGTTTAAAGATATATTTGGTGATATTTTAAGTTTTAAAAAAAAGTAATTAAGAGGTAAAACATTGGAAACTGGAGATAGGAAAAAAACCTACCTTTCTAATTTAAGATTAGGTGAAATTTTAATAAATCAGGGCATTGTTAACTCTGAACAATTAAAGAAAGCCCTGGAAGCTCAGAAGATTGATAGTAAAAAGAAAATCGGAGAGATTTTAATCAGTCAGGGAGTAATTTCTTCCAAACAACTTAATGAGGCGTTGCAGCATGTTTACGAGACTGAATATGTAGAATTAGAAGATGTTATTCTGGATCCAGAAATAGTGTCTCTCATTCCTAAGAGGATTGCTCTACGTTATAAGCTAATACCTCTCAATAAGGAAAATAATACCTTAACGGTAGCAATGGCTAACCCACTGGATGTCAACGCAATTGACTATATCAAAGAATATACCAAAATGGATGTTAATCCTAAATTTGCCAATGAAAATGAAATACTTAATGCCCTGAGTAATTATTATGACACCGGGTATCATTTTGATGATCTGCTGGAAAGAGTTGATGTGGCTTCAGTTAGTGATTTTAGTGATGAAGTGAATCTTTCTACTCTGGAGGCTATCAGTCAGGAAGCCCCTGTTATTCAGCTGGTAAATATGATAATTGTAGATGCAATAAAAGAGAGAGCCAGTGACGTCCATCTGGAACCCAACAAAAGGGGTCTTTTGGTTCGTTATCGTATTGATGGTATCCTTCATGATATCCGTATGCTGCCAGCCAGGATTAAGCCGGCAGTAATATCCCGGATTAAGATATTGTCGTATATGGATATTGCTGAAAGGAGATTACCTCAGGATGGTCGTTTTCAGCTTCGCTTTGGAGCCCGGGAAGTTGATTTAAGGGTATCTTCTATTCCTACTGCTTATGATGAAAAGATAGTAATGCGCCTTTTAGATAAGAGTCAGGGAGTTATTTCCCTGGATAATATCGGTTTTACAGAAATCCAATTACAGGAATTCCGTCAGATGATTAACAATCCCTATGGCATTATTCTTATTACCGGACCTACTGGAAGTGGAAAGAGCACCACTCTCTATGCTGCCTTAAATGAAGTTGACTCTATTGAAAAAAATGTTATTACAGTAGAAGATCCTGTGGAGTACAAACTGGAAAGAATAAATCAAATAAATGTAAGACCTAAAATCAATCTTACCTTTGCCAATGCCCTGCGTTCTATTTTGCGTCAGGATCCTGATATTATTATGATTGGTGAGATGAGAGATGCAGAGACTGCTCATATTGCAGTACAGTCCGCTTTAACCGGACACCTTGTTTTTAGTACTCTTCATACTAATGATGCAGTTAGCTCTCTAACTCGTATGATTGATATGGGAGTAGAGCCATTCCTTATTTCTTCCTCAGTAATTGGAGTTATGGCTCAAAGGCTGGTTCGAAAAATTTGTCAGCGATGTATGGAGGAATATATACCGGAAGAAGGTATTTTTGATAATCTAAATCTAAATATCCAGCTACCGGCCAAAGAAAGCATTAAGCTTTATCGTGGTAAAGGTTGTGATTATTGTAAACATACTGGTTATTATGGCAGAATAGCAATCTTTGAGATGATTGGTATAAGTGATGAACTTCGTTCTATGATTTTGAAAAAAACCTCCAGTAATGAGATAAAAGAAGTTGCTATCCGCTATGGAATGAAAACCCTTCTCGATAGTGGAGTAGTAAAGGCTTTAGAAGGAATTACCACCATTGACGAAGTATTCCGAGTAGCAATATAATGATTTTTAATATTTATTAATTTTTATTTAGGATTAGCAAATCCCAGCTCATATAAATATAATTCTGGTTATTTTTTTAATAAGGAGTTCTCCATGAAAAAGATGAGCAGTCATCAAATTAGAGAAGCCTTTTTACAATTTTTTCAATCTAAGGGACATAAGATAATGCCCAGTGCTTCTCTTATTCCAGAAGACCCAACTATTTTGTTTACCATTGCCGGTATGGTTCCTTTTAAACCTATTTTTTTAGGTCAAGTGAAATCGCCACTGAAGAAGGCAACAACCTCCCAAAAATGTCTTAGAACTAATGATATTGAAAATGTAGGGAAGACTGCTCGTCACCATACCTTTTTTGAAATGCTGGGTAATTTCTCTTTTGGTGATTACTTTAAGAAAGAAGCAATAATGTGGAGCTGGGAATTCTTTACTGAAGTAATTGGTTTCCCGAAAGAGGTTTTATATGTCTCAGTTTATAAAGACGATGATGAGGCATTTGATTTATGGCATGGGATGATTGGATTACCGGGAGAGCACATAGTAAAACTGGGAGAGGAAGATAATTTTTGGAAAGTTGGTCCAGAAGGTCCCTGTGGGCCCTGCTCCGAAATATATATTGATTTGGGTCCTGAAAGGGCTTCTGGTAAGAATGGTGGAGTCGGGGAAGATGAACGTTACCTGGAGCTTTGGAATCTGGTATTTATGCAATATAATCGCAATAAAGATGGTTCACTTGATCCCTTACCGTCTAAAAACATTGATACCGGTTTAGGTTTGGAAAGAATTGCTTCGGTGTTACAAAAAGTCTCCTCAGATTTTGAAACAGATTTATTCTATCCCATTATTCAGAATACTGCCCAAAAAGCAGGAATCTCTTTTGGTGAGAATCAAAAAAATGATACTGCTTTAAAGGTAATTTCAGATCATATTCGGGCAATGGTTTTTATGATTTCAGATGGCATTCTTCCTTCTAATGAGGGCAGGGGATATGTATTAAGAATGTTGCTAAGAAGAGCTTATCGCTATGGTAAGTTACTTAATTTTAATGAACCATTTCTTTATGATATTGCTCCTCAGGTGGTCCAAATCATGCACAAAGCCTATCCTGAAATTAAAGAAAGAGAAAAAACTGTCTATGAAATTATTTTAACAGAAGAACAACGTTTTCAGGAAACCCTTAATCTTGGTCTTACTATTCTGGAAGAATACATTCAAAGATTGAGAAGTGGTAACCAGAAGATTTTAACCGGCAAAGACGCCTTTACCCTTTATGATACCTATGGTTTCCCTTTAGAGATTACCAGAGATATTCTATACGAATCAGGATTATCAGTAGACGAACAGGAATATGAAAAATATATGCTGGAGCAGAAAGAACGTTCCCGTCAATCTTGGGGATTGGGAAAGTCAGATCGTAGTCTTTTGGAAAAACAGGAAAAACTTTTTCGAACTATTTGGTCTTACAGTGGAGATACTAAATTTTGTGGCTATGCCCAGGTTTCTTCCAGTACTAAAATTATTGCTCTCCTGAATGGCTCTGAAAAGGTAGAAGAGCTTACTTCTGGTGAGCAAGGAATGATAATATTGCAGGAAACACCATTTTATGCAGAAAAAGGTGGTCAAAAAGGAGATACCGGGACTATTATTAGCACTGATAATTCAAATTCAATTGCTCATGTTTATGATACCCAAATACCGTTGGAAGGATTGATAGTGCATTATGTACAGATAGAAAAAGGTTCCTTCCAAAAAGATCAAATGGTCAAAACCCAGATTGATAATCAAGAAAGAATTGCTATTGCTGCTAATCACACTGCTACCCATCTACTGCATTATGCCTTACGCGAAGTGCTGGGAAGTCATGTCAAACAAGCGGGATCGTCAGTAAACTCAGAACACTTGAGATTCGATTACACTCACTATGCTCCTTTAAAAAAGGAAGAACTAGATCAGATTGAAAAACTAATTAATCAAAAAATAAGCGAAAACCATCAAATTACCTCTGAAATAACTGACTTTAATACTGCCCGACAGAAAGGAGCTCTAGCTCTATTTGGTGAGAAATACGGAGAAAAGGTTCGGATGGTTGATATTGGCGGTTTTAGCAAGGAGCTTTGTGGAGGTACTCATCTGGATCAGACTTCCAGAATAGGTATCTTTAAAATCGTATCTGAACAGGGAATAGGCAGTGGAATACGAAGAATTGAAGCAGTTACCAGGGAAAAAGCATGGGAGAGTATAAAAAAAGAGGAAACTATGTTGCAGGAATTACAGAATATACTGGATGTTCCACAGGATAGATTGCTTCAGAAATTACAGCAGCTATTAGCAGATAATGAATCTTTAAAGCGAGAATATCGTTTACTCTGGAAAAATACGCTTCCCTACCGACTGGAAAAAATTATCCAGGGGCGAAAAGTTATGAATGAAGTAACCGTTGTTTCAGCAATTCTCGACACTTCTGATAAAACAGAATTAAGATTAGTAGGTGATTTGATTAAGGAAAAAATACATTCGGGAATAATTATTCTAGCCACAAAATTAAAAGAAGAGAAGATTAATTTAATTATTATGGTCACTGATGATTTAATTAACAAGGGCTATGATGCCGGAAAAATCATTACCCCTCTGGCTAAAGACATCAATGGACATGGTGGCGGCAAAAGGCATTTTGCTCAAGCTGGCGGGACAGATCAGACTCAATTAAGAGCTATCTTTCAGAATATTGAACAATATATTCAGCTTTAATAATAAAAAATACTTTTACTTCTCTACCAATTATCCACATTTACTTTCTTTTTCCTGTATTATCATTATAATAATAAATAATTATTACTAAATTCTATCGATGTATTAAAAAATAGGCAATGAAGGAGAATAATAATTTGAGAATACTGGGAATAGATCTGGGAGAAAAAAGAATTGGACTGGCTTTAAGTGATGCCCTGGGTATAACAGCTCAAGGATTACCAACTATCCAGGTACAGTCAGAGCAGGAAATCTGCCCAAAAATTATGAAAATAATCCAAGAGAAAAAAGTGGAACAGCTTGTTTTTGGATTACCAAAGAATATGAATGGAACACTGGGACCACAGGCGAAAAAGGTACAGGAATGCGCACAAAAACTAAAACAGCTCAGTAGCTTACCGATAGATTTTGAAGATGAGAGATTAAGTACAGTGAGAGCCGAACAAGTGCTACTGGAAGCTGATACCAGCAGGGCAAAGAGAAAAAAGGTGATTGACCGACTTTCTGCAGTGATTATATTGCAGTCCTATCTGGACCGCAAAGGTAAGCAAAAGAATGAAAACAATAATTAACAGATTTTTTAATCTCTTAATTTTTTTATTCTCCGTAGGATTTTTAGCATTAATGCTATCTGCTGCCTGGATTTTTATACCAGTAAAAATAGATGAGCCGATAGAAAAGATCATTAAAATACCCTATGGTTATAATAGCGCTCAAATTAGGCAATTATTGGAAGAGGAAGGCGTTATCAGGCCTTATAATTACCCCTTTCAGGTAATAACGAAATTTATGAAAACTGATGCACTGTTACAGTCTGGTGAATACCGATTCAGTTCTGCCCAGAATCTTGTTCAGATAATTGATCAGCTGATTAGAGGGAGGGTGCTGCTTTATCGTATAACTATTCCTGAGGGCTTTCAAGCCAAACAGATTGCTCGTTTGTTAGCAGATAGGGAAATTGTAGACTATGAAGTATTTCTAAATTTTATTAAAGAAGAAAATCAGTATCGAGAAGGGTATTTGTTTCCTGATACCTATGAGTTTCCCAAAAATATTGGAGCAGAAAATGTTCTCAAGTTGCTGCAGAAAAACTTTGAGGATATAGTCTATAAACATATCAATCCTGAACAGAATTTTCCTGCTGGTTTAAACTTTCATCAGATAATTATTTTAGCTTCTATTATTGAAAAGGAAGCCCAGGGAACAGAAGATAAGCCCAGGATAGCTTCGGTTTTTTATAATAGATTATCAGAGGGTATGTTTTTACAATCCTGTGCTACTATTCAATATTTACTGGATAAACCGCAGGAGAGATTAACCGAGCAAGACTTAACTATTGAATCACCATTTAATACTTACCTGTATCCAGGATTACCGCCTGAACCAATATGCAATCCCGGGCTGGAGTCGATTTTAGCGGCAGTCTATCCCATAGAGGAAGATTATTTTTATTTTGTCCTGGGTAAGGATGGAAAACATGTTTTTTCTAGAACTTATCAGGAACATCTGGATAATAAACCATAATTTTCTGTGGGAATAAAGGAAAGTAGTTTAAAGTTTTTGGTTACAGGTTTTTAGTTTTTGGTTAAACTTTTCTTTAGGTGAAACCTTTGCCTATGATTCACGCAATAGGAATGAGTCATAACATATAACGAAATTATCATTACAAGTAGCCTTTTCTTTTCGGTCATTGTCAGTGACCGAAGGGAGCGAAGCAATCTCATCCACTTATGCCAGATGAGATTCAAACTGAAAACCAAAAACTTATAACTTTATACTAGCTACTGAATAATGAATACTAACGACCAATTTAAACGATATATGGTATACTATTAAAGGAGTTATAAATGTTACCCCTGATTATTGGAATTGCCGGAGGTACTGGCTGTGGAAAAACCACTGTAGCTAAAAATATCTGCCAGGGTATCAAAAAGAAAAAAGCGATAATTATTGCTCAGGATGCCTATTATAAAGACCTATCTCATCTTGCCCTGAAAGAGAGAAAAAAATTCAATTTTGATCATCCCTCTGCTTTTGATAATCAATTGTTGCTGGATCACCTTAATCAGCTAATAAAAGGTAAGACTATTCAGGTGCCAGTATACTCTTTTCAGGACTATACCCGAAAAAAGTTGACCAAGAAAGTGCGTCCTGCCGATGTTATTATCTTGGAAGGTATATTAGTTCTGGAAGAAAAAATAATTCGAGATATGCTACATATCAAAATATATGTAGATACCGACTCAGATGAACGTTTTATCCGCAGATTGATGAGAGATACCAAAGAGAGAGGAAGAAGCCTTACCTCAGTAGTAGAGCAGTACCTTAATCGGGTAAAACCCATGTTTTTACAATTCGTGGAACCATCAAAACGATACGCTGATATCATTATACCCCAGGGAGGCTTAAATAAAGTGGCTATTAATATCATTACCAGCAATATCAATTCCCAAATAGATAAATTAAGAGAAGTTTGATTTAAAAAGAATCAAAGCCTGAAGGAGCTTTTTATGTTTCGCTTCTATAAATTATTTTTCCCTGATGTCTATCTGGAAAATATTTATTCTATAGATATAAATAAACTGAATGAAAAGAAAAGCATCAAAGGAATTATTGTTGATCTGGACAATACTATAGTCCCATGGGGAAATAAATATCTGGATAACAGGATTGCTTCCTGGATTGAACAGGTAAAACAGAATGGAATAAAAATTAGCCTTGTTTCTAATACCCACAATAATATCTCAGATATTGGCAATCAGCTGGATATCCCATTTTTTTACAGCCGCTATAAACCTATGAAAGGACCTTTCCTGGAAGCGATGAGAGTAATGAATACTAAAAATAAAGAGACAGCAGTGGTTGGAGATCAGATATTCACTGATATATTGGGAGGCAATCGCTTACAACTATTAACTATACTGGTTTGCCCCTTAAGTCAGTCTGATTCGCTGGGTACTACTATTGTTAATCGTAGTTTGGAGCGATTTTTAATATCTTTCTGGCTAAAAAATGATAAAATAAGATTAATTAAAGGGAAATGGCCAACATAATCCAAGAAAGATGAAATTTGCCCTTTCTATTTAGTAAAGGTATAATTAATAAAAGAATATTATAATATTATAGATAATACCAATATAAATCTAAATAAATTGAAAATCTATAAAATAGATGTAGAATAATACTATTAAACTTACTTGAGATTATGTTTATTGAAATAAAAAGTTTTAATTAATATCAGCTGTTGAATAAATAGCTAAAAGAGGTTAAAACAATGGCTCGTTTTGTCAAAGAAAAGGGGATTACCGGTGAATTCTTATTAAATTTGCTGATTAATAAAAAGATTATTAATAGCAAAGAGATAGAAGAGATTTGCAAAAAGCAGGGAGAAAACAATTTTTCTATTCAAACAATAATCCTGGAAATGAATTTAATTAGAAAAAAAGAGATGATGCAGTTGCTCTCTGAAGAAATCGGAGTACCCTATGTAGATTTAGAGGAAAAGACTTTTGATCCAGCTATGGTAGCAATGCTATCCGAGGAGATATCTCGTAAACACAGTCTGATAACCATTGGAAAAAAGAATGATAAATTAGTTGTGGCAATGGCTAATCCCTTAGATGTTTATATTCATGACGAGATTAGAATCAAGACAGGTTATGAAATAGAACCATATTTAGCTTTTAGTGATGATATTACTAAAGCTTTAGATTCAGTATACGGAATTACGGAAAATTGGCAGCAGATGATAGGTGAGATTACCTCGCTCCCGGTAACTGCAATAGAAGAAGAGGCTGAAGAAATGGAAATCACCAGGAGTGTCAGCGAAAGCCATGAGGCTCCTGTTATTACCCTGGTTAACCTTATTATGCTCAGAGCTATTAAAGAAGGAGCCAGCGACATTCACATTGAACCTTATGGTGACAAATTTCTTAAAGTAAGATACCGAATTGATGGAATACTACATGACATTATGTCTCCCCCTAGAAGTTTACATATGGCTATCATCTCCCGTATAAAAATTATGTCCAATTTAAACATAGCTGAACGCCGTCTTCCTCAAGATGGTAGAATCAAGGTGCAGGTTCATGGTCGCGAAGTAAACTTTCGGGTATCTACTATACCTGCTGTAAACGGTGAGAGTGCTGTTTTGAGAATCTTAGATCCAGCCCAAATTATGCTGGATCTAAAATCAATCGGTTTTTCTGAAGATAATTTTATGAAGTTTCAGGAACTAATTGAAAAACCAAATGGAGTTATTTTGGTTACCGGGCCAACTGGTAGCGGTAAATCTACAACTTTATATGCCGCCTTGAATATTTTAAATACTAATGAAAAAAAGATAATGACTATTGAAGACCCGGTGGAGTACCGTCTGGATGGTGTAAATCAATTACAAGCCAAACCTAAAATTGGTCTTACTTTTGCTGCCGGATTGCGTAGTTTTTTGCGTCAGGATCCGGATATTATGTTAGTAGGAGAAATCAGAGATAGGGAAACAGCTGAAATCGCTATTCAGTCAGCGTTGACCGGGCATCTGGTCTTAAGTACCCTGCATACCAATGATGCTCCTAGTTCGGTCATCAGATTGGTTGACATGGGTATTGAACCATTTTTAATATCTTCTTCAGTGATAGGAGTACTAGCACAAAGACTGGTGCGTAAGATTTGCTCTTATTGTAAAAGAGAAGTGCCTCTCACCAATGGGATAAAGATGGTTATGAGGGAATTTAACATTGCTCCTGATGAAATAAGATTATTCTATGGTGAGGGATGTCCTCACTGTAAGCAGACTGGATATAAAGGTCGAACTGCCATTGTGGAATTGATGGTAATTAATGAATCCATTCGGGAATTAATTTATAGGAATGCTTCTCTGACTGAAATTAGAGATACTGCCATTAAGAAAAATGGCATGATTTCCTTGAAGGAAGATGGTTTGCTAAAAATCAGGGAAGGCATTACCACACTGGAAGAAGTGATAAGAGCCACCTCTAACTGATGTGCCGGTAGTATATGTTGGCATTAGGAAGCAGATAATTTTTTAGTTTACAGATAAATTATCTACCCATTAATGTAAACAAAAAAATATTCTGGATTTACGATAATTTTGTAAGTACTATTAATATAATAATAAAAATTATAAATCAGATTGATTAAATACTCATTACTATATTTAGGTCTCATAATACAAAACGAATGTAAACAATATAGGCAATATGATATAACGGTAGACTTATTTTCAGCACATGAAGAATTAAGCTATCACAAAAAATATGTCGAGGAGGTGAAATTCTAAAATGCCTACATTTTCCTATAGAGCTCGAGACAATTCAGGGCAAATTTTTACCGGAGTAATAGAAGGAGATAACCGAGAAGCAGTTATTGACCGGCTAAGAGAGATGAAATATTTTATTATTTCAGTAGAACAAAAGAGTCAGAGATTTATTTCTACCGAAATAACCCTTTTTAAGACCATCAAAATAAGAGATTTGGCAATCTTTTACCGTCAGTTTGCTACTATGATCAGCGCCGGTCTTACTCTGGTTAATTGCTTGGAGATATTATCCAAACAGACTGAAAACAAGCTTTTAGCTCAAAAGGTAGAGGATATCAAAAAAAGTGTTGAGCGTGGTGCTACACTCGCTGATGCCTTTGCCAGTCATCCGGAGACCTTTTCCAAACTTTATATTAATATGATTAAAGCCGGGGAGATGGGCGGAGTGCTGGATGATATTTTAAATCGAATGGCAACTTTAACCGAAAAAGAATATGAACTACGACAAAAAATAAAATCAGCTATGACTTACCCTGGATTTATAATGGGAGCAGCCCTGGTAATGGGAATATTTATGTTAACCTTTATTCTTCCCCAATTTGTAGGAATGTTTCAACAATTTGGAGGAGACCTTCCCTTTTTAACCAAAATGCTGGTTATATTTACCGAAGTCTTTAACCGATTTTGGTATGTATTTTTGGCATTAGCAGCTCTCTTAGTTTTTTTATTTATTTCTTACAGCCGTACTAAACAGGGTCATAAAAATATTGACCG
The DNA here is from genome assembly GCA_964433555.1 of uncultured Atribacterota bacterium. Taxonomy (GTDB): domain Bacteria; phylum Atribacterota; class Phoenicimicrobiia; order Phoenicimicrobiales; family Stramentimicrobiaceae; genus Stramentimicrobium. The sequence goes on along the minus strand of CAYSRG010000001.1, from coordinate 25,136 downwards.
CATAAAATTAAAATTACCAATATTTGGTAATTTATTTCTTAAAACGTCCATTAACCGCTTTACCAGAACCCTTGGAACCTTAATCCGTAGTGGTGTTCCCATCATTCAATCACTGAGAGTATCAGCAGAATCCATTGGTAATGATATTCTTGCTGATGCAGTACTGAAAGCAGCAGATCGCATCAAGGAAGGACAGAGTATTTCGGCGCCCTTAGAGGAAAGCAAGGTTTTCCCGCCCATGGTTACTCAGATGATATTGGTAGGTGAAGAGAGTGGAGAGTTGGAAACAATGTTGTTAAATGTATCCCAATTTTATGACCAGGAAGTGGAAAGAGCAGTAGAACAGCTGACTGCAGTAATTGAGCCGATCATGATGGCAGCCGTAGCTTTAGTAGTTGGCGTTATGGTAATAGCTATGTATTTACCTATCTTCAGCATGGTTAATCTGGTTCAGTAAAAAGCAGAAAAGGAGTATAAATATTGTGATAAGAAAAGAAGTAGTGAATAGTAGTTCTGAGCAAAGCAATATAGATAAAAAGATTGAAGAACATCTGGATTTTTTACGAGAGATTGTCCAGGAATTTCAGAACTCAGGGGAACCAGAAGAAGAACTATTACAGGTAGGTTACATCGGTCTGTTAAATGCAGCAAACCTCTATCAAATCAATCAAAGTATTGCCTTTCAGGAATATGCCCGGATCTTGATTTGTGGTGAAATACGTAATTATATCAGAGAAAAAAATAAAAAAGTGGATGTACCTGATTGGCTGTCTATTATGATAAATAAATTGTTGAATCAGATGCTTACTGCTTATAGAAAACAATTCAATAGATTTCCAGATATTAAAGAGCTTTCCGAGATGCTTGACCTATCACCAGAGATACTAAAGGAAGCCTTAAAGGCTCGCAAAGCGGCACAAGAAGTTTCCATTGATGCGAGAAGAAGAAAAAAGATTGATTTGCAGGATACGATTGATATTATTAAAATTAAACAGGAAATTAAGAAAAGAAGGTATAAGAAATAAACAAAATTAGTGATGATACCATTAATAAATATAAGCCTTTGGTCAGGTTTATTGCCAGGAAGCATATTAATTCAGGAGAACCTTTTGAAGATCTGGAGCAGATTGGATATATAGGATTACTCAATGCTTTTCAGCTTTTTAATGAGGAAAAAGGCATTAAATTTGAAACCTATGCTACCTGGCTTATTAACGGAGAGATACGACATTTTATCAGGGATAAACATACTGTTGTAAAGATACCCCATTGGATAAGAGAGTTTAACCGAAAAATTGATAAATATGTAGAAAAATATAGAAAGGAGTATAGGAAATTTCCTTCCATTAGAGAAATTTCTGAGCAATTTAATATTACTGAAGATGGTATCAGAGAAATATTAAAGGGAAGGAATGCAGTGCAGATAGTATCTTTAGATAAAGAATTAAGGACAAATGAGCAGGAAAATATTCCCATTTTAGAACAGATTAAAAGTAGGGAATATCGTTCTTTTCAATTACCTGTTGAGGATAATATTCAATTAAAAAATGCTTTACATGCTCTGAAGAATATTCAGAAGCAAGTAATATATTACCTCTTCTTTAAGGATTTAACACAAATTAGTGTGGCAAAGAAATTAGGATTAACTCAAAGACAGGTTTCTCGCATCAAGCAAGAGGCTATAGAAGAATTAAGAAAAAATCTATGAATATAAAAGGAGAGCCGGACAATGTTGGGGAAAAAGATAGTAGTTAAAAATAATGATGGTACCATCATAAAAGGATACACCACAGATTTTAATCCCAGTAAAGATTTTTTTCATATTTATCTGGTCGACGAAGAATTAGAAACAGCTAAAGATGAAAAAGTGGAAATAAGACTTGATGCTATAAAGGCGGTCTTTTTTGTCAAGAGTTTTCAGGGTAATAAGGATTATAAAAAAGTTAGAACCTTTGAAGGTTATTCTTCCGGTCCTCCTTCCCAGCGTAAGATTATCGTAATTTTTAAGGATGGAGAGAATTTTTACGGCACCACTCACAGTTTTTCTTTAGAACGGAGTGGCTTCTTTGTTTTCCCCATTGATCAGCAAGACAACAATGACCGTGTATTTGTACCAAATAGTGCTCTGGAAAAAGTACATGTTAAAAAATTTGGTAGCGATGACTTTGATATTTACATCTACGAAAACTAAACTCGTGATGCGTCATTAGTATTACGTAATGCGTTAAAGTAATGAAAGAGAAACAATAGAAATGTCAGAAAAGAAAATACAGAGTTTTCAGGATCTCAAAATATGGCAATTGGGAATGGGGATGGTCAAAGAAGTTTATCTTTTAGCACGATGCTTTCCTAAAAGTGAATTATATGGCTTGACATTACAAATAAGACGCTCAGTTATTTCCATACCCCCGAATATTGCTAATGTATTCAGGAGATACCATAATAAAGAATACCGACATTCTCTATTTATCGCTTTAGGTATTAGGTAGTTGTGCTGAGCTAGAAATCCAAATTATTATTGCTCAAGAAATATCCTATATTAGTGAGCATGATAGGATAAATGTATTAGAAAAAATTGATCCATCTTTCTAGAATGATTTCAAATTTAATCAAGAAAATTAATTTAAATGTTGATTAGGATATATATGTTAGTTTTTGAGACGCACTACGCAAGACGCAATACTATAATTCGGTTGGATACCCTAAATGGCAGGACATAAGTTAGTAATTAAATATAAGGACAGCTCTATAATAAAAGGTTGGATGGAAAATTTTAATCCTGAGCGGGAAATGGTTATCATTCACCCCTTAAAGGAATATTCTAATGAAGAAAGATTGGAAATAAGATTAAATGAACTTAAAGCCATCTTTTTTGTCAAAGATTTCATAGGGAACCGCAAGTATCAAAAAGTAAGAACTTTTGAAAATTATCCTTACAATTCTCCTACCCAGCGTCGTATCATCGTAAATTTCAAGGACGGTGAAAAGCTGTATGGTACCAGCTACAGTTACAATCCCCTGAAAAAAGGATTTTTTATTTATCCTATTGATTCCTTTGATAATAATATTCGCATTTTTGCCGTCAAAGATGCTATCGAAAAAGTAGAATTCCCCAATAATCTATCACTATAGGCGAAAGCTAAGCAGGTATCATATAGCGTTTATGTGGAAATGATTAAGAGAAAATAGTTTGCAGGTAATGGTTAAAAGTTTTTAGTTAAGAATAAATACCAAATATACCTTATAATTTGAAGAAAATATAATTAAGTAAAAGAAGCAAAGCGACAAAGCAATCTCATCCCATTATATCCGGAACGATTTTACGAAAAACCAAAAACTTTCAACCAAAAACCAAAAATAATTCCCCTAAAAATCATTATTATTGTCTAATATTTTAAAAAATAGGGAATAATAAATATATGGAAATGAAATTTTTATTTTACAGATATTATTTAGAATAGTTAATAATTACTTAACACTTTTTTATCTGAGGACAAAAATAGGAAAAAATATGGATAATAAAAGAGTAAAAAAACACCCTAAAGGTTTTACCTTAATCGAGCTAATGGTCGTAGTCGCCATCATCGGAATTATATCATTAATCGGGCTCAGGATATATGCCGGTCAGCAGAGCAAAACCAAGGATGCCTTGTTGAAAGGCAATGTTGCCACCATACACACCCTTATCCAGGCTGAGTTAGTTGATACTACAATAAGCAGTTCAGAGGTCTGGGCAATGGTAGATGATATTATTGACAGTTCCCGTATTCATCTTCCTGCTGGCCAACGGCAACAATCTAATATTCCTGGAATAAGTACCTCTGAACCCAGCGGAGAAGGTAATGGCGGTTGGGTCTTTGTCTTTGTGGATGATGAGGACAATCCTGCCGTATTTTATGTCAATGGCGTAAATGATGAGGAGACCGGCTGGGTTTTTGGAAATCACCTGGAAGCAAAAAAATAACAGGGATTCTGTCTAAAAAAATTTTTATAGGGAATAACCATAAGAGAAGCAGTTAATCTATAAAATAGGAAGAGAGAGTCATATAAAATAGTAAGGGATATGGCAAAAATATGCGAGATTACTGAAGAAAGGAAGTGATGGTTCCGAAAATTATTATTAATTAATAAAGTAAATCTCATTTACTTGCCTTATTATTTAAATAAATGGTTTAAATGGAATTATCAACACAGAAAAATTACCACTGAAAATTAAAAAACTTGACAGCTGCTAACTTTCAAGTAAGAATATAATGTTCTTACTAATTACTAAATACTAGATACTAACGGCTAAATACTAATAAAAAATTGGAGGAAAATTTAAAAATGTTCATGTACTTACACAAAAATAAAAAAGGTTTTACCTTGATTGAATTGATGGTCGTGGTGGCTATCATCGGTATCCTGGCTCTGTTAGGATTAAGACTATATTCCGGTCAGCAGGAAAAAGCGAAGGAAGCAATCGTAAAGGCTAATGCTGGTACTGCCCAGACTTTAGTACAGGCAGAATTAGCTGATGGTTCACTTAGTGATTTAGCTGCAGCGGTTGATGTTGCTCTTGCGGGGAACATGCAGAATCCCTTTGATAGTACTGCAGATGCTGTTGGTACAGCAGCTGCGCCAGGAATTGTTGTTGTTGACGTATGTACTGCTGGTGATTTTAGTTGTTTTACATTCCAGGGTTATGGAAAAACAGCATCAGTAACTGTGGGCGATGAGCTTACTGCACAGAGATAATTTTTTAATGATAAATAAAAAGCTCCCTTAATTTAAATTAAGGGAGCTTTTTATTTATGTATTGAATATAATAATTTATAATATAAATAACTATACCATTAAGGAAAAAGCAATTTGAATAATATTCCTTTCCACCGGGATGCTCATCACAAATTATTATTAACTATTCTCACTATTTTTATTTTACTCATTTCTTTATTTATCTATAAAGAAGTCTACCATCATAGAACTAATCAAACATTCATTCTGATATTATTCCTTATAATTTTTCTTTTTTTAGGATTAATAGAGATATTATCATCAGGAAAGATAATCTGGATAAAAAGCAAATTAAATATATCACTGTGTTTTTTTAGCATTATATTAACTATATCCTTATTTAGTGGCAATAACATTACAGTAAATTTAGGTCATTATCTTTACTTCTTATCCTATCTAATTTTACTTTTTATAGTATTTAATTTAATTCAATCTGAGAAAGATTTTAATACTATTGTCAAGGTTTTTTTGGTGAGCTCTTTTTTGGTTGCTCTTTATACCTTGCTTCAATATTATGGTTTGGATCCTTACTATAGCTACCTTGGTCAATTGACTTCTACCATTGGGCAAAAAAACTGGATATCCAATTATCTGGCTATGATATTTCCCATTGCCTTTTCTTTTTTCTTACTGGAAGCCAATGGAGGATCTAAAATTACATTCTTTCTTTTATTAGCCATTCTTTATAGCGCATTAATGATAGGTCAGAGCAGGGGCATCTGGATAAGCATCGGAATGACTTTATTATTTTCATTAATTATTATTTCCAGATATAGGCTATGGGAAGTTTTTCGGAATAATAAAAAATGGCTTATTGTTTTACTAATCTTTTTTTTAGTTATTACTGTCATCTATTCCACCGAGAATCTCCTCAATAAGAGCAGGTTAACCGTGATTGAGAGAGCCGCCTCTACTTTTGATAAGGATGACCCTTCCACAATACCCGCTTTTTAATCTGGGGAACCACCATGGAAATGATTAGAGATAAACCAGTTTTGGGGTTGGGCATTGGTGCCTTCTCCTACCATTATCTGGATTATCAAGCGGCCTATCTGTTAAATCACCCTGCATATATAAAGTATAGCGGTAAAGCGGCAGAAGCTCACAATGAATATTTACATTTAGCTGCAGAAACAGGCATTGTGGGCTTAGTTTCTTTTTTAGCCATCATTTTTGTTTTCTATTACCTGGTTTATCAATATTTGGAGAGAGAAGAAGATAAAGATGATAAAATTATCATTTTCGGTCTATTAATGGGTATTACCTGCTTTCTTACCCATTGTCTTTTTACCTTTCCATTTCATGTGCCGGTGCTGGGATCAACGTTTTTTATTTTATTGGGCTTAACAATGGCCAATATCAATCTGGCTGGGGGAAATAAAGGGAATGATTCTGCCCAAAATGTTGTTCTTATCCAGTTTAAATCTAATGCTTTATTCCTGAAAATAGTAATAGTTATGCTAATTATAATGGCAGTGGCCGTATTATGGGAAATTGCCCTAAAACCCTATCTGGCAGAGCTCAATTATTTTCCAGGTGCTAAATATTTTGCCGAGCAGGATAATGATACGGCGTTAGAATATTTTAAGAAAGCAGCTCTATATGATACTAAGAATGGCAGGATAATGCATGCGCTCGGTTCGGCTTATTACCAGTTAGATTTACAGGAAGAAGCTCAGCAAATCTTGCAAAAAACAATACAGATATATAAGGATAGGAATACTTTTCGTAACCTGGGGCTTTCCTATAGGCAATCCGGAGATTTTAAGCAAGCTGAAAAACAGTTTCAGCAGGCAATTTATTTAGATCCTAAATTTTATGAAGCTTACCATGACCTGGCTTCTTTATATATTTATCAGAATGAATATGAAAAGGCGATAGAGCAGTGGCAACGGGCGATTGATCTGGGCTTAGCATTTGAGGAAAAGCATATCTTCTTGTACTATATCGGTTTGGGTTATCAGCGATTAAGTAGGCAGGAAGAGGCATATAAATACTTTCTGGCAGCCCTGAAAGAAGCTCCTGATGATAGCTCGATATTGAAAGATATCGAACAGGAATTGTTAAATATTTATCTAAATGATAATATTTAAGTATAGTCAGTAGAGGAAGATACTGATATTGGACTATTTTATATTAAATTACACCTTCAGGTGAGCATAAATGCCTGAGTAGATTTTAACCGACAACTTAACGCTTTTAATGTAACGAAAATAATCACTTATTACTCATTACTGTATTAAATTTACACGTAAAACGCAATACACATTAAGTCTAACGAATTTAACAGTATAATTTATACAGGTATACTTTATGCTTTGTTATCATTTATTGTTTTTTAACCACCATAGTGCTATTATTTAATATATTAGCCAAAATAGAGGTGACAGAGATGAAGAAAAACAATCAGAAAGGTGTTACAATTCTTGCTTTAATATTTTTAGTATTGATTATGGGAGGAGCAATTCTCTATGGACCCAAGGCTTATCAGTATGTCATAAATCAGAATGTTAAAAGAATAGTTACTGCTAATGTTCAGTCTGTAGAGGCAGAAATACGTTCTGAACTTATCAGCAAACATCCTGTTCACATCTGGAATAGCATTGATGAACTTATTAATAAACTGAATATTCAAAATCCAGTGCAATTAGAACGTCAGGGAAAAAACGGCTGGGACCGCCCGGGAGATGTAATAGTAACATTTGATGGTATCAATACCTTTCGACTGGATGGCATTGGACGCGATGGCTCCTCGCTTCGCCTCAACATTATAATTCAAAAAACTTCCTAAAAAAGTTTTATTTTAAATAGATTAATCAAAGGGAAGCCACAGATTTTTTTATAATCCTGAAACTATAAGAAAAGTTATGGTGCCATAACATAGGAATGATCTTCCAACAGGTATTTTATTTGAGATTTTAAATCAAGCAAGTATTTTTGTCCTTGCCAGAAGCGAAGCAACGAAGCAATCTCACCTCATTTTGCCTAAAAATATTTTAACTGAAGACCGCTTAACAATAACTGCAATATCTTACATATTTGATGACTTGTAACTGAATACTCTCTCTACCATTTAGCAAAGCAATCTCTCTTGTCAATATTTCATAAATATATTATGATATTCCCAAGTTTTAAATTACATGACTTGTACTATCGTTAATTAACGAATAATTATATCTCATATTTTTTAACTATCTGTCTGTTGTAGAGAATAGATATTCAGCACAAACCTTTATCTAATTATCAGAAGGATAATGATGGGAGAAATAATAAACAAGATTAGATATAATCGAAAATGGCAGTTATCAGTTCTAGCTATACTCATAATTATAGGATTACTGGCCTTCTGGTATTTTCGTACCAATCCAGTATTACCCCAGATGACCATTTACTTTTTAAATGAGGTGAAATTGCCTGAGGCAGGAGATGCCATACTGGTTTTTTCCCCTCATCCAGATGATGAAACCATTGCCTGTGGTGGGTATATCATTGAATCAGTAAATATAGGGGCTGAGGTCTACATTGTGTTGATTACTGACGGTAATCGCCGTAGCTTAAAGGATTTGCGTTATATAGAATTTGAAAACGCCACCGGTATACTGGGCGTACCTAAAGAAAATCTAGTTTATCTAAACTATCCGGATAGTAGACTGGCTTTTCTTAATCCACAAGAACTTAAAGAAGTACTGGCAGAACAGATAGAAAAGTTTCAACCAAATATCCTTTTTTATCCCCACTCTGATGATACTCATAGAGATCATTCCACAGCTGGTAAAATAATAGAAGAGATTCTCCAGGAAATGAAGGAAAAAATAGAGGTAATGGAATATTTAGAGGAATATGAGGAGTTAGTAAAGGAAGAGGTCTGGGAAGAATTACAGGAGGCAGAAAAAATTACTCAGAAGATTTTCTATTATAAGTATTTAGTGCATCACAGTTATTTTCCTCATCCCAAACGATATGCACCAGATTTATATGTATTGCCTCCATTAGACCTTGTTACCATAGATGGTGGCTGGGAAAAGTTTATTCTTTCCAGTGAGATTAAACAAACTAAAGAAAAAGCTCTCAGAGCGTATATCAGTCAGATCAGGAATCCTTTATTGAAGAATCTTTTGGAAGCTTCTATCAGAGAAAATGAGCTTTTCGCAACAGATTATTAATGTATTAATGGGATCAGGCCTTGAATTATCATTTAAATTATATTATGTTATGTTTTATGAATCTAACAAAATCGAAATATATAAAAGAAATTTAGAGTAAAAGATGATAGGGCAGGGGAATACAGATATAAAAATAAGAAAATTCAGACTGGAAGAGCAAAAAACTATCCGTGAAATCAGTGTTCAGAGTAGTATTTTTGGAGAATATAAAAATCAACTATTAAGTGAAGAAATAATTGCTGATTTACTAACTTCATATTTTCTAACTAATGAGCCGCAATCCTGTTTTGTCGCAGAGAAAGATGGCCAGGTTATAGGCTATTTGCTGGGTAGTTGTGATGTAATTAAGATGCGTAAGGTTATAAAAAGCAGGATTTTGCCGTCTCTGGCAAAAAAAATATGGCATAACGGTCTAATATTTCGTTCCTATAACTTGAGATTAATCAAAAACTTGTTGTATAGTTATTTCAAGGGCGAATTTAATGTTCCTGATTTTTCCCGGGAATATCCGGCAACTTTACATATTAATATTGCTTCTGAGTATCGAGGGAAAATGATTGGCTCATTATTAGTTAATCACTTTTTGCAATTTTTAAAAGAGAAGAAAGTTAAAGGCATTCATTTTGGAGTTCTTTCCGAAAAGGCAAAGAGATTCTTTTTAAGGCTTGATTTTGAGATATTTTTTAGTGGGGAATATACTTTTTTGCGATTTATAAGCGGGGAAACACTTCCCAATTATATTATGGGTAAAAAATTATAAATAAAGTAATGGTAATGGTGGTATAAATTTATGATTTTATAGACAATAATGTGGTAATAGTTGGTTGAAATAGTTACTTTTATTCGTAATTACATCTTTGTATTTTGTCATTAGCATTTATATAGCGAATAGTTAGATAATAATTTTAATTAATTAACTAGCAGAAACATGAAAACTAAATACCAGTGGCCAGTGACTAACGGCATTTTTAAGCGATATAAAGATATAAGGTGTATATTATATGGTTTTTTATTTGAATACGCTTGGGATATACTAAATTGTCATTATAAGTGAACGAAACGATCGAATCAATCTCATTCAATTAAATCCCATAGGTTATAACTGAATACCGAGAGCCGAAGTCCGGCAGCTAAATAATAATGACTAATGGCAAATGTAACGGTATACATTATGTCATATTACAGTATACTTACTAAAAATAAATGGAAAGGCATATTTATTATAAATGTTATTATCGCTTATCTTGATCTTTGTTTTAGGATATTTAGGTTATCGTATTTTTAGTCTCTTGCATATTCCCGGTGGTGCTGTAACGGGCTCCCTGGTTACCCTTGCTGTTATTACCAGTCAAGGTTATGAATGGGTGGAGCTATCTTCTTATCTCCTAACTTTTATGCAGGTAATTATAGGAGTTGTGATTGGTTGTAGAATTAAAAAAGAACAGATTCCAGTCCTAAAGTCAATTTTTGTCCCTGGTCTAATATCATCAGCCTGGATGATATTTATTAGTTTAGCAGTTGGTTTTCTCCTGGCGAAAATGACTGGGATTGACCTGGGGACAGCACTTTATGCTTCAGTGCCGGCAGGTTTACTTGAGATGGGCTTAATTGCCCTTTCTTTAAATCTAAGTGTTCCGATTGTGACGCTGTTACAGTTTGTGCGCGTAATTTCCATAAATTTAAGCTTACCAGTGATTGTTTCTAATTGTGACAATTGGGATAAAAACGGCAAAACAAACTGTCAATTCAAGACTGATATGGGGAGAATACCTAATAAAAAAATAAAACAATCTAAGGAAACCACAAAAGAAAGGGCATATATATGGGAGATATTACTGGTGTTGTTTTTTGGCAGTATCGGTGGATTCACTGCCAAGTATTTAGGCATTCCCGTTGGTGGCATGCTGGGATCTATGATTGTGGTTGGGGCTTTACGTATTGCCGGAATGCCTTTAAAAGAACTTCCCCCATGGCTAATCCTGATTACCCAGATTATTGTGGGAGGATATCTGGGCACTACTTTTGTTCCGGAGATGCTATCTACTTTAAAATCTTTATTGCTTCCGGTTTTATTTTTTTCAATTTTTGTTGTTTTAAATGGCATATTAATCGGCTTTATGTTTCATAGGCTATTAAAGTGGGATTTAGCTACTGCATTATTGGCAACTGCCGCAGGTGGAGTTACTTTGATGACTTTAACTGCCATAGAAATAAATGCCGATCCAGTCCGGGTGAGTATTGTTCAAACCTTGAGGATTGTTATAATATTACTTATTATGCCTACCCTGATATTGCGCATTATCTGCTAATCATTTTTCTAAAATAAGGGGAAGTTCTAACAAAATGTATTTGATTGCACCTTACATTCTAGTAATCAGCAAATCGTTAAAAGTAAAATTATAAATGTAAGCGAACTTACTTTTTTCCTTATTACAATTACGAGGAATGAGGAGATGAAGTAAATGCTCCAATCATATAATTAAACCCTGGAGAACTTACGGCAAAAACAAAAAAACCTGAAACTAAGAACTTGAATGTCATTACCAGCAATCGAATAGAGCGAAGCCATCTCATGTAATAATACCCGAGGATATTTTCACCGAAAACTGACAAGAAAATAATAATAATAAAAACTAACGACGAATTTAGTTGTATACCATATTCTAGATACGGTATACTTATTATAAATTACAAACAGACTACGCAATATGTATAACGCATAAAAAATTTAATGGTATACACTATACAGCATACCTAATACTTATTTATTCAGGTATAATATGCACGACTATATGTTTCAATTTATAACTGGACTCACTATTTTTACCATTGGTCTGGTAATAGGCAGTTTCAGCAATGTCTGTATTTATCGCCTTCCCCGTGATGAATCACTTATTTTCCCTGGCTCGCATTGCCCCAAATGCAATAAACCCATAAAATATTATGACAATATTCCCCTGATCAGTTATCTAATCTTAAAGGGTAAATGCCGTTACTGCCAGGAAAAAATATCAGGACAATATCCTCTGGTAGAATTCTTAACCGGCTTTATTTATCTGGTTCTATTCTTATCCTATGGATTACAATTGAGAACCTTTGTTTATATGTTGTTTTGTTCGGCTTTAATTATAATTATCTTTATAGATTTAAAAGAAAAGATTATACCAGATGTCATATCTCTTCCTTTTATTGCGCTCGGTTTCTTATTGAGCTTTGTTCCAAACAATTTGTCTCCCATTAATTCTTTGCTGGGTATCCTGGTGGGTGGTGGAAGCTTGTTCTTAATAGCTGTGGTTGGCAGTTATCTCTTCAAAAAAGAAGCAATGGGGGGAGGGGACATTAAATTAGCTGCTATGATAGGTGCATTTTTGGGATGGCAATTAACCCTGCTTTCTCTTTTCCTGGGTTTTCTTCTGGGATCTAATGTTGGTATTATTATATTAATCAAAAACAAAGGAAATAAAGATCAGAGTGACTCCATTCCCTTTGGACCATTTATTGCCCTGGGGACTGTAATTGCCCTTCTTTTTGGTAAAGCTATTATCGATTGGTATCTTATGATATAGGTAGAGTGTAAAAATTTAATCTTACCTTAATTCTTACTAATTTTTTTCTTGCCTGAAACCTGAAATTTGAAGAATGCTAATAAAGATCATTTTTATGTGACATATATGTTTTAGCTAAAATCTGCTATAATAGGGAATAATAAAAAATAAAAGATGTTTTTATAATATATACCAGTAAATGAAATACTATTATAATAATAGTAGAAGAAGTAAAAGAAATAACGGATATACCCTCCTTGAACTAATTATTGTAGCAGGTATCATTTCTATACTTTTAGTAGCATCATTTAGAGGTTTTATAATAGCTAAACACAATTTAGAATTGAACCTGACAGCACACCAGTTAGCCGCAACATTGAAAGATTGTCAATCCAGAGCAATGTATACTGGTGGCTATTATAAAATAGAATTTTATCCATCTTTAAATAGATATCGTGTATATCGGAAAGAGAGTGAATTAGTTCAGGATGTGCAGCTGGAAAATATAAATTTGCATTATACTAATTTTACAGATTATAAGGTTAGATTTTACAGTAACGGAACACCAAGTATGGGCGGTACAGTAACCTTGAAAACAAAAAATGGCAGGACTCTATATGTGATTATGACTCCGGTGACCGCACGCACCAGAGTCAGCACCAAACCACCAGCGAACTGGTAAGGTTTTGCGCAGCAAAACCGGTATATAGTATGTAGTATATATAGTATGTAGTATATAGTAGGTAGGTTTAAAAATTGCACTGTATGAATGTAAGATTGCAACCTTACAAAATAAGAAGAAAATAAAAGTATTGAATATGTAGTAAAAATACTACGACAATATCTGAAAGAATTATGTTATAACATATACAGTATGTGAATAATATAAATGCCACCACGGGAATATATGGATGGGATTGTCACAATTAGCGAAGATAGTCTCGCAATAACAGGGAAGGTAGGCTAAATCAATCTTCTTTGTCTATCATTACGAGGAATACAGCGACGGTGTAATCCCATACCTATAAGCTAAAATGATTAAAACAGGGAATAATGATTATGAAATAGAGAATATTGATTGAGCAGGGTGAGTGCTTTGCTGAGTCAATTGATATTTCTTGCTGATTACTCGTTACTTATCACTTAATTACTATATTTTTAATGCAATACAAGATAGGGAGGTTTCCCAATGTTACGAATAAATAAAATACTATCCCGAGATCAGGGGGGATTTTCATTAGTTGAGTTAATGGTAGCAGTTGCTATTTTAGGTGCTGCTGCTTTTGGTATATTCCAGTCCTACCAAGCTGGATTCTGGGGAATGAGTGATGCCCGAGCACGCACTATTGCCACTAATATAGCTCAGGAAAAATTGGAAGAGATAAAGGGTAAATCCCTTGCTGCAGGAGAATATCCTGATCCGGATAATCCTATTGTTGTTTCCGGAAAAGATTTTAATGTAGAAATAGTTGTTGAGGATGTTGTAGAAGGGGCTTTACCGACTGGTCTAAAAAAAATCACTACTAAAGTAGAATGGCAGAAGCGCAATGGAACGCCAACCAATGTTACCGTAGAAGGATTGCAGACCAAAGCTCTTGCCCCTCCTGATACTGATATCCCTACTGCTATCTTACTTAGTATTAGTCCCAGTGACATAAAAGTTGCCGAACAATCCTTAATCAAAGTAACAATCTTAGATCAGGATAACTATCCGATTGCTTTTGAAGGTCAGATTAATCTATCCATGAATCCGGATACTTTGGGAGACTTGGATGATGAGTTTCTTATTTTTGATGGTGAAAGCTATATTACAACAGAATTCATCGCTAATGATAGCGGAGAGGCGGGGGTGGTAGTAATTAACGCAGTAGATGATGCTGGGGAACTAATTCCTGATTCAGATACGATTACTATTCTTGGTGGAGAACCAGTAGGAATTGAATTATCTGCTGATCCTAATTCGGTTATCATTAATGGCGATACCTCAACTCTTACGGTAAAGATTATAGATGAAGATGGTGTTCTGGCTGATTACTGGACGGGAACAGTGGAATTAACGATTACCTCGGGTGATGATACCGGGGATTTAGGTGATCCACCAGTAGGTGATAACATTACCCTGAGCTTCGAGGAAGAGAATATAAAGACCACCTTGTTTACTTCCTCTGCACAGGAAGGAGAAGCGATAATAACAGCAACTGACCAAGCGGAAATATTAGTTTCTGATAGTGTAACTATAAATGTAACCAGTGGTCCACCCTATCAGATTGATATATCTGCTGAACCAAAATCTATTTTTATTGCAGGGTATGAAGGTGGACCTACTTCCTCTACCATCACAGTAACTATTAAAAATGAAACAGGGGTACCCGTTACTGGTTTTATAGGAACAATTTCCCTGGCTATATTATCCGGAGAGGGAAGCGGGTCACTATTAACCAATAGTCTACCTTTTAATGGGGAGGATACCCTTTCTACTACCTTTACTTCTGCCACGACTCCTGGCAATGTAGTTATTGAAGCAAGAGATACCACTTCAGCGGAACCGTTGTCTCCTGATACGGATTCACTTACTGTAGCCACAGGTCCGCCTCAATTTGTTGAAATGGTGGCAGTACCAGATATCATTGTCAATGATGGAGTTGATTCTTCCACTTTAACCGTTATCCTGAAAGATTTCCATGGGAATGTTTCTTCTTTTGATGAAGATAAAGAACTTACTTTTTCTCTTAGTCCGGATAAGGGTACGGTGAATAACACCCCCTTAACCTTGCCAGCCGGGCATAGCCAGATTAGCACAACCTATATCTGCGCTGATGAATCCTTTGAAGGTGATGTAGATATTACTGTCAACTGCGAAGGAATCCTGGAGGGCAGCACTGCGACTGTTCAAGTTGCGCAAAGAGCTATTAGAGAATCAGAAAACCCCAATATTCGTTATGGAGGAAGATGGATTTATGATTACTGGCGAAGGACCTGGGTCTGGAGTGAAGATAGAGAACAAATATTTTTTGACATTGATGTTTTGGGAGGAACCATTGATATCTCACAGATAGATTTAGCCTGGAAAGAAGGGACTTCCTTGGGTTTGCAAGCAATAACCATAAGGGATACCAGTTCTAATGTTAAGGTGCAAAGAAGCTGGTACTATTCTTATCCTTCTATCCCAATTTATCCGGCATTTTATGAGATTAGTAGTTTTCAAATTAACCAGACGCTGGGAGTAGGGACTTATACCATACAATTGGATTGTAGAGGGGAAATTGAAAATAGAACACTTATTATTCAATTTCATGGTACCTATTCCGGTAAAACAAATATTTATCAATTAGAATTCTTAAGTCCCGATATTATTGTTTAGTGAGATAAGTAGTTATGAAAAAGAATAAGATAAAAAAAGAAAATATAGGGAAGTTGTTCCATAAAACATTGACCTCACATTTCGGTTTTAGCCTTATTGAACTTATGGTTGTGGTCAGTATTCTTGCTTTGGTCATCCTGGGATTAGTGACCATATTTTCCGGGGGAGTGCGCTCTTATGTCAGCGGGAATGCGCAACTGGAGGCACAACGTAATGCCCGACAGGGGATGGATAAAATGGTCCGAGAACTCCGCCATGGGAAAAAAGTCAAGACCTGGTCCTCTAATTCTATTACCGTAATAATTCCAGACATTGATGACGTAGATGGATATGAGGTAACCTATGCCTGGTCAGGAACTCCATATGATTCAATATACCGTACTGTTTCAGGAGTGCCTAGTTCCCTTATTGATAATATATGGAAATTGGATTTTGATAATACTAAAAGTTCCAGGATAAACATTGAATTAGAAGTTGATTTTGATCGAGATGAGCGAGCTGATATTTCGCTCAATACCGCGGTTACACTTAGAAATTTCTAAATAGATATTCACTATAAATTAAATTAACTGTTTTCAAAGGGGTTGCTTTATTATGAAAAAAAATGAAGGTATTTTTAGACTCCTACACCAAAATATTGTTTCCCAAAAGGGATTAGCTTTAGTTGCTACTTTAATATTTGTGGTTGTTTTAACAACTTTTGGAATTGCTATATTATCCATGACCAGAAATGAAATAAAACTGGCAACTTTGCAGGAAGAATCTACTAAGGCCTTTTACCTTGCCGATGCGGGGGTAGAGAGAGCAGTCAACTGGTTAGAGAAGCAAGATCTCCCACCAAACGCAGAGGATCTTCCCCCTGAAAATCTTGACGGAAATTATATTTTTGAATTAGCTACTGGAAAGTATAGAGTTGCAATAGAACCCAATATAACCGGGGAAACAACAGCTGGATATATCATTAATGCCGAAGGGTGGATTACCCGTGAAGATGACACTAAAGTTTCACGAAAGATTAGAACACTGGTGACCATTGCTAATTTTGCTCAATATGCCTATTTTTCAGATGAAGAAGCCTTTCCCTTTAATACTGATATACCTGGTTCTGGTGGTTATGCTGGTCAGACTATCTGGTTTACCGGAAATGATAGCTTCGGAGGCAGAGTTCACAGTAACAGTCAATTCCATATTGTGGATATCCCTGATTTTACGGGTAAAGTTACTTCTACTGAAGAAACCATTGATTTCTGGGGGAGTGCCTATCTACCAGATGGTTCTGATTTTCCAACAGACGGTGAAGGATTTATGGGTGGATATGAATTGGGTGTGGATGAGATTCAGCTACCTCAATTCAGAAATATAAGTGACCTGGATGATGAAAATAGCCTACAGAGAATTGCCGGGGGATCCTGGAGTGCAGATGTTTTTCCTGCAACTAACGGTGTTGAAATTCCTTATATTACAAGTGGCACCGATAAAGTTGCTACTGGCGGAATTTATATTAAGGGTAATGTAAATAGTATTGAATTGAATGTAGATGATTCAACAGGGACGGAAGGGCCCAATTCCAAGATTACTATAAAACAAGGGTCTTATCCCACTACAACTACCCATATTACTTTAGTAAAGGAGCCATATACTTTGCCGGCTGGTAGCAAACTTAACGGAGTAGCTGCCGGTGGTACAGTGATTCCTGCTAATACCACCCTGTATCTCGAAGAAGGAACAACTGACTATGTAAGTTACACCGGTTTACCAAATGGGGTGTTGTTTGTTGAAGGTGCTATTAACAGCTTGTATGGAGAGAGTCATCGGGGGCAAATGAGTATAGTCTCCACCCAATCCATAACTATTTCAGATAATATTTATTATTATGACCGCGATAAAAGTAAAGACCTTTTTGAAGATGATATTCAAGCAATAGAAGATAGTTTGGGCTTGATATCGGCAAAAGATGTGAAAATAGCTTCCGGTGCTCCGGATAATATTGAAATTGATGCAATTATTATGGCTTTAAATACCTCCTTCTTTTACAATGGATGGCAGCAATATATGAAAGGTACTTTAAGTTTACTGGGAGGATTAATTCAGAAGCAGAGAGGTCCGGTAGGTACTCATAATGCCGGAGTAAAGGTGACTGGGTACAGTAAGGAGTATATTTATGATACCAGAATGGCTAATCCAGCAAGTGGCTATCTTCCACCTTATTTTCCGAGTACTGGCAAGTATGAAAAAATATGGTGGAAAGAGGTGGTTGAATAACATATTGTTATAATCACAATATTGTTTGTTTACTAGGATTATTAATATTATGAATAAGATGAAGATAGATGAAGATTAAGAATAATTTTAAATTGAAGAATATTATTTACTTAGTTATGGCATTAGTTATTATTATACTATTGTTTTCATTATTCAAGTATATTAATAAACAAAATATTGAATATCGGAAAATAGAGCAAGAGTCAGAAATTAGAATACAGGAGGAGAGCTTTCCAGAAGAAGAAACGAGAGAAAAAGAAGAATTACCAGTATTAGAAGAAGAAAGCACTGGAACAATAGAACCGGAATTCAGGGACGATACCATCATGATATTCTGACCTGATGGCATAATATTTATAG
This sequence comes from uncultured Atribacterota bacterium, assembly GCA_964433555.1. Classification (GTDB taxonomy): domain Bacteria; phylum Atribacterota; class Phoenicimicrobiia; order Phoenicimicrobiales; family Stramentimicrobiaceae; genus Stramentimicrobium. Next base: position 6,669 of record CAYSRG010000001.1, on the reverse strand, counting down.
TTCTTGACTTAATTATGGTTAATAATTTTAGCTCGAGGTATCTTTTTGATAAATATTTAAATAATAGCTTGTATATTTTGTTTCTTATATAATATAATATAAAAAATTATGATTGTTTTTTTGTGTCTATTGTTTTAAAATAAAAAAGGTTGTTCTAAATTATTTTTTACTGATATAATAAGATAAGATTGTTAAGCCTATGTCTTAATGGAATTCAAGGCATAGGTAAATGATGACTGGAGAGAATAAATGCTTGCTATAGATTTTGGTGCAAGATCTATCAAAGTAGTAAAATTAAGCAGAACTGGTAGCGGATATCATTTGAATAATTTTGGCATGATTCTAACTCCACCGGATAGTATTCTGCATGGCGAGATTAAGGATATTAATGCGGTAAGCCAAGCTCTCAGCAAAATGCTGCACAAAAAAAGTATTTATGATCGGAATAGTATTATTGCCATTACCGGTCAGAAAGTTATTGTGCGAGAGATTACAACCCCCTTAATGGGTGAAAAAGAGCTGTCAGAAGGGTTACAGTGGGAAGCCCCTAAGTATGTACCCTATGATTTAAAAGAATCTTTGCTTGATGCCAAAAAAATAGAAGAATTAGAAGAAAAAGAAGGCACCAAAATGATGAAGGTTTTATTGGTCGCTGCACCAAAAAACCTTGTTGAACAACAGATTGCAGTATTAAAGAATATCAGGATACAGCCTAAAATAGTAGACATAGTTGCCAATGCCCAGATAAGAGCGTTTGAAAGTTACCTTACTCCATCGTCCAGTAGTGCAGAAGATGGAACTATGATTGATATTATTCTCTCTATGGGAGCCAGTACTACAGAAATTACCTTACTGGAAGGGGATAGATTAAAATTTACCAGGACTATTCTTAAAGGTGGAAGCGATATTACCAGATTAATTGAGAAGAAATTCAATCTTTCCTTTCCAGAAGCAGAGGCGCTTAAACGTCATGTTGGTCTCTCCTTGCCGGAGGAAGCGGTGATTGCCGAAGATAATAACGATATAAAAGTAGAAGAAAAAGAAGAGACTGATGCAACGTTAGAACAAACGGACGAAGAACAAATTAGTACAAAAATAGATAAAAAAGATAAATCAATACCTGCCGAAGAAGAGATTGCTGATTTAGTTCATACCGGTATTACAGATATTTTTAATGAAATTCGTAAGTCATTGAATTACTTTAAGACTCAATACCAGAAAGTAAAATATCAAAGAATTATCTTATGTGGTGGCATGACTCAGTTACCTAACATTGGACAAACGCTGAAAAAACAATTTGGTATCACTGTTGTGATTGCTAATCCTTTAAAGGGTATAACCGTAAATGAGAGTGATATTAATATTGATCACCTTGATAAATATAAGTCTGCCCTGGCTACTGCAATTGGATTAGCAAAAAGAGAAAGGTAAATAATAAAGTATGGCAAAAAATAAAAATATCATTAGAGATATTAACCTGTTACCACCGGAATACCGGGAAAAAGAGAAATTTAACTTACTCAGGATATTAATAGTAACCTTTATAATTCTGCTCTTTGCTGCCTCAGGTTTTCTATATTTCTATCTGGAGAACGAAATTTTAACCAGGGAGAATGAAGTAAGAAATTTGGAAACCCAGTTAAAAGCCATTGAAAAGGTCATTCAGGAAGTAAAAAACCTGGAAAAGGATAAGGCTGAATTAGCTGAAAGAGTTGCAGTATTAGAAAGTTTGATTACCAATCAATCCCGCATGACCAGAGTCTTAGGTGATTTTAGCGAGTCAACTTTTCCTGAGGTGTGGCTTAATAACTTAAGTATCAATGCTAATCAATCTTTTAATTTAGTTGCCAATACTTTTAATAATTATTTAGTTGCTCAGTATATGAATAGTTTAAAAGATCACCAGGGTTTTGATGCCATTGAATTACAATATATTCGTAAGCAGACTACCAGAATTCCTGAGATGGAAAAGAATATTGATACGGTAAGTTTTCAGTTATCAGGAATTTTTATACCTTATTATCGTTTATTAACCAACGAAAGCAGTGTTTCAGCAAAATAGAGGAGTATTATGAAGTTAAATAGAAATGCAAAAATTATTATTTCCATTCTTTTACTCATTATTTTTGCCTATTTAAATTATTCCTTTATCTATCAACCAAGAAATAGTAGAATACAACAATTAGACCAACAAATTAGTTCATTACAGAATAGGATTGATGAGGGAAAGCTTATTGCCGCTCGGTTAGAAGATTTGAAAAAAGAATACCAGGAGCTGACTGAGCGTTTAGAATTCGTGGAAGTGCTTCTACCTCAAGAAAAGGAAATTCCGGAATTTCTGGTTCTCTTACAGGATACTATGAATGAGTTTAATATTAACTTCTCCACTTTTACCCCACAGAATTTAATTCAGGAACAAAATGTTATTTATGCTAAATTACCCATCAACATAGTTTTTACTGCTAACTATTTTGAAACCATTAAATTTTTAGACAGATTAGAAAATTTTCCCAGAATTGTTGATGTTAGAGATTTAAAGCTTAATCCTGTTGGTGAAGATGTGGAGAATGTTAACGTCAATATGAGCATTTTTACCTATGTCTTAAGGAAAGGAATATAGTGAATGAGCAGGTTAAACCGTATATTGCTAATTATTGTAATTGTTCTGGCAGTAGCAACAGCATTAGTTTGGTTTAGACCGGATTTATTAACCTCTTTTTCTTTATCGTCATTAAATCCTTTTAGCAAAGAAAAAAGTTTACCGGTAACTACTGGTACACCCACTGCTCAACTATCACCCGGGGAAAGTACCACGACCACTACCCAACCTGATACTACGCAAACTCCCCAAAGCAGGAATGGAAACATCGCTCCTGATGAAACTGAAGAAGAAGAATTAACTCCGCTTGAGAAAGAAATAAGACAGAGACATGAAAGCTATCAGACCAAAATCTATACCTATGAACCTTACCAGCCTCCAGTTTTACGCAATCCTTTCCAGAGGGTAGTTAGTACTGTTTATGTCAGTGAAGAGGAAGAACAGTTAGCAGAGGAGTTAAGCAGTGAGGAGGCTATTCGTATATTTGTGCAACCGGAGCTTCCTCCGGGAACTCAATTTACCGGATTAATTGCTTCCGGTGATACTAAATTAGCTATTATTGAAGTGGAAGATGAGACCTATATAGTTAAAGCAGGTGACTTGATTCAGGATAAGTATTTGGTTAAGTCAATACAGGATGATAGAGTTATTATTGAAGTTAACAGTTATGAAATGGCATTAAAATTGGGAGGTGAGGAGGATAGTAATGATTGAACGAATGGAAAAAAGGCAATTAAATAATGAACATAGACGTTACAGACTTAAAGTTGACTGTCTGGAAAATAATATAGTTGGTTTTAATAGAAAGAAAGTTTTTATTGTTTTGATTTCTTTATTATTATTTTTCTTTTTATTTGATGTTGGCCTTGCTCAAAGGAATATAACCATAACTAATATCTGGTATAAGAAGATGCCAAATTTTACCAGAGTAACTATCAAAGCCAATCAACCTATGCAAGAATTTGAATCAATGTATGTTGAAGACCCTGATAGGGTTGTTATTGACATTCATAATGCTGATTATAATATTACCGAATTGGTAAAGAACACACTCTTCTTAAATATGGGCTCTGTTAAGCAGGTCAGGTGTGGACAGATTGAATCAGACCAAGTAAGATTTGTCATTGACTTATTTCAACAGGTAGATTATGATATGGCACTGGATAGCACTAGAAAGTTATTGCAGATCAATATCTATGATTATAAAGAATTCCTTGCTCCCGAACAACAAATATTTACTGTGGAACCTCTAAATGCAGCAGAGATAAAAAAGATAAAAGAACAGGAAATGGCCATAGTCCCTTCTCTGGTGGATCAGGTTACTACTCCTATAACTCTGAATCTGAAAGAAACCGAAGTTGTTGATGCTATTCGTACCTTATCCATGTTAAGCGGTGTCAATATTGTAGCTGATGATTCTGTTACCGGAAAAATCACACTCAGCTTAAGTGAGGTTTCTTTCAAAGAAGCCTTAGAATTGATTGTAACCTTGAAGAGACTTAGCTATACTCAGGTCGGTAATGCCTTGATTATTGGCACTGCAGATATAATTGAAACTTATCGGGAGAGAATAACTCGTATAATTCATCTTGAAAATGCAGATGTTGAAAATACTAAAACTGTTCTAGATAGCTATTTTAATCAAGATTCTAATATCAAAATAACACCCGATACTCGGCTTAATACCATTATTATTGAAGGATTGGCAGAGATGGTGGCCAAAGCCGAGGAGTTGATTTCTGAGATAGATACCAGCTTAATCAAAAAGAGTTTTAAAATTGATAATGCAACTATCCCTGAAGAAGTAGAATCTATAAAGAATATGCTGGGAATTATAATTCCCGACGAAAATAGAATTATCATTGATTATCGCCAGAATGAAATTATTGTTCTGGGTAACCAAGAGGAAATAGCCAATGCCGAAGTAATGATTCAGGGTTTGGACAAACGGGCACCACAGATTATGATTGAATCTAAAATTGTAGAAATATCATTGGATGCTGAAAAAGATTTAGGAATTTCCTGGAGTACCGGAACTACTACTGATGAATCAGGAAATTTAGTTCAAGGTTCAATTACTTTTGGAGAGATTACCCTGGGAGGTTCATTTGAAAGACGAGGTCTATTTCAGGCCAGATTAGATGCTTTAATAAGGGAAGGAGAAACGAATATTTTATCTAATCCCAAAATACTAACCCTGGATGGCAAAGAGGCTGTTATACTATCTGGTTCCAAAATACCTATTCGCGAAATTACACCAGATGGTATTGAAACCATTCGCTACCTTGATGTCGGTCTAAATATGACCATCACCCCCAGATTAAGTATGGACAATAATATTACTATGGTCTGTGATATAAAAGTTGAATCTCTGGGAACTGAATTAATCCAGGGATATCCCATAATCAATTCTCGTCAGGAAAAGGCAATTATTCGCTCACCACTGGGAATTACTAATGTTATTGGGGGATTAATTACCACCGAAGAGATTGAAACAATTAGAAGAATACCGATACTAAGTGAAATACCTGTTTTTGGCGAGATATTTAAATTTAGAAACCATTCTAAGAAAAGAACTGAAATAATTATCCTTATTACAGCTCATAGAATTGAATATTAATTAGTGATGCGTATTGAGTATTGCGTAATTAGCAATAAGTAAATAGTTAAGAAGCAAATGATAAACACTAATAAGTAGAAAAACAAACATATTACTCTTAATTACAAACCAATAACTAAATACTAAATACTAACGACTAGAATATCATAGTAAAGAGTGAAGTGACAAAGCAATCTCATTCAATTGCATCTGAGAAAATATTTACTGAAAACTAAAAACCATAAACTGAAAACTTTTTATAAAAAGGGAGGGGAAGGGTTTGACCAAAAAATTAGCTAAAGAGAATAAGAAAATAGTTCTGTTTTTATCAATTTTTATATTGTTTGCTATAACACTTTCCGGTTGTAACTGGTTTGGTGAAGGTATTTTAAATGTTTTTGACCCCAAAGCCCAGATAAGAGTTAATTTCACTGAAATCAAATTTGGTGAAGGTGAAGGTACTATTGATTTGGAGATTTACTCTATTAACCAAGTGGAATTCATTGGAGAAGGTTTTAGCTATAAATATTATAATGATGGAGTATTAATTCCTGATTTAACCAAGACAGTTGGTATGGCATTTTATGTTGCCCCCACTGATTCTCCCGGAACTCCCGGAGATATAACTGAAATAACAGATTTGCCATTATATTATCAGCAGGTGTTAGATTATGTTCAGATGAATCCCATGATAACAGAAATTACCTGTACCGTAAGCTTGATAGGTACTGATGGCGCAGGACATGGTATATCTAAATCCGTCACAGTAGAATTTCCGGCTATTCAGCCTGGTGTTGACTTTGAGCCTCCAACGGCTGACATAGAGGTAATTCCAGGTACAACTGGTACGGCTCCGTTTAGTGTAATTTTTGATGCATCAAAATCTGAAGATGATAGGGGTATAGCAAGCTATAGTTGGGATTTTGGAGATGGCTCAACAGGAAGTGGAGTTGTCGTTGAGCATACTTATAATAATGTTGGTACTTATAATGTAACGCTTACCGTAACAGATTATTTTGGTAATAAAGGATATGCTTTTGAAAGTATTAAAGTAGATTACTTTACTGCAATAAATATCATCGTTGTTGCAGTACCAGCATCCTTTACTAGTGCTGGAGGAACTTCAGAGATAACTGCCTATGTTATAGATTCCGTTGGTGAACCCGTAGCAGGTGTAAATGTAATATTCAGCACTGAAGGAGGAACCTTGAATCCGACAGTGGATGTTACTGATGCGGACGGAATAGCTACAACTGAATTGGAAGTTCCGGGTAATACTACTGATAGTAATATAACTATTAAAGTAACTGCACATGTTGGTAGTCAAAGTGGTTATACCACTATCACAGTGCTTGAACCATAAAGAATTATAATAGAAAGATACATAGAAACAGGGGATGGTTCCTTGTGTCACAATGACACAAGGAACCATCCCCTGTTTCTATGTAATTTGTTTTTTTGTTTGTGATTT